>CAZKSY010000057.1:0-23342 GCA_964555605.1 uncultured Chitinophagaceae bacterium | reverse complement strand
TTGATTTCAAGCTCTTCTCGCGCCTCATAGCTTCAGATCTTGTGCCAAAGGATTCCGTGTATTTTAATTCCCAATCACGAGCCTTTTGAGTGAATTTACTACCCCCATTCCGGTGACGATACAAGCGATCTTCTACATCAGCCGTTTGACCGATATAATACTGATCGAGGCTCGGAGAATAAATGATATAGACTGTAAAGGGCATAAAAAAACTCCGCTTGGATAGCGGAGTGGTGTTGGTGGAGAATACCGGAGTCGAACCGGTGACCTCTTGCATGCCATGCAAGCGCTCTAGCCAACTGAGCTAATTCCCCAAAACTCCCCAAAACAGCATAACGCCCGTTTTGGGTCGGCAAATATAGGGAAATATTACACAAAACAAATTGAGTAAACTCTCTTTTTTCGAAGCCTGTATGACCGAATTTTGTGTCCGGAAACCGGAGCCTCTCAAAACTTGGCAAATCTGTACCTTTAATTAAATGAGTGGCACAAAACAGGACTCGAATTTCATGAAAACAAAAGTTTATCAGCTCGCTCTATATATTTTCCTGGCTGCCCTCACCGGCATACTTTTTTTCGTATACATCACTTATTCCAACCTTAAATTTTCTACCAAGGAAACCAAAGAGGTCACCGAAACTCTTCGCTCCCTTCGAACATTAGAAAATATTTTTGATGCCAGCCAGGATATTGAAACCGGATTCCGCGGGTTTCTATTGAGCAAAGATCCCGTATTCCTCGCCCCCTTCGACAGGGCTACATTGCAGGTAAAAACCGACACATCGGTACTGAAGCATATCCCCTCCTCTGTTTCCGGACGAAGGGAAGACGTTTCCGAATTGATTTTCGATCTGCGTTCCGAAATAAACATAGCCAACCACCTCATCAATGATAAATCCTTGAACAGCGACGACTCTTCCTCCCATCTGCCTTTGATCAGACATGCCAAAGCCATGATGGACAGGATCCGCTTTCTGATAGAAAAAATGGAGAATGAAGACAGGTTGATTCTCAATAAAGCCAATGCGGCCCGACAGGAGTCGGCTCAAAAAACAACCATACTATTCACTGGTTTTGCCCTGATATTTATTCTTTTCTTTGTTGCTGCTTTTTTTTATGTACGTAGAAATCTCGTTCACAATTTTGATGTGGAAAGGGAACTAACCTATCTGGGATCATTGGTGAATCAAACCTCAGATGCGATGTATTCTACTGACACGAATTATATAATCAGAAGTTGGAATAAAGGCGCCGAAGCTATGTATGGATTTAGCGCAGAAGAAGCGATTGGGAATTCCTCGCATAACCTACTTCAAATGCGCCTGACAAAGGAGGAAATTGAAGCAGTTACCATTGAGCTGAATAAAAAAGGTAATTACCAGGGCGAATATGGGGTGCATCATAAAAACAAAACCCCGTTAATGATCCTATCATCTCTGGCAGTACTCCGCGACGAGAAAGGAGCCCCTACCGGATATGTAATCGCTCATCGTAATATTACGGAAAGAAAGAACTGGGAGGAGAAGATCAAAAGTTTTAATGCAGAACTGGAAACCCAGGTAAGAGAAAAAACAAATGAAATCAAGGATGTATTTGAACGGGTGAGCGATGCGTTTGTTTCTATTGATTCGACCGGAAAATTGAATTATTTAAACAAAAAAGCGGCGCAACTACTGAAGCTAAACAGCCCCCAGATTCTGGGCACATCTCTGGAAAAAGCCTTAAGCCACTCCGATTATTTCCCGCTTGTTACCCAGGCGCATCAGGCTATACAATCTCAGGAAACAAGTAAAGCGGAGCAGTTCATTGAATCTACCCAATCCTGGTTTGAGATCTTTTTCTACCCCTCACAGGAAGGACTTTCTATTTATCTGCGCGACATCACTGAACAAAAGAAGACGCTGGAGGACATCCTTATTTCAAACGAAAGATTCCGATTGATCGCCAGGGCCACCAATGATGCGATCTGGGAGTGGAATTATAAAAGCAATATTACCTGGGCCAATGCCATGCACCAGCAATTATATGGATTAACGATGGCCGACCCGGTACCCGACAATAAAGAATGGGAAAAAAGAATCCATCCCGATGAAAGAAATGAAGTAGTCAATGAATTTAATGAGGTCCTTTATTCGCACCGGAACTCCTGGACCAAAGAATACCGTTTCTTAACAGAAGCGAACGGCTACCAACACATTTACGACCGAACCTTTATTATTCGTGATGAGGACGGGGCCCCCATTCGCATGTTGGGAAGCATGCTTAATATTAATGACCTCAAAAAAGCAGAAGCCTTACTGGAACAGGAACGCAATTTACTCCGCACACTAATCGATAATATCCCCGATTATATTTTCGTTAAAGATGAAGACCTCCGGTATAGAATAAACAATAAAGCCAGAATAAATTTACTTGGCTTCACCAGCGAAGCCCAAACCATTGGCAAAACCATACAGGAACTCTTAAAAGATCCATTCGCCGAAACATTGTTAAGTGTTGATAAAAAAGTTCTCGAAACCGGCCGGGCCATTTTCAATATGGAAGAAGAAATGCCTCAGCCAAATGGGGAAATACGCTACCTGCTCACTTCCAAAATTCCGCTGATCGATCCCAATGGAAAGTCAGCCCCGCTTTTATTAGGCATCAGTCGTGATATAACCGAACAAAAACGCCTGACCAAACAAGTGGAAGAAAACAACAAACAATTGAAGCAGTTGGCCGACCGGCTCCAGAATATACGGGAAGAAGAACGCCTGAATATTTCCAAAGAAATTCATGAGGAATTGGGCCAGCGGATGTCTGTTATGAAAATGGACATCGCCTGGATCGCCAAAAAAATGCCACGGGAGGACCCAGCCATGGAAAAACTGGAAAACACCCTGAAGATCCTGGATGGCACCATTCATATAATTCGTCAACTGGCAGCAAAACTCCGCCCGGGTATCCTGGACGATCTGGGACTGGTGCCCGCACTGGAATGGCAAAGCCGCGATTTCGAAGAAAAAAGCGGCATCCCGGTACATTTCTTTACCAATATTTCCGATAAAGAAATACCTTCTGCCATCTCTATCGGGATATTCCGGATTTTTCAGGAATCCATGCTCAATTGCATCCGCCATTCCAAAGCCACTGCCATTGACTGCAGTCTATTGAAAGACGAGGATAATTTGCTGGTATTGACCATTCAGGATAATGGACTTGGTTTTGAATTGGGAGCCCTCGATATGAACAATAGTCTCGGAATCATGGGCATGCGGGAACGGGCGGAACGTATCAATGGTTTATACAAAATAAACAGCTACCCCGGAAAAGGAACAACTGTAACAGTACAGATACGTTTATGATTTAATTCAACTAACTTTGTATCCAACTATGAAAGTACTTATTGCAGACGATCACGCTATTGTAAGAAAAGGACTTCGACAGATTCTACTCGAAGAATATCCCTTTTGCGAAATAAGTGAAGCTTCTGATGCGGAAGAACTGGTTAAAAAAACATTTCTCGACAACTGGGATGTGGTTATTACCGACCTGTCCATGCCCGGCAGAAGCGGCCTGGATGCCCTGAGACAAATCAGAGAAAGTTTACCTAAACTTCCTGTACTGGTATTAAGTATGCACCCGGAAGATCAATATGCAATACGTGTATTGAAAGCAGGCGCCTCCGGTTATATCAATAAAGACACTGCCCAGGATGAACTCATCAATGCCATGCGCAAAGTGCTCAATGGGAAAAAATACATTTCCGCAAAAGTAGCGGAACAAATGGCAGACTCTATCGACAACAATAACGATAAAGCCCTTCACGAACTTCTCTCCGACCGCGAATTCGATGTACTGAAAATGCTTGCGGGCGGTAAATCTGTTTCAGATATTGCCGATACCCTCTCCCTCAGCAGTACCACAGTAAGTACCTACAGGGCGAGAATACTGGAGAAAATGAAAATGAAATCGAATGCAGAACTCACCCGTTACGCTTTAGAGAATAAGCTTATTTAAGGAAATTTCCTACCTCAAAGTTTGCACAATTTATTATTGTAGCTGTATCGCTACACATTTACTACAGCGGGGTCTACTTATTTTCACTTAGTCGGATTGTAATTTTGGCTATTCAATATCTGTTTAAAACAGCCATTATTCATGTTCAACGATTAATTAGACCTGTATGAAAGTACTCATTGCCGATGACCATGATATCATCAGAAAAGGGCTGCGGCAGATTCTTCAGGATGCTTACCCCGATTGCGAAATTACAGAAGTTGCCGACGGACAGGAATTATTAAACAGCGTAGCACAAGGTTCTTACGACCTGGTTATTTCAGATATTACAATGCCTGTAGTTTCGGGATTGGAAGCATTGAAGATCCTTCGAAAGGATTTCCCGCAAATACCTGTATTGATCTTAAGTGTGCACGCCGAAGAACTTTATGCCACCCGCGCTTTGAAATCGGGAGCCCATGGATATCTAACCAAAGCCTTTGCCGAAGGGGAATTGCTGAAAGCCGTGAATGCCTTACTGCAAGGTAAAAAATACATCACCCCTGTGGTAGCAGAACAGTTGAGTAATCTGCTCAACGACTTTGATGTAATGCCGCACCACTCCATGCTCTCCGACCGTGAATTCGAGGTTTTTAAATTAATTGCAATGGGCTATTCGATCACCGACATAGCCAACGCAATCGACATCAACAGTTCTACCGTACGAACCTACCGGGCACGGATTCTGGAAAAAATGCGTATGAAAACCGCTGCTGAGATCATCCGTTACGCAATTGAACATAAAATACTATAACAGCTTCCCATAAAGGAAAAGACAAAAAATATTGAAAAACTTATCCTGATGAATAGAATACTGGAACAAAAAACCAACACCATCAATCTTCTTTTCGTCGAAGACTCCAAGGCTGTTCAGCAGACCCTGAACGAATGGATCAATGAAGAAATCCCTGAGGCCATCAATAGCTTTGTAAATTCGTGCGGAGACGCGCTCAACGCTCTTTACAAAAAAGTGCCCGATATTATCATCCTTGAATTGAGCTTGCGCGACGGATCCGGCATAGACCTTCTCCGCACCATCAGAAAGCAATTCCCGCAGATCAAAACCATTGTATTCACGAATACATCAGATGATAGCTATAGAAAAATATGCAACCAGTTAGGGGTGAATTATTTTCTCGATAAAACCTTTGATTTCGGGAAACTGGCGCAATGTATCAATAACCTGTTTCAGCAACCCGTTTCGGAAAAATTACCGGCCTTATAAACAACTATAGCATTGCTTACCTGGCACCCTTAAACAGATTTTCCCTGTGAAAACCCAGGCCTGCTGATTAGACTATCTTCTTAAAGGAAAGGCAATCCCCAAAAAAGGCCCTGTTAACATAACAGGGCCTTTTCATATCTATTTTACCGGGATCAGTCACCCCAGATATTGTCTTTTCCTTCCAGCCATAATTTCACCAGATCTGTGGTTACCGACTTCGGACGCTCCAATGGGAAATTCAAGGCTCGATCCCAAATCAAACTGGCCATCACACCCAGGGCACGACTCACCGCAAACAACACTGTATAGTATTCGTACTCCACCATTCCATAATGGACCAATAAAGCTCCACTATGAGCATCCACATTAGGCCAGGGGTTTTTGATCTTGCCCATTGACTGCAGGATTGGTGGAACCACTTCATAAATATTCCAAACGGTTTGCAGCAAATGATCTTCGGGCATATGCTTTTTACCAAACTCCATTTGAGCGGTAAAGCGGGGATCGGTCTTCCGTAATACAGCATGTCCATAACCCGGCACTACTTTACCCTCACTCAGGGTTTGTTTTACATATTCAGCGATCTGTTCTTTGCTGGGCAGATCAGTTTTCAATTCTTCCTGCAATTCAAAAATCCATTTGATCACTTCCTGATTCGCCAATCCATGCAATGGTCCGGCCAATCCGTTCATACCGGCCGCATAGCTCAGGTAGGGGTCACTTAAGGCAGATCCAACCAGGTGCGTGGTATGTGCTGAAACGTTTCCACCCTCGTGATCGGCATGAATCGTCATATACAATCGCATCAGCTCGCGGAAACCTTCATCTTCATAACCCAGCATATGCGCCAGATTACCTGCCCAGTCTAACAACCCGTTAGGTTGAATATGTTCGTTATTCTTATACTTTCTACGGTATACATAAGCCGCTATACGGGGTAAACGGGCGATCAGATCGATCGCATCATCATAGATCGGACTCCAGTAGTCCTTCTTATTGATCCCCTTCGCATATTCCTTGCTGAATAATCCTTCGGTTTGAAGGGCCATTACACCTGTAACAAACATGGTCATCGGATGTGCATAGGCAGGAAGTGCATCAATAGCTTCGAAAACGTGACTGGGTACGTGACTGCGTCGCTGCAAAACGTTGGTCACATGATTCACATCCTCGGAGGTAGGTAATTCACCGATGAGCATTAAGTAAAACAACCCCTCGGGCAAAGGTTCTTTTCCGTCTTTTGCTTTGGGCAGCTTCGCCTGCAATTCAGGAATGGAATAACCCCTGAAGCGAATCCCCTCCTGAGCATCCAGTAAAGAGGTTTCGGTTACCAGACCCGTAATACCACGCATGCCCTGATATACCTGCGACAGTGTCACTTCCCCGATAACTTTATTTCCATGCTCTTTGAGCAGGTTTTTAATTTCAGCCGACGCGATATCTGCCTTAGTCTTGAACCGGTCCTTTACAATACCCATAGGTTATAAAAATTTATATACGAAGAATGATTTTTAAGAGGCTTAAAGGTAAAACAAAAAACAGTTCCGGAATGTTCGTTTAGTCACATAGACTATTTATTTCGGAGCCTTTTTATATAGATAAACCGCTACCAGGGTGAATAGAAAATTGGGCGTCCAGGCGGCAAGCAATGGAGGCAAATTGCCCTTGGTTGAAAAGGTCAGGGAGAATTTATCCATCACCACAAAAATAGCAGCCGTTACAATTCCTACAGCTAAATGAAGTCCGCTGCCGCCTCTGGTTTTCCGAGACGATACCACCGCCCCGATCATGGTTAGAATAAATAAGGAAAACGGTGTGGCATCCCGTCGGTAACGTTCCACTTTGTAATCGTTCAACCCTTCTGTACCCCTTCGCTCCTCTTCCCTGATAAAGGCTATAAGTTCGGGGGTGGTCATTTTATCTTTCAGGTATTTATCCGGACGTATGGCATCGGGCTTAATATTGAGCTTAATATCCATGGTAGGATATTTTGTCATTTGCTCCTTCACCCCGTCAATCTTTCGCTCCACTGCATTTTCCAGTTTCCAGCTCTTTTTTGCCGTATCCCAGCGCAAATACTCGGCCCGCAGATTATAAACCAGCTTGCCCCCTTCCAATCGCTGCATAAAAAAGCCGGAAGTAGCCGCCTTCGATCCCGTATCATAATTCCGGAGGCCCGCATAGCTATTGTTGTCTACGCGGATATAATAATTGCTGCCCTTACCGTAATACTGACCAATTTCATAAGAGCTTTTGGAATCAATGTAGGTAGACTGGAAATTCCCCCGCAACACATTCGCTTTCGGGATCAGATACTGGGTAGCCCCCCAGAAACTGCCCCCCAAAATGAGTGCTCCGATAAAATAGGGACGCAAAAATCGGTTATAGGGTACCCCTCCGGCCAATATGGCCACAATTTCGGAGCGCCCCGCCATTTTGGAAGTGAAAAAAATGACCGCAATAAAGGTCATTAACGGAAAAATCATCGAAATGATAAAAGGCACAAATCCGAGGTAGTATTGAGCGAAGATCTGATAGGTAGAAAGTCCGGATTTAACAAAATCGTCCGTTTTCTCACTCGCATCGATCACCACCGCAATAACGGAAAAGATCAGTACCATAAAAATGGAGGTGCTGATGTATTTACGCAGGATGTACCAATCGATCTTTTTGATCATATAAGCGTCAAAAATAACTGAAAAGGACCAAAGCGCCCCTTCCCTAACGTGAACATAATGTGAAAGCCCTTTCAGTTCATTGATCAGAGAACAGCATCAGCGTCTTTGCTGTAACTGAGGAATCATACTATTCTTCCAGGACTGAAAAGTTCCCCGCTGGATCTGCTTCCGTGCCTCTTTCACCAGCCATAAATAAAAGGCCAGATTATGAGTGCTGGCGATGGTTAGCCCTAAAATCTCTTTAGACTTTATCAAGTGTCTCAAATAGGCTTTGCTATAGTAGGCACTCATTTCACAGCCGATCGCTTCATCAATGGGGCTATGGTCCTGCTCCCATTTTTTATTGTCGATATTGATTACCCCCTCGCTGGTAAATAACATGGCATTTCGCCCGTTTCGGGTAGGCATCACACAGTCGAACATATCTACGCCCATGCCGATGGCTTCCAGAATATTCCACGGGGTTCCCACTCCCATCAGATAACGGGGTTTATTTTCGGGTAAGTGCTGGCAACACCAGTCACATATCTCATACATCACCTGCTCCGGCTCTCCAACACTTAATCCGCCAATTGCATTTCCGGTAGCCTCTTTAGAGGCAATATAATCACAGGATGCTTTGCGCAATTCCTTAAAAGTGCCTCCCTGAACAATAGGAAACAGATTTTGCGTATATCCGTAAAGGGGATTGTTTTGACGGAATTGGGCCACACATCGGTCGAGCCAACGATGGGTCAGCTCCATTGATTTACGGGCATATGTATAATCGCTTCCACCGGGCGGACATTCATCAAAGGCCATTATGATATCTGCCCCGATCACCCGCTGTATATCCATTACCCTTTCCGGAGAGAACAGATGCCTGGAACCATCTATATGACTTTGAAACGTTACGCCCTCTTCTTTGATTTTACGGGTACCTGCCAATGAAAAAACCTGATAACCACCGCTGTCTGTCAGAATGGGCCGCTTCCATCCATTAAACCGGTGCAAACCACCGGCCTGTTGCAATACATCCAAACCCGGCCGTAGATACAAATGGTAGGTATTGCCTAAAATGATCTCCGCTTTCACCTCCGATATCAATTGCTGCTGACTGACGGCCTTCACACTTCCCACCGTCCCTACAGGCATAAAAATGGGGGTTTGAATGGGTCCATGGTCGGTGGTGATCAATCCTGCCCGGGCCCGTGACTCTTTATCAGTGTGTTGTAATTCAAATTGAAGCGATGCCATTGGGCAAATATACGCTGCAAACAGTGAGACGCCATCTAAACAGCCATTTATTCACAGTTGTGAAATCCTTGGGTGCGAATTGTCGGTTCTTCTAACTTATTTTCGCCGCTTGTAACCTAACTGCTGCCCCCTAAACCGATGTGGATATGGATTTGTTATTATCAACTTTTGACTGGCGTCTTGCACTCTTTATTGCTTTTTGTTTCGTATGCCTGATACAGCTACTTTTTTACTGGGGCTTTTTCAGTCGTTTATCTTTTTACAAAAAACCGGTTAAATCAAAATCGCAGCAACATCCAGTAAGTATTATTGTTTGTGCCCGAGATGAAGCCGGAAACCTCGCCAAAAACCTGCCTGGCTTACTGGTACAAACCTATCCCAGCACTAAAGAGGTGATCGTGGTGAATCATAACAGTCAGGATGATACGCGTTTCTTATTGGATGAGTTCAAGAAAACGTTTAAGAACCTGCATGCCGTAAATCTGGAACAGGAAGCAAAGGGCATTCCGGGAAAGAAATACCCTCTTTCCATTGGTATCAAAGAAGCGAAATACGAAATTGTATTACTTACCGATGCCGATTGTGTGCCTGCCTCGGAATTCTGGTTACAAAAAATGCAGGATGGATATGATGAAGGCGTTGAAGTGGTGCTGGGTTACGGCTCTTATCATCACCGGCCGGGGCTATTAAATAAACTGATCCGGTTCGAAACCTTTCATTCCGGTTTGCAATACCTTTCTTACGCCCTCGCAGGTTTCCCATACATGGGTGTGGGTAGAAATCTGTCGTACAAAAAAGAACTCTTCTTTAATAATAAAGGATTCTCTTCCATCAACCACATTCCGGGTGGCGACGACGATCTGTTCATAAATAAAGTGGCGACCAAGACCAATACCCGTATTGTTATTGACCCCGAAGCCATCACACTTTCGGAGCCCAAAAAAACCTTTGGTCACTGGATCCGCCAGAAAAACCGTCATTATTCCACAGCCCGGTACTATAAGGGAACCCACAAATTCCTTCTCGGAATGTATAATGTATCGTTCTTTTTATTTTATCCCCTGCTGATCAGCAGCCTGCTCTTCTTTAACTGGCAATTGGCGTTGGGTGTTTTTGGACTCCGGTTTGTTACACAGGCCATTGTTCTGTATCCCGCAATGAAACAATTGGGAGAAAAAGACCTGTTTGGCTGGTGGTGGCTTTTTGACCTCTGGATGTTCCTTTATTATTGCATCTTTGCACCAGCATTATGGAAACGACCGGTCAACACATGGAACTGATACAGCAATATTTCTCTGAATTCAGCGAAACCCAATTGAGCCAATTAACTGCTTTGGGGGCTGTTTATCAGGAATGGAATGAAAAGATCAATGTGATCTCGCGTAAAGACATGGACAGCCTGTACGAGAAACACGTACTGCATTCCCTCAGTATTGCAGCCGTTTTCGAATTCCCTGCCGGCGCACGCGTAATTGATCTGGGTACCGGAGGTGGTTTTCCGGGAATCCCCCTGGCTATTTTTTTCCCCGAGGTGCAATTTCACTTAGTGGATAGTATCGGCAAAAAGATCAAAGTGGTGGAAGCCGTAAAAGAAGCCCTGCAATTATCGAATGTTACCACCCAGCACACAAGGGCGGAAGATATCAGAAACAGACAATTTGATATCATGGTGTCGAGGGCTGTTGCCCCACTGAAAGACCTTTGGCAATGGGGCAAACCACTGCTGAAAAAGAGCAGGGAGGTGAAGCCGGGGCAATTGCAGGCCAACGGACTGATCTGCTTAAAAGGAGGCGATCTTACACAGGAAATCGCTGAAAGCAGTTGCCGGCCTGAATTGGTGGATATCAGCACCTTATTCCCCTTACCCTTCTTCCAGGAAAAATTCATCGTTCACGTACCCTGGTAAACCTCATACCTTTCTGTAGAACTACCATAAAGTGGTATTTTCCGTATTAACAAAAGTCGGCATCTTTGCATTATGGTTACTTCGGTTTGCATTGTTGACGATAATAAAGACATCCGGACAGCGCTGGAGCAAATAGTGCTTATGTCAGACGACCACCGTTTGTTAGGCAGTTTCACCTCCGCAGCAGAAGCTATTCAGAAAATCCCGATCCTCCATCCACATGTGGTTTTGATGGATATTAACCTGGGAGAAGGAGAAAATGGGATTGATTGTGTACGTCAATTAAAGGCAGACAACCCGGAGATCCTTTTTATGATGTGTACGGTATATGAAGACGATGAAAAAATATTTGAGGCCCTTAGCGCCGGAGCGTCCGGTTATATACTGAAGAAAACCTCCCCCTCGAAATTACTGGAAGCGATCATTGAATTGCGTGATGGAGGCGCCCCGATGAGCAGCCAGATCGCCCGAAAAGTAGTAGCCGCTTTCCAACACAGAAATGCTTCTCCTGAGCCCGGGAACCTGGCCGTAAATATGAACCTCAGCAGCCTTTCCAACCGGGAAAAAGAAATCCTGGAATTACTGGCCAAGGGAATGCTCTACAAAGAAATTGCAGCCAGCCTGTTCATTTCCCAGGAAACGGTTCGCAAACACGTCTATCATATTTACGAAAAGCTTCATGTAAACAACCGCGTGGAAGCTATCAATAAGTTTTTTGGACGATAATAATACCCACTCACCTTGAATCCATAAGTGGTTTTACTTAAAAAACTACCACAAAGTGGTATTGCCTTATATGCCTACCTACCCTACTTTTGTTTTGTGCTTATCAAATAGCATTAGTCATTAAACCTACCTATTGTATCGTCTCTGAAACAGTTTAGTTCAGCTTATCGTTTGAATGAAGAAAGCCTTCCGATCTGGAAGGCTTTCTTATTTTTAGTGGTACGCTCCTGATTTACCAGGGAACATCCAATCTGTTGTTGCGACGCTCCACATCAGCCATTCTTCTACTGGGATCCAGTTCGAGGGCTTTGATATCGGCAATTTTTTTCCTGATCTCAAAAACATATTCCGGATGTGTCCATTTCCAGGGTTCTGCAACGGTCCAGGGCATCGTATTATCTTCTGCCTGCTTTGCACCGAACATTTGATACTGCGGAATATTCACCATCATTTTACTGCCATCTTTAAATTCCAGTAACACATCCAGCGGCATGGGCATTTTTCCAATACGACGCAATCTGATTTTGGTCGCCCCTCCATCTTCCCATAAACTATCGATACCGTAATCGATCGTTTTGGTAGAATTCACCCAATATTCTTTATACCAGTCCAGTTTCATACCGCTCGCTTTCTCGGCCACCCGCATAAAGTCGTTCAAATTAGGATGCTTGAAACGCCAGAGCCTGTAATACTCCAGCAGGATCTTATCGCGTACAGACGCGCCCGTTATATAACCCAATTGTTCCAGGAATACGGCCCCCTTGGAATAAGCAGCCGATCCATAAGCATAATTGGTATTAAAATGATCGGCATGAGTGGTAAGCGGTTCTTCGAAACCACTTCTGGCCAACCCAAAATAAGAGGCATAGGAATCACTCTGATCAATGGGGAGAATGTCTGCAATACTATCCAGTCGTTTCAATAGTGCCGGGTTTCCGGCGGCCCTTGGCTTGGTAACCATTTCACGATAATATGCACTCACCCGGTGGGTGGCCCAATCAGTGAATCCTTCATCCATCCAGGCATACAAACTTTCATTGGTACCCATCAGCATCTGATACCAGGTATGCATCCATTCATGAAACACTGTTCCCAGTCCGGGGCCGGCCAGGAGGGTACCCATGGGGTATTCCATACCTCCATCACCCCCATGAATAAATGAATATTGTTTATAAGGATAGGGACCGAAATTCTTCTCAATAAAAGGCAAAACTGTTACAGCAGCATCGGCCACTTCTTTCCAGGCCGTATCATTGCGGGGGTCATTCTCCCGGAAATTATACAATACATGGATCGTTGGACCATTGGGAACCTGACGTACGATATGCTTATAATCCGGATCGGCCGCCCACATAAAATCATGCACGTTCGGCGCTACAAAATGCCAGGTCAGTTTATCACCGGCCGGACGCACCACTTTAGTACCGGGTGCTTCATATCCATAACCGATCTGTTGCGGATTTTGTAAATATCCGGTTCCTCCTAAAACATAGTTCTTGTCGATACTGATCTTCACGTCAAAATCGCCCCAAACCCCATAAAATTCACGTGCCACATAAGGAGTAGGATGCCAGCCCTCATAATCGTATTCACATAATTTAGGATACCATTGACTCATGGAATAACGCACACCGGTTTGTTTATTATCCCGGCCACTGCGACGGATCTGCAAGGGGACCTGCGCCTCAAATTCCATATCGAGTGTTACGCTTGTTTTGGGCAGAATGGGGCGCGTCAGTTTCACTTCCAGAATGGTTTCATGCATGACAGTCGTCTGCGCCACGCCATTCATTTTAAGTGATAGTACTTTTTGATAGCCATATTCTTCCGGCTTCAGGTTCAGGATACGGTCGCGCACCCGCTGATCCCAATCCTGCCCCCTGCCCACACGATTCTTACCTAATTCCCGACTGCGGGCATCCATCATACTGTTGGGCTGAAATGCATTAAAATAAAGATGATAAAAAAGGCGGTCCAGTGTATCCGGCGAATTATTGGTATACACCAGTTTTTGTTTGCCTTTGAATTGATTGGTATTTACATCCATATCAATATCCATACTGTACTTCACCCGCTGCTGCCAGCGATCAGGCTGTGCCCAGGTAGTCAATACCAGTCCAGCACTCAGAACGGTAAGAAAAAGCGATTTTTTCATGTATGCTTTATTTGATCTGTAAAATGCGATTAATTGAAGTATAAAAAATCCCAAATCGGATAAGCGGTTTAAGATTTTCACTTATCAGGATTTCCCTGCCAAAACCAGCACGATCTCTCCCTTGACTTCTTTGGATTTGAAATGCGTCGCCACTTCCTGTAAGGTGCCCCTGAAATTCTCCTCATGCAGTTTACTCAATTCACGACTCACCGAACAGAATCGTTCCGGCCCGAAATACTGTATGAATTCATCCAGGGTCTTCACCAACCGGTGGGGCGATTCGTAAAACACCATGGTTCGTTCTTCTTCCAGCAAACTTTTAATATGGGTTTGACGTCCTTTTTTTACCGGAAGAAACCCTTCGAAAGTGAAACGATTGGTGGGCAATCCGCTATTGACCAGTGCCGGCACAAAAGCTGTTGCACCCGGCAGGCATTCTACCCTGATACCCAGTTTCACACATTCCCGCACCAACAAAAATGCCGCATCTGAAATACCGGGAGTACCGGCATCGGAAATCATGGCCATGGTTTTCCCCTGTAAAAGCTGATTGGCCAAATGCTGGGTTACCTGATGTTCGTTATGCTGATGGAAAGGCGTGAGCGGCCGGATGATCTGATAATGATTCAGCAACTTGAGAGAGGTTCTGGTATCTTCTGCCAGGATCAGATCCACCGTTTTAAGTACCTCCAGGGCACGCAGGGTAATGTCCTGCAAATTACCAATGGGGGTGGGAACGATGAATAGCATAATTATTTTCTTAAAAACTAAAAGTCCCGGCACATACCATGTAGAACCGGGAATCTTTTACTAATATGCAGAATTAGTTGATCGAAATTTCGAAATACTCCATTACCGGATTGGCCAGTAATTTTTTAGCTGCTTCCTCAGCCATTGATTTAGCGGTGTCGGAATCAGCCGCCTCCACCTGAAGAGTGATATTCTTTCCGATACGCACATCAGAAATGCCGTTCAAACCAAGATTACTCAATCCGCCCATTACCGCTTTTCCCTGAGGATCCAGCAATTCTTTCAGCGGCATTACTTTTACCTGTACTGTATATGTCATGCGTTATTTTTTTTAAAGAGCAAAGATACGGCAATATAGCAGGCAAAAACCACCGGAACTGCCAGCCATTTCAGGAAAATACCTGCGATCACCGCGATCAGCACCAGCATTATTTTGGGGAGATTCTCCTTCACCGCGAGCGACTTGAATTTGAGTGCCATCAGCGGCAGGTTACTCACCATCAATCCGCTTAAAAGGGCCACCAGTGCATACCAGAACCATTTATTATGAAATAACTGTATAACAGTTTCATTGGCATTTCCCCAATAGATCAAGGGCAAGGAGGCTACCAGCAAACCGGCAGCCGGTGTGGGTACTCCTTTGAAACCGAATGATTGCGTAGTATCGAGATTAAATTTAGCCAGTCTCCAGGCGGCAGCACCTGCCAGCACAAAAGCCGGAAGAGCCCACCACCAGGGTTGCTCCAATCCATTCTCCGTTCCTGCTATACTAAGTTTGATAAAATAATAAACGATCATGGAAGGAGCTACGCCAAAACTCACCACATCTGCCAAAGAATCGAGTTGCTTACCCATTTCTGAAGTCGCATTGAATAAACGGGCCACAAAACCGTCCAGAAAGTCTACCACCGCTGCCAATCCAATAAATAGAGAAGCCATGGTAATCGCTTGGGGTAATTCAATGAAAGAAGAGCCTGTTTCATCTATGGAAACGGTGAGTCCATTCTCCAGACAAAAAACAATGGCACAGCACCCAAAGATCAGATTAAGCAGGGTGAAGAGGTTGGGAATTTGTTTCATTATCAAATTTGAGTATCAAAAATAAATGGAAATCACCGATTCGCACGAGCGCACTGGATACTTATTTTTTCATGCATGCCTCGATCTCCTCAACCGTAATGGGCACTTTTGCAAAAAGATCTTTATTGCCATTTCGGGTGATCCATAAGTTATTCTCGATCCGAACACCCATTTGTTCTTCTTCAATGTAAATACCGGGTTCAACCGTGAATACCATTCCGGGTTTGATGGGCTCGGTTTTCGTTCCCAGATCATGTACATCAATTCCTAGATGATGGGAAATTCCATGATATAAATAGCGGCGATACGCACGATTCTCTTTGTCCTCATTTTTAACCTCTGATTTTTTCAGTAGTCCGATCTTCAGGAAAAGCCGGGTGGCTTCTTCCCCTACCTTATCAGTATAATCCATAATACTGATGCCCGGCTTTAAAATACTTTTCGCATAATTGTGCAGGTCCAAACAGGCATTGTAAACTGTTTTCTGGCGCCGGCTGAATTTTCCGTTTACCGGTATGGTCCGGGTGAGATCGGCGCAATATCCACCATACTCCGCCCCAAAATCCATCAGGATCAATTCCCCGTCTTTACATTCCTGATCGTTCGATACATAATGCAGGATTCGAGCCCGGTCGCCACTGGCAATGATACTGCCATAGGCCGGACCGGTGGCCCGCTGACTCAGAAAGGAGTGCCAAATCTCCGCTTCAATTTCATATTCAAATACACCGGGTTTTATAAATTTCATGACCCGCTGAAACGCTACATTGGTAATATCGATCGCCTGCTGGATCACCGCCACCTCCGACGGTGTTTTAATAGCCCGCAACTCTTTCATGATACGCGCACTGCGCAAAAACCGATGGAGGGGATAGCGCTGCCGCATCATTTCAGCATAACGATAATCCCGGACAGGAATATGACTGGCCTTCCGGTCGTTTTCATTTGTATTCAGATAAATACTATCGGCCAGATGTACCCAGGGTTGCAACATGCCTTCCAGCATATCGAGCCAGATGATGGTATGGATACCGGATATGGCCCGGGCCTCTCCCGCCCGTAAACGCTTCCCATCCCATTTTTCCTTCAACTCATTTGGTCGGGTCAGAATCAGCACCTCCCTGAATTTAGGATCCGGATTGTCGGGAAAAAGTACCAGCATGGTATCTTCCTGATCTATACCCGTAAGCCAGTAAAGATCGCTGTTCTGCTTGAATTTATAGGTAGCGTCTCCATTGGTGGGCAATTCATCATTGCTGTTAAAAACAGCGATCGCATTTCGCTCCATTTTTGCCACAAACCGCTTTCGGTTCTGGATAAAAATGGCCGGATCTAAGGGAAGGTATTTCATATAGAGAGAAGTTGATTAATCGATTTCAACACACCAGCAAGTTACTATTTACGTATTGAAAAGAGGGGGACTAATTTTTGCAAAACTTTTAAACCTTATTATGCACCTTTACACTTTATAACTACCGGTACATGTACCCCTACTTTCTACTAATCGCATTTTCCTTTTTGATACCAGCCGACAATGGCTCTATGATTGATTGGTCGCCAACCCGAAAATTAGACTGGGGCGATTTTCAGGGATTGCCCGATAAAAATTCCGATAATGCAGCCCTTACCAGCAGTCATATTAAATTTCAATTTGGGTATGGGGGAGGAAAATTCAATTATACCATACACTGCACATTCGATAAAAAAAGATCCTGGGCCAGGGTAAAATCAGACTATATCCTAAAGCACGAACAGGGCCATTTTGACATTGCCGAATTGCATGCACGCAAATTGAAAAAAGCGTTGTCTGGTTATCGTTATAAAGAAGCCACCGTAGAGAAAGAAGTGTCGGATTTGCATAACAATATCATGAAAGAGCACCATTTGATGCAGGCTGCTTATGATCGGGAAACCGATCATTCCCGTGAATTGTCGAGTCAATTGGTATGGGATAATTTTATTGACTCCTCCCTGAAAGCATTATCGCCCTATAGCAAGTACAAATAAGTTACCGCAGCTCAAACACAAGTTTGTATTTCCAATAACTGTTCACCAGTCGTCCGCATTGCGACGCAGGCCGCCATTCCCCGGGATAGCTTCGCAATAATTTTACAGCCCGATCAAATAAGAACCGGGGTGGATTATTGGTCGCTTTAAACCGTCCCGGTTTACCATGAATATCGATCACCAGTTCAAGTTCCACCACCTGCTTTCCAACGGGCAGATCGTGCCATTCCGGCCCATCCAAAATCCGATTCTCATAAAGGTATTTTTCCAGCTTTTTACTTTCAGGTCCAGACGCCTGCTCAACTTTGATAAATATTTTATCCGCACTATTTTCGGATTGCCCGGCAACACGATCGATGCCGAAAAAGCATAGCAGCAGAAAAACATATTTCATTCCAATGAGATGTTCAGCAATCATTATTCCACAAAAAAACCGCAGCGGAAGGCTGCGGTTTTTTTATTTTGACAGTCTAGAATAAACCGTACAACTGCGAATCGATCTTGGAAATAATATCCCCCAGATGCTCTTCATTTTCGGGGAACTTATTCTTGTCTACATCAATAACCAGCAAGGGACCTTCTTTATAATTATCGATCCACTTATTATAATAATCGTTGAGCCGTTTCAGATAGTCAAGACGGATATTCTCCTCATATTCCCGCCCTCTTTTCTGTATCTGGGCTACCAGCGTAGGTACAGATGCTTTAAGATAAATGAGCAGATCCGGCGGCTGCACCATGGATTTCAGGGTTTCGAAGAACTTGAAATAGTTGTCGAAATCCCGCTTCCCCATCAAACCCATTTCATGGAGGTTGGGGGCGAATATATTCGCATCCTCGTATATGGTACGGTCCTGCACCACTGTTTCTGTTCCACGATGAATTTCGAGTAATTGATTCAGGCGGCTGTTCAGGAAATATATCTGCAGGTTGAAGCTCCAACGAGGCATGTCCTCATAAAAATCAAAGAGGTAGGGATTATGGTCCACATCCTCAAATTGAGGGATCCAGCGATAATGCTTGCTGAGCAGTTCGGTCAGGGTCGTTTTACCGGCGCCGATATTTCCGGCGATCGCGATATGTTTGGGTTTTTTACTTTTTGCCATTCCACATTCCGCCGGAGCGGTTTTAAACGTTCTAAATCTATTTGAAAGCCACTAAAAATATCGAATTCCCGTTAATCACCATAAAGTTTTTATGGGTTATCGGTAAGCCTGCTTAATAGTACCTGAGCCCCATGGCTTCACGCACCAGCAGCATGGTTTCCTGCGCACTGGCGCGGGCCTTGGCCGCCCCTTTCTCCATGACTTCTTTCAGGTAGTTTTCATTGGTCCGGATAGACTCCGCTTTCTCCCGCACCGGGGCAATAAAACGAACCATATCTTCAGCCAACTGCTTTTTCATATCACCGTAACGGATAGTGGCATTATTATAATCACTTTCATACTTCTGAATCACATCGGCAGCACTCACCAGCTTCATCAATAGAAAGATATTCTGAATATAATCCGGCATGGGCGTATTGGGTTCTGTGGGCCCTGAATCGGTTTTTGCCTTCATAACTTTTTTACGGATCAGGTCGTCAGTATCGGATAGATACAGGGTCGCCAGTTGATTCTCACTCTTACTCATTTTACCAAGCCCGTCCAGACTGGGCACTTTTACCAATTCCTCGCCAAAATTAAAAGCCACCGGTTCGGGGAAAATTTCACCATAGCGGTGATTAAAGCGGTTGGCAAAGGTGCGGGCCATTTCAAGGTGCTGCTCCTGATCCTTTCCTACAGGAACATAAGTGGCCCGGTGCAAAATGATATCAGCCGCCTGAAGAACAGGATACGTTAAGAGTCCGGCATTCACGTTATCGGGTTGCAAACGAACCTTGTCTTTGAAGGATACCGTTTTCTCCAACTCTCCTTTGTACGCCAGCATATTCAGATACAGGTACAATTCCGATGTTTCCGGAACATGACTCTGGCAAAAAAGGGCTACTTTATCGGGATCTAACCCACAGGCGATGTTCTCTGCCAGCACCCGGCGCACATTTTCCTTGAGGGTTTTTGTATCCGGATGGGTGGTGAGTGAATGCCAGTCGGCCACCATAAAATAACAAGGATATTCCTCCTGCATACGCACATAATTCCGCACGGCACCAAAATAGTTGCCCAGATGTAAAAATCCGGTAGGCCGGATGCCACTCATTACGATCGCTTTCTTCTTTTCCATTGTTCAAACGTCCCTGAGATGGACGGGCGGCGAAGATAAAAAGACTTTATGGTTTCCGGGGGGCAAATAAGGGTAAAGACCGCAAATCCTGCATTTTTCCCGTCAACCACAAACTTGAAACCAATAACTCCAAACTATCGCTATTTTTGACGCATGGAAGTAAACGATCAATTGGTGAACAATCTGGCAAATTTGGCCCGCCTCCGCTTTAATGAAGCGGAAAAGGCCGTGATCAAAGCCGATCTCCAGCAAATGATCCAGTTTGTTGACAAACTGAAAGAACTTGATGTAACCGGTGTGGAACCCCTCCTGCACATGAGCAATAATGTGAACCGCTTGCGGGAAGACAGGGTTCAGGGTTCTGTTGACCGTGAAGAAGGCCTTAAAAATGCACCATTACATACGGAAGAGTATTTCCGGGTACCCAAAGTAATTAACAAGGGGAATGAGTAACCTTATAACAAGTGGAACCTATGACGCCAATTATTAAACTGGAAGACATCAGAAAAAGCTATTTCATGGGCAAACAGGAACTGAATGTTCTGAAAGGTGTTACCCTTGATATTCTGAAAAACGAATACGTAGCGCTCATGGGGCCCTCCGGATCCGGTAAAAGTACCCTGATGAATATCCTTGGCTGTCTGGACTCTCCCACAGCCGGAAAATACATTCTGAATGGACAGGATGTAAGTAAAATGCAGGATGACTCTCTGGCCGACGTCCGCAACAAAGAAATCGGCTTTGTATTTCAGCAATTCAATCTGCTTCCCCGTTTAACCGCTGTGGAAAATGTGGCCCTGCCTCTGGTTTATGCAGGAATGAGCAAAAAGATGCGTATCGAAAAAGCGATGGACGTTCTCGATAAAGTAAACCTTACAGACCGCTCCCACCACCGCCCCAATGAATTAAGTGGCGGACAGTGTCAGCGGGTAGCCATTGCCCGTGCACTGGTGAATGACCCCTCTTTGATTCTGGCTGATGAACCTACGGGTAACCTTGATACCAAAACCTCTTATGAAATCATGGAGATCTTTGGGAAAATTCACCAGGGTGGCAATACAGTGGTATTGGTTACACACGAAGAAGATATTGCCAATCACGCCTACCGGGTGGTACGTTTACGCGACGGACTGATCGAAACAGATAAACGACGTGAGCCGCTTCACGTGTAATGCATAGCAAACAACCTCTCTCAATAGTGAAAATATTGTCGGCACAGCACTAAACATTCTGTGCCTGCAGTTGTTGTGTTCTTTTAACCCCAATGAAATAACACATGGCATTCAGGATATACACCAAGACCGGCGACAGTGGAACGACCTCTTTAATCGGAGGCACGAAGGTACCCAAGAGTCACCTGCGCATTGAATCGTATGGAACTGTAGACGAACTCAACTCCTATATCGGACTCTGCCGCGATCTGATCACTGATACCGATACTGTGAAAATGCTGATCGAAATTCAGGATCGCCTGTTCACCATTGGTTCTTCCCTGGCCTGCGACCCCATCAAAGAGCCCAAACTCCGACTGCCCGATCTGAAAGAAGAGGACATAACGTTAATGGAAAAGGAGATCGATAGAATGGAAGCTGCCTTACCTCCCATGACGAGTTTTGTACTTCCCGGAGGCCATACCACCGTTTCTCAGATTCATATCGCCCGTTGCGTGGCACGACGCGCAGAACGATGCTGTGTGCGGCTGGAACTGGAAAGTCTGGAAGTGGATCCCGTAATATTGAAATACCTGAACCGCCTGAGTGATTATCTTTTCGTTTTGAGCCGTTATACCGGCATGCAACTTCAGGCCACTGAATTACCCTGGAAGCCCAGAGTATAAGATCAAATAATTTTACCGTCTTTCATATGCAATACCCGATCACTCCGGTCGGCCAGTTCCTCATTGTGCGTAACGATCAAAAAGGTTTGACCGAATTGCGTTCGCAGATCGAAGAATAACTGGTGCAGGTCACGGGCATTCGCACTATCGAGATTGCCGGTAGGCTCATCAGCAAATACAATATCAGGGTTGTTGATCAGGGCCCGGGCCACGGCCACCCGCTGTTGTTCCCCACCGGAAAGCTGACCGGGTTTATTTTCCGAACGGGCTCCCAACCCAAGCAGATCCAGGAGTTCACGAGCCCGTTTCTCTGTGTCTTTTTTAGAACGACCTGCTATCCAGCCAGGGATGCAGATATTCTCCAAAGCAGTGAATTCGGGAAGCAAATGATGAAACTGAAATACAAAGCCGATATGCTGGTTACGGAAGGCGGCCAGCTTTCGGTTGTGCTGAAACTCCACCGGCTGTCCATTAAAGGAAACCGTTCCCTTCGATGGCATGTCCAGCGTACCAAGTATGTGCAGCAAGGTACTTTTTCCGGATCCCGACGGCCCCACAATACTTACGATCTCGCCCTTTTCCACCTCCATATCCACCCCTTTCAAAACCCAGAGTTGGTCGTAGTATTTTTCAATATGGTGCGCTTTCAGCATATTTTATTATTCTAACCGGGTCAAGATACAACAAATTGGCTTTCGGAAGCAGTGATTGCCAGTAGTTTAACTATTTTAACCAATTGTTGAAACCATCTTTATAAGAATGATTTGGTTTTTAGTAAAGGAAAGTTACTTTTGCGAAAATTTAAAGGATGTTCTGGACACTTGAATTAGCCTCCTATCTTGAAGACGCTCCCTGGCCTGCAACCAAGGATGAGCTGATCGACTACTGTATTCGTAGCGGTGCTCCCATCGAAGTAATCGAAAACCTGCAGGAACTGGAAGACGAGGGTGAGATCTACGAAGGCATCGACGACATCTGGCCTGATTACCCCAGCCAGGATGATTTCTTCTTTAACGAAGACGAATACTAATACTCTTCGGAGTATCAGCAGGGTAACCAATCGTAAAAAGTTAAAAGCCTTTCCCAATGGGAAAGGCTTTTTTATTAAACAAGATAGTAGTTAATATGGTCAGGAAGGCCGTTTGAAAGTTAGTTTGAAGTAGAGCATGAGCAAGGCCAATAACAGAATAATACTGTTGGCAATGATCATAGGCAGCATTCCCTTATACCATCCATAAAACAACCAGGTACTCACATTCCCCAAAAGTATAACAATCATCCACATACTAAGATCCCCCACCGACCGTGTTTTCCAGGCCTGATATACCTGTGGCACAAAAGTGGCCGACGACAGCACCACTCCAATATATCCAACGATCTCGATCCATTCCATGGGTTGAAAATTTTAAATGCAGAATATTATTTTGGTGAGAGATGAGAGATGAGAGGTGAGAGGTGAGAGGTGAGAGGTGAGAGATGAG
>CAZKSY010000056.1:23206-25070 GCA_964555605.1 uncultured Chitinophagaceae bacterium | reverse complement strand
TCGCTATTCTGATCGCCCGTTTTGTAACAAAAGCTACTACCAACCCACAGAAGGGCCAGCCGTATGAGTGTGGAATTCCGACCAAAGGAAAAACCTGGATCCAACTCAATGTTGGCTACTATCTTTTTGCGCTTATCTTTCTCATTTTTGATGTGGAACTGGTATTTCTGTATCCCTGGGCCGTAGTGGCCAAGTCTTCGGGATGGATAGCCCTTGTTGAAATCGTTGTATTCTTTTTCATATTATTTATTGGATTTCTTTATGCCCATAAGAAGGGGGCATTAAAATGGATCTGATAAAATAAAATAACAGCAAACGTGAGTAATACTACCCAGACACAAAACGATTTTCCCGGACAGGTACATGAGCTGCCGGGAGGTGGCATTGTTCTCAGTAAATTAGATGATGTGATCAATTGGGCCCGTTCCAATTCCTTATGGCCATTAACCTTTGCTACCAGTTGTTGCGGCATTGAAATGATGTCTGTGGCATCGGCCAAACATGATTTTGCCCGCTTTGGATTTGAAGTGTACCGTGCCACACCCCGTCAGGCTGATGTGATCATTATCGCCGGCACTATTGTAAATAAAATGGCACCGGTTCTGAAACGTTTGTACGATCAAATGGCCGATCCGAAATACGTGATTGCCATGGGCGCCTGCGCCATCAGCGGTGGACCGTTTTTTTATAATACCTATTCTGTAGTTAAAGGAGCCGATCACGTAATACCGGTTGATGTTTATGTGGCAGGATGTCCGCCCCGCCCCGAAGCCTTATTGCACGCCATGATATCACTGCAGGAAAAGATCAAACTCGGACTTACCAGGGAACAAATCAGATCTGGAAATATGTAATTATGGAAAAAGAAGCACTGAAAATAAAATTGACTGAACTGGCCCCCACTGCAACAGTGGAGGAAGGAGGAGAATTTCTCACGCTTCAGGTGCCTGCAGATGCTTTTTATGAATTATGCATACAGTTAAAAAATGATCAGGCATTGTTGTTTGATTATTTATTCTGTATGACCTGTGTAGACTGGAAAACACATCTCAGCACCGTATATCATCTCAGTTCCAAAACACATCGTCATGAACTGGTATTGAAGGTAAAGCTCGACAATAAAAAGCCGGAAGTACACACGGTTTCAGATATCTGGAAAACGGCCAATTTCCTGGAGCGGGAAGTGTATGAGATGTTTGGTGTTGATTTTCTGGAGCACCCCGATCAGCGATTGCTGATACTCCCCGACGGATGGGAAGGAAAGAATCCGTTACGTAAAGATTTTGATGATCCTGTAAATATGATCAAGCTTTGATATGTTTGAAGAAGTAGGCACAACAACTGAAGGTGATCTGGTGATCAATGTGGGGCCCCAACACCCCGCCACCCATGGTGTATTACACCTGGTGATCACCCTGAACGGGGAAACCATTAAAAAAGTGGAACCTCATTTGGGCTATATCCATCGTTCCATCGAAAAAATGTGTGAGAGTTTAACCTATCGGCAGTTCATTTATGTAACAAGCCGTATGGATTATCTTTCTGCCCATATAAATAATCATGCCTGCGCTTTATGTGTGGAAAAGGGATTGCAGATCGAAGTGCCGTCACGGGCACAGGTGATCAGGGTATTGATGGATGAGCTCACCCGCATTGCATCGCATGAATTATGGTGGGGGGCAATGGCGATGGATCTTGGGGCCTTTACCCCATTCTTCTATGCCTTCCGGGAGCGGGAAACCATCAACGATATTATGGAAGAAACCTGCGGTGCCCGCTTAACCATGAACTACATGGTTCCGGGTGGTGTGATGCAGGATATCCATCCGAATTTTCAACGTCGTGTAAAAGAGTTTATTCAACT
>CAZKSY010000056.1:20358-23106 GCA_964555605.1 uncultured Chitinophagaceae bacterium | reverse complement strand
ATTGAACAATTGATCGATAATATTCCGGAGGGAGATTTTCAGGCGAAAACAAAAGCCGTATTGAAACTCCCCAAGGGTGAATTTTACCAGCGTGTGGAAACAGCCCGTGGTGAATTGGGTGTTTACATTGTGAGTGAAGGGGGTACTACTCCTTACCGTATCAAATTCCGCTCCCCCGGATTTTCGAATCTGTCGGTACTGGAAACCATGGTAAAAGGAGGAAAGATCGGTGATTTGATCGCGGCTATGGGAACGCTGGATCTGGTGATTCCGGATATTGATAGATGAGTTATGAGTGGTGAGTCGTAAGTGGCAGGTGGTAAGTGGTAAGTGGTTTGGGGTAGGAGGATTGGAGGGTGAGGGGTGAGGTGGAACTCAACCCTAATGGGTCAAACCCCAGACCGGGATCAAACGATAAGTATTAAGTGGTAAGTGGTGTGAGGAGTGTGGTGTGAGGGGAGCCTCATACCTCACACCCCAAACCCCAAACCTCAAACATAAAATCATATTCTCTTGTGGAGTTTTGCTGAAATATCGAATTGGATCCATACTTCGCTCATAGAGTGGGTGGGAGATACATGGGCGACCGTAATCGAAATGGTGCTGGCGGGAGTAGCCGTAATTGGTTTATTTGCTGCACTGGGATTAGTATTGGTGATCATGGAGCGAAAAGTGTCTGCATGGATGCAGATCCGCTTAGGCCCGAATCGCGTGGGCCCCAAAGGGATCTTTCAATCACTCGCGGATACCGTAAAGTTGCTGGTAAAAGAAGGGATGACACCCGATGGTGCCGATAAATTCCTGTTCAATCTGGCCCCTTTTATTGCCATGATGGTGGCGATGTTGCTGATGGCTCCTATTGCCTTTGCTAAAAACTTTCAGCTTTGGGATCTTAATATCGGAGTACTTTATATATCAGCCATATCCTCCATTTCTGTGATTAGTG
This sequence comes from uncultured Chitinophagaceae bacterium, assembly GCA_964555605.1. Classification (GTDB taxonomy): domain Bacteria; phylum Bacteroidota; class Bacteroidia; order Chitinophagales; family Chitinophagaceae; genus Endoryza. The sequence goes on along the minus strand of CAZKSY010000056.1, from coordinate 22,160 downwards.
TATTGATGGCAGGTTGGTCGAGCAATAACAAATACTCTTTACTGGGTGCTATGCGTGCCGGGGCACAGATCGTGAGTTATGAGTTGTCGGCCGGACTGGCTGTGCTTTCCATCGTTGTATTTACCGGAAGTTTGAATTTAAACGAGATCATTTTATCGCAACAGAATGGTTGGTGGTTATTCAAAGGACATATTCCTGCTGTCATTTCATTCGTGATCTTCATTATTGCCGTTACTGCCGAAACCAATCGCGCTCCCTTCGATCTGGCAGAAGCAGAGTCGGAATTGACGGCCGGATTTCACACCGAGTATTCAGGAATGAAATTCGCCCTATTCTTTCTGGCGGAGTATATCAACGTATTTATTGTTTGTGCCATCGGGGCCACCTTGTTCCTCGGCGGATGGATGCCTTTTCATATCGGCAGTTGGGATTCCTTTAATCATGTAATGGATTATATCCCCTCAAGTGTGTGGTTCTTTGGAAAAACCTTCTTCCTCATTTTTGTGATCATGTGGTTCCGCTGGACGTTTCCACGCCTCCGCATCGATCAGTTATTGAATCTGGAATGGAAATACCTGCTGCCCATAAGCATGTTCAATATTTTACTGGCAACAGCCCTGGCGATTATGGGATGGCATTTTTAAACGGAAGGAAAGTTATAAAACGGTGTATCTGATTTGATAAATGTAAAATAGTAATCTATAAAATGTTTCTGACTGATTATATAAAAGATGTTACCGGCGCAGTGAAATCACTCGCGATCGGGTTGAAACGTACGATGTACTATTTCACCCATCATAAAGAGATCATCACCCAGCAGTACCCGGATAACCGGGCGACACTGGTGTTGCCAGAGCGTTTCAAAGGAGAAGTGGTGATGCCTCATAATGACGTGAATGAACATCGTTGTACGGGTTGCACTGCCTGTGAATTGGCCTGCCCCAATGGAACAATTAAAGTGGTTACCAAATTCGATATCACTCCGGAAGGAAAGAAAAAGAAGGCGATCGATAAACTCGTTTACCATCTGGAACTTTGCACCCTTTGTAATTTATGTGTAGAAGCCTGCCCTTCTGATGCTATCAAAATGGCACAGACTTTTGAACACAGTGTATTCGACAGATCGCAATTGACTAAAGTGTTGAATAAGCCCGGGTCGAAGATCATGGAGGGCGTGGAGTGAGCGGAAAGTAGTAAGTGGTGAGTAATAAGCGGTATGTGGTGTGAGTAGTGAGGGATGAGGGTTAAAGCCCCACACCTCAGCCCTCATAGCACAAACCCCAAACGTTTCATCTAAAAAGTTTTAACGTGACAGGATCAGACATTATATTTTATCTGCTGGCAGGCATGACGCTTGGATTTGGATTGTTGTCGGTAACGACCAGACAAATTTTTCGCGCTGCCATTTATCTGTTGTTTTCCCTTATTGGCATAGCCGGTATTTATTTCTGGTTGCAATATGAATTTATCGCAGCCGTGCAGATCGTTGTGTATGTTGGAGGTATTGTAGTATTGATCATATTCTCTATCGTACTTACACAACAAGCCGGCGAGAAAATGAAAGCTCCGTCTATCGGCAGACAGGTCGCGTCGGCGCTTGCGGCTTTCTGTGGGTTGGGTATTATTTTATTGCAGGTATTGAAGCACAGTTTCCCACCTGTTGCTGAAAATGCTGTAACGCCCGGAGTAAAGGAAATTGGACAACAGTTACTCGATATCGATAAGAATGGATTGGCTCTTCCTTTTGAAGTGATCAGTATATTATTATTGGCCGCAATGGTGGGATGTATTGTGATTGCGTT
>CAZKSY010000056.1:5478-20258 GCA_964555605.1 uncultured Chitinophagaceae bacterium | reverse complement strand
TATGCAACCTGGATTATACCATATACTATTCATCAGCGCTGCGCTTTTTTTCATTGGCGTTTACGGTTTCTTTACCCGAAGAAATCTGATCACCATGTTGATGAGCGTAGAGTTGATCCTGAATAGTGTAAACCTGAATTTTATCGCATTCAATAAATATGTATGGCCCGATCGACTGGATGGGCTGTTCTTCAGCATATTTATTATAGCCATTGCGGCTGCCGAAGCTGCCGTTGCCATTGCGATCATCATCAACCTGTACCGCAGTCATCGCTCCATTGACGTGGAAGATGCCGGTGAAATGAAGTATTAAACATGGAACTGACGAACTATACAGCCCTGATTGTTTTGTTGCCACTGGTAGCGTATTTGCTATTGGGATTATTTGGACGTAAATATCTGAGCGCCGTTTCCGGCTATATCGGAACGGTATTAATGCTGATCACTACCGGTCTGGCTGTGTTCACAGCGTACCAATATTTCTTTGTTTCGGGCAATGTGAATGGTGTTTATGAGAAAATGATCGTGCTGAAACTAACCTGGCTCGAATTTTCTCCTGGTATGTCGATCGATATGGGACTGTTGCTTGACCCCATTTCCTGTATGATGCTGGTGGTGGTAACGCTGGTTTCTCTGATGGTACATATTTATAGTTTGGGCTACATGAAAGGCGAAGAGCGATTCGCAACCTACTATGCCCATCTTTCCCTGTTTACTTTTTCGATGCTCGGATTGGTCTTATCAACCAATATTTTTCAGATCTATATGTTCTGGGAACTGGTGGGAGTGTCTTCTTTTCTCCTGATCAGTTTTTATTATAATAAATCATCTGCGCTTGCCGCTTCCAAAAAGGCCTTTATTGTAACCCGATTTGCTGATCTGGGTTTTCTGATCGGTATATTGGTGTTGTCTTTCTACGGACAGTCATTCGATATCAGTACCTTGATACAGCGCCTTACTTCAGTAGAGGGCAGTGCATTCAAAACGGCGGTGACCGCCTCATTCCTTGGTGCATCCGCACTTACCTGGGGCGTATTGCTTGTATTCATGGGTGGTGCCGGTAAGAGTGCTATGTTCCCTTTGCATATCTGGTTGCCCGATGCCATGGAAGGTCCCACACCTGTTTCTGCATTGATCCATGCTGCTACCATGGTGGTGGCGGGTGTATATCTGGTGGCTCGTTTGTTTCCGGTATTCAGTATGTCGCCACCCGCTTTAGAAATCGTAACCTATGTAGGTGCTTTCTCAGCCTTGTTCGCGGCAGTTATTGCCTGTACGCAAACGGATATAAAACGTGTGCTGGCCTATTCTACGATGTCGCAGATCGGCTATATGATGTTTGCGCTGGGTGTTTCCGGAACCGAAGGAGAACAGGCATTGGGATATACGGCTTCAATGTTCCATTTGTTTACCCACGCTATGTTCAAAGCTTTATTATTCCTGGGTGCCGGTGCGGTAATACATTATGTACATAGTAATGAAATGAAGGATATGGGCGGATTACGGAAATCGCTTCCCATCACCCATCTCACTTTCCTCATTGCCTGTTTGGCCATTGCAGGATTCCCGCTGCTATCCGGATTTTTCAGTAAAGAAGAAATTCTGCTGGCGGCTTTCCATAAAAGTACATTGATCTACGGAGTGGCATTATTCACATCCGGATTGACAGCCTTTTATATGTTCCGTTTATACTTCAGTATTTTCTGGAATAAACCGGAGGCGGCCAAACATCACGATCATCATGGCGAAGGTGGTTGGGTAATGATGTTACCCCTCCTGATTTTGGGTGTAGGTGCTGTAGCTGCGGGTTATGTGCCCTTCACGCATCTGGTAACCTTGAGCGGACAGCCACTGGAATCACATTTCGATCTTAGTTTCTCTATTGCGCCGGTTGCATTGGGGCTAAGTGGCATCCTGTTGGCATGGTGGTTCTATAAATCAGCCAATGATCGTCCGGCCCAAACTGCTGCCCGTTTCGGGGCCTTATATCAGTGGGCTTATAATAAGTTTTATATCGACGAATTATACCTTTTTATAACAAAACGCGTGCTGTTCAATCTGATCGCTCGTCCGGCCGCCTGGTTCGATAGGAATGTGGTGGATGGACTGGTAAATATGAGCGGAACGGTTACAGAAACGATTGCTGATAAAATCAAAGGCTTGCAATCTGGTAAAGTACAGCAATATGCGCTTTTGTTTTTAGGCGGTCTTATCGGACTGTTGTTATTGTTTGTTTATATCTGGAAGTAGAATTGGAATTAATTAACTGATACCTGAAATAGATGAATCTTAGTTTATTTATACTGATCCCGCTACTCACCGCGCTGCTGGCTTTAATAGCCCGTAAAGCAGATTGGGTACGTAAAATTTCTTTTGCCGGTTCCCTGGTGCAGGTGCTATTGTCGATTTTACTTTATGTGGCGTACACGCAGGAAAGAGCTGCCGGGGTAATCACCCCCATGCTGTTTGAACAGCAATGGGCCTTATTTCCATCACTTCGTATTTCTTTTCATTTGGGTGTGGATGGCATCTCTGTTGCAATGATCTTGTTGACCTCCTTCGTGGTACTGGCCGGCGTATTGGTTTCATGGAAAGTGGAGAAAATGACGAAGGAATTCTATGCGTTGTTATTATTACTGGCGTTGGGCGCTTATGGGTTCTTTATTTCACTCGACCTTTTCATTTTATTCTTCTTCCTCGAAATTGCCGTTATACCTAAATACCTGCTTATTGCCATTTGGGGTAGTGGAAAAAAGGAATATAGCGCCAATAAACTGGCCCTGATGCTAATGGGCGCTTCGGCCCTGGTGCTGGTTGGGATGCTTGGATTGTATTTTTCTGCAGGTGCCGAAAACCGCACATTTGATCTGTTGCAACTCGCCTCACAAAATTCTCTTTCACCCGAGAACCAGCGGATATTCTTCCCCTTCCTGTTTATCGGGTTCGGCATTTTCACCGCCTTGTTCCCTTTCCATACCTGGGTGCCTGATGGTCACTCTTCTGCTCCAACTGCGGGATCTATGTTCCTTGCCGGTATATCAATGAAGCTGGGCGGATACGGATGTTTGCGTGTTGCCACCTATCTGATGCCGGAAGGTGCAAAGGAATATGCAAACATTATTATTGTACTGAGTTCTATCGCGATCCTTTACGGTGCTTTTGCCACTATGATGCAGAAGGATCTGAAATATATTAATGCCTATTCTTCGGTTAGCCATACGGGATTTGTGTTACTGGGAATTGGAATGCTTACCAAAACAGCCTTGAATGGAGCAGTCATGCAAATGGTATCGCATGGTTTGATGACGGCTCTTTTCTTCGCCGTAATCGGAATGATCTATGAACGCACACATACCCGTTTGGTAGCTGAAATGGGCGGATTGATGAAAGTGATGCCGTTTATTATGACCGTTTTATTTATATCCGGTTTATGTTCCCTGGGTCTGCCTGGTTTGAGCGGTTTCGTAGCGGAAATGACCGTATTTGTAGGATCCTGGCAACATGATGATCTATTCCACCGGATCGCTACCATAGCGGCTTGTATGTCGATCGTAGTAACGGCTGTGTATATTTTGCGTGCAGTGGGACAAACAGCCATGGGACCCGTAAAACAAGAATATACCGCGCTTACAGATGCTACCTGGAATGAAAAACTGGCGGCTGGAGTTTTAATCGCGGGTATTGTGGCCATTGGCATGGCGCCTTTCTGGCTGAAAGATCTTATTGATCCCGGCACAGAACTGATCATGTCGAAACTCGGAGTAAAATAATATTGGACTTCTAATTTTTAGCAATGTTGAATGATTTTATCATATTAATGCGACAGGAACTGGCGGTAACCATTATCGTTTTTCTGTTATTGTTCCTGAAACTGGGTAAGGCTGTTCGGAATGAAACGGTATTATCTCTCGTTTCCGTACTCGTATTGTTGACCATCGGTTTAAGTTTTGCCGGCAGTTCTCAAGGGCACTTATTTGCCGGTATGTTTGTGAGTACCCCGCTGATGGCCATCCAGAAAACAATATTGCTTACCGCTGTGTATCTGATCCTGTTATTGAATTATGAATGGTTGCGCAGTCAGGAACATATGGCAGAATTTCTGGTTTTGTTGTTTTCTTCCCTGTTAGGCATGATGTTGATGATATCGAGCGGCAATCTGCTGATGTTCTACCTTGCGCTGGAATTGGCCTCAATTCCCGTGGCCGCTATGGCCAATTTCGATCTGCAGAAAAAATCCAGCTCAGAGGCAGCTATGAAAATGATCCTGTCTTCTGCATTTGCATCAGGAATATTATTGTTTGGTATCTCTCTTCTTTATGGAGCTACAGGCACTTTATCATTTGGCGATATGCCGGGTAGTTTGTCCGGTAATCCGGTGGAAGTGATCGGATTTATTTTATTCTTCTCCGGTTTTGCTTTTAAACTATCTGTGGTTCCCTTTCATTTATGGACAGCAGACGTTTATGAAGGAGCACCAGTGGCGGTGAGTTCATTTTTAAGTGTGGTGTCGAAGGGGGCTGTGGCATTTATTTTCATGAGCATACTGATGAAGATATTCCAGCCATTGGGAGAAGTAAGCTATTATTTGTTGATGATCCTTTCGCTGATTACGGTAGTGATCGGAAATCTTTTTGCCTTGCGTCAACAGAATCTGAAACGGTTTCTGGCTTTTTCCAGTATTGCCCAGGTAGGATTTATACTCGTAGGTATGCTGAATGGCAAATCGTTGGGAGTAGCTTCCGTAGTGTTTTTTGTGTTGGTGTATTTGTTCTCCAACCTCGCGGCTTTTGGTGTAGTGAGTATGGTATCAGTAGCCACCGGAAAAGAAACCATTGCAGATTACAAAGGGCTGTATAAGAACAATAAATTATTGGGATGGGTGATGGCTATCGCCTTATTCTCTTTAGCGGGTATACCTCCCACTGCAGGGTTCTTCGGAAAATTATTCCTGATCCTGGCAGGTGCCACCAGCGTAAATATCTGGTTCATCGTGTTGATCTCTTTGAACCTCGTTGTAAGTTTGTACTATTATCTGCGTGTGGTGCGTTCCATTTTTGCAGAACCTGAGGGCGAAGCGTTACCGGAAGTAGGCTATAGTAATTGGTCGAAATTAGGTATGCTGATCTGTTTAGCTGGTATCGTATTAACCGGATTGGTAGGATGGCTTTACGAACATATTCTGTCTTTAAGTTGAGCGTGTTTTTGATTGGCTAAGCAGCACCTCATTAATAGTTTTAATTTTTTATTCTTAATTTTTCTACCGTGGCGATCAATAAAAATCATGAATTCGAAGAGCTGGATGGCGTGAAATGCGGCATTGTGGAGAAGAATGTTCGTCCAGAGAGACTGGCATTTTTGAAATCTATTCTTGAGTATAATAGATATACAGTTGTTGCCGTGCCCAGTCCGGCACCAAAAGCAGCCCCTGCTGCGGCTCCGAAGGAAGGCGAGCCGGCACCTCCGCCACCGCCACCCGCTCCGGAAACCTTTACCGTAGGAGTGAGTGATTATACGTTCAACACCATCAATGCACTATACGGTAGATTATTGAAAACGCCCGATGGTCATGTGGTAACACCCGCTTACTGGTATCAAAAAGATACGGTAAGTCATGATGAAACACCCTACTACGAAACGAAATACTGATTTTCGCCATTTATTTTTTCGTCTTTTTACATTTCGTTCGTTTTGAATAAAACCTGACTTATGACTGTATGGAACTTATTTGAGAAAGAAGCATACGAAAGTGTGCTTCAACGTTTAAATAGTTTGACGCCTGAGGCACCCCGTCAGTGGGGCAAAATGTCGGTAAACCAAATGCTGGCCCATCTTAAAGTGGCTTTTCGTGTACCCCTTCATGAAACACCTCTTCCCCGGATGTTTCTCGGACGTTTGATCGGTGGATTTTTCAAAAGTCAGTTATATAATGACAAACCTTATGGCAAGGGCTTGCCCACAGCGCCTGAATTTATTATTAAAAATGAGCCTGAATTTGAAAAGGAGCGCACTGCATTGATCGCCCTGATCACGGAGTTTTATACCAAAGGTTCTACCAAGGTCGGACAGCACCCGCATCCGTTTTTCGGGAAATTAACACCGGAACAATGGGGTCGGAGTATGTGGAAACATCTCGATCATCATTTGAAGCAGTTCAATGCTTAGTTGATTTTCGTTTCCATTCTTATTGTGTTATTCCTGCCATTCATACAGTATGGGCTGCCGTTCCGGTACCGCTGTCGTCTTTCCTGCGACAACTTCTTACATTAACAGTAAACTGTTTACTGGTATTTTCCGGCTATAATCTTGTTTTACTGTTATGAAACAATCTCATTCCGCATTATTTATTTCAGTCTTTTTGGTACTGTTCTGCACCGTATTTTTATTTCATTGCAACGATGGAAGCGCCACCGCATCCACGAATTTGGCCGATAGTAGTTTCAGTGTGTATGGTCCGTATAGGATCATACCGTTATCTATAACAAAAGGAGTAGTGATTCAAAACCCTATTCAGATCGCTTTAGGTAACGCAGGAAAACTCTATGCCACGAATCAGGCGGGGGCGGTGTATGTTTTGCATGATAGCGATGGAGATCATTTGGAAGACAGTGCTGCTTTGTTCTGCGATATATCCTCAATGGGGTTGAAGTCGCCTGCCGGATTGGCTTTCCGAAATGATACAGTATTCATCGGTGCTACAGAAGGGGTGTATTGTTTTTTAGATCGGGATAAAGATGGGAAGTCTGATAGTAGCTGGGTTTTCTTCAATGATATTCCGCACAGTGCGCATCCATATGAGTGGACCAGTGGCATATGTTTTGGCCCGGACGGTTTTTTGTATGCCGCTATCACTACCGATTCCTGGAATGCCGGAGCTTCTCCCGATCCGAAGGGGTATCGGGGAGCGATCATCCGAATTTCTCCTGATGGAAAACGGGCCGAGCGAATGGCTACCGGCATACGGTCTGTTTATGGAATGGCCTTTCATCCATCGGGGGAATTGCTTTTTGTAGATAATGAGGGAGGCGGGAATCCTCACGAAGAATTGAATCGTTTGATTCCGGGTAAATTCTATGGACATAACGGAAAGAAATACACAGGGCATGATTCCACTACGCTTCCGGAATGGGAATTGCGTTCCGAAGTGGCACCCAGTGGTATTGAATTTAATAAAGCCGGTAATGATTTTGGAAATGCAGGAGGGGCATTGTTTGTAGCTTATTATGGTCCGGGAGAAAGATGGAGCAGGGGGGCGGTTGGCAAAGTGACCATTGGGAAAGGAGCTGATGGACAGTTTACCTATGAAGAATCACTTGTAGCCGACATACCTAAATTATCCGACCTGGCTTTTGGTGCAGACGGATCTTTATATGTGGCGCATCATGGTTTGTCTGATTATTGGTACAATCCCACGCAGCAAAAAACCGGAGGCTTTTATAAGATCGTTTTTGATGCTACGGTGAAAGATTTTCGGAAGCAGGCTGGTCCCAGAATGGTCAAAGCAGAAGCTTCTTCCATTGCTGAGGGGAAAAGTTTGTTTGCCCGTTCTGCCTGTGCTGCCTGCCATTCAGTGGTGGATAGTGTGGAATTTTTGGGGCCTAATCTAAATGGTTTGGGCAAGCGAATGAGCCGGGAAGAAATTCTGGATGATATTCAATATCCCGGCAAACGAATCAAGCCGGGAATGGTGGGAACCCGGATCGAGCTAAAAAATGGGCAGGTGTTGTTGGGCCGAATTGTACAGGCAACAGAAAGTTCGGTAGATATCATGCTCGTTGGGAATAAAATTGAAACAGTCAAGCGGACAGATATACTGCAGATGAAAAATCATGATAAGTCGCTGATGTACGAAAATCTTTTAAAGTCACTCAAGCCGGAAGAGATCAACTATTTGCTGGATTATCTTCAATCACTTTAAGGCCGGCCAATTTCTCTAATCCGTTTCCTCCAGCGAGAATACTTCTTCCACCGGTTTATTAAATACCCGGCAGATCTTCAATGCCAGCACGGTGGAGGGCACGAATTTTTTCAATTCAATGGCGTTGATCGTTTGCCGGGTTACGGATACCTTTTCAGCCAACTGTTCCTGTGTTAGATCGTGAATGGCCCGTTCTATTTTAATTCTATTGGTCATTGCCTTTAATTGAGTAGTTGCGTAAAAGGTACTGAAATCGTATTATGTACAGAATGATCACAGTAAACATGTTGTATACCATTACATCCAAAAAGCTGAATCCATGTATCAGCAAAAAGGAAATCAGTAAGAGGAGGTAACTAATCAGTACAGCAAACTGTAAACTGCTCAGTCGGAGTTGATTGATAAATTCGTCTTCCTTTTTTTCTTTGCTGAACATGATCAGCAGACCGCCACATAGAAATAAAATGGCAGCGAGGTTCGGAATTAGTTCAATTTCACTCCATCTCCAATTTGTTTTTCCTTCTTTGCCAAAGTTCAGGCCATCCCCAAATAGGCCAAAGACGTTTATTTTTAGTTCAGAGAAAACTTCATGGTCCCAAAACATATAGTAAGCACCGGCAAGGAAAGCTGGAATTAAAAGGAGCCAACCTAATCGCTTCAGGGAATTGGGGAGCAAGTACTGTTTCATATCGAATATTTTACTAAAAGTAAAGTAAACTATACATAAAGTAAAATAAAATATTCTAAAAGAATGCTAAGGCAGACAAATATTCCTCTAATTTAAAGGGTCTCAATTCTTTAGGCAGTACTCATTATTACTCCGGCAAGTGGTATAATTTACTATTCTCATCGGTAAATAAAAAAGAAAAGGTCTCTGAAAGAGACCTTTTGTAGCGGGATCGGGAGTTGAACCCGAGACCTTTGGGTTATGAATCCAACGCTCTAACCACCTGAGCTATCCCGCCATTAGGGCGGCAAAAATAGAGCATTCTGTTGAAAATCAGAAATGAAATGAAGGGAATATCAGGGACTTTTTTGAGCAGACTCACCCCTTAGTCTGACATCCCTCAGAACCTGTAACCTACCATAAATCTACTTTAGTACCCGGTTTGGAATACTCCAGCCATAACTTTTCAAAACTCACACACGTATATGGAAACACTGCAAAAAGTGAGCGCTTTGCCAGCCGACTCCTTAACGCCAACGCCCGCCCGTCAGGAAATTATGGACGGCAATGAAGCCGCCTCTTATGTCGCCTATAAAACCAGTGAAGTTTGCGCCATCTATCCCATTACACCTTCCAGTCCCATGGGGGAATGGGCCGATGAGTGGAGCAGCAATGAAATCAAAAATATTTACGGAGAAGTACCCAAGATCATCGAAATGCAAAGTGAAGCCGGTGCTGCCGGTGCCATTCACGGTGCTTTGCAAGGTGGTGCGCTGGCTTCTACCTTTACCTGTTCGCAGGGTTTGTTGCTCATGATCCCTAATATGTATAAGATCGCCGGGGAATTAACGCCGGCCGTATTTCATATTGCGGCCCGTGCGCTGGCCACCCATGCATTGTCTATTTTTGGTGATCACAGCGACGTAATGGCTACCCGTTCCACCGGTTTTGCCATGTTATTCGGCAATAATCCCCAGGAAGCCCACGACCTTGCCATGATCTCTACTTCTGCTACGTTGAAGGCGCGGATTCCTTTTCTGAATATTTTTGATGGTTTCCGCACCTCCCATGAACTGGCATTGGTGAACGTGATCCCCGACAGTACCATCAGAGCGATGATCAATGAAGAAGATGTAAGCAAGCACCGTCAGCGGGCCCTGAATCCCGAGCATCCGATCATTCGTGGTACAGCCCAAAACCCCGATGTGTATTTCCAAAGCCGGGAAGCGGCCAATGTGTATTATGAAAAAGTTCCCGGATACGTAGAACAAACCATGGAAGAGTTTGAAAAACTCACCGGGCGTTCCTATAAACTCTTTAATTATTACGGACATCCTGAAGCAGAACGCATCATTATTATTATGGGTTCTGGTGTGGGTCCTGTTCATGAAGTGACCGATTACCTGAACGATCGCGGACAGAAAGTGGGTTACCTGAATATTCATCTGTACCGTCCGTTCTCCATCAAGCATTTCATTGATGCCATTCCGAATACCGTGCAGAAAATTGCGGTGCTGGATCGTTGTAAAGAACCCGGTGCTATTGGAGAACCGCTTTATATGGATGTGGTGAATGCCATGCATCACGGCTGGAAATACGACATGCCTGTAATCACTGGTGGCCGTTACGGTCTCGCTTCAAAAGAGTTTAATGCCGGTATGGTGAAAGCTATTTTTGATGAACTGAAAAAAGAGAAACCAAAGAATAATTTCACGATCGGTATTGAGGACGATGTTACCCATACCAGTATTGACTGGAATAAGGAATTTTCACTGGAGCATCAGCATCCGTTCCGCGGATTGTTCTATGGATTGGGTGCCGATGGTACCGTTGGTGCCAATAAGAATACCATTAAGATCATAGGTGAGGTAACCGATGATTTTGTACAGGGTTATTTTGTTTATGACTCTAAAAAATCGGGTTCCCTGACTGTTTCGCATTTGCGTTTCAGTGATAAGCCCATCCGGTCGACCTATCTGATCAATTCAGCCAACTTCGTGGCCTGTCACCATTTCAATTATCTGAAAAAGTATGATGTATTGAAATATGCGGAACATGGCGCTACCTTCTTATTGAATGTGCCGTATGCGGCGAATGAAGTATGGGATCAGTTACCTAAGAAGATCCAGGATGAGATCATTCATAAGGAATTGAAGTTTTATGTGATCAATGCCTCTAAAGTAGCTCGTGAAACCGGTATGGGCTCACGCATCAACTCCATCCTGCAAACCTGTTTCTTCGCCATTTCCAATGTAATGCCGAAAGAACAGGCGATCGATTATATCAAATCTGCGATCAAGAAAACCTATGGTCGTAAAGGAGAAGACGTTGTTAAAAAGAATTACCTCGCGGTGGACCAAACCCTCGAGAACTTGCATTTGATCGATTATACCGGATTCAAATCTGGAACGAAAGAAATTGAACCGGCTATTTCCGGTAATGCTCCTGAATTTGTACAGGAAGTATTGGCTAAGATCATCGCCGGCGATGGTGATGAACTGCCCGTAAGTGCTTTCCCAGTGGATGGAACCTATCCATCCGGAACCACTAAATGGGAGAAGCGGAATATCGCTGATCAGGTTCCTGTATGGGATCCGTCGCTCTGTTCGCAGTGCGGTAAATGTTATTTTGTTTGTCCGCACGCTGCCATCCGCGTAAAAGTATACGACCGCGATTGGCTTGCCGATGCACCTGCCTTCTTTAAGCACACCGACCCCATAGGTAAGGAGTTTTATAAAGATAAAGAAGCTTATTCCCTGCAGGTGGCCGTTGAAGATTGCACCGGTTGTAAACTTTGTACCGAGGTTTGTCCGATCGAAAGCAAAACCGAACCCGGACATAAAGCCATCGATATGAAAGACATTCTGCCACTACGTGAGCAGGAAAAAACAAACTGGGATTACTTCCTCAATCTTCCTGATATTGACAGAACAAGAGTTAATAAAGGAACCGTAAAAGGTTCTCAGTTGCTGGAGCCATTATTTGAATTCTCCGGTGCTTGCAGCGGTTGCGGTGAAACACCCTATCTGAAATTACTGTCTCAGTTATTTGGCGACAGAATGATCGTTGCCAATGCCACCGGTTGTTCTTCCATCTTTGGTGGTAACCTGCCTACCACTCCATGGACTACGAATAGCGATGGACACGGACCGGCATGGGGTAACTCACTTTTTGAAGACAATGCCGAATTCGGACTTGGTTTGAAATTGGCTACGGATAAGAAACGAGAAATGGCCTTTCATTTACTGATGCGTATGCGTGAAGAGATCGGCAGTGAACTGACTGATGCGATCCTGGCGAATGCAGAGGTTTCCGAAGCAGAATTGGTGACCCAGCGTAAGAATGTAAATGAACTGAAAAAACGTTTACGTGAATTGAAAACGGATGAAGCCTATATCCTTTATCAGATCGCCGAGTTCCTGGAGAAAAAATCTATCTGGATCGTTGGTGGTGATGGTTGGGCGTATGATATTGGCTTTAGTGGATTGGATCACGTGCTGAGTACCGGTGAAAATGTCAACATCCTGGTATTGGATACTGAAGTGTATAGTAATACCGGCGGACAAAAATCAAAATCCTCACCTATTGGTGCGAGTGCCAAGTTTGCGGTGAAAGGTAAAACCACCGGTAAAAAAGACCTGGCGATGCAGGCTATTGCCCACGGAAGTGCCTATGTAGCCCAGATTGCTATGGGAGCCAATGATTCTCATGCGCTGAAAACAATTCTGGAAGCAGAAGCGTTTAATGGTCCTTCGATCATTATTGCCTACAGCCATTGTATTGCGCACGGTTATGATATGTGCCATGGATTGGATCAGCAGAGTCTGGCGGTGAAATCAGGCTACTGGCCTATCTTCCGTTACAATCCGATGAATGAGAAAGGTAAACGATTCTCCCTCGATTGTAAGGAGCCAACAGTGGCTGTGGAAGAATTCCTGTATCATGAGAACCGCTTCAGCACGATCAAGAATCAATATCCGGAGAAAGGATTGGAGTTCCTGTCGCTGGCGAATGATGCCATCAAGCACCACTGGGAAAGAGTGGAAGCACTGAAAGCTTTATAAAATCAAAAGCCTCCCGTTTATCATCGGGAGGCTTTTTTAATTCAGTTCGAATCTGATTATAACGACTTCATATCGATCACGAATCTGTAACGCACATCATTCCGGATCATGCGTTCGTAAGCTTCATTGATCTGTTGAATGGGGATCAGTTCAATATCTGAAACGATATTATGCTCCGCACAATAGTCGAGCATTTCCTGGGTTTCCTGTGTGCCTCCGATCATAGATCCAGTAATGGAACGACGATTCTTCAGGATGGCAAAAGGACTCAGTTTGGGTTCTTCGGAAGGAAGACCCACGATCATCATTCTGCCTTCAAAATTCAACAGATCCAGATAGGGGGCATAATCATGCTTCGCTGATACGGTGTTCAGTAGCACATCAAAATAGCTTTCGTGTGCTTTCATTTGTGCATTATCGGTACTTAGTAAAAATTTATGTGCCCCCAGGCGACTGGCATCTTTTTCTTTGGAAGGAGAGGTGCTGATCAATGTTACTTCAGCTCCGAAAGACACGGCGAATTTAACGCCCATATGTCCCAGGCCACCCAAACCGATCACGCCCACTTTGGTTCCTTTCTTTACACCGGCAAATTTGAGTGGGGAATAGGTAGTGATACCGGCACAAAGCAGCGGGGCTACAGCGGCCAGATCCAACTTCTCACTGATATGGAATACAAAACGTTCTTCTGTTACGATCTGTGAAGAGTATCCACCCTGCGCCATGGTTTTGCCATCTCTTTCAATGGCATTATAGGTTCCGGTCATCCCTTCTTCACAATATTGCTCCATTTTTCTATTGCAATTCGGACAGGTACGGCAACTATCTACCATAACACCAACACCGGCCAGATCACCCACTTTGAATCCTTTTACATCAGGTCCCACTTCCGTAACACGACCAACAATTTCATGACCGGGTACCATGGGGTACATAGAGCCACCCCATTCATCGCGGGCCTGATGGATGTCGGAGTGACAAACACCACAGTACAATATTTCTACACGTATATCAGATCCCTTCACCTCACGGCGATCAAAAGAATAAGGACCCAGGGGGTCTTTGGGGTTGAATGCGGCAAATGCTTTTGTATTCATAGTTTTTTAATTTCAAGTCAATTATCAATTATTAATTATCAATTATCCGATATTTAATAATTGATAATTAATAATTGTTTCAGAAAATCAAACAGTCCTTCCCGGATAAACCTTCAGCGCTTCTTCCAGGCAATCCATCGCCTCATTAATGGCTGTTACGTTTAGTACATAGGCCAAACGTACTTCTTTCTTACCGAGCCCCGTGGTTCCATAAAAACCCGAAGCAGGTGCGAGCATCACCGTTTTGCCATTATGTGCGAATGATTCTAATAACCATTGACAGAATGTATCTGAATCATCGATCGGCAATTCGGCCATCGCATAAAAAGCACCACCGGGGTTTGGACAGAATACACCGGGCATGGCATTCAATCGTTTTACCAATGTATCACGGCGCTTCTGGTATTCAGCTTTGGGGGCGTCAAAATAACTGTCGGGCAAATCGATCGCGGCTTCTCCCATGATCTGGGCCAGTCCGGGTGGACTTAAACGGGCTTGCGCGAATTTCATGGCAGCATCGTATACTTTTTTATTCTTGGTCACAAAAGCCCCTAAACGTGCGCCACAGGCACTGTAACGTTTACTGATGGTGTCCATTAATACCACATGCTGATCCATGCCATCCAGATGAAGGGCACTCACATAGGCACCGTCATAACAAAATTCCCGATAGGCTTCATCGCTGAAGAGATACAGGTCGTGTTTTAAGCAGATCGTTTTCAAGGCTTCCATCTCTGCTTTGCTGTACAGGTAACCGGTTGGGTTATTCGGGCTGCATATGATGATGGCTTTTGTTTTAGGGGTGATCACTTTTTCGAAGTCTTCGATCGGCGGTAAGGCGAAGCCTGTTTTAATGTTCGAGGTGATGGGAACCACGTTCACCCCGGCTGCGCAGGCAAAACCATTGTAGTTGGCATAAAAGGGTTCAGGAATGATCACTTCATCGCCCGGATTGAAGCAACAGAAAAAGCCGAACATGATCGCTTCCGATCCTCCGGTTGTAATAAGGATCTGATCGGGAGCGATGTCTATTCCCA
>CAZKSY010000056.1:0-5378 GCA_964555605.1 uncultured Chitinophagaceae bacterium | reverse complement strand
GCTTCCGATCCTCCGGTTGTAATAAGGATCTGATCGGGAGCGATGTCTATTCCCACTTTTTTATAGTACTGCACCAATTTTTTTCGATACGATTCATTGCCGGCACTATGGCTGTATTCCAATACTTTGATATCGGCATGGCGAACGGCATCCATGATCGCAGGGGGTGTTTCAATATCGGGCTGGCCAATATTGAGATGGTACACTTTAGTACCTCTCTTTTTGGCAGCTTCTGCGAATGGAACGAGTTTGCGGATGGGGGAGGGCGGCATCATTTCGCCGCGCTGGCTGATCGTTAACATGCTGCGAAGATAGTACAATGCACACGTAACTTGTTTAGCTTACTGCCGGAGAAAAAAGCAGAAACCCTCCGTGTGGCGGAGGGTTTCTTAAAAAAGTTATAATGAAGCGGGAGGCTTACTGGGCTGCCAAAACTTCACCTGTGATCTTTAATTCAACAGGCAGGTCGTAACCAGCCACTTTTACATAAATACTTTTGGTAAAAGGACCAGGAGCGGCGGCATTAAAGCCGGCAGTGATTTTATCTGACTTGCCATTTGCTACCGGTGGCTTGGGCCAGGTGGGCGTAGTACATCCGCAGGAGGCAGAAGCATTTTCAATAACCACGGGCTGACCCAGTATGTTGCTGAACACAAAATCGTGTGTAACAGGCACACCCTGTTTGATCTTTCCGAAATCAAAACTCATTTCTTTGAACTTGATGGCTTCTTCAGCTTTTTTCACCTGATTCTGTGCCATCATGGTTCCGGCAATAAATAATGTAAGGGTAAACAGTACGAGCTTTTTCATTTCTTGATATTTAAAAAATTATTGATTAACCTGTTTGAGCAAAGTTAAGGAGTTATTGGCGGGAGCGGAAGCCGGGGCAGACTTATATACATTCCCGGAAATGATGATCGATTTGGTAACGCCGCCATTGTAATAGATGGTAACAGATTTATTGAATGGTCCTTCCGCGGCTGAATTATAACCCACTTTTATGGTGGCAGTGGCGCCGGGTTTCACAGGTGTATAACTCCATTCAGGAGTGGTACATCCGCAACTGGCCTGAACGTTTTCAATCCGCAGGTCTTCCTTTCCTGTATTCACAAATTCAAAAACATGCGTTACCGGCCGACCCTGAAGGATCTTGCCAAAATCGTAACTGTTTTGCTTGAATTGTAAGGTTTCTGCTGCTGTGCCGCTTTGTGCCTGAGCCAGCAATCCAGAGGTGATAAGGATAAGAAAAAAGAGAAGTTTCCTTTTCATGGGCTAAGTTTAACTAATTCAAAAGTACTGCTTTAACGCAGGAAATGCCAACAAAATTGGCGGATAATGACATTTTTTTAACAAGAGGAACAAATGGGTGTTAGTTGCCCTATTTTTGCCACATGGAACTGACGTCTACCAATGCGCTGGCAGCCAGCGAAAAACTATCTTTCGACCGATTCCGTTTCGAGGTTTTGAATGATTACCGGTTGGCTTGTGAAAGCAGGGAAACCAGTTTGTTGGGTAGAAAAGAAGTACTCACGGGAAAGGCAAAATTCGGCATTTTTGGCGATGGGAAGGAAGTGGCACAGGTAGCTCTGGCCAAATTCTTCAAAAAGGGTGATTTTTTATCGGGGTATTACCGCGATCAAACCCTGGCATTCGCCACCGGCGTAGCAACGGTAGAAGAATTTTTTTCCCAGTTATATGCGGATCCCGATCCGCAAAATGATCCCCACAGTGCCGGTCGTCAGATGAATTCCCATTTTGCCTCTCCCATGGTGAATGAAGCAGGGGAATGGCTGGATTTAACTGAATCAAAGAATATTACATCCGGTATGGCGCCCACCGCAGCGCAACTGCCCCGATCGTTGGGTATTGCTCTTGCCTCTAAATTATACCGCAACGAACCCCTGCTGCGAAACATTGGTGGCTTAAGCAAAAATGGTAATGAGATCTGCTTCTGTACCGTTGGAGATGCGTCTACCTCGGAAGGCCATTTTTGGGAAACGATCAATGCTGCCGGTGTGTTGCAGGTGCCCGTGGCATTTTTTGTTTGGGATGATGGTTATGGCATTTCAGTGCCCCGTAAATTTCAAACCACGAAGGGCTCTATTTCAGAAGCCCTTGCCGGAATGCAAAAGAAAGAGGGGACAAACGGACTGGAGATCTATAAGGTAAAAGCATGGGATTATGCCGGGATGTGTGAGGTGTTTGAGGCTGCTATTCAAAAGATCAGAGATACACATGTGCCTGCCTTGTTTCATGTGGAGGAAGTGACACAGCCGCAAGGGCATTCAACATCGGGTAGTCATGAACGTTATAAAACGCCGGAACGCCTGGCCTGGGAAAGGGAGTGGGATGGAAACAAGAAAATGCGGGAATGGCTTTTAGCCAATCAATTGGCCGATAGCAATGAGCTCGATGAAATTGAGACCCGTGCCAAGGAACATGTACGGAACAGTAAAAATAATGCCTGGGAAAAATTTCATGCCCCGGTGCGGGCTCAGGTGGAAAAAGGGCTGCAGCTCATTGATGAGGCAGTGATCAATATGCCGGAGGTTCCGGAGGAAATACAGTCACTTCGCACGCAACTGGCGGCCAATCGCGAACCCATGCGGAAGGAGGTGATGAACGCTTTACACGCGGTAGCAGAACGTGCTGGTGGATATGGAGCGGCGGTACGACAGTATTTCGAAGAGATGCGAAAAGAGGGGAATGCCAATTATCGGACTCATTTGTACGATGAATCGGCTAAAAGTCCATTGCTCATTCAAACCAATTCACTGGAGTTTAATGAGGATGCTCCGATGGTAAATGGATACGAAGTACTCAATAAATATTTCGACCAGTTATTTGCTTCCAATCCAAAAGTGGTCGCTTTTGGTGAAGATGTTGGTAAGATTGGTGATGTGAATCAGGGATTTGCCGGGTTACAGCAAAAGCATGGCGAAAATCGCATATTCGATTGCGGTATTCGTGAGATCACTATTATGGGTCAGGGCATTGGATTAGCCATACGTGGCTTGCGTCCCATTGCCGAGATCCAGTATATCGATTACCTGGTTTACGGATTGCAGCCATTGACCGATGATGCCGCTACCCTTCACTGGCGAAGCAAGGGCCGCCAGAGCGCTCCTATTATTGTACGCACCCGTGGCCATCGTTTAGAAGGCATCTGGCACAGCGGATCACCCATGGGGCTTATGTTAAGTGCTTTAAGAGGGATGCATATCTGTGTGCCGCGGAACATGGTACAAGCAGTTGGCTTGTATAATACTGTTTTAAGCGGAAACGATCCGGCTATAATGGTGGAGTGTTTGAATGGATACCGTTTAAAAGAAAAGCTTCCTGCCAATCTGCTCGATTATAAAGTAGCATTGGGCGAGCCGGAAGTGATTCGTGATGGAACAGATGTTACAGTAGTTAGTTACGGCTCCACCCTTCGGATTATTCAGGAGGCGGCAGAGGTATTGCAGCGGGCAGGTATCAGCCTCGAGATCGTGGATGTGCAAACCCTGTTACCGTTCGATCGTAATCATCGCATTCTCGATTCGGTTAAAAAAACCAATCGACTGCTTTTTGTTGATGAAGATGTACCCGGTGGTGCTTCCGGCTATATGTTCAATAAGGTCATTGAAGAGCAGGGTGCTTTCCGCTGGTTAGATGTGGCTCCCCGTACGATCACCGGAAAAGATCACCGACCCAGTTATGGCAGCGATGGAGATTATTTCAGTAAACCGAATATGGAAGAGATCGTGGATGTGGTGAGAGTTATGTTGAGAGAGTAATTTGAAGATTTGAAGATGAAGTACACGTTATATCAGATAGACGCTTTTGCAGATAAATTATTTTCGGGTAATCCGGCGGCGGTAGTGCCATTGAAAAAATGGTTGCCTACGGAATCCATGCAGCAATTGGCTATGGAGAATAATTTGAGTGAAACCGTTTTTTTTGTTCCCTCTAAGGAAAAGGGAGTAGATTATGCCATCCGTTGGTTTACACCCGGAGCCGAGATCAATTTGTGTGGCCATGCTACATTGGCTTCTGCCTATGTTATTTTTGAGATATTAGGATCTAAAAGGAAGAAGATCAGTTTCAGCTCTCTTAGTGGCATTCTCCATGTACATAAGGAAAAAGGGAAGATCATGCTGAATTTTCCTTCCTGGAATCCGGAGCCTTTTCATGCCTATTCCTCTGAGTTGCCGGCTATTTTAGGGGTTAAAAATGTAGTGGGTGTTTACAAGCACCGCGATCTGCTGGTGGAAGTGGAAAGTGAAGAAGAGGTGTTGAATGCTCAACCGGATATGACAGCCTTAAAACGCGCAGAGGAGAAAGTGATCATTACCGCGCGTGGCAGCAAACATGATTTTGTTTCACGGTTTTTCGCCCCTTCAGTAGGTGTGGATGAAGACCCGGTTACCGGTTCGGCCCACTCGCAACTGATACCTTTCTGGGCAAATAAGTTGGATAAGAAAAAAATGACAGCTCGTCAACTCTCTAAAAGAGGCGGGGAACTTTCTGTAGAATTATTGGGCGACAGAGTGCTCATGGGTGGCCAATGCGTATTCTATATGAAAGGAAAATTTGAATTATAATTAATATGCTCACAAAAGAAGAACGTCGATTTTTGCGGTCCTGGGAAGAGCAGCGCAAAGGAGGAAAGGCTGGTTATTTTCTGCTTTATATTTCTATCGGAACCATAGTAGGTTCGTTGGGGGTGTTTTTTATCGGTTCCATTTTTTCCCTGGGAATGCCCGAAAAACTTTGGATCATTCCCTCCATTAGTTTCGTACTGGTAAGTGTGCTCACCACTTTTGGGTGGAATAAAAATGAACGTAAATGGAAAATGCTCATTCGAAGAGAAATAGATAAAGGACAGTCTAATCCATAAATAAATCCTTCCATTCAGGTTTTGGCAACCAGCAGGCTTCCTTTTTCCCAAACCATTTATAGCGGTTGCGGGCAATCCAGCCATAGACACCATCTCGAATAAATGCCGGAATGATAATGCATGAATAAAAAAGTGCCCAGGGCATTCCCAGATGCTTCAGCATGCGCAAGGCGCCGGTCGATTTTGTATATACTTTTTCTCCCTCTACCAGTACAAAGGAATTAAAGGTGGTTGTGGGCAGTTGATGTTTTTGCAACAACTCCTGCCCGAAGGTTCCCTGTAAAGAAGCAAATCTGAATTGTCTTTTTTTATCCCGCTTCAGCACAAACTGAACCGAGCGGCTGCATAAGTTGCAGACGCCGTCGAAGAGAATGGTCTTGGTGACAGTGGGCATGTTGAGGGAGTTAGATGTATTAAGTGGTAGGTGGTAAGTGTTACGTGGTATGAGGTATGGGGTATGAGGTAGAAGAACTTACCTCTCATCTCTCACCTCTCA
>CAZKSY010000055.1:13875-25847 GCA_964555605.1 uncultured Chitinophagaceae bacterium | reverse complement strand
AACCCCATAACCAAACACCAGCAACACCCAACATGAAACAGCTCATCATCTTTCTTGGTTTTCTTTTTCTGACTGCTGCGTCGTTGCATGCAGGCGATAAAGACAGCACAAAGAACTCATCTGATTCGCTTACTGCCATGATCAATAAAATGATCGACTTCACAGATTCTGTTAACAAAGCGCTGAAATGGGAACACGGCAGTATCACTATTTCAGAAGGAGCCGTAAAACTGAATGTTCCTCAGGGTTACCGTTACCTGAACGCCAGTCAAAGTCGTGATGTGCTGGAAAAACTCTGGGGCAATATGGAAGATAACAGTGTACTGGGAATGATCTTTCCGGCCGACAAAGGCCCTTTGGATGACAGTTCTTACGCATATGTAATCACCTTTAACGACATGGGATATGTGAAAGATGATGATGCGGATAAGATCAATTACGACGATCTGATGAAAGAGATGAAAGAGAATATGATCAAGGAAAACGAAGAGCGTAAGAAACTTGGAATGGAAGCCTTCAACCTGATCGGCTGGGCGCAGCCGCCCTTCTATGATAAAGCCCACAAGGTTTTGCATTGGGCAAAGGAATTTCATGTGGACGGTGCTGAAGCGAATACACTAAACTATGATATCAGAATACTGGGTAGAAAAGGCGTTTTAAGCATGAATGCCATTTCTACAATGGATCAATTGCCGGTGATCAAAGGAAATGTAGACAGCATTCTCAAAATGGCTGAATTCACTGATGGCAATAAGTACAGCGATTTCAATCCTGATGTGGATGAAGTAGCTGCCTGGACTATCGGCGGACTGGTTGCCGGTAAAGTATTAGCCAAAGTAGGTCTCTGGGCCGTACTGGGCAAATTCCTGAAGTTTATCATTATAGGCGTAGTAGCGGCCGGCGGCGCAATTTGGAAATGGATGAAGGGGAGAAAAGATGAGCAGCAAGCGTAGTTAAGTAATAAGTAGTAAATTTTAAGTCTTCGCGATACCCCGCGCCTTTGCGCCTTGGCGGTTAAGCAAAAATACACTTAACCGCTGCTCCTGCGCTGAAGCTATGGCGCAGGCGCAAAGACGCGAGGGCGCGATGGGCCGCGATTTATGCCTCCCCTTAGGCCTCGTCATACAGGCACCATTCACTATTCACTATTCACCATTCACTTCCTACAATCCCGCCAACTCCAAACTCTTCTTCTTCACCTTTCGTATCTCCACATCTTCAATGATCGGATCAGGGGTAAGTACGAGTGAATTATTATTTTCTTTCCACCAGTTAGATTTTTCCAGTTCGCTGAAATGGATCACCCCTATCAGATATTTCCGCTCAGCATCTGAATGCCACTCTTCCACCCATTCGAACTTATCCTTGGGAATGTATTGCAGATCATCGAAGCTCACATAGATCTTGATATAAAAATCTGAAGTGAGTTCGTGGGGCTTATGATAATATAATTTTTTATACTCATAGTGATAGTCGTAACGCAGTGCCGCAATATCACTCAGCACCGCAGAAGCGGTAGGGAAACTGCCGGCACCCTTTCCATAAAAAAACTGCTTATCGGCAAATCCACTCTCGATCACCACGCCATTGTATTCATTCTTTACAAACGATAACGGCTCACTTGTTTTAACAAATTGCGGCAATACAAAAGCCGCCACCTTTCCATTCAGTAATTTTTTCGCCTGAGCGATCAGCTTGATATCATAATTCTTCTCCCGGGCTACTACCGCATCACTACCCTGAATGCTCTGGATACCGGTAAACAGTATCTTATCCGGATGCGAAACAATACCGTACGCATGATTCAACAATAAGGTCCATTTGTTAACGGCATCATATCCTTCCACATCGAGCTTGGGATCTGCTTCGGCAAAACCCAATTGCTGGGCCAGCAATACCGCTTCCTTATAATCCAGGCGCTCTTCGAACATTTTGGTCAGAATGAAATTGGTGGATCCATTCACGATCGCACGGATAGAATGCAATAAGTCGTTATCATAATATTCTTCCAGATTACGGATCACCGGAATGGAAGCACAGGCCGATGCTTCATACAGGAGGGATAAACCGGTTTGCTTCTGCAATTCCAGCAACTCCACCAGGTGCTCGGCCAGCATTTTCTTACTGGCACTCACTACCTCTTTACCATTCAGCAAAGCCTTTTTCACAATATAAAAAGCAGGTTCGCTTTCATTGATCACTTCCACGATCACATTGATCTCGGCATCGTTCAGCAACTCCTCCCTGTCGGTCGTAAAAAGTTCCGCCGGAGCATTACGGGGCTTGCTGGCATCTTTGATACATACTTTTTTGATGCGGGCTTTCAAGGAAGGTGTTTGCTGCAACACCTTGTATAATCCTTCACCCACTACACCGAATCCGAACAATCCGATCACTAACTGTTTCTGCGTTTCCATTACTGATTCACTATTTTTAAATGATTATAAGATCTATCTCCTAAAAATTCCTGCAGGGCCTTCTCGATCACATCATACTCAAGCAAAAAACCATCGTGCCCAAAGTCGCTGGCCAATACCAATAGTTTTGCTCCCTGAATATGTGCATGCAGGAATCGCTGTTCTTCTAACGGATACAACACATCTGAATCAATGCCCACAACAAGGGTTCTGGCTTTGATCCGTCCCAATGCCTGTTCCAGTGATCCGCGGTGGCGCGAGAGATCATGACTGTCCATCGTTTGCGTTAACCGGTAATAACAAACCACATTGAAACGATTCACCAGCTTGATTCCCTGATAGCGCTGGTAATTATCGGCCGCATACACCACAGCGGGATCCAGCGACACAAATTGTTTATCGCGGTTCTGCGTGATGGCATAACCGTTATAATGCCGATAACTTAACAACGCAATAGACCGGGCCGCTGCCAATCCCTTCTGTCCGGCATCGGGTCTGGGTTCCTGCCAACTGGCATCTGCTTCAATGGCCATACGCTGAGAGGCATTGAAGGCGATCCCCCAGGGCGCCAATACCGCACTGGTGGCAATGGGAACAATATGCTCAAATAGTTCCGGGTCTTCCACGGCCCATTCCAGCAATTGCATGCCACCCGTACTGCCGCCAAGACCTACCCAGATCTTAGTGATCCCCAAATGCTGTTGCAATAACTGATAGCCGCGCATAATATCACGGATCGTAAAAACCGGGAAACGGGTATAGTAAGGTTCACCTGTAGCGGGATCGTTACTGATCGGACTGCTACTGCCATAAGGACTACCCGGTTTATTCACGCAAATGATAAAATGACGACTCGGGTCAAAATACTTTCCTTCACCCACCAATCCAGGCCACCATTCCGCCGGATTACTATTCGCCGTCAAGGCATGAAATATCCATACCACATTATCCTTCGCCTGATTCAACTGACCCAATGTAGTATAGGTCAATTGCAGCTCGGGCAACGTCGCACCGCTCTCCAGTTGAAATGGCTGCCTGTAATGGAATTGTTGGGTTGACATCAATTTATTTATTAACTATTCTCCCCTTCGCCAAGGCTACGGGGAGCGGAGCACCATTCACTATTCACCTCTCACCTCTCACCTCTCACCTCTCACCTCTCACCTTCCCAAACGCCTGCTCAAAATCTGCCTTTATATCATCAATATGCTCAATCCCCACACTGATGCGAATGAGATTTGACAACACACCACTCGCCTCTCTTTCCTTCTCACTCAATTGCTCATGTGTAGTAGAAGCGGGATGAATGGCCAGTGTTTTAGCATCTCCCACATTGGCCAGATGACTCACCAGCTTCAGGGAATCAATAAATTTCTTTCCATTTTCCAATCCACCTTTAATACCAAACTGCAATACCCCGCCAAATCCACGCTTCAGGTATTTTTTGGCCAGTTCATGATACGGACTGCTTTGCAATCCCGGATACCACACAAATTCCACCTGCGGGTGCGATTCCAGCCAGGTAGCCAGTTTCAGGGTATTTTCTACATGACGCTCCACACGCAACGAAAGTGTTTCCAAACCCTGTAATAACAAAAATGAATTAAACGGTGATTGGGCCGAACCGTAATCACGCAATCCTTCTACACGGGCACGAATGATAAAAGCAATATTGGGCAGACCTAACGGATTACCTTGTCCGAATACATCCCAGAATTTCAGTCCATGATACCCTTCGGATGGCTCGGTAAATTGCGGAAACTTGCCATTACCCCAATTGTAATTACCACCATCAATGATCACACCGCCGATGGTAGTACCATGACCGCCGATCCATTTGGTAGCCGATTCCACCACAATGTTGGCACCGTGTTCTAATGGACGGAACAGATAGCCGCCGGCACCAAAAGTGTTGTCCACGATCAACGGAAGATCATGCGCCTTCGCCAGTGCGGCAAATTTTTCGAAATCAGGAATGTTCAAACGGGGATTGCCAATGGTTTCCAGATAAATCGCCTTGGTATTCGTGTCGATCAGTTTAGCAAAACTGTCTACATTATCGCCCTCCGCAAAACGGGCTTCCACACCGAGGCGCTTGAACGCCACTTTAAACTGATTGAAGGTACCTCCGTACAAAAAGCTGGTGGTAATAAAATTATCCCCCGCCTGCAGAATATTATTCAAGGCCAGAAACTGTGCTGCCTGTCCCGAACCGGTAGCCAGTGCTGCCACACCGCCTTCCAGTGCTGCCATACGCTGCTCAAACACATCGGTGGTCGGGTTCATGATACGGGTATAGATATTACCAAACTCACGCAAGCCAAAGAGATTGGCCGCGTGCTCGCTATTATTAAAGGCGTAGGAAGTGGTTTGATAAATAGGAACCGCACGCGATTTTGTCGTGGGATCGATCTGTTGTCCTGCGTGTAATTGTAAGGTTTCAAAATGCTGACTCATGTGAAAATTATTTGTGGTTTAATACCGGTTAATAAATGAAAAATGCTCCAATGAAAAGCGTACTTGCCTGGGAGTAAAAATGCGGGGGGCCGTTGTATCAGCACACACAACAACAACAGGTACAGCCATGGCTGGCCATATGAATTGCATTCCAGTTTGCTGCTGTTGCCATTTCTTAAAAAGATGAATCATAAAGGTAATCCGCATCTTTTTTACATACTGCCACCATACTGTAAAATTTAAGTTAATTGGCGGTAATACATGCTCCCAACCGGGCAAGACCCAGGTCTTTGGTTTGTTTTGATACATCATCATGTTAAACAGTTTTGCGTTCCGTTTGCGACGAAACAATTGAATAAACAGTGGGGACACTCGTCAGGAAAATGGAGGAAAAGCCATTCAGCAATGGGCTGAAAACAAAAAAGCTTTTCCGACAGGTCGTCAGAAAAGCTTGATGGTATAAAAAGGTAGAGTAATTGAGCTGATCTTCAGACTTATCTATCCCGTTTTACCGGGTTGGAATTGGCACCTTGCCTTCTATATGTGGTAATATAGAAAACAGGTTGTCAAGGCTTCATCGGGCCATACCCTCCGCCTTTCTTGATAAGTGAACCGCAAAGAACTACTGCAAATATAGGAAGAAAGATAGAAATAAGAAATAAGTAATAAGAAATAAGAAATGAGAAAGTGGGGTAAGCGTACAATAAATTGGTAGCCTATGGTAAGAAGGCCAAAATAGGTAGTATTAGTTTAAATTATAAAGGGTCGTAGAAATCAAGGTTTTATAATTGAGCTGCTAACAGTTGTATGCCATTTATATTCCAATCGTCCCTCATTTTCTCATTTCTTATTTCTTATTACTTATTTCTTATTACTTATTTCTTATTTCTTTTTCCTTATATTTGTCTACTAATTTGGTAGAGTAATTGTTTGATGTTATAAATGGTGTAAAGGGAAAATCCCTGCACGACTATTTATAATCGTAAACAATGAACAATGTTAATTGCTTCCCGCAGTAGCCATACTGCACGTTCCCCTACGGAAAAATCACCGGAGCAGTCCAGCACGCTGGCATCTCCCGGCAAAGTGATCATTGCTGGTGCGGGGCCAGGTGATCCCGACCTGATCTCGGTTAAAGCAGCCAAAGCCCTGCAACAGGCCGATATCATACTAAGCGATAAACTCGTGAGCCGTGATATCCTGGAAAACTATGTATCCCCCAAAGCCAAAGTGATCTTTGTGGGCAGGGCTGCCAAAAAAGGTATTGCCACCCATCAAAAGTCCATCAATGGCCTGATGATCCGTTATGCGCGTGCCGGAAAAAAGGTGGTGCGCTTGAAAGGGGGCGATGTATCGGTTTTCTCTAATATTCTCGATGAATTACAAACGCTGATCGAACAGAATATTCGATACGAGCTGATCCCCGGTATTTCTGCCGCACTGGGAGCAGCCGCTTATACCGGAATTCCTCTTACGGCCAGAAACTATGCTGCGGCTGTTCGGTTTCTTACCTATAATAAAGTGGAACCGGGGAATGAGCACTACTGGAGAGACCTGGCACAAACTGATGATACATTGGTATTCTATATGTCGGCAGAAAATATTGATACCGTTGTAGAGCAGTTGAAAAAAAATCAGATCACATCCGATAAATATATTGCTGTAGTGGAACAAGCCACCACCAGTAATCAATTTGTATCGGTAGCCCCGATCCATCAACACAAAACACATTTCAACGCCATCAGCTTCTCCTCTCCCACCCTGATCATCATTGGGAAAGTAGTGGCTTTATACGAACAATTCGCCTGGCTGCGCAACAGTCAAACCCATGAATCCTATTTCAAAGAAAACGCAACGGAAACGGAAACGGAAGCCGCTTTTGGTTGAGTAAAGAAAGAAAAAAAACAAAACCGCGTGGCCGAGTGGTAAGGTGAAGGAGGGCAAGTCCTTTTACGTCGGTTCGATCCCGACCGCGGTATCTGAACAAACAGGTATTATTGCCGACAGACATAGTGGTAAATATCAAAATACTTATTTTTGAATATGCGAAACCTATTTCAATACGTTCGTTTATTCCTGGCGTTATTCATTATAGTTATTCTGGGCAGTTGTCGGCCTGAAAAGGAACAATTAGCCAAGACCTGGTTTTTCACCCTCGAAAACAGAAAATCTACGGGGGCCCGAAAAGATCCTGTTCTAACGCCGGCTAATTTTATCCATCTGCAGCAAAACGGACAATACAGTTCCGACCTGGTGAGCTTTGAAACCGGCACCTGGATGGTCAATAACGGCAGCATTGAATTACAATCATCCCAAAAAAAGGTACAAAAACTCCGGATCATCAATAGCAGTGCGAAGGAACTGGCGTTGGATATTCGCCCCGACAATACGGATGATTGCCAGATGTTATTCACCGGCATTGCCGACCCCTTCCCCGACCCAAACGAAAACCCCTTTCATGTCAGCAACAATCAATGGCGGATGGCACCGCTGAAAAAAGAATCCGATACCGCATTACGCCACCGCATCCTCAATTATTTCCATTACTGGGAACGTTATTTTGCCTGGGCTCTGGAAGCCAAAATCAACTATCTGGACGTACGCAGTTTAAAGGGACCTATAAAAATTTATGGAAATGGCTTTGCATTGGTACCTTTTGAAGAATTAAATGCCGAATGGCATACCCATTTTTATGACCTGGATGATAGCCGCAAAGCCTATGATCAAATTGAAACCATGCTGAAGCAGGAAACGATCAGTTGGCCCAATACCGATAATAAATTCAAGGCTTTTATTTCTGCCTTCCAACAGGCACAAAACTTCCTGAACAAAAAATAAAAGGGGGTCTGCCCCGGCAGTCGCCCCCTACCTGATAGAAAACTATTGAATATTTCTGGACGCATTATAAAGTTCGTACCAATCCTGATGCGAAAGCTCTATTCCAAAAGCATTCACAATATTCTGTAAGCGTTGCTCATTAGCCGTCCCTACCAAGGGCAGCGCCCCGAGTTTAATGATCCACGCCGTAGCCACCGATTCTATATTTGCCTCATATCGGGCCGCAATTTCCTGAAGCTTTTCACGCACCCGTACACTCAATGCATCAGTTCCATTCTCGATCCGTCCACCGGCCAGTGGCGCCGCAGCCAGCGGACGCATAAAGCGTTGTTTACTGTAATCCAACTGGCCATTATCCAATGCCGCAGTGTTCAGCAAACTCAACTCTACATGATGGGTTACAATGGGCACCCGCAAAATAGACGCCAGTAATTGATGCTGGAAAACACTGAAATTCGATACACCGATATTCCGGATCTTTCCCGCAGAACGCAAGCGCTCCAACGACAAGGCCGTTTCCTCTATATTGGATAAGGGATCCAATGGATCCAGCAGAAATATATCCAGATAATCGGTATGAAGATGTTTCAATGAACGTTCTACACTCTCTTCAATATGTCGGGCCGAGGTATTATGATGCAATACCCTGATATCGGGTCGCGAAGGATGCGGTTGATTGATCCCGCATTTACTGAATAATACCACCTCCTCCCGCCGAAATAATTTCTTCTTCAATAACTTTCCAAAATCAGCTTCACAGTTATAATGCCCGTACCGATCGGCATGATCAAAGGTGTTGATCCCTAACTCCAGACATTTACGCACCAATCGTTCCATTAAAGCCGGACCGGCATCACTATACTGCTCCCAACGCCAGAATCCGTAAACAGCGGGCGATACTTTAGGTCCCGCGTCACTTAGATATATTTTCTCCATAAAAATCCACTATTTTATTAATCTATCAAATTTATAGACTTTTAACGAATCTAATACAAGGAGAACGATTTTTTCTGTATTTTTAGTCTATTATTTTAATAGACTAAAAGAAATAGCATGACTCTGATGCAATTTTTAGCGCAACCCCAGCCTGAGCAATTCCGGTTTTTGAGAAATAGCGGGATCCAATTGGCGCATCGCAGCAGCGACGACGGCCGCTTTTATCTTTATACTTCCGGCAACTTTTACATCGAATTATTATATACCGATCACCCGGTAGGGGGCAAAGACCTGCGCATTGTTCGCGTATTTGAATCCACAGCACCACTCGATGCATACCTGCAACAGATCAATATTGATCCGCTGTTACAATTGTTGGCATGAAGGGAACCGCTAAAACTTTTTTCGTATGATCATTAGCTATAACGATTTCCTGAAAACAGCGCCCAGGCAAATGTGGGGTGTTATTTTATTGTCTGATACAGATCTTCCCATAGAAAAAGCCCTGATCAGTACAACCAATGGGGAAACGGAAACCAGAACAGATTCCTGTGGCTGCTTCTTATTGAAAACATGGAGCGATTTGCCGCTGGATATCATCATCGAACATCTCGATTATAAAACAGCGAGATTTCGATGGGAAAAAGGTACAGGCCCCATACAGATCAGACTCATCAAAAAATAAACGCATGCACTGGAATTATTTAGCCTGGGCCATACCCGCCTTTGTAGCTTTGATAGCAGCCGAATGGTGGTATACCAAAAAGAAAGGGCTACACTATTACGATTTACACAATACCGTAGCCAATGTGAGTATTG
The DNA here is from genome assembly GCA_964555605.1 of uncultured Chitinophagaceae bacterium. Taxonomy (GTDB): domain Bacteria; phylum Bacteroidota; class Bacteroidia; order Chitinophagales; family Chitinophagaceae; genus Endoryza. Next base: position 16,380 of record CAZKSY010000055.1, on the reverse strand, counting down.
GCATTGCGGAACGTCTCTGCGATACCTTGGTGGCCGGATATTTTTATTTTATTTATGATGCCATACAAAAAAGATACGGGCTCTTTGAAATTGAAAGTACCCTGGGATGGTGGCTGGCGCTATTCTTCCTCACCGATTTCATTTGGTATTGGTATCATCGCCTGGCACATGAAATGAATATTTTGTGGATGGTGCATGTAGTGCATCATCAAAGTGAAGACTACAACTACAGTGTATCCGCCCGCATAACCGTACTACAGGCTATTGTCAGAACCGGCTTCTGGTGTGTATTGCCTCTACTGGGCTTTCCGGCTCCTATGATCACCAGCCTACTGATCCTGCATGGCCTCTATCCTTTTTTCATACATACACGTGCCATCGGTAAACTGGGCATTCTTGAATACATTCTGGTAACCCCTTCGCATCACCGGGTACATCATGCCAGCAATGATAAATACCTCGATAAAAATTATGGCGATGTACTGATTATCTGGGATAAATTACTGGGCACCTTTCAGAAAGAAGAAGAGGAACCCGTGTATGGTTTAACCAAACAATTGAATACGTATAGTTTTTTATGGCAGCATTTTCATTTTGCGATCGAATTATGGCTGGGCATTCGGGCCCAAAAAAGTTTTCGTGGAAAATGGCAGGTACTGTTTGGTAAACCTGAACATTTTGACCCAACACTCCGCGAAAAAGCAGAAAACTTGTTTCGGGTCAAAAAGAATCCGATGGCAATAGAAAAGCCACTGAACAAATATGTAATCACCCAAATGCTGCTGATCCTGATTGCATCTACCCTTTTCATTGGTTGGGAAACCTATTTTAATACCACTTTTAAAGTGGGCTTTGTGGCTTTTGTGTTACTAACGCTCATCAACTGCGGGGCCATAATGGAACAAAAGAAATGGGTTTTCCATTTGGAATGGCTACGATTATCGGCCTTGCTGCTGGCCCCCTTACTTTACTATCCTGCTGCCCTGCAGTGGAAAGCACTGCTGATGGTAATGACCCTGATCCCGCTGGGGCTTTATTACAAAGATCTGGAGGAACAGTATTACCGCTATGTATTTCCCCATCGGGAGGATCTTCCCCACAGTGAAAATGAACAATAGTTAGTCAGACTACTTAATTACGCATTTCGATAGGGCAAACCCCTTCCTACCTGTATCTTTGCGGGCAAACTCCTGTTATGCCTTTAATGCACGCTAAAAGAACCCAGGCCGATTTCGGTTTCGTTGTAACCGATGCCAGTGGTCATCATATGCATATCGATATCCCTGTAGATCAGGGCGGCGGTGGCGCCGGATTTCGGCCCATGCAAACCATGCTCTCCGCCCTCTGCGGATGCAGTGGTGTAGACATGGTGAGCATTCTTAAAAAACAACGGCAGTCATTCAACTCCCTTGAGATACTGGTAGATGGTGAAAGAGAAAAAGGAAAAGAACCTGCTTTATGGGAGCATCTCGACATTACCTTCAAACTTACCGGGGAGGTAGATCCCTTAAAAGCCTACCGTGCCGCCGAATTATCCATTAACAAATATTGTTCTGTAGCAGAAACATTACGTCGTGCCGGCGCTACGATCAACTTTCATGTGGTGGTTAACGAAGAAGTCGTTACCATTAATTAATACCATGATCTTGTACAGCGAAACAGCTGTATAAAAAAACATACCGTTATGTCAACAGATCCACGTACACAAGCCATCCGCATTCAAACAACAAAAACCGGAGAGAAAGAACACAGCACGCCGCTGTTTCTGACCAGCAGTTTTACCTATGACAATGCCGAATCAATGGCGGCTGCTTTTGCCGATGATTCTCTGGATGTAAATATCTACAGCCGCTTTTCCAATCCAACAGTGGATGAATTCATCAGTAAGATCGCAGCATTGGAAAAAACAGATGACGGTATTGCAACAGGCACCGGTATGGCAGCCGTATTTTCTACGTTCATGACGTTTTTATCGCAGGGCGATCATATTGTATCAGCTTCCGCGGTGTTTGGTTCCACGCATACCATTCTCACTAAATTCTTACCGAAATGGGGCATTGAGTCTTCATACTTCAACATGAATCAACCTGAAACGGTGGAAGCCTTGATCAGGCCCAACACCAAAATGCTGTATGTAGAAACACCGTCGAACCCCGGCCTCGACATCATCGATATCGAATACCTGGCAGGAATCTGTAAAAAACATAATGTACTTTTTGTGGTAGATAATTGTTTTGCTACTCCAGCCGTACAACAACCCATTCCTCTCGGGGCAGATCTCGTGATCCATTCTGCGACCAAATTCATTGACGGACAAGGACGGGTTTTAGGCGGTGTAGTAGTGGGAAGAAAGGAATTGATCCATCCCTTATATCTTTTTGTGCGCAATACAGGCCCCTCCATGAGTCCGTTCAACGCCTGGGTACTGAGTAAAAGTTTAGAAACATTGTATCTGCGCATGGACAAACATGCTGAAAATGCGCTGGCCATTGCACAAAAATTAGA
>CAZKSY010000055.1:10364-13775 GCA_964555605.1 uncultured Chitinophagaceae bacterium | reverse complement strand
AAAAAAGAGTCCCCCGTAGAAACGGGGGACGTAATCATTGTTTATAAGCCCTCAAAAAATTAGGGAAGGAATCAACGGATCTCTTTCACCTCGATCGCTTCCTGTACTTTAATCTGGATAGACAGCACTTTCTTTACATCACCTTTTGTGGTGTTATAAAGTACTTCCAGCTTCTCTGCATCATCCTTCGGTAATTTGATCTTACGTACGGTTGATTTGTTGAACAGGGTTTCAGCATAAAGTTCATTTCCCTCTTCATTCAAAATGCGCAGACTGGAACGCAGTGCCTCAGCTTGCTGCATAGACAATTCGAAATAAAGAAAACCGGCATTGGCACCCAGGAATTTCACCTGCAGATCCGGACGGCTTTTTTCATTCTCGATACGATTCTTTTCACCATTGATTGTAGTGAAAGAAGAAAAGCTAAAAGCAGCGGTAAACAAAGCCACGATGGCTACAACACGAATCATTCTCATTTGTGATTTCATATATGTGATATTTAGTTACTGAAAAAGGCAGCAAGGCTTTTTTCATAACTGGCTCGCAACAAATCAGTATGGGGCAAATTCAATCAGAAGAGTCGTAGCATTCAGGAAACCAGTCCGTTAGTGTTTCGCTGCAATAGCGCTACGTTTATTAATACACAAATGTACAAAAGGTAACCTTTGTAAAAAATTAATAGGTCTTAAGAAATTGTTAAGTAATGTCTATTAATATGATAGACTATAAAAAAGGTCTCCCTGTAGAAACAGGGAGACGTCAACGATTGCTTGCCGGTTAAAAGGCGTTTATAAAAAAGCAAGAACAGAAATACATGTTAACATTTATCAGAAGGAATAAATGGCGGCCAGTGTAAAGGATGCAAAAGATGATTTGGCCGCACCATTCTTATCAATGAATATAGATTCTCCGGCACTATCAAAACGGAACTCAGGTATAAAAATGAATCCGCCTGTTTTAAAATTGGCTGATAAGGTAGTAGCAAAAACAGATCCACCGGCTGCGGCTGGTGCAAACATCTTCAACTGATTTTTATCACTGAACAATTCCCCACGCAGTGTCAATCCAAATACCGGTGTAGGATCCAGATTCAGATAGAGCGCAGATCCCCACCAGCTTTTTGCATCGGCATTCTTAGCGCCATCCCATGCTTTGGTACTATTCACGGTACCATTATATCCAATACTGAACAGATCATTGATCTTTGCGGTAAGTACGGCATCGAACTGCGATGTCTTGGAAGAGTCGGGGTTCTTCCCTCCCACATAGTTCAGATAGAGTTTTACATTTTCATTCAGGGCTACACTATACTGTGCCAGTAAAAACTTCTTGTTGATCTTGCCATCGGGAGGAATCCGGAAATCGGTAGCATTCGACAAACCCAGCATAAAGCCATGATTGCCTTTACTGATCTCTGCTTTGATACCGGTATGCGAGAAAGGACCATTGGTGAACATATACGACATACTGTAGTTACGGTTCAACTGCGGGTCGAGCAATTCATAACCTACATGCGTGGCCCAGGAACCCGCTGTAAACTTTAACCAGGAACTGGGCGAGTAACTAACATATAGTTGTTTTACGGCTGAAAGGATCCCTTCATCATTATAGGTAAACTCTTTGGCGCGGGTACCAAAACCCAGATCGGCTACTACACCAACTTTCTCCGATTTGTGTTCCAGTTTGATACTGGCCATACCCAGTGCAAAGGAATTATGCGAATTGGTAAAACTGGTAAAATTATTGGCGCGGGTTTTCGCGAAATCGAAACGATAATACACATCCGCCGAACCGGTGATACTCAGTACCGGTTTGGGCTCAGGAACGGCAGCGGATGCAGCGGCAGCCGTATCTATAGAAAGGGAGGCGGTTTGAGCGAAGGAAAATAACGTGGAACATGTGGCCACTACGGCCACAAAAAAATTTCGTACCATTGTAATAGATTTTAATTGTTATAAGGGTACAGCCTCAGGTTGTTAGCGCAACCTGTTCATTGGCTGTACCTTTTTTTATGATTCGTTCAGATCACTATTATTCGGCATCTACCAGATCCTTCTCTTTGTATTCCCCATTGCTGTGTACCAGCAAGGTTCCCTGCATGTATTTTTCATTGTGCTGCGAAGCATCCAATCCAATTTCCTCATCCAGTTCACTCACGCGCAAGGGCAGGAAGAAATTGATCACTTTGAATATGGCAAAGGAAACACTGAAACTATACACAACCACAATAGCCATGGCTTTTAACTGTGTGAAGAAGAAAGCCGGATTACCATAGAACAATCCCTCCGGACCATCCTTGATACCATGTACCGCCGTACTGGCAAATACACCGGTAAGTAACATCCCTACCATACCCCCTAATCCATGACAGGGGAATACATCCAGCGTGTCATCGAGGGTAGATTTCTGCTTTAATCCAACAGCAATATTCGAAACCATTGCACCGATAACACCAATGATGATACTCTGCGGAATCCCTACATATCCGGCCCCTGGTGTAATGGCAACTAAGCCAACAACAGCCCCAATACAGAAGCCAAGCACAGAGGGCTTTTTACCCTTGATCACATCAAAGAACATCCAACCCAAACCGGCAGCAGCGGCGGCTGTAGCAGTGGTGCCAAAAGCGTTTACAGCCAAAGGAGTAGAACCCACGGCAGATCCGGCATTGAAACCAAACCAACCGAACCATAACAATCCTGTTCCGATCAAAACATAAGGCACATTCGCTGGTGGCACTTCTTTCTGCTCCACATGCGATTTTCTACGCTTCAATACCAGGGCGCCCGCCAAGGCCGCACAACCAGCTGTAATATGCACTACCGTACCACCCGCAAAGTCCCAGGCACCCATCTTCGCGAGGAAACCCTCCGGATGCCAGCTCCAATGTGCTACAGGAGCATATACCAACAAAGAGAATAATACAATGAAAAGAATATAGGAGGTAAAACGAATACGCTCCGCCACCGCTCCCACTACCAGTCCGGGGGTAATGATCGCAAACATCAATTGAAACAGAGAGAACAAGGTCAGCGGTATGCTATTCGCCAAAGGCCATGCAGCCCCTGATTTCACCCCCTGATAAAAAGCAAACGTGGTGGGATTGCCGATAAAACCCCCGATCGACTCCCCAAAACTTAAACTGAAACCACAAGCCACCCACAACACGCCTACCACACCAGCGGCTACCGTACTCTTGATCATGGTAGAGATCACATTCTTGCGATGCACCATACCGCCATAGAAAAAAGCGAGACCAGGAGTCATCAAAAACACAAGGGCAGTGCTTACCAATACCCAGGCAATATCCGCAGGATTGTATTGGGGATCGTTAGGACCGGGCACATAGTCGGCCTCGGGCTTGATGAACATCGCAATCACAGCAATGATCATCAGGATCAGAAATGGAGC
>CAZKSY010000055.1:0-10264 GCA_964555605.1 uncultured Chitinophagaceae bacterium | reverse complement strand
CGGGCTTGATGAACATCGCAATCACAGCAATGATCATCAGGATCAGAAATGGAGCAATTTGCTTGGCAGTCCTCTTACTCATACGTTTGATTTTAATTGTTACTTTATGAAATAAATATATATGTTATATTTACTGTTAAAACTACGTTTTTTCATCTGTAACACTTGTTAGTTTCACTAATTATTCGATATTTTCTATTTTTTAAACGTTTTTCGCCTTATTTTATCATATAGAATTATTTATAATATATTAAAATCGACCTAAAAAAGCCACCCCATCGGGGTGGCTTTCAGTTATTTACAGACTTTTACTGGCTCAAAACCAGAAAATGATCTTTTGTTTCCAGTAAAGATTTTCCAACCAGATACTCATCTACTTTGCGCGCACACTCGCGGCCCTCACTGATGGCCCATACCACCAAACTTTGCCCGCGACGCATATCACCCGCAGTAAACACCTTATTAATATTGGTATGGTAGTCTTTCTCGGTGGCCCGCACATTGCCGCGCTCATCCAATTCCACTCCTAACTCCTGCAACAATCCCTCATGCTGAGGGTGCACAAATCCCATCGCCAGTAAAGCCAGTTCACAGGGCATTTCACGCTCACTGCCGGGGCGCTCGGTGAATTGTGCCGGGCGACCATCAGCACTGGCCGTCCATTCCAGATCCACCACTTTCAGGGCCTTCAAATTCCCTTTACCATCGCCAATAAATTCCTTTGTGGCAATGGCCCACTTCCTGTCGGCCCCCTCTTCATGTGAGGTAGAGGTTTTGAGGGTCATGGGATAGGTTGGCCAGGGCATCGCCGGGGTGCGCGATTCGGGTGGTTTGGGTAATAACTCAAACTGGGTAACACTGCGGGCTCCCTGACGATTAGAAGTTCCCACACAGTCACTGCCGGTATCACCCCCTCCGATCACCACTACATTCTTAGCAGCAGCCAGTATGTTTTCAGTATAAATATTGCTCTCTACCTGTCCGAAGGCCAATGGATCAGCACCAGCATTGCGCTTATTCTGCTGCTTCAGGAACTGCATAGCAAAATGCACCCCTTTTAATTCCCTTCCGGGTATATTCAAATCTCTGGGCACGGTGGAACCACCGGCCAAAACAATCGCATGAAACTCACGCAACAGATCATTGATGGGGATATTCACCCCTACATTGGCATGACAACGGAATACCACGCCTTCTTCTTCCATCACTTTGATACGACGATCGATCACCCATTTCTCTAATTTAAAATCGGGTATTCCATACCGTAATAAACCACCCGGGGCGGCATCCCGCTCAAATACAGTTACCGAATGTCCGGCATAATTTAATTGCGCCGCAGCCGCTAATCCGGCCGGACCACTGCCCACCACCGCTACTTTCTTTCCGCTACGCAGACTGGGCTTGCGGGGCACCACAAAACCCTTTTCGAAGGCGATTTCTATAATATGCTTTTCGATCTCTTCAATGGCCACCGGTGGTTGATTGATGCCCAGCACGCAGGCAGATTCGCAGGGGGCCGGACATATCCTCCCGGTGAATTCCGGAAAATTATTGGTAGAGCGGAGAATGTCGTACGCTTCTTTCCACTCTTTTCGATAAATGGCATCATTAAACTCGGGTATCACATTGCCTAAAGGGCAACCACTGTGACAAAACGGTACACCGCAATTCATGCAGCGGGCCGATTGATTATTAAGTTTCTCTTCGGTGAATTTTCCGGTGAACTCATTATAATTTTTCAACCGATCCTGAACCGGTGCTTTGCCGGGAAGTTCCCGGGTAAATTCGATAAATCCTGTTGGCTTGCCCATTGAGGAATAGTATTCTTTAAGAGTTGTTGTTTCTATTGTGTTCCTTTTGCTGCGCTCCACCTTTTCAAGTGATCAAACTTTCTGCTTCGAACCGGCGGCTCTTTCCAGTAACACCTTCTTATAATCTTTAGGGAACACTTTAATAAAGTTCTTCGCCTGATTCTCCAGATCATTCAACACAAAGCGTGCGACGGTACTTCCTGTGTAACGATGATGCTTTTCCAGCAATTGCTGCACCACGGCGATATCTGCCGCCTCTAAAGGATCCAGATCGACCATTTCCATATTGCAGTGCGAACGGAATTGTCCTTTTACATCGTATATGTAGGCAATACCACCACTCATACCGGCAGCAAAGTTGCGACCGGTATTTCCCAGGATTACCACCGTACCTCCTGTCATGTATTCGCAACCATGATCACCCACACCTTCCACCACAGCATTTACACCAGAATTACGCACGGCAAATCGCTCTCCTGCCTTACCACGGATAAAGGATTCGCCATCGGTTGCACCATAAAAGGCGGTATTTCCAATAATGATATTATCCTCGGCGGTAAAGCTGGAATTCTTTGGAGGATAAACGATCAATTTGGCGCCACTCAGCCCTTTGCCAAAATAATCATTCGCATCGCCCTCCAGTTCGAGCGTGATGCCCTTTGTATTAAAAGCTCCGAAACTCTGTCCGGCCGTTCCATTGAATTTGAAATGGATCGTATCTTCCGGAAGTCCTACTGCTTTATATTTCTTGGTGATCTCATTCGACAGAATGGTACCGGCCGTACGATCGGTATTCCTGATCGGGAAAGAAGCGCTTACGCGTTCCTGTTTGTCAATCGCCGGCTGCGCTTTCTCTAATAACTGCCAATCCAATACGCTGGCCAGACCATGATCCTGTGCTTCCTGATTATACAAACCGGTGTACAAGGAAGCCGGCTCTTTATATAATATAGGCGACAGATCGAGCTTACTGTATTTCCAATGCACGATATTTTCCCGTGGTTGTAAACAATCTACCTGGCCCACCATTTCCTGTACCGTACGGAATCCTAATTCCGCCATGATCTCCCGCAATTCCTGTACAATGAAACGGAAGAAATTCACCACATGATCAGGATCTCCGGTAAAGCGCTTGCGTAATTCAGGATCCTGAGTGGCCACTCCTACAGGACAGGTATTCATATGACATTTGCGCATCATGATACAACCTTCCACCACGAGGGCAGCGGTTGCCACACCCCATTCCTCAGCACCCAATAAGGCAGCGATCGCAATATCACGTCCGGTCTTCATCTGACCATCGGCCTGTACCACTACGCGACTGCGCAATTTATTTTTTACCAGTGTTTGATGGGTTTCGGCCAATCCCAATTCCCAGGGCAAACCCGCATGTTTGATCGAAGAAATCGGAGAAGCTCCTGTACCACCATCATGACCGGAGATCAGGATCACATCGGCCTTGGCTTTGGCCACACCCGCTGCGATGGTGCCTACACCGGCTTTCGATACCAGCTTCACATTGATACGGGCGGCGCGGTTCGCATTCTTCAGATCGAAGATCAACTGTGCCAGATCCTCGATTGAATAAATATCGTGGTGGGGTGGGGGTGATATCAAACCTACACCCGGTGTAGAGTGTCGGGTTTTACCGATCCACTCATCCACTTTATGTCCGGGCAACTGACCACCCTCGCCGGGCTTGGCCCCTTGCGCCATTTTGATCTGTAATTCATCCGCTTCCGTGAGGTATAAACTGGTCACCCCAAAACGGGCCGAAGCCACCTGCTTGATCGCCGAACGCATGGAATCTCCATTGGGTAATTTCTCATAACGACGTTCATCTTCCCCACCCTCTCCCGTATTACTTTTGGCCCCCAAACGATTCATGGCAATGGCCAGGGTGGTGTGGGCTTCCCAGGAAATCGAACCGAAACTCATGGCACCGGTAGCAAAACGCTTATAGATCGATTCGGCAGGTTCTACTTCGTCGATGGATATAGCTGGACGATTCCGCTTAAAATCAAACAAACTCCGTAAGGTGGCAGCCTTTTCACTCTGATCGTTCACATAACGTGAATACTTCTTGAATGTGGCGTAGTCATTCGATTTGGTGGCGTGTTGCAACAAATGAATGGTGGTAGGATTGAACAAATGGAACTCTCCTTTCCGTTTCCACTGATATATACCGCCAACGGGCAAACGATCAATCGGAATATCTTTACGACTGAACGCAAAATAATGCTTCACTAATGCCTCGCGGGCAATTTCTTCCAGTCCGATACCCTGTATGCGACTGGTAGCGCCGGTGAAATATTTATCGACTACCTCATTATTCAATCCGAGGATCTCAAATATCTGGGCACCCTGATACGACTGCAGGGTAGAGATACCCATTTTAGAAAATACTTTCAAGAGGCCGTCACAAACCGCTTTGATATAGTTATAGCGAAGTTTTTCCCACTCCAGTTCTGTTTGCAACTTTCCGTTTGCTTTCATATTTCGGATGGTTGCCAACGCCAGATAAGGGTTGATAGCTGTGGCGCCGAAAGCAAGCAAACAAGCGAAATGATGTACTTCCCAAACGTCACCGGCTTCAACCACAATACCTACCTGTCCGCGCAATCCTTTCCGGATCAGGTGGTGATGTACGGCCGCTGTTGCCAATAATGAAGGAATGGCACAGTGATCACTATCCACCGCGCGGTCGCAAAGGATCAATACTTCAAAACCATCATGTACGGCATCTTCGGCATAGCGGCACACCCGATCCAATCCACGTTTCAATGCATCAGGTTTGCCATCTGCACGGAAATAAGTTTGCAATGTCTTGGCCTGAAAGATACCGGTATCAATACTGCGGATCTTTTCCAGTTCCTTACTGGTAAGGATCGGTTGCTTCAAGGCAACAGTATGACAATGCATCGGATCTTCATCGAGCAAGTTTCCATTGTTACCAACGAAAGTTGCCAGACTCATCACCATACGCTCTCTGATCGGATCGATCGGCGGATTGGTTACCTGTGCAAATAATTGTTTGAAATAGGAAGAAAGATGCTGGGGTTGATCACTCAACACAGCCAGCGGCACATCCGTTCCCATAGAACCGATCGGCTCCTTGCCCTCCAGGGCCATGGGCTTGATGATGGTATCAATATCTTCTGTTGAATACCCGAATGATTTCTGATATTTTAAAACTGATTCTTCCGAAAGGTGTGTGAAGGTAACACGCGGTTCCTCCAGTTCTTCCAAACGGATCTTATACTGATTCAGCCAGTCGCCATAAGGCTTCTGTCCGCAAATCGTTTTTTTCAATTCATCATCGCTGATGATACGACCCTGTTCCATATCCACCACGAACATCTTACCCGGCTGCAGACGACCTTTCTCCCGCACGGTAGCCGGATCAACCGGCAATACACCGGTTTCGGAAGCCATGATCACGCGGTCGTCGGTCGTAACACAATAACGGGAAGGACGCAAACCATTACGGTCGAGTGTAGCCCCAATGATCTTTCCATCGGTGAAGGAAATAGAGGCGGGACCATCCCAGGGCTCCATGATGGAGGCATGGTATTCATAAAATGCTTTCTTCACCGGATCCATATGCTCATTACCATCCCAGGCCTCGGGGATCAACATCATCATTACGTGTGGCAAACTGCGGCCGGTCATGGCCAACAGTTCGATCATATTATCCAGACAGGCAGAATCTGATTGACCGCCGGAGATGATCGGCACCAGCATTTCCATTTCTTCATGGGTGAAATACTGCGACGTAAATACATGTTCACTGGTCTTTAACCAGTTCAGGTTGCCCTGCAGCGTGTTGATTTCACCGTTATGTGCAATAAAGCGGAAGGGCTGCGCCAGTTTCCAGGAAGGGAAAGTATTGGTGGCAAAACGGGAATGCACCAGACCAAAGGCACTAACCACGCGCTTATTGCTGAGATCGGGGAAATAAGGACGCACCTGCATACTGGTGAGCTGTCCTTTATACACCACCGTTTTATAGGAAAGAGAAGCAATATAAAATCCGATCGCATCTTTACGAACGGTATTATTGATCAGGTGTGTAACGTGATTGCGGAGTACGAAAAGTTTCCGTTCAAAATCTTCCGGACGCGTGATATGATCGGGGCAGGCCACGAATACATGCTCCATTTCCGGCTCTACACTCAGCGCTGTTAAACCAATACCATCAGGATTTACAGGAACTTTCCGATAGGTGAGAATCTCCAGCCCCAGCTTCTCAGCAGTGCGGTTGAAAATATCACGACACTCTTCACGTAATTTGATCTCTTTGGGAAAGAATACCACGCCAACACCATAGCGGCCAAAGGCGGGAAGATGCACTCCCAGCTTCAAACATTCTTCGAAAAAAAACTCATGGGGGGTCTGGATCATTAAACCGGCACCATCACCTGTGTTATTTTCACAACCACAGGCACCACGGTGCTCCATATTTTCCAGTACGGTAAGTGCATCAGAGATGTTCTGGTGCGATTTGTTCCCTTTGATACTGGCGACAAAACCGATACCACAGGCATCATGTTCAAAGGAGGGATCGTACAATCCGGGATTGCTTGCCATCGTTGACTAGTTCTTTTGAATATTTTTCAATAAAATTCCCTGTTCTTCAAATGGATATCAAAACTATAGCAAGCAAGAGCTTAAAAATACAAAGAAACCACCATAATTGATGGGATTTATTCAATTATTTTCCACATGAACGATCGTTAGGAGTTGATAACCGGTCCGCTTCGTTTTACCGCTCATTGATACTATAAGCAGGCTGAACCTGAATAAGCAGGGGAATTGAAAGGAACCAGATAAATTTGCGCCATGAACCTAAAAACTTTGCCGGCTATTTTACTGCTTGTAGCCATGCTGCCGGTTTCCTGTGGGAAAAAATCGAAATACCCTCCTTTAACGGAGGAAGAAGCCATTGCGGTGATCAAAAAATTTGATGAAGGCTGGGAGAAGAAGAATCTGGAGCTGGTAGACTCTACCCTGGCCCCTTCCTATATATATTTTACCCAATCGGGTGGTTTATTCAGCCGTGATTCGGTGGTACAAACCGCGGGGTCGCCCTCTTATGCGCTCTCGCGTGTAAGCCGTGATTCGTATTCCGTACAATTATCGGGAGATGTAGCCATTGTAAGCACCCGCTGGAAAGGCGTGGGTGTGTACCGCGGTCGCCCCTTCGACGAAGATCAGCGCTGTAGCATCACCGTGGTTAAAAGAGAAGGAAAAGTGATGATATTGTCGGAGCATTGTACACCGATCACGCCGATGGAGTTGTTCCACTAAGGTGTGAGGTATGGGGTTTGAGGTTTTCTCGAATCTTTTCGCCTTTGGATCTTTGCAGTTAAGTATTTGTTAGGCTTTACCGCCAAGTCGCGAAGGCGCTATGTCACGCAAAGACTTCATACCCCATACCCCATACCCCATACCTCACTCCGGCTGCGGTGTATACCTCAAATACGGCTTCACCACTTTAACGCCTTTCGGGAATTTCTGGATCGCATCTTCCGTTGATACAGCCGGTACAACAATCACATCTTCGCCGCTCTTCCAGTCGGCAGGTGTGGCCACACTATATTTCGCGGTCAATTGCAAGGAATCGATCACCCGCAACACTTCGAAGAAATTACGACCGGTGGAAGCCGGATAGGTAATGATCAGTTTTACTTTTTTATCAGGGCCGATCACAAATAAAGAACGCACCGTAAAGGTTTCCGACGCATTGGGATGGATCATATCATACAGATTCGCTACTACCCTGTTCTCATCAGCAATGATGGGAAAGCCCACTTCACAATGCTGTGTTTCATTGATATCTTTCACCCATCCCAGGTGCTTGTCTAAGGGATCCACACTCACCGCTAATACTTTTACATTGCGATTGGCGAACTCCTCTCCTAACAATGCTGTTTTACCCAGCTCCGTTGTACAAACCGGTGTATAGTCGGCAGGATGCGAAAACAATACACCCCACCCGGTTCCCAGGTATTCATAAAAATCAATGTCGCCGGCAGTCGTTTGCGCTTTAAAATTCGGGGCTACATCTCCTAATCGTAATGACATAAAAAGAAGTTTTAAAGTTTAATAATCAGTTTACGATCTTTCACAGGCAGCAGCAAGCAGGCACAAATATAACAGAAGATTTATTAACCTACTAATTTAGTAGGGTTTTAACCATCGTATAACAATTGAATCGCTTTCCCGTTCTCTTTCTCTTTCTCTTTCTACTTTACTTCCCCGGTGCCACCAGGTCTTGCAGGGTTTTCTTTTCTAAGATGCTCAGTTGGGCATCACGAACGGCTTCCATTACATCATGCAGGCCGCAGTGTTTTTCATCGCAGTTTTTACATCTTTTATAGAAGTACAGACTCACACAGGGGAGCATGGCAATGGGGCCATCCACCACACGTATGATCGGCGCCAGCGGTATTTTCGAAGGGGGTTTGGGGATATAATAACCGCCGCCTTTGCCTTTTTTACTTTCCAGAAATCCGGCTTTACGCAATTCCAGCAGAATATTCTCCAGAAACTTCAGTGGGATCTTTTTCTTTTTAGCTATTTCCGAAATCAGGACAGGGCCCTGATCATATTTCTCCACCAGATACGTGAGCGCACGAAATGCATATTGAGCCTTTTTTGAGAGCATAGCCGATGATTCTGTTACAGCAATTTACAATTTATTTATTCATTGTCGGGCTTTTTGCCGGTGGCCTTGGTCACGGAGGTTTTACCAAACCGGTTTTTCAGTTCATCGATGGCTTTATACAAACCGGCCTTCTTGCCGGCATCATTAAACAGGTTGGTTTGCACGGCTTCGTCGGTGAGTTCACTCAATCGCACCCCGACCAGCCGTACGGCCATTCCCGGCCGGTACAATTTCAGGAAAAGATCCTTTACTACAGGAATCAGTTCATCATCGTAAAACGTATAGGGTATGCTGGTTTGCCTGGAAGTGGTTTCAAAATCGGGGTAACGGATCTTGACACTCACACATCCTGCCATCTTATTCTCTTGCCGCATTTCATAGGCGATCTTCTCTGTCATTCTCACCAATTCGTTCTGCAAAAAATTTAGATCGGTAACATTGGTATCGAAGGTATTTTCGGTAGATACCGATTTCGCCTCCTGATAAGGTTGCACCGGCGCAAGATGTATGCCCTGGGCTTTCTGCCAAAGATCCGGACCTGCTTTTCCCAACTGCCGTTCCAGCATCTCGGGGGCTGATTGCGCCAGATCCCTGATGGTTTCGATCCCCAGATCACGGAGTACCTGATTCATATGGGTACCCACCCCCGGGATCTTATTTACCCGCAAGGGTGCCAGAAATTCCCTTTCCTTTCCGGGTAAAATATGCAGGTAGCCATTGGGTTTAGCTTCATCCGTAGCGATCTTGGCTACCATTTTGCTCGACGCCAGTCCGAACGAGATCGGCAATCCGGTTTGATCAATAATAGATTGACGCAGGTCTACCGTCCATTGAAACGGATCAAAAAACCGCTGCATTCCCGTGAGATCAATATAAAATTCATCGATAGATGCTTTTTCAAACAGGGGTGCTTTCCCGGCAATGATGGCCGTAACCATTCGGGAATACTTGCTGTATTCCCCCCGGCTCCCTCCGACCACAATCGCCTGCGGACATAAACGAAGGGCTGTTTTCATGGGCATTGCCGAATGAATGCCATACTTGCGTGCTTCATAACTGCAGGCTGCCACCACCCCGCGCTCTCGTCCGCCTACAATAACCGGCTTGCCTTTCAGCGAAGGATTATTGATCACTTCTACCGAAACAAAGAAGGAATCAAGATCGAAATGGGCGATTATCCGGGTATTTTCCGCAGTCATAACAGCATGAAGTTACAGCCTTCTGAAATCTTATCTTTAGTATATGAATATGGAATGGATCAAACTGAGCCTTTCACCGGTTAAAGACCTTATCAGCTTTCTCACCAAACAGTCCAAGACCAATGATGTGGTGAAGAAAAAACTGTTGATCGAATTACGTGATAATTTGAACGTATTCAACAATGGCTTTCTGAATGCATCTTCCTACGATGCCATCATTGAATTACTTCGTACCGATGCCTATGAGGAAGCGGTCAAAGAAAACTTTCACTTCCACAAACTACGTTCCGGGAAAATAGCCCCCACGCATGTTAAAGAGGAACGAAACAAAAAATACATCGGCTGGGAAACCGAAAAACTCATGGACAAGATCCATGAAAAAACCATTGAATTAAAAAACCTCCGGAAGTTGAATGGGAACACACTGGCCAATGCAAAAAACAATATTCCGGCCATGATGCATAACCTCTATTTCAGAATGAAGTTATTGGCCGATTTTATCCGGGATAAAGACAGTTGATCGCTTAGAATATATCCATCAACCCGTCGGGCAATTCCACCAATACCTGTTTTTTACGCTGATC
>CAZKSY010000054.1:0-26835 GCA_964555605.1 uncultured Chitinophagaceae bacterium | reverse complement strand
AAAATAAATAACAGGAATTATAAAAAATTGTAAAGAAGCATGGAATCTAACATCACTATAAGAAGGGCTAAAAAAGAAGATTGTGGCAGAATCATGGAATTGGTTCGGGAACTCGCTTTATATGAAAAAGCACCGGAACAGGTTACTGTATCCATGGAGCATTTTATAAATAGCGGCTTTGGCGACAATCCTGTTTGGTGGGCTTTCGTAGCAGAAGAAAACGGATTGATCCTGGGCTTTGCATTGTATTATATAAGATACAGCACCTGGAAAGGCCAACGCATGTATCTGGAGGATATTTTGGTAACGGAGGAAGCCAGAGGAAAGGGAATCGGAGCGCTTTTAATGGATCGACTTATTGCGGAAGCAAAAGAAAAAGGCTATAGCGGCATGATGTGGCAGGTGCTGGAATGGAATGAACCGGCCATCAATTTCTATAAAAAATATCAGGCGCATCTGGATCCGGAGTGGGTCAATTGCACCCTGAATTTTTAATAAATAAAGGCCCTGAATGATTCAGGGCCTTTTGTGATATAAGTAAATTCATGTTAGTTAATACCATCCACCTGCATGGTTTTGTCAATTTTTTGAACGAGACCTTGCAGTACCTTTCCGGGGCCAACTTCTGTAAAATGACTGGCGCCATCCTGGATCATAGATTGAATACTTTGCGTCCACTTAACGGCTCCGGTTAATTGATCAATTAAGTTCTGTTTGATCTCATCTCTATCGTAAACAGCTCTGGCCGCTACATTCTGATATACATGAGCAGTGGGCTGATGGAAATTGGTTTTTTCAATAGCTGCCTTTAGTTCCTCTTTGGCAGGTGCCATTAAAGGAGAATGGAAGGCTCCTCCAACAGGAAGGATCAAAGCTCTTTTTGCACCGGCTGCCTTCATTCGTTCGCAAGCCAACTCCACTCCTTTCAGAGAACCGCTGATCACCAATTGTCCGGGACAATTGAAATTTGCCGCCACCACTACTTCCCCTGATTCCTGCTGCACCGCTTCACAGATCTCTACCACTTTATCATCGGCCAATGCTAACACAGCAGCCATGGTGGAAGGATTCAATTCGCAGGCTTTCTGCATGGCACGGGCACGAACAGAAACGAGTTGAAGACCATCTTCAAAACTCAGCGTGCCATTGGCTACCAGTGCCGAAAACTCTCCCAATGAATGACCAGCCACCATATCGGGGCGGGCATTTTCAATACTTTTAAAAGCAATGACTGAATGTAAAAAAACGGCCGGCTGAGTAACATCTGTTTTTTTCAGATCTTCCTCCGAACCGGTAAACATTACATCCGAAATCCGAAAGCCCAATATTTCATTTGCCTGCTCAAATAGTTTTTTCGCAAACGCGCTTGTCTCATAATGATCTTTACCCATACCCGGAAACTGAGACCCCTGACCGGGAAACACATATGCATGCTTCATAAAATCTTACTGTTTAGAAGAAACAAAAATGCCACAAAGACTTTAACTAACCAAAATCTTTGTGGCTTCTGTTTGTATACGACTGAATTAGTGCAAATTGGCACCAATCAGCTTTAGAAATTCGCTACGGGTGGAATTTTTCTGAAATTCCCCGTAAAATGCCGAAGTGGTGGTAACCGAGTTCTGCTTTTGCACACCACGCATCATCATACAAAGATGCGATGCCTCAATTACCACAGCTACTCCAATGGGGTTCAATGTATCTTTAATAGCATCTAAAATTTGAGAGGTCAGTCGCTCCTGCACCTGCAACCTGCGGGAATATACATCCACCACGCGTGCAATTTTACTCAAACCGGTAATATAACCGTTAGGTATATAGGCAACATGGGCCTTGCCAAAAAAAGGCAGCATGTGGTGTTCACACATACTATACAACTCGATATCTTTAACGATCACCATTTCGCTTACTTCTTCGTGGAATTTGGCTGATTGCAAAATCGCATGCGCATCCAACTGATATCCCTGCGTTAAATACTGCATCGCTTTAGCCATGCGTTCCGGGGTCTTTAACAATCCTTCACGTTGCGGATCTTCTCCCAACAGGCTTAGCGAATTGCGATAATGCTGTATCAATCCATCTGTAATATCCTGATCAAAACTCTCCGTCTTTTTATATGCCATAGTTCAAAATTGAATGCTTGTGATGTAATAAAAACATTAACAAGGGTACTCCACAAAATTTCTTTCCGTTTCATACAGGCGAATAAAGAGTTCCTTATCGGCGCTTATATGCGGACGCAACAGGTCATAGATCACTTTACAAATATTCTCTGCCGTAGGATTCAAATCCTTAAACGCTGCAACCTCCAGATTGAGATTTTTATGATCGAAGCGATCTAAAATCAGATCATTGATAAGATCACTCAATAATTTCATATCGATCACATAGCCCGTTTCCGGATCCACCTCGCCGGTAACTTTTACCTCCACCTCATAATTGTGACCATGGTAGTGAGGATTGTTACATTTCCCAAAAACGGCATTATTCTTCTCCTCCGTCCAGGAAGGATTATGCAGTCGGTGGGCTGCATTAAAATGCTCTTTACGAATGACGGCAACCTTATTCCCTTTACCCATATTTGCGAATTGTCAAGTTGTAATTGAGATACTGATGTACGATTGTAAACCAGAAACTTAATAAACTGAAACATACTTGTTACCGGAAGTGTGCCGGTCATACAAACATGTTAAAGAAGTTGACACTAATGTAACAAGGAGACTACATTATTGTTCTGTTCCATTCAAATTTAAGCTATTTAACGTAAACCCCATCGGGGTTCCTGATATTGGATACCCACAATTTCGGATATTTGCCAAATGGAAATTCTTCTGGTAGCCGCCACCGCAACCGAGTTGCAACCTTTTAATGAACGGATTAAAAACGCGTTCGCTTCATCCGAGTACCAGATCGACACATTAATAACCGGTGTAGGGACCCTTTCTGCCAGCCAATCCCTGCAGCACAGGATCGATCAGAAAAAACCAGACAGGATGATCCAGATCGGCATTGGTGGCAGCTTTATTCCCGAGCATGTCTGTGGCAGCGCAGTTTTAATACACCGCGATCGCATGGCCGACCTGGGGGTAATGGAGAACGGAACATTCCACGACCTGTATGACCTCAAATTGTCTGATCCCAATCAATATCCGTTTCAAAATGGCTATTTAGTAAACTCCGAAAGCCGCTTGTTTCAAAGCATGCAATGGCCGGTTTGCACTGGCATCAGTGTAAATGAAATCAGCACCGATCCGGCCCGAATGGAGATCTACCGGTCTAAATATGATGCGGCAATCGAATCAATGGAAGGAGCCGCCTTTCACTATTCAGCACTCCTGAACAATATCCCCTTCATACAAATAAGGGGCATTTCGAATAAGGTTGGAGAACGCAACAAAAAAAACTGGGACATTCCGGGAGCGCTTCACAGTGCTTATGACTTATTAGACTGGACTTTAAAAAATGTACTATGAAATTAACGCTGGGGTTTTCCCCCTGTCCGAATGATACATTTATTTTCGATGCATTGGTCAACAAAAAGATCGATACAGAAGGGCTTGATTTCGAGGTGCACCTGGAAGATGTTCAAACCCTTAATGAATGGGCCGTTGAAGGCCGGCTGGACATAACCAAAATCAGCTATGGCGTATTGCCTTTAATTACCCATCAATATATGGTGCTGAATAGTGGCGGTGCTCTCGGGAAAGGCGTTGGCCCCTTGCTTATCAGCAATCCCTCCTCCACATTTACTGATGCCGCACAGGTAGAGCAGGCTACCATAGCGATCCCCGGTGAAAATACCACGGCCCATTTGTTGTTCTCTTTGGCATATCCAAAAGCATCCCACAAACGGTTTATGATCTTCTCTCAAATTGAGGAAGCGGTCTTAAAGGGGCAAACGGATATGGGTGTAATCATCCACGAAAATCGATTTACCTATGAAAATAAGGGGCTGAAAAAAATACTCGATCTGGGAAACTTCTGGGAAGAGAAAACAGGACTGCCTATTCCGTTGGGAGGTATTGTAGCGAAAAGAACCTTTAACGGAGGGCTTCAACAAACAGTGGACCGGTTGATTCACCAAAGTGTGCAATTTGCTTTTCAGCATTATCCCCTTATCACAGAATATGTTCAATGCCATGCACAGGAAATGGAAACAGCGGTCATGAAGCAACATATCGACCTGTATGTAAATGACTATAGCAGAACCCTGGGAATGAAAGGTAAGCAAGCCGTACAGCTCTTTTTGGAAAACCATCCGGCTTATCAACCATCCATGAAGGGAAATTGGTTCCTTGAGACTCCGGCCTCAATCCAGTGATTTTTTCAACACCGAACCATAAGCCTCCAAACAACGGTTTCGGGCAAATTCATGATCTACTATAGGTGAAGGATAACCGAATCCCTCAAATTCCGGGACCCACCTGCGGATATAGGCCAGATCGGGATCGAATTTTTTTGTTTGCAGATACGGATTGAACACCCTGAAATAAGGTGCTGCATCACATCCGCACCCGGCCGCCCATTGCCATCCGCCATTATTAGCAGCCAGATCAAAATCGAGAAGTTTTTTGGCAAAATAGGCTTCGCCCCAGCGCCAGTCGATAAGCAAATGTTTGGTTAGAAAGGAAGCCACCACCATACGTACCCGGTTATGCATATAACCCGTTTCATTTAACTCCCGCATCCCGGCATCTACAATGGGATATCCTGTTTCTCCCTTGCACCATTTTTCAAACTCTTCTTCATTATTCCGCCAGCGGATATGCTCGTATTCCGGTTTGAAACATTGATTTTTTCCGACATGGGGAAAATGCCAGAGGATCATATGGTAGAAATCACGCCAGATCAGTTCGTTCAGAAAGGTTTCATTCAAAGCCCCTGCTGTGCGGGCCAATTCCCGAATACTGATGGTGCCAAAACGCAAATGCAATCCCAGTCGGCTGGTGCCTGAAATACCCGGAAAATCGCGCTGAGAGGAATAGGCTTTGATCACTGCCGGCTTCCAACCGGTTTCGGGAAAAGAATACCTGCTGGCCACGAAACCCATTGCTTCCAGAGAGATCATGGGGTCGGGGGTATATTTTAAAAAATTGCTGTAATATTTCTCTACCGGATACGAACGCAGGTAGAATTCAGAAAGCTTTAATTTCCATCTTTTGGAATAAGGCGTAAATACCGTGTACGGACGACCGTCATCCTTAAGCACTTCATTCTTTTCGAAAATAACCTGATCCTTGTAGGTATGAAAACGGCTGCCATGGGTTTGCAAAAATGCTGCAACGGCCTGATCCCGTTCCAGGGCATAAGGCTCATAATCGTGATTCGCATAAACAGCTTTAATATCGAATTTGCGAATCAGATCCTGCCAAATATCCAACGGTTTGCCGTGTTTTATAGTAAGACCCGACCCCAGGGGCAACAACAGCTCCTGCATTTTTTGCAATTGCTGATGAATGAACTGTACCCGCCGATCATTTTTATCCTCCAATTGGTCCAGAATGGAGGTGTCAAAAATAAAAAGGGGCAAAACCGGATGGGGTGAGCGCAGGGCGTGATATAGTGCCGCATTATCAAACAAACGAAGATCCCTCCGAAACCATATTACAGAAACTGGTGGCCTATTCATATGGGAGGATAACAATCCGGTAGCTGGATTGTTCAAGATAACTGTCGAAAGATAGCCGTGGCAGCTAAACAATTGTATTGCTTATCCCTGCACTGCTGAACCCATCGAATCTTATATAAAGCATTGGTAAGAAACACTTCATCGGCTTCCATCAGGTCGGAAACGGGAAGTACTTTTTCTGAAAATGTAAACCCTTCCAGAGAATTGCTCAAGAGAAAGCGACGCATGACCCCATCAATGCCACCTTCAGACAATGGCGGAGTAAAGATCTCTCCCTCTTTTACCCAGAAGATATTAGAAATGCTGGCATCACAAATGCGACCCGAGGTATTGAGAACCAAACACTCATTAACCCGGCGCTTTTTCGCATCAATGGCAGCCAGCACATAAGGGAGGTGGTTACAGGTTTTAAAGCCAGACAAAACATCGGCTTGTTTGCGGACCACATCAAACACCTCCAGCACCAGCCCATTTTCATTAAGCCGGTTATACTGATCGGGCAGGTCGTGGGCTTCAATTAAATAGTTGGGATGATGATTTACCGGATCGAACAATCCCCCCTCTCCGCGGAAAATGGTCAACCGGATTCTTACGGAACCGGAAAGTTTGTTCTTTTGAACAAGCTTTTCTATTTCCTGCTGAATAAGAGATGGGGTAAAAATTCGGGAGGTTTCAAATTGCAATACGCTCATACCACGAAACAGCCGGTCCATATGCAGTTCAAAAAATGGCATGTGCCGGTTATCCATGCGGATGGTTTCGAAAATTCCATCCCCATACCGAAAAGCATGCGATTGTCCGGAAACGACGGGTTGATCGGCCGGCAGTAGTTTCCCGTTTAAATTTATAAATTGGCGTACCATAAGTAATAAAATGCCCCGCCTGAAAGAGGCGGGGCAAATTAATCTATTTCGTGCAGTAAGATCAGCTCTGATCAATGATGCCATTTTTAACGGCATACATTACTAAACCGGCCATGCTTTTGGCACCTGTTTTTGTTTTGAGCTTATCCCGAATGGCTTCCACCGTACGGGGGCTGATATCCACTATATCAGCAATTTCCTTAGTGGTTTTCTCTTCGCACATAAGCTTCAACACACGAACCTCTTTATCACTCAAGCTCACATCCTGCGGATTCATCACATCTGTTCTTTTCGTACGAATACCGGTAAGCAAGGCTTTATTGGTTAATTCGTTAAAGAAGAACTCCTGTTCGTAACAGGTTTTAATGGCCTGATATATCGTTTCGGAATCAGAATTCTTGGTGAGATAGGAATTGGCACCGATCTCCATGAGTTTACTGATCATGGAATGATCGTTGTGCATGGAAAGGATGATCACTTTCGCATCAGGCCGCAATTTTTTGATCTCGGGAAGTGTTTGAATGCCATCCATGATGGGCATCTGAATATCCAGCAGAATGACATCCGGCTCAATATGTTTCAGCAGATTGATCAACTGCATACCATTATCGGCCTCTGCGATCAATTCCACATCCTTTTTCACCGCCAATGCGGTTTTTACGCCGGCGCGGAACAGGGCGTGGTCATCTGCAATTGCTACTTTAATGGCCTTTTCGTACTCGGGTTTTTTCATACGGGTTGTATTTTTCGCCTTGGAGCGGGGTTTTGGGTCGATCCGGCGTTAAAAGTGATAAAAATTCGCGACTATTCCCATAGGAGAACTACGAAATTATACTATTTCGGAATATACTGAACACGAAAAATAAAACGGGCATTTACGAAGCCAACCTGGTATATCTCCGAGCACACCAATGACATTTCTACGAAAACAGGGGTAAAAACCGAATGCTTAAATAAGGGCAATTCTGCTCTTGTTAACATTTGGAATGTGGAATACTTTTGTATCAGAAGTTGATTGACGGGGATTAGCAACCTCAACCATCCAATGTCCAAAAATAACCGTCCAGTAAAGAATTCTAATATTCTATGAACCCGGCAAAGTCCAATGTCAGTCAACTTTCTTTTCCCTTTCTTTTTCTCTGATCGTTTAGGCCCCTTTATAGCGACATGGATCGCGTCCTTAGAAAACACCCTTCTTTATTCTTTAGGCCTGATTACAACACATTAAGCACCCCAAACCCCTTAGATCACCACACAGCTGATCTTGATCTTTATTGCCTGCTTTGGAAATTCAGTCTGGAAAGTAGCGAATGCAACCTGCCATGATTTACCTGCGGCAAAGGCAACTGATGGGGTTGTTATTCTTGGTTTATTTTCCATTGCTGCAATTACTGAAGCAGGCTTTCTAAGCATTTACACTTATGTCGTTTCCATTAAACAACATAATGGGTTGTGGTCATAAATCCTTACATTAGGTATAACGTTCGCCAACCCAATACAACTGCACATGAACCTCAACTCCCTCTCGGGGATCATCATGATCCTGGTAGTGACGGCTGCATTGATATACGGTCTGCGCTATCACAAAAGGTCTCGCTGGCACCGCCTGTTATTCATCTATGTGGTGATCAGTTTCTTTCAGGTATCTGCGCCCGCATTATTGACAAAATTTTCAATGTCTCCCCCGGTTCAGGAACGGTGGCTCAATGCCATTAATAATTTATATACCCTTGCAGAATTTGTGATCTTTTATATACTATTTTACTGGAGTTTTTCGCAACGGAATTTCCGGTTCATTTTACATACCGGTGTAATGGTAATGGCCGGCATTATAGTTTACCAATGGTATTATACCAATAATTTTTACACGGATTATTATGTAATAGGATTTGCGCAATTGGTTTTACTCATGATACCCTGCGTATTATTTCTCATTGAAAAATTCATAACCATTGGCTACCGTTTTATTACAGAAGATCCCCGTTTCTGGCCCATTACAGGAATGTTACTGGTAAGCAGTTGCATGCTTCCGGTATTTATTGGATTTTGGGAAGATCTGCACGTGTTGCATAACAAGCAGTTGATCGTTACCGTCAATAATTTTTTATACGTGATCATGTTCAGCAGTGTGATCATGGCACTGGGTTGCAAGCCAGCCACTTCCCGCTAACAGCAATAGCTTACCGTAAAAATAAAGCAGCGGGTAAAAACCCGCTGCCTCCATAAACGCTAAACCTCTGGTATGTTACCGGTTCAAAAGTACTCATGGAACGAAATGGCGCCATGATGTTTTAACCGCTTTTGAAACGTTTTTTTCTTCCTTCCCGCAGGGTAAATCAGGCTTCGCCCTTGATGAGGGCCAGCAGGTAATTACTCCTTTCGGCCAGTACCAGCAGTCCCACTATTACCATTGCTACTTCATACAATACCGAACCGGTGGCCTGTTCGTCCTTATTATTCGCAGGAGAAGAAGAAGCCAGCCGTCGAAACGATTGCAGTCCTCGCAGGATAAGGGTACAGGCAACAAAGATCAGAAATAGCGACCCGGCCAATTCAAAATCGGGGGTACGCAGATGCAGGAAAAGGTAATACATGGTGTTTGGTTTTGGTTAAATGATCAATTTCGCATGGGAAATATACGAATTTTCGGGTATAGCAAACCGTTTCGGTTGTAACGGAATATATGCCAACCCGCCGCCCTCATTATATACATCATAGCAGCAGGAGAAAATATCCCAGGCCATTATAGCAATCCCGATATAAGAGAGGGTGCGGCCTACCGCCGTTTTCAGGAATACCTTTAAGGAACTGATGGCTTTGGCCACCTGACCTCTGCGAATGGCTTCCACCACAGCCCCAATTTTGAGAACACCCACAAAAATGCCACTTAACTCGTCCATAAAGCAATCCACATAGCCTGTCCAATCGGTGGAGGGCCTGTAAATTTCATCAGAGAAGGAGGGCAACAAGGGGGTAATTTCCTGTTTGATCTTTAGCCAGCGCGCATCAGTGGAATTCATTCCGGAGCGAAGGGATTGAGAAAAAATCTGGTTACGATCGTAGTCAGACAACTTCTCTAATTCCGGGTGATTATAACGTAACAGAACCCCGGCGGCCATGGCGCTGTATACATAATCGTCCATAATATCAAGAGAAACTCCATAGTTGGAAGACACCTGCGTCACACAATCACCGGTTGTACAATTGCTTAAATTGTATACATAATCGGAGGCGCCACGACCAGCCACACTCTGAATATACTTGCCGGCAGCAATATTCCGAAGGGAATGATACACAAAATCAATGAACGACTGATCATAGGTCAGATAGGTTGGTGTATTCGTAACCGAGGTTGTCCCTGCAACTGCAGAGGGTATTTCGGGATCCTGAAGCACTTCCTTCTGACGGCAACTTGCAAACACAGCCGAAATGGCTAACACAAAGAACAACTGCTTTTTCATGGCTATACTGATTGAAATATAAAGCCTACTCTATTCATCCTCCGGTTTTCGGCGACCCCGTTCATTTTGGCCAAATGTGAGGTGAAGGTAAAGGGGGGCTGATAACCACAAATGTGAAAAACACTTGAAAACCAACGTTTTTTACCTGAACAAGCAAAGTTTTTGCACTGAGGTTTTTCTTAAAAAATATGTTTTTTTTCTTATTTCTACTTCAAATGCTATTTCTATTATTGCATCAAATGAATTTTAGGCATGAACGAAATATTAACCTTTTCTGCCACATTCTATTACACAGACCTATTGCTTTTGGCAACATCAACTATTGCTTTCCTGTTCTCGATTATAAATTCAACTGGGAAACCACAGCTCAAACTATTGCCAGTTTATTTATTCTCAAGCATGCTTCAATCTACCTTCACACTATTGGATATTATATTTCCAAACATTCCGACTATACAGGGACATAGTTTAAGTAATTTGCTCATTTCCGCATTCATACTAATAGAATATCTAACCGTAACAACCATATTTTACAAATACATTGTTTCTAATCGAATTAGAAGGTTTCTTAAGCTTAATTGCATTGCTTATATAATTTGCTTTTTCACATACCATCTGATTTTCAAAACTGATAGAATTGAAGTCGAGCACTTTTATCTCCTACATGCAGCTTTTGTATTGATCCCCCCCAGTGCATTTATTTATTGGATTTTCAAATCTGAACCGATTTTTGATTTAAAGAACTTCCCTCCATTCTGGCTAACAATAGGAACTTACTCATGTATTTTAGGGACACTTCCAATATTTGCAATAGGCGACACAATATTCAACATAGAGTCAAAAGATTTGCAGCTAGAGTTATTTGCAATAAACAATATTAGCTATACCATTTTCTTTCTGTTAATTATAAAGGCATATAGATGCAAGCAAATTCCGTTAGCCTAACCACACTTGTTCTAATGACAACTGTACTAATCCAAATACTTGGCTTAGGAATTATAATATTATTATTTAACTACAGGCATAAACAATTGCAATATCAAAAGACAATAAGCAATATTAAAGCCGAAAAAGAAAAATCAATTCTTGCAGCTCAGATTGAAATTCAAGAAGAAACAATTCAAAACATATCAAGAGAAATACATGATAACATTGGGCTATCCCTTACACTCGCTAAACTTAATCTAACAACTCTTTCGAGCACAATACAATTTGATTACCAAGAAAAAATTAGTTCCACTACTAATCTATTGAGTATAGCTATTTCAGACCTAAGGAGTATTTCTCATGGACTAAATAATGAAGTAATAAAAACGTTTGGATTATTACGGGCATTAGAAAATGAAGTTGAAAGGATCAAAAAGAATACATACTTGGACATTACGCTAGAGATTATTGGAGAACAGAAATTTATAGACGCGAATAAAGAGTTACTTCTTTTTAGAATGATACAGGAAAGCATAAACAACGTATTAAAGCATTCAAAAGCAACAGAATGCAGAATAAAAATTCACTACAAACATGCAAATCTTGAAACTTCAATTTGGGATAATGGGACAGGAATGGAAAATAAAAACTCAGAAACAAACAAAGGTTCAGGTTTACTAACAATGGGCTCAAGGCTAGCGCTAATTGGAGGAAATCTTGAAATATCTAGCTCGAATGAAGGCACAGAAATTAAAATTATACTACTCTTTTAAAATTCATCATCAATGATTAAAGTTGCAATGGCAGATGACCATATTCTGCTCAGAAACGCCCTGGCGGGTCTTATCGATAATTTTGGCGATTGTAAAGTCATCATTCAGGCAGATAACGGCAAAGAACTGATCAAGAAATTACAGAAAAACTATCTGCCCGATATCGTTTTACTGGATCTCAATATGCCTGAAATGGAGGGATACGAAACAGCTATGTGGTTTAACACTAACTATCCGCAAATTCATATCCTGATGCTAACCATGTATGATGCAGAAGCCACCATGATACGCTTGTTACAGGCCGGAGTGAAGGGTTTTCTAAAAAAAGACATCCACCCCGCCGAGCTTAAACAGGCGATCATATCGGTAAAGGAAAACGGTTATTATTACAGCAACACGAGCACTGGAAAACTGGTCAACCTGTTCCGGCTGGGCAACGCAGCCATGCTGCAGCGTAATGTATTAACCGAACAGGAAGTGGATTTCCTGAAGTTATCCTCGAGTGATTATACCTATAAGGAAATTGCCACCCACATGAACCTGAACCCGCGTACGGTTGACAACCTGAGGGATCACCTGTTTGAAAAGCTGGATGTGAAGAGTCGTGTGGGATTGGCCATGTTTGCCATCAGACATGGCCTGGTTCGGGTATAGAAAA
Source organism: uncultured Chitinophagaceae bacterium (assembly GCA_964555605.1). Lineage (GTDB taxonomy): Bacteria > Bacteroidota > Bacteroidia > Chitinophagales > Chitinophagaceae > Endoryza. The sequence continues at coordinate 14,524 of CAZKSY010000054.1, read as the reverse complement.
TTCAATCGATTAATTTGTTCCGCATGCCGTACATGATCAAACCTGCAATGGTTTTGGCACCTACCTTGGTCTTCATGTTTTGGCGGATGGTCTCAATGGTTCTTGGACTCAGGAAGACCTCTTTGGATATTTCCTCTGTGGTTTTATCCTCTGCCAATAACTTCAAAATGCGAATTTCCTTTTCCGAAAATTTTACCGGATTCGGATAAAATTGACGCACCTGCTTTTTAGTCTGGAGCTTACTCAGTACAGCTTTATTCACCAGATCATTAAAGTAAAAATCATCATTCATACAGGTTAAGATCGCCTGATAGATCTCTTCCGGATCGGAGGTTTTGGTAAGATAGGCATTGGCCCCCAATTCCAGCATCTTGCTGATCATTTCCTGGTCGTCGTACATCGTCAGCACAATGATCTTTATGTCATCATATTCTTTTCGAAGAATTCCAATAGCATTCACGCCATCCACTTCCGGCATCCGGATATCCATCAATAATACATCTGGCTTTTTCAACTGTATCTTATGCATCAGGTCCTTTCCATCTTCCGCTTCCCAAAGCAAACGCAGGTATTCTTTGTCCTTCAGCGCCATTTTAATGCCATCTCGAAAAATCTTATGATCATCGGCAAGTGCTACTTTAATAACCAGTTCATTACTCATACAGGGGCAGGTTAGTCTTTTAGATTCAACATATTGATTCCCAAAACAAATGCCAAAAGGGCAAATTACGATGGAATTTTACGAACCCTCCCGAAAAAACCGAATTGGAATATTCGGGCAGTTCTGCTCTTGAACGTTTTAAGGGTACTTTTTATTTTTATACTGAAGTTGATTGATACGGTAAAGCGATCTTCCAATATCCAATATCCATGTTACCGTCCAGTAAATAATTTCCAATGATCTTATGAAACCAGGAAAGCGCTCCCGCCAATCAACTTCCTCTTTTCCCCTCCCGGTTTCCACACTCCTCCCATTTTCGGAAAAACAGCCACTTCTTTGATTTTTGTCATCAGGCTTATCCACAGGAACGGCTAAAATGTGAAAAACTTTAGTTGTCGGGTAAAAATCCTATCGTAAACTTACAGGTATTTGATAGTAAAATTACTAAATTTGATTCGTAAAACTCCTCGTTTTTGAATCGGAAGAACACCTTTAAAATGATCGGAAATACACGACTGGCCTACATTTCAGCCAAATTACGGCTTTTGCGGGTTCTTTTACCCATTGTCCAGCACTTTTTTTTAGAGGTCTTTTATGTTCCAAAACTAGCAAAAACAAACCTCAAAAAGTTCTGATTATGACACAAACTAAACTCGCCAACAGGAAGGTAGCAGCCATAGGTGAAGAGATCGGTCGCGAACTCGGCGCTGAAATGGTTCGTAATTTCCAGCATTCTTTCCCTGCAGAAACCCAGAGTTTTATCATTGGTCGCAACATCATTGATCAAATTTTAGCGCAGCCAGGCTGTGTTGGGATTCAGTTGTACAATGCCCTGAACGAAATGGGTCAAAAAACCCTTGTTTATGTTGGTATTGACGCTAACGGTGATTCCATGATCGAGATCTCCTCAGTTGACGCAAATGGCGCAATTGCTCAGACACCCGCTATTGTTGCTGACAGAATCCGCATCAAAACAAAAATCAGCGCGGACGAAGATTGGTATACAGCCGATTAATCGTTTCCAAGCAGAAATTTGAAACTAATTTTCAATTATCTATATTTGGTGAAATTTGCCAGATATAGATAATTTTTTTTTATACCCCAGTATGTTTTCTCCAGTGCTGCCAATACTGGTATTTCTTTTTTTTTATAAAAGACTTACTAGTAAAGAAGCAATGGTATTAGCAGGCTACATCTGCTACTCATTTCTCACAGACATTGCTTCAAAAGGATTAGAGTCAGTTGGTATCCCCAAGCAAACATTTGCACCTTTTATTTATAGTCTGTTTACTATCGCAGAATTCACAGCATTTGCATTATTCTTTTACTATATTTTAAAGAAATCTGTACTTCGAAATGTAATAAGGCTTGTCACATTTGTGTTCCCGCTTTTTGCAGTTGTCAACTTAATCCTAATTAAAAACAACAACTCCCAATTCGATACCTTCCCCGTAGTCTTCCAGGCTATTTGCATCATGGCACTTTGTGTCATTTACTTTTTCGATCAAATACGGGAACCTAAAACCCTTTTTATCTATACCACCTTCGAGTTCTGGGCTGTAACCGGAATTCTGGTATACCTGTCGGGCACCTTCTTCATTTATATGTTTACCTATTCCATGACCGACGAGGAACTGGATCGTTACTGGTTCATCAACTACATCTTTAATATAATCAAGAACCTGTTCCTGGCCCTGGCCTTCTATGTTAAATCAAGAAAAACCAAGTCTGACCTGGAAGAACAATCTCTTGGATTTTATATTTAAACCTTACTAACCCAACCGAATCATAAACATGTTTTATTTACAAGCAAATGCCTCCGGTTCAGCCTCCCTCGTACTGCTCTTCGGCACGGTGGGGATGCTCACCCTCACCATCGGACTGGTGGTATTTATCATTTTTCACCAGCGAAAGGTTATCCGCTATCAATTGCAGTTGCAAAAAATGGAACAGGATCAGCAGAAAATGTTGCTGAATGCCTCCATCCGTTTACAGGAAGAAGAAAGACAACGTATTGCCGCCGATCTGCACGATGATGCCGGACCTTTGCTCGCCACAGCCCGTTTATACCTGAACGAAAATCTGGTGAACCTCGATAAAACATCGCAGCTTCAAAGTATCTACAATGCCAAACAGATCATCGACGATACCATCCAACTGATCCGGAATATCTCGCATAGCCTGATGCCTCCAACACTTAAGAACTTCGGTTTGGAAAGTGCGGTAAATGACCTGTTCCAGAAAATAAGCAGTTCCGGCAGCATGAATGCCAGTTGCCGTTTCCACGATTACAGAAACCGCCTGCATCCCGAGGATGAACTGATCATCTTCCGCGTTATCCAGGAATTGGTAAATAATATTTTAAAACACAGTAATGCCTCTTTCATCCACGTTACACAGAATCTGAGCGAAGAGAAGATGTTCATTCGCATGCATCACGATGGAAAAGGTTTAACACAATCTGATTTTGAGAAATTAAATAAAAGCGCTTCCGGTCTTGGATTGAAGAACATTCAAAGCCGGTTGAAACTATTGCACGGTAAGATCTTTTTTGAAAAAGATGCTTCCCAAACCTATTTTAAGGTAACCATCGAAGTGCCTAAAATAGAGGAAGGTGTTATGGCAAAATAAGCCTGTAGGCCTTTTGCTTTGAAGTTCAATAGTTTCCCTATTTTTAGGATCCAATATCAAACTTATCCATGGGACCAATCAAAGTTGCCATTGCAGACGACCATAAGATCTTCCGGAAAGGAGTAATTCTTTCCCTGCGCCCCTATACGAACCTCCGGTTTGTATTAGAAGCCGAAAATGGTCAGGAATTAATTGATCTGATAGCCAGCTGCCCGGAAGAAGACAAACCGGATGTTATTCTGATGGACCTTCGCATGCCTCAGAAAGATGGTATAGAAACCACCAAGTATGTAGCAAAGCAATACCCCAATATTCATATCATTGCGCTCACCATGTTCGAAGACGAGCGTTTTGTAAGCCACATGATGGAAATTGGCGCCAATGGCTATTTGCTTAAAAGCGCAGATCCGGCAGAAATCAAAAAAGCGATCATGGAAGTTACCGTTAAAGGGTACTACCTCAACAATTTCGTAAACCGGATTTTGCTGAAAAAATCGCATGCCCGGCAAAAAGTGGCTCCCAGTCTTTCGAGTGAAGTAACACTCACCGACAGGGAAAGGGATGTGATCAAATATATTTGCATGGAATTTACGGCTCAGGAGATCGCTCAAAAACTCGAAGTGAGTCCACGTACGGTTGAAGCTATTAAAGACCGGTTAATGGAGCGATTTGGTGCCAAAAACACGGCCGGTCTGGTATTCTATGCAGTGAAAAATAATATCATCGATTAACCACCATTCCAACTCCCTATCCTCGAAAAACCGGTGCGTGCGCCCCTATGCCCGGTAATTTTTCCATATGGCCCCCTGCCCTGCTCTCCCTGCTGGGATTTTTGAGTGTTGCAATAGTTATATTGCTGCTGGTCAAAAAAACAGCCCCATCAATACCCTCCTGGCTCATTGGTATACTTACCTTCTTTCAGTCTTTTTTCGGTGCCGTTAATTTCCTTTACCCCCATTTAAAAGAGGAATTAGCCTTGCTTCCGGTAATCGAATTCCTGCTGATTTTCTCTATCACCTGTTTTTTGCTTTTACAAAAGGTTCGCTCTGGTAAAAACAATACCGTTCTTTTGATGGGAATAACCGCCTTTATTTCCAGCGGTGCAACGATGCTGCTGATGGCACGGCAACCAGAACAAATGGAATGGCTGATGCAGGTTTTATCTGGCCTGGTCATTATAATGTGCTGTCTGTACCTGTTTATACGTCAAACGCCCGATCCTTCAGCCTCCATTGTCAGATGGCCTTTTTTATGGATCGCACTGGGGTCTCTCAGCTTTTGGGGCATGAAAGCTACTATTGCCTTTACTCTTTTATGCTTCCCGGGCTATATATCCGGAACGGATGAAAAAAACATGCTGTTGCTGTTTTTTCTGATAATTCAAACTGTCTTTTTTTTACTTGCACTCCTGCTGGCAAAAAACAAGTCTGCAGAAAACAATTAAAACCTCATCTCAGGCACTTCTCCTTCCCAATAAAGACCTCCTGCAGTTTTTGAAACGATCTCCTCTATTGAAACACCCGGTGCTCTTTCAAGCAATTTAAACCCCTTGCCCGGAACGATATCCAAAACTGCCAGATCAGTAACCACTTTCTGCACACAAGCCACCCCCGTTAACGGAAGGAAACATTGTTTCAGCAATTTCGATTCGCCTTTTGGGTTCGTATGCATCATGGCCACAATGATATTCCGGGCACTGGCTACCAGATCCATGGCGCCTCCCATGCCTTTGACCATTTTTCCGGGTATTTTCCAATTGGCGATATCGCCATTCTCGGCCACTTCCATAGCCCCTAAAACTGTAAGGTCCACTTTTCCGGCCCGGATCATGCCGAAGCTCTCTGCACTATCAAAAAAAACGCCTCCCTGCCGGAGTGTTACGGTTTCCTTACCGGCATTGATCAGGTCGGCATCTATCTCCGCTTCCTCCGGATACGGGCCCATTCCCAACATACCGTTCTCTGACTGCAACATGATTGAAATGCCGGATGGAATATAATTCGCCACCAGTGTGGGTATCCCAATACCCAGATTCACATACATTCCATCCTTCAACTCGCGCGCTATCCGTGCCGCTATCTGATATTTATCGAGAGCCATAATTTCTACATTTGATTATTAAACAATACGAACGGTTTTCCGCTCGATCCGTTTTTCATAGGCCGTTCCCTGAAAAATGCGGTGCACATAAATACCGGGCACATGTATGGCATCCGGATCGATCATTCCGGGCTCCACTAATTCCTCCACCTCCGCAATGGTAATATTTCCCGCCCGGGCCATCGACGTAGAAAAATTCCGGGTCGTTTTTCTGAATTGAAGGTTGCCAAACCGATCACCCTTCCAGGCTTTCACCATGGCGAAATCGGCATGCAGGGCCGTTTCCATCAAATGCATCTTCCCATTAAAAGAACGCACTTCTTTCCCTTCAGCGATCTCTGTTCCATAACCTGCCGGTGTAAAAAATGCAGGTATCCCCATACCCGCCATCTGAATTCGGGTGGCCAGGGTGCCCTGCGGGATCAGGTCTACCTCCAATTCACCATTCAATAATTGCCGTTCAAATTCGGCGTTCTCTCCCACATAGGAACTGATCATTTTCCGGATCTGCCGGGTATGCAATAATAACCCCAGACCAAAATCATCCACCCCGGCATTATTAGAAATGCAGGTGAGGTCTCGAATGCCCATTTTCACGAGCGCACTGATACAATTTTCGGGGATACCGCAAAGACCAAATCCTCCTAACATGATCGTTGCTCCGTTCGGAAGATCATGAAGAGCGGCCTCTGCATTGGCAAAGACTTTATTCATATGCAAGCAATTAAAAACTATTTATTCTGATGCCCCCATCAAACAGGTGCAGGATCATTTCAGATATTTATACAGCTCATCCCGGTTTTTGTTGGCTCTGCTGGCCAACGAATCGAAAATCGTTTTGGTAAGGTCGGGGCGATTCAGATAGTACTTATAACTTTTCACGAACTCCTCATGAGTCGTGTTGTTCATTTTGAATACCTGATTATACATTTTCATGGTCTCCAGCTTCACATCAATTTTCGCAGAATCTTTCAGGAGAAACTGGGCCGAAAAACGATCGGCTAACATCATATCCCATAAAACCGATTCCATTTTCTCCCGGGGATAAATGCCATCGGGCACTTTGGCGGTATCGGTGCACGACACCAGCATCACTATCATGAAAAAAACATGCCACCGCTTCATCGCAACTCCTGTTTATATAAATTCGAATTGGAAACATCCAGTTTGGAAAGAATTTCCCGCGCCCGGTTCTTCTCATCAGGAGAGGCTTTTTTGAACACTTTTACCAGTTCATTGGCCCGACTCTGAAAAAAGAAAGGCACGATCATGGAATTGGGATTGTCGTTATTAAGGGTATTCATGAGATTGATCGTGTTCATCAGCGCATTGCGGGCTTCCTCCTCATTTTCATACAAAAGGTCAAACCCCAATCTGTAATAACTATATAAAGCATCATGCACCAATGCGTAGCGGTTATTGGTCAGGTTCTCCATCAGCCAATAACGATTCCGTTGGCCGTCAAAAGCTCTCCAACCCTCTATATCTCTCCCCTCCGGCGCATTATTCACAATCTGTTGTGCTTTCTGATAGTACGCATCCCCTCCCCGAAGTGAATACGAATCATAATCCAGCCCTAAGATGATATAAACATAATACGCCAGTGTGGCTGTTAAATTGGATACCAGCACATCTGACCCACTCACCCGATTTTCATTGAACTCCATTGGCTGATACTCTACATACTTAAACGTGAAAGATTCATCCTGGAAATTCAACAGAGGCGACTGATAGGTGGAATTAAATACCGGACGTGCTGCCTGCACTACAAGTGTGGCTTTATATACATTGTCTTGAGGCGACTGGCGTATCGTGATCAGAAAATTACAACTGATCTTTTCGTTTTGCTGATAGGCATCATTGGTCCACTTCCGGTTATTCAGAAAAGTGGTCAGGGAAGTCTGGAGTGTTTGAAATACTTTCTTGTCAATCTGAGAACTTACTTGCTGCGCATTAACAGATATGCGTGCCTGCAATTCCTGCGACCTCGCCGGAAGCGCAAAGAAAAACGAGAGCATCAGACAGATTAAGAACGAAGATTTATTCATAGATCATTTTTACTATTCTATCAACGATATCCCTGGCTACTTGTTGTTTTGGTTTCTTGTCAAAATCCCATTCACCTCCCTGGCTGTCAAACAGCGTCACTTTATTGGTGTCGTGCCCAAATCCGGCTCCATCATCACGCAATGAATTCAGAACGATCAAATCGGCCTTTTTAGCGTCGAGTTTGCCCCGTGCGTGTTCCTTTTCATTAGTGGTTTCCAGCGCAAACCCTACCACCAATTGCCCGGGCTTTTTATGATGCCCTAAATGATGCAGTATGTCAGTCGTTTTTTGTAGCGATATACTAAATTGTCCTCCGGTCTTCTTTATCTTTTCCGTGGCCACTACCTCAGGAGTATAATCAGCCACGGCCGCAGCCATGATGGCAATATCCGATTCAGGAAATGCAGCAGCACAGGCTTCAAACATCTGCGAAGCCGTTTGTACTGGTGTCTCAACCAATGAAGGATGGGTAATTGATGCGGTACCAGGGCCTTTTACAAGATGTACGGAAGCCCCGCGACGCAGCAATTCTTCGCATAAAGCCAACCCCATCTTTCCGGAAGAATGATTGCCGATGAAACGAACAGGGTCAATGGGTTCATAAGTAGGTCCTGCGGTTACTAAAACCCTTTTCCCCTCCAAATCCCTGCGGGAAAAAATATGCTGTGTAATGAATTGAAGTATATTTTCCGGCTCGGCCATTCTACCGTCTCCCACCAATCCGCTGGCCAGCTCACCCGACGCGACAGGAATAATATGATTCCCAAAAGCGCGAAGTTTTTCAAGATTTTGCCGGGTAGACGGATGGTGCCACATATCTTCATCCATGGCAGGTGCTACACAAACCGGACAGGTGGCCGAGAGATAGGTGGCCAGCAACATATTATCACAGATACCATTGGCCATTTTCCCCAGTGTATTGCAACTCAAAGGGGCGATCAGAAAAAGATCGGCCCAACGGCCCAGCATTACATGATTCGACCAGGAAGCTTCCGTAAACAGGTCTGTGATCACAGGATTTTTAGACAGGGTAGAAAGGGTGAGTGGTGTCACAAAATCTTTTGCAGACGGCGTCATAACCACTTTTACTTCCGCGCCTTCTTTGATCAGCAATCGAACCAGTAAAATGGATTTATATGCCGCAATACTTCCGGTAATGCCGAGAACGATTTTTTTGCCCTTGAACATATTTTAAAATTACCCCCTTTTTACCAATGATAACAGGCCTTAACAAAATAAAAAACCGGCTCCCAAAGAGAGCCGGTCAGTATTATTAACAGCATTGATTAGCTGAACAGATCCTCTTCATTCTTACGGTGGTAAATCTTGTCTTCCAGGAACTCCTGAGTAGCAAGCAAAGCAGGGTTCGGCATACGCTCATATGCTCTGGATATTTCGATCTGCTCTTTATTCTCGTGAATTTCTTCCAGGCTATCGGTATGGCTGGCGAATTCCTCGAGTTTATTATGCAGTTCTTCTTTCAGGGTAATATTGATCTGATTCGCTCTCTTTGCAATAATAGAGATCGACTCGTAAACATTACCTGTTTTACCCTTAATAACATTAAGGTCTTTAGTTTCCGCTACGCTGGCGGTATTGGAACTAATTTGTCGTCTTAACCTGCTCATTTTGTATGGCTTTAATATTGTTTTGAGATATTGATTGGTATCGTTCAACGTCCTTCAGCCACTTGCTTTCAGGAAAACGATCTGTAAAATCGGCACATTCATTCACCACCTGTTCATACCGCGCAACTTTCTTCTCATCAATACTATTGTTGGCAAACATATAGTATGATTTAATAACCTGCAACTTATAATCCTCGCTTTTCTGAGAGTCGGGAAACTTATCCATCAAACTCGTAAAAGCGATGGCTGCCGCTCTGTAATGGCCCAGATTATAATATAATTCCGCACTCTTATACTCTTTCAGTTCCAGCTTGGCGCGGCACTGGTCAATGATCTCAGTAGCCTCTTTGTTCCGTGCCGAACCCTGATGGGTATTGATAAAGGCCTGCATCAATCCAATGGTCTTTTGCGTATTTACCTGATCCAGCTCCTGTTTAGGCGATTGCCGGTAAAAGGTATAAGCACGCATATACTCCATTTCTTCTGCCCGGGGACTGGTAGGAAACACCTCTGTAAACTGCTTGAACAGGTTCTCTGCCTGCATCCAATCTTTCAGGTAATAGGAGCAATACGCGAATTTATAAAACACATCCTCAAACTGAGGCTGACCTTTTAATAAAGGAAAGAGCTCTTCATACAACTGCTGTGCATTATTGTATTTCTTGTTCACGTAATACTTATCGGCCATACGGAGCTTGTAGTCGTAATCAGTACTTTTTTGCACTTTACTGAATTCCGAACAGGCACCTAACGCCATGACAGCCAGAACGATAAATAAAACTGATCTCATAAAGGTGGGCAAAGTTAATGATTTCCATGCAAATATGGAAGCTTTCCTCCGGGCCCCAAAAAAGCAGCCGTTAATTAAATGTAAAACCCCTCCGGACAATGTCCGGAGGGGTTTACTATAATCAAAGCAAAAAGTTATTAACCTTTACGACGGAGGTTGGGGTGTGGAGCCGGTACTGTTGTAGGACCTTCATCACCTGTACCATCCATAAGATCTACAGTGTTGCAATCGCCACCTTCCTGACCATACTTGAATACAAAGCGGTCAGCGCTGATTCCTTCTTTATCAACGAGGTAGTTAATGATCGCATTAACACGATCCCAGCTAAGCTGCTGTTCAGATTTGCTGGAGGCGCAATAGCCTACTACAGCTACTTTACAGCTTGAATTATCCTTGATCTTCTGGGCAACACCTGCCAACATTGCTTTTGCATCGTTGCTGAGTGTTACAGATTTTCCTTTGAAGGAAATGCTGGGAAGAGCACCGATATTACATTTTTTACCAACACCACCTTCTTCGATCAGCTTGCGCAGTTCCTGGCAGCAGTTGGGTTCTGGACATTTACCAACACCATCAGCATCTACTGGCTGACACTGAGAAGGTGTGATCAGTTCCTTGTCTTTGTAGTCAGGAACACCATCACCATCTGTATCGCGGCTTACACCATGAGAATCAACAGGAGCACCGGCTGGAGTATTAGGCTCGTTATCGAACTGATCGGTTACACCATCGCCATCTTTGTCATCCAGAACAGGCTTTGGCAGTAACATGTGACGAGGCTTGTTGATCTCGTTGTAAGCATAATCCAAAGGATTCAGCCACCAGAGAGGCTCAACAGCTTTAGCACCCAGGGCAATATTCAAACCAAGAGAGGTAAAGTTATAAGAATCGAAATCGCGTGTTTGAGCAGTAGCGATTGGGTTGGCGTTGTTATCGCTTTCCTGCCATTGCTGACCATCCAGCAGGTCTGTTTTAACCATGGTGAAACGGTTTTCCAACGCGAGGCTCAGCTTGTTGTTAAGCTTGAAAGCCACACCGGCACCCGTTGTGAACATCGGCTTAATGGGACGATCTCCAAGTTTGGGTTGCAAACCATCTCTTTCGGCATTGGTTTCATAAGAACCATCAAACAGGTTTTTCAGATCAGATCTGATATCCTTACGATTCTTATAGGTAAATCCACCAGCGCCATATTTAGCGAGGATAGGTCCGAAATTATAATTAGCCGTACCGTTCAGGGCATCTACTTTTGTGTCATACATCATGGCACCGATACCACCAAACAGGTACATATTAACGCCTGTTTTTGATTTATGGAAACGCACGTTATTCAGCGAAACCACACCCTGAATGCTCAGGTCGTAAACAGTAGTTTTATAGTTGTAGAAAACGGAAGAACCGGCAGCATACGTTTTCCATGCTGTGTTTTTAAGGAAGTTTGTAGAGGGAGAGAAGTTCAAACCTTTTGTTGTTCCGAAACCTAATTCACCACGAAGAGAAAATACATATCCAAGAGCTTTACGAACATGTAAACCGGCACCCAATCCAGGGAAACGGTTTCTTACATCGCCCGCAACGCCGAAAGCACCCAACTTCAAACCTAATTCCCACTGGTTACGTGGTAAGGCCGGAAATGCATAATTGTGCGCCATGAATTCTGTGTGCTGCGGTAAACGCTTGGAAGGGATTACTGAGGAGTCCATAACATCATAGCTGCCGGTACCCAACTGGGCCATAGCACCTGATGTCAAAAGACACAGTAAACCAATTAAACCTAAGAACTTTTTGCTTGCCATAACTGATTTTTATGTGAAGGATTAAGAATACGAAAATTCGAAATTTGTGCAAAAATATCGAATACACAGTAATTAACAAATTTTTTTAGGGGGTCAATTTGTAAATATTTGATTGTACTTCATTGGGTTAAGACCATTTTCACTCCCGTTAAGTTGCTTCGTAAATTAAAAATCAAAGTAGTAATTTGCCGCCTCAATTAAGAAATGAAGTTATCACAAGCAATATTACACGAAGAATTAGCCCTTTTTGATGCCAAATTCAAGGAGGCGGTGAAAAGCCAGACCCCTCTGCTGGACCGTATCATGCGTTTCATTGTGAACCGTAAAGGCAAGCAGCTTCGTCCTATGTTCGTGCTGTTGTCTGCCAAATTATGCGGCAATGTAAACGAGTCAACCTACCGGGCGGCCTCTCTCGTGGAATTACTCCATACCGCTACCCTGGTGCATGATGATGTGGTGGACGAATCCATGGAAAGGCGTAATTTCTTCTCCACCTATGCCCTTTGGAAAACCAAGATTTCCGTATTGGTAGGCGACTACCTGCTGGCCAAAGGACTTTTGTTAAGCCTTGATAATGATGATTTTAGAATCCTCCAGATCATGTCGCGGGCCGTTCGGGAAATGAGCGAGGGCGAACTGCTGCAATTAGAAAAGTCTCGGGGATTAAATCTCAGCGAATCGATCTACTACGATATCATTAAGGGGAAAACGGCCTCTTTGCTTGCGTCGGCCTGTTCTGCTGGTGCTTTTTCGGCTACCCACGACGAAAGCATTGCAGAAAAAATGCGTGTCTTCGGAGAAAAGGTGGGTATGGCCTTCCAGATCAAAGACGATCTCTTTGATTATGGCACCGACAATGTAGGCAAACCAACCGGCAATGATATCAAGGAAAAAAAACTGACCCTTCCCCTTATTTATACGCTGAATAACTGCGATGCAGCCACCCGAAAAAAACTGATCTACATCATCAAGAACCAAAACAAAGACCCGCGGAAAATACGCGAGGTAATTGAAGTGGTAAAACACAATGGCGGCATTGATTATGCCAATCAAAAAATGGTTACTTTTCGGGATGAGGCGTTGGCTATCCTGAACGAATTCGGCAACCCTGATGTGAAAAAAGCCCTCGAAGAACTCGTTCGATACACCACCGACCGCAGCTATTAATTAAGCTTTGCCGCATGGATAAACGATGGAAGATACTGCCCCGGCTGGAAAAGGATCTCACTGCACTTCAATCTGAACTGGGCATACATCCCGCTCTCTGCAATATCCTCGCGCAACGTGGCATACAAAATTTCAACCAAGCCAAACATTTTTTCAGGCCCCAACTGGAGGATCTCCATGATCCCTGGCGAATGAAGGACATGCTGAAAGCCGTTAACCGCATCATCAAAGCGATTGCACATGAAGAAAAGATTCTGGTATTCGGTGATTATGATGTGGACGGTACCACTTCCGTGGCTTGCATGTATCAGTTCCTGAAAAAGATCTACGAACCCGAGAAAATAGACTTTTACATTCCCCATCGTTATAAAGAAGGCTATGGCGTATCAAAAGCCGGGATCGATCTGGCTATAAAAGAATCCTTCAGCCTGATCATTTCACTCGATTGTGGCATCAAATCAGTAGATCTTATCAGCTACGCCAAAGATAACGGCATTGATTTCGTTGTCTGCGACCACCACCAACCCGACGAGCAGCTACCACCGGCCGTCGCTATTTTGAATCCAAAGCAATCCGATTGCGACTATCCGTTCAAGGAACTTTGCGGCTGTGGTGTGGGCTTCAAACTCATCAGTGCCCTCTGTGATGAATTGAATTTACCCATGGATCTGGCCTATGATTATCTGGACCTGGTGGCCACGGCCATTGCTGCCGATATCGTTCCCATGAATGGCGAAAACCGGATCCTGGCCTATTATGGTTTGAAAAAAGCAAATGAAAACCCGAACGTAGGGATCAAAGCACTGAAACAACTCAGCGGACTGGAAAAGGAACTCGAAATCACCAGTCTGGTATTCATGATCGCCCCACGGGTGAATGCAGCAGGCCGCATGGATGACGCGCGTAAGGCGGTGCAGCTCTTTATTGCCGGCTCCGAAAAAGAGGCCAGAGAGTTTGCAGAAATGCTTCATGCGGATAATAGTGACCGTAAGGAAGCCGACAAAAATATATCTGAAGAAGCATTGGCCGAGATCATTGCTCACCCTGACTGGATCAACCGAAAATCCACCGTAGTATATCAACCCCACTGGCATAAAGGGGTGGTGGGCATTGTCGCTTCCCGATTGATCGACCATTTTTACCGACCCACTATTGTGTTGACCCGGTCGGGTGATTATGCCGCGGGCAGTGCCAGAAGCGTTCCCGGATTTAATTTATACGAAGCCATACATGCTTGCCGCGAACATCTTTTGGGATATGGTGGCCATTTCGCTGCAGCAGGAATGACACTGGAAGTTGACAAGATCGACGCCTTCAGAGAGAAGTTTGAAGAAGTTGTTTCCCAAAACATCGATCCCGAATGTTTGGTTCCTGAAATCGTAATTGATGCTGAAATTTCATTTCGCGATCTGAATCAATCCTTTTACCGGATCCTCTGTCAGATGGAACCCTTCGGTCCCGAGAACCCCAAGCCCCTATTCATTGCCCGAAATGTTACCGATTCGGGTTATTCGAAGATCGTGAAGGAACTGCACGTGAAATTCTCCTTGCGACAGGGAGAAACGATTTTCAATGGTATAGGCTTTAACCTGGCTTCTAAATTTCATTTATTACAGGGTGAGCAAGCTATTGATGTAGTGTTTACCCTTGATGAGAATGAATGGAATGGAAATAAAAGCTTACAGATACGGGTGGTTGATTT
>CAZKSY010000053.1:0-27040 GCA_964555605.1 uncultured Chitinophagaceae bacterium | reverse complement strand
GGTGTGGGGGATTATGGATAAACATTGCGCCTTCGCGACTTGGCGGTTAAGAAAAATACCACTTAAAATGAACCATTAAACACGATTCACCATTCACGATTCACCATTCACGATTCACCATTCACCATTCACTTCCCCCTATTCTCCGCCCTGAACATCTCCATGCACTTTCGATCCTGCAGAGTTACAAAGCAGGTACGGCCGTCTTTTCCACCGAAAGTAATATTACTGACATCCTTTCCTTTCAGTATCACTTCGCGGATTAATTTGCCTTCGGGGTTCAGGAGGGCGATTGTGCCCTTTCCATACCGGGTCACAAAAAGATTTCCTTTGACATCACATTTCATTCCGTCGAATCCGAAATCGTCGAACACAGCGAAAATGCGTTGGTTACTGATCTCCCCCTTTTCATTCAGGTCGAAGGCCCAGATCCGGCGCTGAATACTTTCATTAACATACAGGATCTTTTCATCAGGACTTAAACAAATACCATTTGTAGTACCCATTTTATCATGCAGCAGTACCGCTTTACGATCGGTACCAATGCGCCAAATCTGTCCGGTTTGTTTTTGCCAGTTGGGATCGGAAGCAAAAATGATCCCGCTTCGGGAGATACAAATATCATTCGGCTGATTGAAGCGATCATCATGACAATAAACAGTAACATTCTTTGTTTGGGGATTCAGGTCCAGAATATTATGTCCGGTAAAATCGGCCAGACGCATGTGGCCGTCGGCAGCAAACTGGATGCTGTTGGCAATACTTTTATCGGGTAATGTGGCGAACAATTCAACGTCCCCATTTGCGGCCACTTTACCAATGGTGCCGTCTTTCTGAAAATTCACCACATAAAGCTGACCGTTTTTATCAACGGCAGGTCCTTCAATATTGCGGGAAAACAGATTCTCTGCTGTGAGATCAGCAGCCTGATACAAGCTTTTATCAAAAGAAGCGGAGCCGGTCGTTTTGCGGGAGCAGGCCGCTATCATACTGAGTCCCAAAAAGAGTAATACTATTCTCATAAATCAATTTTTAATCATTGTAAACGCACCCGTGGATCCACAACGGCATATAGCCAATCGGCCAGCATATTGATCAAAATAAAAAACAAAGATGATACCAATACAGCGCCCATCACCACGGGGAAATCAAGTTTCTCCAGCGCATCAACTGTTATTTTACCAATTCCTTTCCAACCAAAAATATACTCTACAAAAAAAGCACCGGCCAATAATTCGGCAAACCATCCCGTTACGGCCGTGATCACTGGATTCAGTGCATTGCGAAGCGCATGAATCCAAACCACCCTCCTTTCGCTAAGTCCCTTGGCCCTGGCAGTACGGATATAATCCTGATGCAAAACGTCGAGCATGGCGCTACGGGTTAATTGGGTAATGATCGCCATGGGACGGATACCCAGTGTAATGGCCGGCAAAATCAAATTGGATAATTGCATTTGCCTTCCGGTGAAAGGCTCTGTTTCAAAAAGGCTTCCGGTCATATGCAATCCGGTTTGATCACTGAGCAAATAACCAAAAACATAGGCAATGATGATGCCCATAAAAAAAGAAGGAGCCGATATTCCCAGGATACTGGCGAATACCGATCCGGTATCCATCCAACTGTCTTTTTTTACAGCCGCAATAACTCCTAACGGAATGCCGAGTACACACGCAATGAACATGGCAGCGAAGGCCAGCAATAAGGTTCCGGGCAGGGCTTCGAAAAGTATTTCACTTACATTTCGTTTAGATTGATAGGAACGGCGAAGATGCGGAAATTTAATGCCGAATTTTGTTTCTCCTCCGATAAAAAAGCCCTGCAAATCCTTCTTTTTAATATCCCCAGCGGAATGCACCGCAATGGGAGAAACATCATTCAGGTACAGTATGAATTGTTTCCATTTGGGTTGATCCAGATACAAATCTTTCCGGATATTCTCCTGGGTAGCGGCATCTGCCCGTTGCCCCATGATCAATCTGGAAGGATCTCCGAATCCCAAAAAAAGAAAGAAAACCAATACCACCACCCCGAGCAGTACAAAAATGCTATAGAGCAATCGGCGGGTGAGGTAAGACAGCATAGATCCTGATCAGGGATTAAGTTGATTGATTTGTTTAGCAGCCGATTCCATATCGGCATAGCTCCATTTATTTACTATTTTATCTCCATTCAGCAAATACAAAGTAGGATTGGCTCTTGCAGCCGTTTTGATCGCTGTTGCATCACAGGTAAACCAGGGAAGGCGCTTAAATAACGATGGCAATTCCGTTCCCATATCATTACGCGAAATACTCGTGATCATCATTCCGGGGATCTTTCGTTCGGCGGCATGCGCCATGATCACATCGGCCAGATCCATCCATTCTCCGGAATGGTATTCGTGCCTTACAAAAAGGAATAATTTATACCCGGGTAGCTGAAGAACGGAATCGGTCACCAACCGACCACTGGAATCAGTAAGCGAAAAATCCTTGATCGCAGGTATCATATTCCCTTGCCGTACCAGTTTATCGTAACGACGCACATAGGTATAGGTACTGTCATTAAAATCGGCCGGGAATTTATCTGCACTGAATTCCACTTCTTTACCCGCCACCTGATATACAAAAGTTATGACAGAGCTGTCTGGTATTGACCCTTTAGGAGGTTTCATTCCTTCTGTAATGGAAACGCCTGTTTTATAGGGCAAACAATCTACCGGAGGTAAATAATGAAGGGCGTACCACATAAACGATAATGTAGCTACAGAACTAAAGAATAAGACCACGAGATTCTGGTAGCCGGTGAAAAGCGGTTTGATATGTCGCTGGGTAAAAAACAGAAATAAGATCAACGTCAGCAAAATGAGATCTTTAATAAACGACCCCATGGCGGTTAACTTAATGCAGTCTCCAAAGCAGCCACATTCTTTTATTTTATCGGTTAATACGGCATAGCCAGTGAGGAAAGTAAAAAACAGGATCAAAAGCAACAGGAGCCAAATGAAAAGCCGGATCTGCCAACCTACGAGCAAGGCCACACCAGCCACGATTTCAAATGCGATCATGGCTACGGAGAACACAAGGGTAAAATGATCCAGCCCCTGCCAACCCCAAACCTCAAAGAATTCCTGCATTTTATAGCTGAGCCCGAGCGGGTCATTGGCTTTTACCAGACCGGAAAAAATGAACAATACCCCTACAAGCACGCGTATCAGATTCACTACATATTTCATATACTCTTATTGATAGCTTGAAAAAAATATTACCCCCGGTGCCTGCCCTCATCGATCAGGATCAGCCCGAAAATGGAATAGTTAATGATGTCTACAAAATTTGCATCAATACCCTCACTGATGAGCGTTTTACCGTCATTGACCAGAATCTGACGGATGCGCATCAGTTTCATGAGGATCAGATCAACAAAACTTTCCTGACTCATATCGCGCCAGGCTTCCCCATAATCGTGATTTTTGTCGTTCATTACTTTTTGGGCAAAAGCGGCTTTCTCATCGTACCATTTGCTGACGATATCTACGGGCACTTCTTCCATTTTACCTTCCTGTGCCTCCAATTGGATCAACCCGATGATACCATAATTTACGATACCCTTGAATTCGCTTTTGATATCGTCTCCTACTTTCTGTTCACCCTTTTGCTGTATGGTACGTATGCGTTGTGCTTTAATAAATATCTGATCTACGATTGAAATCAATCGCAATACACGCCAGGAGGTACCATAATCCATCGCTTTCTTCACAAAAATCTCGCGGCAGGTGCCCAGTGCTTTTCCATATTGCTGTGTGGTGTTACTCATCTTGTTGATCCCGTTTCTTGGGGCGTAAATGTCGGTAAATAAACTGAAGGCGGAATTGAAAATAATTCCTCAATTTTAATAGTCAAAAATAACAATAAGCCCTAAATGTTCACTCTAAATTGCAAAGGCAGGTTGTGGGTTGTGGATAAACCCCAGGTCATGGGGATCATTAACTGTACCCCTGATTCTTTTTATGCAGGAAGCCGTGTAAATGAAGCATCCGCTATTGGTAAAAAAGCCCTTGAAATGAAAGAACAAGGCGCCACGATAGTGGATCTGGGGGCACAAAGTACCCGACCCGGAAGTGAGCCGGTTTCAGCTGAAGCCGAGTGGGAACGTTTATTGCCCGGACTGGAAGCCGTGAAAACCTGTTGCCCGGACCTGTTTATTTCGGTGGATACCTTTTATGCATCGGTAGCCGATAAAGCCTTGCGGGCCGGAGCAGACATAGTGAATGATATCAGTGGCGGGCATACGGAGCCTGAAATTCTTTCAGTGGCCGCCCAATACCATGCCCCCTTTATATGCATGCATATGAAAGGTCGTCCGGCAACCATGCAACAATTTGCCCGCTACGAAAACATTACGACGGAACTGATCGATTATTTTATTGAGCGACTCGGCACCTGCCACCAAGCGGGCATAATGGATGTGATCATTGATCCGGGATTTGGGTTTGCCAAAAACATCGAACACAATTTCAAATTGCTGAAGGAACTTTCGTCGCTTGCCGTACTGAACCGGCCGGTTCTGGCTGGTTTGTCGCGCAAAACAACGATATGGAAAACGCTTGGCGTAGGGCCGGATCAGGCACTGAATGGTACGACAGTGCTCAATACGATCGCCTTGATGCAGGGCGCTTCATTTTTACGGGTACATGATGTTCGGGAGGCCTGGGAGGCCGTTCAGCTCACACAGCAATGCTTAAAATAAAAGATCCTGTTTCAAAACTGAAACAGGATCTTTTATATAAATATTCGTAACGATTAATGACCGCCAGCAGCTTGAGGCGCTTCAGGTTTTTTATCGGTAACTTCCACCACCTGTACATCAAACACGAGGTTTTCGTTGGGCTTGATATCTTCGCCGGCACCTTGTTTACCATATCCCAATGAGGAAGGTATATACAAACGGCCCTTTCCACCTTTCTTGAATAAACGAAGGCCATCATCCCAACCGGTGATCGCACCACGGGAACCGATCTGGAAAATGAAGGGTTGACCCGCGTGATTGAATTTAGGATCGGTATTTGAATCAAATTCTTTTCCCGCCAGTGTTTTACCGGTGTACATTACAGAAACCCACATACCAGAATCGCAGGCCAGGCCGGTACCAGGTTCGATAATTTCAACCAGTGTTCCTTTAGGAGCACTTTGAGCGGTAATGTTTTTAGATTTCAGGTATTCGTTGAGAGTCACCAGATCTTTTTGTTTCTGACCCTCTGCCGCCAGTTCTTCCTTCTGACGATAGATCTCCATGGTAGCCATGCGATCTTTATCGGAAGCTTCCTGATTGGCGAACACATCGGTTACCTTAATCGTAAGGAAAATCTTATCTTTTGCTTTGAGGAAAGGAGGTAAACCACCCTGACGCTTTCTGAGCGTATCCGCTTCAATAACTATAACAGCGCTATCACCCTTACGCAACAGGTGGAAAATTTCAGTAGGGTTATAATCAGCCGCTACAGAGGAATCAACCGGTACATAGGCCGGACCATTGTCTACAGAACTGAAAAGAATAGAATCACGTACTTTCTGAACAAATTCAAACTTCAGTACCTGACCAACTTTCACCACCGGATTCTTTTCATCGGAGATGATCTTATACATCAACCCACTCTTGGTGTGCTTAAAACTTTCACTGTTACAGGCAGACAGCAGCACTACCAGTGCGCCCATGATCCCGAAAATTGCTTTTTTCATTTTGTTTTTATTTGATTATTGAGGGCCAGGCCCTTTCAGCGACCGGTTATTGTAACTGATCCCTGTATTCCTTTATTACTTTTTTAAACTTACTTACTGTTTCCTCCAGACTTTCGCTGCTTCTTCCACCAGCGGCATTAAAATGCCCCCCTCCTTCAAAATGCTGTCGCGCAAAGGTATTCACATCAAAGTCATCCTTGCTGCGGAAGCTCCATTTTCTTTCCTCATCGCGGTCAATAACCAATGCGGCCATTTTAATACCCTGGATGCTGAGCGGATAATTCACCAGTCCTTCAGTATCTCCCGTACGGATCTGGTAGCGGAGCAGGTCTTTTTTGGAAATGGCGATCAATGCGGTATTGTATTCATAGGATATATCCATGCGGTTGCTGAGGATATGACCAATGAAACGCAGTCTGTTTTCCAGAAAATTATCGTAGATATTCTCGTGAACCTTGGTGTGATTCAGTCCGGCTTCCTTGAGGTCTGCTACCATCCGGTGCACGCCTGCATGAGCCGAGGGGAAACGGAAGGAACCGGTATCGGCCATTACCCCGGCATATAAACACTCCGAAATCGGTGATTTAATTGCGTCACGGTTGCCGGAGTCAACAATCAGGTCGAAGATCATTTCGCAGGTTGAACTCTTGCCGGTATCACTTACACCGTAGTTGAAATTCACCTCATCGGGCTCGCGGTGATGATCGATCAGTATCCGCACTCCTTCAAAGGAAGCCAGTAAAGGAGCCAGATTCTTGGTACGATGAAAAATATTGAAATCAAGACAGAAAAGCCAATCTGTCCCAGCCAGGATTTGTGCTACCTTTTCCCGGTTCAGTTCAAAATCAACCACCTCTTTAACACCGGGCATCCAGTTGAGCCATCCGGCCCAGTTGGTCGGAGAAACCACGGTAACTTCATGACCAAGGCCTTTTAAAAAATGAAATAATCCCAGTGAAGATCCCATCGCATCGGCGTCAGGTTTCTGGTGGGTGGTGATCACCACTTTTCGGGGGGTGCTCAGTAATGGGTATAGTTCCTGTATTGGCTTCATGTAAAGGTGGGCAAAGTTGCGGAAAAATGCGGAGAGCGACAAGTAAATCGGGAATATGTGGGAAGTGGTAAGTGGTAAGTGGTGTGGGGTTGGGGGTATGGTGTGTGGGAGAAGTGGTAAGTGGCAGGTTGTTTGAGGCGGAGGAACACTGAAGCTTGCTTCAGGCATGCGATATGCATTATAATGGTACTTCCCGTTCTTAAACATCCCCCTACCATATCCAACTCCACCCCTCACCAATTACGACTTACACCTTACCACTCCCCACTGACAAAAAAAACCACCGGATCGCTCCAGTGGTTCTATAAAAATTACAATAGCTGAGATCAGAATTGCTCCAGTCCGCTGAAGAAAAAGCTTCCTTCGATCTTAGCATTCTCATCGCTATCGCTACCGTGAACGGCGTTTTCGCCAACGGAAGTAGCATATAATTTACGGATGGTACCTTCTTCTGCCTGGGCAGGGTTGGTGGCTCCGATCAGCTTGCGGAAAGAGGCTACCGCATCATCTTTTTCAAGGATGGCGGCAATGATCACACCACTGCTCATGAACTCCACTAATTCACCATAAAAAGGACGCTCTTTGTGAACAGCATAGAATTCGCCTGCTTTTTCGGCACTCAATTTTGTCATTTTCAGCGACACCACACGAAATCCAGCTTTGATAATGTGATTCAGGATCGCACCGGCATGACCATTTTTCATGGCATCAGGCTTGATCATTGTAAACGTACGATTGCTCATAACTTTTTCTATTTTGGGCGCAAAGGTACGGAAAGAAAAATTTGAAAACGGCAGGATATGATAAAGGAGCCCCCACAGAATTCATAAACAATTGAAAATGAATGAAATTAATTCACAATGGGTTTCACCACAAAACCTTTATCGCGCAGCAATTGCAGCACCCCCTCCTGGCCCGGTAAATGACCAGCCCCTACTGCAAACAGCATGGTCCCTTCCCGCATCAATACCGGCATCTGTTGTACCCAATTGCGATTTCGACGGTACAAAAGCAGGTCCATGAAGGATTCCATACCCGGATCGCTCTTCCTGGTTAAACTGTCCATTTTGGCCAGATCCTGGGCTTTGTACACTTTCACCAGCTCCATGGTGGTTTTTTTATAGGTTTCCGCACTGTCAATATACTGTAAAAGGTCTTTGGCCTGCTTGGCATAGGGAATACTATCGAATAATCCGGCCTGATAGGCAATGGTTTCCAATCCCCTGATCTCCTTTTCAAGCAATTTTGCCTCCTCCATGATCACCATCTCCATTCCATTCTTCTTGGCACAATCCATGAATTGCTCCCCTAACATACTGGCAATCAGCATAGGCTTAAATCGGCTCACCATTGAAAGAGGCATGGGTGATTTGGATTTCTTTAAGGCCGAATCTATTCGTTTATACTCGGCTGTTGTTAAAAGATCCTGCAGTTTCACGCCATCATTCATTCGAAAATACTTCAGAGAACTCATCATTTGTTCGCGGTCGTCCATATCAATTTCCAGATAGACCCGCACCGATTCCTGTAGCGCTTTTTTCATGTTGGGACTCAATTTGGCGTCTTCGGCACAGAGTACATGCATGGTTCCAAACACATAGGAAGGCCTGGACAGCCCGTTACCGGAAATTTCCCACAAAAGTGTACGAACCTGAGCGGGTGATTTTACTGTTGTTTTTTTGGAACGGGGCTTCGACTGTGCTTTCGTTCCGGTAATGCCTATCCCAAATAAAATAAAAATTGATATAAAACAAGATTTAACGAACATGCTCATATGTTTATTTAATAAAAATATTTACCTTACAGCTACCATATAACCTTAACACACCTACTATGCGATTTTTATGGACTTTTTGCCTGTTGGCCACGCTACCCCTTTCCCTTCTTGCTCAAAAAGATAAAGATAAAGATATTCCTGCTTGGGGGAAGGTAGAAAAAGCCGATCTCGAAATGAAAACCTGTTCGTTTGACAAAGACGCAGAAGCACTGGTGCTTTTTGATGCCGGCGAACTGGAAGCTGATATTAGTGGACGTTTGGAGTTTACCCGCCATGTTCGTATCAAGATCCTGAAAGAAAAAGGATTTGACGCTGCCAATATCCACCTGCCCTATTTAAGTTATAAGAATATTGAGTCGATCAAAAAACTGACGGCTCAAACCTATAATCTGGATGCTTCCGGAAATATTGTAATAGCGGTACTGGATAAGAAATCCATAATGGAGAAAAAGCTGAACAAGCGCATGACAGAACAGGTATTCGCCCTGCCGGAAGTAAAAGTGGGTAGTGTGATAGAATATAAATACACGATGAGCACCCAGTCGCTCAAAACATGGTATTTCCAGCGCCCGATCCCCGTGGCTTATTCCCGGTACCGGATGGATTTTCCTTATCAGATTGAAATTTTTGCCGACCTGAAATGCGCGCTTCCTTATAAAGCTGAAACGCTTCCGGTTAAAGGAGACCGCATTGTGAAAGTATATTCCATGTCGAATGTTCCGGCCCTGCGTGATGAACCATTCATTAGTTGTGATGACGATTATTTGCAGCGTATGGAATCACGATTAATTGCCCTCACCACGGCCGATGGAATGCGCCATAATCTCACCCGTTCCTGGCCTGGTATTATAAAGGAATTGATGGAAGATGAGGATTTTGGTGTTCAGTTAAAACGCAATATCCCCCGTACGGCCGATCTGGACCTCGAATTAAGCAAAGTGAGCAGCAGATATGAAAAAATGAAGGTGATACACCACTACGTTCAAAAGAACATGGAATGGAATGGATATACCAGTATCTGGGCGCTGGATGGTGTACGTGCCGCCTGGAAAGATAAAAAAGGAACCACCGGAGAGATCAATCTGATACTGGTGAACCTGCTCAAGGACGCCGGTCTCGATGCGCATCCGGTGCTGGTCAGCACCCGCGATAACGGCATGATCAATACCTTGATTCCGGGCTTCGACCAATTTGACAAAGTAATGGCCTATGTAAATCTTGACGGAGAAGTATATGTTCTTGATGCCTCCGACAAAAATACACCCACCCATCTGATCCCTGAGGAAGTGATGTTATCGCAAGGACTGGTCATTGAAGAGCTGGAAACCTTCAAATGGGGCTGGAAAGGGCTTTTCAAAGAAAAAAGCCTCCAGAAAAATCTGATCGTTATTCAAGGCAAGATCAATCCTGAAGGTGAAATGAAAGGAGAAACCTTCGTTAACAGTATCGACTATGAACGATTACACCGTTTACCCAAATTCAAAAAATCAAAAGAGGACTTCATTAAAGAATATTATACGGACCGAAACCGTGATGTAACGGTGGAAGATTTCACCGCAGAGAACCACGATTCGGATTCCCTGCCTTTTGTGCAAAAATTCAAATTCACCCAGCAGGTAGCTGGTTCAGGTGATTACAAATATTTTACAGCGAACATGTTTACGGGTCTGGAGAAAAATCCCTTTGTAGCAGATGCCCGTTTTTCTGATGTGTTTTTTGGGGTAAACCAAGCCTATACGATTATCGGTAATTTTACGATCCCCGAAGGATATAGTTTCGAAGAATTACCCAAGAATATCAGAATGATGATGCCGGATACCAGCATCACTATGACGCGTATTTCCAATGTATCCGGAAACAACATGATGGTTCGCATCAACCTGGATTTTAAAAAGGCATTTTATTCAACGGAAGAATATGCTGATTTCAGGGAATTTTATAAGAAACTTTTTGAAATGCTGAATGAGCAATTCGTTTATCGCAAAAAGACATTACCCAAACCCTGATCCTACTTCACATGAAAAAATGGACCTTATCATTATCACTTTGTTTGATGAGCGCCTTGTTGTTGGCGCAAGACAAACCCCAATATGCTGTTTCACTGATACCCGACAGTTTAAAAAAAGAGGTCAACTCCATTATCAGAGAACAAAAAGAGGTACTTGAAGTAAAGCGACCCGGTCGTGGCAGGCAAGAAGTGAAACGTGTGGTAACGATACTGAATGATAAAGCCGACCGCGAATTGGTTTTTGTAGAATACCCGGATCAATTCCGCAAGATCGATGATGTAGAGATTAATGTTTATGATGAAAAAGGAAATTACATCAGAAAGTATAAACGAAAAGATCTGGAAAAAGTAAGTACAGATGATGGGATGTCGCTGATCACCGACAACAAAATTCTCTATACGGTGGTAACCGCAGATAAATACCCGCTAACGGTAGAATACAATTACACCATCACCTATGAGGGCTTTTTTGATTATGACGATTTTCTACCTCAGGTACCTTCGCAATCAATTCAGCAATCCAGTTTTTCGATCACGGCAGAGGCCTCTAATAAAGTGCGCTACAAGAATTACCGTTGCGATCTCAAACCAGACATTAAAGAAGCTAATGGATTGATCACTTATCAGTGGACCGTTAGAAATACCGGCCCCTATCAATTGGAAGCAGGTTCTGCTTCAAGAGATATTCCAAGAGTACAAATTGCCCCTTCTCTCTTCGACATGGATAATTATAGCGGAGACATGAGTACCTGGGAAAATTTTGGTAAATGGCAGGCTACTTTGATCAGTCAAACCAACCGGCTATCGAATGACAAGATTGGCTATTACCGTAATCTGGTCAAAGATGCTGCCAGCGAGCGGGAAAAAGTGGCGATCCTTTATAAGCATCTTCAGGAGAACTATCGTTATGTGAGTATTCAATTGGGCATTGGAGGATGGAAGCCGTTCTCAGCAGATTTTACAGAAAGCAAAAAATACGGCGATTGTAAGGCATTGAGCAATTTCATGCAAGCCATGCTGGAGGCCGTTGGGATCAGGAGCCATTATGCGGTTATCAATGCCGGATACGATCAAATACCAGCCGACATCAACTTTCCGCAAAATACATTCAACCACGTGATCCTATGCGTACCACAGCCCAAAGACACGATCTGGCTGGAATGTACCAGTCGTACCCAACCCTTTGGCGTATTGGGGAATTTTACCGAGAATAGAAATGCCTTTCTCATTACCGAACGAGGGGGTGTGATGGTACCAACTCCCAGAAGTAATCCCAACTCCAATACCATGTCTACACACACTTTGATAGAAATGGATGAAAATGGTTCCGGAAAAGCCTCTATAGATATCCGGCATCAGGGAGAATTCACCGACATTATCAATGCCCGGCTGTTGGAGACCACCGATCAGAACAAAAAGGATTATCTGATCAACCGCAAAGGATATAAACAGGCTGATGTAATTACGATCAGTAAAAAGGAAGAGAAAGGCCGCAATTTTGTATTGCATATGGATATGGAGTTTGAAAAGATTCCCGACTTTGGTACCGGTTCCAAATACTTTATGAATCCGCGATTGTATAAATTCTGGAATATGGCCCTTCCGAAAATGGAAACCCGGAAGAATGATTATTATATGGAGTTCCCTTTTATTCAATCAGACACTACAGTGTATCAGTTCCCTTCAGGATTCAGCATCGAAACATTGCCACCGGCCTCACAGATCCAGAGTCCGTTGGCCCGGTTCAGTTCCAGTTATCAATTTGATGCTGCAAAAAATCAGCTCATTACCATTTGCCGTATTCAAATCGATAAACATATTATACCCGCCCCTCAATACCAGGAAATGGCAAAGTTCTTTAGTGATGTTATCAGGGAGCAACAACAAAAGATCGTGATCAAAAAACCCAGTTAATATTCATCCATGAGAAGTTTGATTATCGTGCTCTTTGTAACTTTCCATGCAACCGCATGGGCACAGCAGATCATTCCGAAATTCGGGGATATTTCCCGTTTGGAATATGATATGAAGCAGGTGTCCTTTGACAAAGAAGCGGAGGCTGTGATCATACACGATTATGCGGAATCAAATTACGACGATGAATACAGACTGATCACCACCAGAAGGATCCGTTTCAAGATTTTAAAAGAATCTGCCCTGGATCGGGCGAATATAGAGATACCGTATTATGCAGAAAATGAATTTGAATACATAAAAGAAATAGAAGGCTACACGGCAACCATCAGCGATGCCGGCATTCCAAAGATCTATAAACTTGAAAAGGCCGGGATCTTTCGCGAGAAAAAGAACGACAGGATCTCGATCGTTAAACTCGCCATGCCCCAGGTAAAAGTGGGATCAATCATAGAGTACAGCTATATAAGCGTAATGAAACACTATGGAGGATTAAATGAATGGTCTTTCCAATCAGACATCCCTACCCTTTTCAGCCATTATGATCTTATCATACGGCCCAATCTGGAATTCGCCTACCGGGTGGTTAAATCACCACAATTGAATATTTCCGTTAAAACAGAGCCTCGAAACGGACAGGTAATTTTTGAAATGAGAAATATTGGTGGATTACGGGAAGAGCCTTTCATGGATGCTATGGACGATTACCGCAACCGCATTGTATTCCAGCTATCCGAATACATGACCAGCTACGGAAGCATGAAAAAATATGCCACCACCTGGGCAGAATTGTCTAATGAACTTTCGGAAGGTTCTTATTTTGGCCGGTTGATCAACAAAAATCTGAATGGATCGGAAGAGCTGATCAAAGCGGCCCGTTTGATTGGAAATGAACAGGAGCGCTTGTTGCTGATCTATAATTATATCCGCAAAGGGTTCAACTGGGATGGCCGGTACAGGGCATTTGCGGTAGATGGTTTAAAAAAAGTATGGGAAGAAAAGAAAGGGCATTCGGCCGAATTGAATTTGCTATTAATCAACTTACTGAAAGAAGCCAAATTGGAGACCTACCCCTTACTGGTAAGCCACCGTCATTTGGGAATTGTTGATATCACCTACCCCTTCGAAAATCAGTTTAATAATGTGTTGGCAAAAGTGATTGCGAATGGAAAAACCTATTATCTGGATGCCACTGATCCGGTAACACCTCCCGACTACATCCCCTATTATTACCTTAATACCAACGGATTTGTGGTGCAGAAAAATGCGGTGGCCCCCTCTTTACTGGTAGACACAGTGCATATAAAAAAGGATCTGATCGGGGTAAAATCCACCATAGACGAATCCGGCAAAGTGGAGGGCGATCTGTCTTGCCGAAGTTTTGACTACAGTCGAATCGATCGTTTGGATGATTTACGTGAAATGAAAGAGGAAAAATTCATTACCCGGCATTTCACGGGTGATGTAACAGATCTGAAGATCGATAGTATCCGGATCGAAAACAGAAAGGCAGATTCCTTACCCCTTTCGCAAAATTTTCATTTTAGTTCGCAAGCCACCCTCAATGGAGAATATTTGATCGTAAACCTGAATCAGTTCTTTGGATTTGACCACAATCCGTTTGTTTCGGAGAATCGATTCACGAATATTCATTTTGGCACCCGCCAGAGTACCCAGCTCACCCAGCTCATTACCATTCCGGAAAATTATAAACCGGAGGAATTACCTAAAAATATAAATCTGGTGATGCCTGATAGAAGCCTTTCGTTCCTGCGATCTGTAAACTATGATTTGAATAGTAAAACGGTCGCTATTCGCATGAAACTGGAGATTAATCAACCCATTTTCGGACCGGAAAAATACCCTTCCGTAAGTCAGTTTTTCAAGAAGATGGTGGACTTATTAAATGAGCCATTGGTCTTAAAGAAGAAGTAAGACCAATGGCTCATTTAAGGAGGTGTTTTTATCGTGCAGGAACGACTGCTTCCTCGCCGTAGATCTGACCTTTAAATTTAAGCGAAGGAGACGGCAGGAAAGGCCCGATGCCCAGCCGGTCCCATTTTTCATCTACCGAAGCGATGGTTTTATCATCTGCAACGATAATATTCGGCCAATCGCGCTGAAAATCGTCAAACTCTTTCGTTTTGATCGTACCATCCAGCCCCATACAAGCCGTAAGTTTTCCAGGAAATTCCTGTGAACCCGTCTGGAATAAAAACTGATCACGACGAGGATCCAGATTATTACAAAAGCGCCAGAGAGCGACTCCCAGATCATTGGCATCCACCGTATGTTCTACATACAGGATGAGCTTTATTCCTTCCATTTCGGGAATATCTGCCACAGCATGATGCAATTCACGAACATGTCTTTTACGATTCTTTTGCACGCTGATCAAAACCACCGGAATTTCATGTTGCAGGAGCTGATCATTTACACTATGGATCTCGGGGAAAGCTGCTTGTAGTAAACTGGCTACCTTCTTATTTTTAACAGATCCGAACTGATACTGATCATCTATCTCCTCAATGGTTTTCGTCGTTCCATCAATACACATCTTTCCACCAAATCCCATCCGGCTGCAACTATGGTCCAGCACATCCATAGGCCCCTGTGAAAAATAAATATCGGAGGCGGGATTGATATGCTTGAATATTTCCTGTGTGAGTGATTTATATTCCTGGATCTTCACTTTTGTGTCGGCCAGCACCAAAATCTTATTAAACATCATTTGTCCGGCTCCCCACATGGCGTTCATTACTTTTTGTCCCTGTCCGGCATAATCCTTTTTTATCTGAGTGATCACCAGATTATGAAACACCCCTTCCACCGGCATATCCATATCTGTGATCTCTGGCACCATGGTCATTTTTATGGGAGCGAGGAAAATACGTTCCGTTGCTTTTCCTAACCAGGCATCTTCCTGTGGGGGGATGCCCACAATGGTAGCGGGATATACAGCCGCTTTCTTATGCGTAATAGCGGTTATATGAAAGCGTGGGTAAAAATCAGGTAAAGAGTAATAACCTGTATGATCTCCGAACGGTCCTTCCCAGATAAGCTCGTCTGCAGGGTCAACATAGCCTTCGATCACAAAATCAGCATCAGCAGGCACTTCAATTTCCGGCTGCGTAATACATTTTACAAGTTCCACGTTTTTCTTGCGTAAAAACCCGGCCAGCATATACTCATCCACATTATCGGGTAAGGGAGCTGTAGCAGAATAAGCATAGGCCGGATCGCCCCCCAGTGCCACGGCCACGGGCATTTTTATACCCAATTTCTTGTATTCAGAAAAATGGCGGGCACTTACTTTATGTTTGTGCCAGTGCATGCCGGTCAGTTGGGGACCGAAAACCTGCATCCGGTACATCCCTACATTTCGGGTGTTGGTATTCGGATCTTTGGTATGAATTACCGGAAGCGTAACAAAAGGGCCTCCGTCTTTTGGCCAACAGGTAATAACGGGTATTTTGGTGATATCCGGGTTATCTGTAATGATCACTTCCTGGCAGGCCCCCTTTCCAGACTTGACTTTAGGCATCCAACTGGCAAACTGACCCAACATTGGTAACATCCGCAGTTTGTCTAATAAGCTTTCCTTAGGTGCGCTCAGAAGATGAAACAGCCCTTCAATTTCATGGGTAATATCATCGAGATGGTTGACTCCCAAAGCCAAACACATCCTCTTTTCACTTCCGTAGGCATTCATCAGAACGGGAAAATCATATCCGGTATTTTCAAAAAGAATGGCTTTCCCTCCACCCGGCAATTTGCTGATGCGATCGGTGATTTCTGCAATTTCCAAATGCGGGTTTACATATTCCTTAATGCGAAGAAGCTCTCCCTCTTTTTCCAGAACCTCAATAAATTGTTGTTGATTACGATATGCCATAAGCTCAAAATGTGATGCAAATGTATAACATTCCCAATACCTTAATGTTCGGCAAAATCAGTGAGAAAGCTGAGAAAAATAATACCCCTTCTTAACCAGGATCAGAGCGGAATTGAAAAGGTGAATGTGGTGCCGGACCCTTCCACCGATTCCATGTGAAGTTCCCCGCCCATTTTGTGGATCACTTCCCGGCAAATATACAGCCCCAAACCTGTACCCACAGTATTGGTATTCCCTCTGTAAAACATATCAAAAACACGGGACCTGTCTTTTTCGGATATTCCTTCCCCATTATCCGAAACGACACAGAGCAATCGGTCTTTCTCATGAAACATCTCACAGTTCACAAACGGGCGCGGAATGTCCAGACGTCGGTATTTTACCGCATTCCCGATTAAGTTTCGTAACACCGTAGCCAGGCGGAATTTATCGGAAAGTATCTGATCGGTACCATAGATCTTTGAGCGAAACTGAAAATGATCATCAACAGAAAATTGAAGATCATCAAAGATCTGCTCAATAAGCGATTGAAGCGAAAAATATTCTTTTATGGTTTCCAACCGTGCATTGCGCGAATATTCGAGAATTTCGCTGATGGTATCATCCAACCGATTGATGCTTTTATCGGCCATTTTCAAATAGGATTGAGAGTCCTCATCTATTGTAGGATTTTGTAATATCAGGGTCAGCAACCCTTTTACAGAAAGCAGGGGTGAACGCAGATCATGAGACACGCTGTATACAAAATTGTCGAGTTCTGCATTTGCCTTTTTTAGCTCTGCATTGTTGGTTCGGAGTTTTTCCTGCAATTTCCTTTCCTTACTTACATTAATGGCGCTGCCAATCAGCCGGTTCAATACCCCAAGTTTATCTCTTTCAGCAACTGTTAAACATTTCAAATAGAGTACTTCGGTGGTTTTCCGGTTAATGATCCGGTATTCTTCTTCCAGAAATGGCCGGTCACTCTTAATAAAAAGTTCCATGTTCCGGGTTACAACCTCGCGATCATCGGGATGCAGGCAGGTGTTCCAAAAACCAATAAAATTACGCTTCATTTCTTCTTCGGTAACACCGTAAAGATCGACTAAAACCTTATTCCATTCGGCATGTGCGGCATCCAGATCCCATTCCCATAAGCCAATACCCGAGGAACTGGTAATTAAATCAAATTTATAGTTGATCCGCTGCAGTTCCTCATTCTTCATTTTCAATATATCGCTTTTCTCAACCAAACGGATTTGAATACTTTCACTCAGTTTGAGTATGAATACTATTTCAAATACAGTTGCCAATGCAGCACCGATATAGTTTAGAATCCATTCCATCCGCAGGTTTTCATGAGTTAATGAAAAAAACCTGGTAGTATAATACTGATAAACCAAAATGCCTACCAGAAGGGAAAAGGCATACAATAACAACGCATAACCAATTCGAATTTCTTTTCCCTGAAACGTAATCAGGATACCTATGAAGATTGGAACAAAAAAAGCGAGTATCCCCGTTGCCGGTGAGGTATACAAGCCCAGGGCACCTACCACAAGGGTGGCTTGTATTAAATTCAATCCTTTGGAAAGACAGTAAAGTTTTCGTCGTACGAGATAAAAACAAACCAGGGTGGTCAGTAATGGGATCATGGTCACCAGCATTTCAAAGCGGGTTCCAAAGAAAAAATTAACCACCGTATAAAGTAAAGAAAAGAACAACATTAAATAGAGCAAGAGTTCATGAAGATGATGT
This sequence comes from uncultured Chitinophagaceae bacterium, assembly GCA_964555605.1. Lineage (GTDB taxonomy): Bacteria > Bacteroidota > Bacteroidia > Chitinophagales > Chitinophagaceae > Endoryza. The sequence goes on along the minus strand of CAZKSY010000053.1, from coordinate 8,935 downwards.
CCCTTCTTGACCAATGTATTATCAGCCAGATCCGAGCCAGCTTTTGCAGCAGCAGTATCTCTCATTTCCATTAATCGGGAAAATGAGGCCGGTAATAGTTTATGAAAATTTAATATCAAAAAGAAAATTTAGTTCAGACTAGTACGTACCTTTTCATCAATAATCAGGCTGAACAGTTTGAGCTATTAAATTAGCTACAAAGTTTTTACCCTGAAAACTTATGGATATATTCATGTGCATTCTATGCATAAATACTTAAGTAGTCAACCCAAACCGTTTACATGAAAAAGACCAGCATTACCCTGTTGATTGTTTTAATGACCGCCATTGGCTTTTCTCAAAAAATGGCTACGCCCATTAAACTTCCCAACGGATGGTCGTTGAGCCCTGCCGGCAATTCCTTTCATTTAGGTGATCTTCCTCTAAATATGGTCGTTAGTAAAAAGAATGACCTGATTGCTATTACCAATAATGGGCAGAGTAAGCAAAGCATACAATTGGTAGATGTGGCGGCACAAAAAGTGGTGGATTCTGTAGAAATCGAAAAGTCTTGGTATGGACTGGCTTTTGCGTCGAACGACCGCTACTTGTATGTGTCTGGCGGGCACGACAACCGCATCCTGAAATATGAAGTATCCGATAAAAAGCTAAAGCGTGTAGATAGTATCCTATTAGCCAAACCATGGCCGGTTCGGGTAGGCCCGGCAGGTATTGCTGTAGATGAAATCCGTAATAGATTGTATGTGGTAACCAGAGAGAATAAACAATTATATATAATAGATCTGGCTACAAAAAAAATATTGCAACAATTTGGTCTGGAAGCAGAAGCCTACGATTGTAAAATTGGGCGAAACAATAACGAACTTTATATTACCTGCTGGGGATGCGACAAAGTGTTGCTCTTCGACTTGCAGAATAATATATGGAAAACCAGTATTTCTGTGGGCGACAATCCCAATGAAATGCTGCTGAATGGAGATGGAAGTTTATTATACGTTTGTAATTCGAACGACAATTCTGTTTCTGTCATTGATACAAAAAAGAAACAGGTGATCGAAACATTAGATGCGGCCTTGTATCCCAATGCGCCGAGCGGCTCCACCACCAATAGTGTGGCCATAGATCCGGTTCAAAAAAGATTGTATATCGCAAATGCAGATAATAACTGTTTAGCGGTTTTCGATATTGCCGTTAAGGGGAAATCAATTTCAAAAGGTTTCATTCCGGTAGGTTGGTATCCAACATCGGTTAGAGTAGTGAAAAATATGATCTGGGTAACCAATGGCAAAGGATTCACGTCAAAACCCAATCCCTTTGGTCCTTCACCTTTGCGTAAATCGCAGGAAGTTATCCATCACGGCGGGTTTACCAAAGCGGCTGGCGAAGTAGAATATATTGCAGGATTATTCAAAGGCAGTATGAGTGTCATTCCCAACCCCAGTTTCAAACATCTGGAGGCCTATACCAAAGCTGTTTACAAAAACAGCCCCTATTCTACACAAAAAATGCAATTAGCCGATAGTCTGGCTTCCGGATATCCCATTCCGATGAAACCAGGGAAATCCTCGCCGATTAAATATGTTTTCTATGTAATTAAAGAGAACAGGACCTACGATCAGGTATTGGCAGATATGAAGGGGGGTAAAGGTGATACTTCGCTGTTATTATTTGGTCGAAATATCACCCCCAATCAACACCATCTGGCCGAATCATTTGTGCTTCTGGATAATTTTTATGTCGATGCTGAAGTAAGTGCCGATGGACATAACTGGAGCATGGGTGCTTATGCGACGGATTACCTGGAAAAAACCTGGCCTTCGAGTTATGGAGGTCGCGGGGGTACCTACGGTGGTGAAGGAGAAAGAGAGATCGCCAATAATAAGAATGGATTTATATGGAATAATTGCTACCGCTATGGCGTAAGTTTCCGGACTTACGGGGAATTTATGGATGATGACCGGCCGACTATTCCCATTTTGAAAGATCGTAATTGCAAATTCTTTCCTTCCTACGACCTATCTGTTGCCGACACAACAAGATTCCGGATCTGGAAAAGAGATTTCGATTCCCTGCTCGCCCTCGATAAAGTTCCCCAATTCAATACGGTACGATTTGGTAACGATCATACGGAAGGCGCGCGATTGGGAAGAAAAACGCCTTATGCGCATGTAGCGGATAACGATCTGGCGGTAGGATTATTCATTGAAGCGCTTTCCAAAAGCAGTATCTGGAACGAAACGGCAGTATTTATATTGGAAGATGATGCGCAGAACGGAGCCGACCACGTAGATGCACACAGAAGTCCGGCTTATCTCGCAGGTGGCTTTGTAAAAAGAAATTTCGTTGATCATACCCCCTACTCTACCTCCTCGGTACTACGAACCATGGAGTTGATCTTAGGAATGGGTCCCATGACCCAATATGATGCTGCCGCCACGCCGATGTGGCGTTGTTTTGATTCAGTAGCCAAACCATTTGTGTTCAACCATATCATTCCCGCAGTAAATCTGAACGAAAAAAATACAGCGCGGAATGAATGGCAACGACGTTCAGAGCAATTTGATTTTGCCAGGGAGGATAGCAATAATGATATTGAATTCAATCGAGTATTATGGCATACCCTCAAAGGAGACATTCCTTTTCCCGGGCCGAAAAGAGCTGCCTTTTTAATGGTTCGTAAAACGGAGGCCGAAGACGATTGATCTACTGAGCGGAGTGAATGATTTCTGCCTTATCCATTCCCTTTAACTGTAGTAACAGTTTAGGAGGGTTCTCGCCCGTAAACAAATTATCGATCAGCATCACATGAGATCCTGTTGCCATCGTTGGCAATGGGTTCTTCAATGTGTACTGCAGACGTAATTTCCCTTTGGTGTCATAGATCAATAATGTATTCGAGCCCTCCGTGCTCACCGATTCACCGGCCATCAATTCCAGCGGGATCTCAATTTCTGTATACTGATCTATTTGGAGCTTGATCTGTTTCACGGAACCTTCTTTTCCGTCAACCTGTAACCGAAACTGCAGAGGCTGTGTACGCCAGGATTGCTCAAATTTCCAGGTGGCATAGAGCGGCTCGCCGGGTTGACGCTCCATTCGTTCCCTGGTAAATGTTTCAGAGAGCTTGTATTGATGTAATTTCCACTGTCCCTCCTGCATTTTCTCCAGATGAAATTCATTCATCGGATTTTTTAATTGTTCCTGTTGGGCCGGGGAAAAAGCTTTTGTATTCCGGGCTGTTTCCCATTCCCGGATGGCATCCAGTAAAATCGGCGTCAGTGGATTTTTGCGTAAAGCAGCCGGACGGGCCACCATGGCAAATCCGGCACTATATCCAGCCGCACGGGCCAGCATCCATTCCATTTCCGATAAAGTGGTTTTATCCGTCAGTAAATACCATCCCAGCATATGCGGCATATAATTCCTTTCGAACAAGCCCTGATTATCGATACGGTATTGCTGCATACTCTCTTTAAAGCCACCATACCAGGGTTCTCCCCAGTTATAATAAGAACCAATATGCCAGTAGAATGTTTTACTCAAACTGGTACCGAATACCATTTCATGTTTCACCTTTTCCATTACATCTTTAGCGAAAAGGTCTACTCCATAATCGCCCTGCCCGGCGGCCAGGCCCCCTTCATGTCCATCAAAATCGATGTGATCCACTCCTGTTTCATTGAGCAGATCGGCCAGGTTTTGTGCAATTTCCCGCTGCAATTCCAGATTGGGAAAGAAAACATTATAGGGATGATCAAACAACTTTCCCACCGTTTCACCCGAAGCGTGGGCAGAAGCCGATGTATTAAAAGCGCCCCGCTGGCAATCAAGCAATTTATAAGGGCGTGTATCAGAAACCGTCCGGTATCGAATCAACTCTTTCCCGATTTTTACTGTATGCAGCGAATTGTTCTGCTGCTCACTAAAATATTCCGGCGAAGCCACTTCAATTTCAGTTTGCTTCTCATCAATAGCCCGTTGCAGAAAAGAAGATCCGGTGACGCTTAAGCGATCGTCGGGAACAGGGCTCACATAAGGATCATTGGTATTAATAAAATTAGTAAGGGTATGCAGCCCCAGCAACAGATCCATTTTATGGGCTTTGTCGGCTGCTGCTTTCAATCCGGCCCTGCCAGAGGGAAATTGATTTTCATCTAAAACAAAATGCCCCCAACTTTTGAAAGGCCCCTCATGATACAAGGAATAAAGACCTGCCTGCCTGGTATAAGCGAGCATTTCATCCACTTCAGATTCGGTGAAAGAAGAGATCAGATAAGAACGTCCAAAATAGGGAGATTTCTTAAACCATTGCCCTTTAATCGTTGGATGGGGCAGCCCTTCCGCCAGCTCGATTTTCTCCAATACATCAAGGGTTTCAGACTCATTACAGGCAAAGAGCGCAATTTTGGAACCCAGTACAGATTCACCCGGCAAGGCTGCCACAGGCATGTGTTTAAAAGTCCCCCCCCAGGCATCCACATAACGATTCCTGTTTCTATTTATCGAATAGGCCTGAAGGGAACTGCCACCCGGGAAAGGGCGGGCCGCAATACCACGGGCCCAGGTACTGCCTTCATTATTCGGATAATCGCCACCAAGTGTTTTTATATTCAATACCTGTAAACCCAATGCCGTTTCGCCATCCCGCACCACACCGATCACCTCACCCACTGTTTTGGAAATCCGATTGGAAAAGGGCCCCCAAATAACGGCATCGATCTTATTTTCCGGAACAGCCTTCACGATCTCCAATACCAAATGCGTTGGCTTCTCTGAAACCTGCACCTGAATGGTTACACCCGTTTGCGCATATTGAAGCGTAAGTATCTTTGTATTTCTATTGTATTGCAAGGATGAAGGAATGCTTTTTTTATTTCCACTAACCAGGGTAATCAACGGCTGAATACTGTCTTTATATAAATAATCAATGCCACTGGATTGTCGTTTCCATTCTATCAATTGCCCGTTCTTACCCAACCCGATCCGCAGATCACCGGCTAAAAAATTCCATTGTGAAAAAAGGGTATGGCCCAACAACAACAAACAACTGATATAAACGATTCTTAAACGCATGGGTAAATTATAAATGTGAAGAGGACTATTCAGGATGCAATTCAACATTCAATTTAAATGAGAATGGGGATATTTCCAGAAATCGGATAAATTGACGCAAACGATTTCCTGCTGCAAACCTGTTTACCAGACATGTTTATCTATTGCGGCCTTGAGTGCCTGGGCCCATTTTGCATAACCATTTTCCAGTAAATGAATGCCATCAGTGGAGTATAGTTCCGGATCCATGGCACCATCGGCCAAAATAAATGTACCTCCCAGTGGCAGGTACATAGACCCGTAATGATTTTGTTCTTTCAATAAACGATGAACTGCTTCGTACTTATTTCGGAAGGGATGCGTACTATTCATACCGGCAGGTAAAGGACCGGTTACTATAATTTTTGTACCGCGTTTATTCTTATGTAACCATTGTAATGCCGTTTGAATTCCTGCGACGATCTCCGAAGGTTCATCATCGGCGAAATTATTAACCCCAATTGTCAATACGATCCATTTCACCGGCACTTGCTTCAATGGACTGTGCTGCAAACGCCATAAAATCTGCTGGGTTCTATCGCCGGAAATTCCCGCAGAAATATATTTATATCCGGAAAAAACAGAGTCAAAGATCCTTTTTCCCGGTTTATAGGTTACGTTCCTTCTTTCGCCTCCAATGCCCTGCGTAATGGAATTACCTAAAAAAAGAATATTCAGTTTTTTTGTGGCGCTTAACAAGGTATTGATATCCTCCTGCTGTTGCCACCAATCAGCGCCTTCTTTCCAACCTGCCCCAGATCTATATTCAGCACCCGGTGCAGGCAGATTGGCAAAATTCGTTTTATGACCGGTGGCCCGCAGTATAAAGTCAACGATTGCTGTGGGATTGGGCAAACTATGCGGATGATGTTTGATTCCGGGCTTATGGATAACGGTGATCTGACGGTTGCCCTTTACTAATTGTGCTTCAAACGGGGCTGTATTCTCCTCCAGGGGTACTACTTCATCTGCATCTCCCACCACATGAAGGATGGGGTATGAAGTCCGGATTATTTCGTTGGTGCGATCCAGTGGGCTTTGAGAAAAAAGTCGGGCCGCCGAATCAGTAAGATCATAATCTTTCTTGAAAATTTCCCAATCATCCGCACTACCCGGACCTTTCCCTTTTCCCCCCGGCCAGCTTTTCAGATCCAGTACCGGCGCATCAGCATAAATAGCGGCTATCCGTTCAGGATGCGCCAGCGCCCAATTATAGGCGTATACAGCCCCGCGGCTCATGGCTTCCAAAACCGGTTTGGGAGAAAGTTCCAGCTCCTGCATCAATTGGTAAAATGAATCCCACAACTGGATCGCTTCCGGATTACCATACCATTCGGCTGCATCGCAGTACACCAGATGGAAGCCTCTTTCAAGCAGGGCTATATCGGTTTGGGGTTCATGTCCCCAAAACCGGGCCCTCCAGATCCAGGGATTATTTTTGGCAACACGTTTCGGTTTTACGATCCGACCATCACGTCCCTTAAATGTAAAATCAATTTCTTCATACCCATAAAAAGAAGTAGTCCCTTTAACGGCCGGGATTTCCGCCGTTGAAAAAAGGCTTTTGTTATCAGGCAAACGAACGATATCATATAATTTTTTGGCGAGTACTGAAGCGCCTAATGAGCTCATCTGAATGCCATCGGGAAAAAGATCGGATCGATCCACAAATGCTGCATAAAGATCTACCAACTCAATGGAATGATTAAACGCCAATCGTTCTATTGCCGGATTAATTTCCCTTTGGATATTCTCCGCATGGGCGAGGGTGGTATCTGTTACAAAAACAGGTGGCGATTTGAGCAATATTATCCTTGCCTGAGGATGCGAACGCTTGAGAGAATGAATCAAATCGTCATAGGCCTTTTCGAATCGGGAAGTCCCGAATTTGTGCAGCAAAGCACTTTCACCGGTACCAAAATGCAAAATGAATATGTCGGCCCCGGTCCGTAGCAGTTCTTTATAAAGGGCCAACTGTTTATAGCTTTCGGGGGCTTCGTCAATAACAGTAGCATGCGCCCATCCCAAATTCTTTACCGTATAATTTGTACCCAGCAGTTGCTGTAACTGAAACGGATAAGCATTCTTGCTTCTATTAGCTACGTTCTCTCCATAGGTGTCGCTACCACCCACGCATACGATTCGCAGGGGCTTTTGTGCCGCTGCATTTAACTGACGAAAGAAGCACAGTAATAGCAGCCAGACAAATAATCGCATTTCATTTCAGTTTAAATCAATCGTTGAAGAACGCTTCAATTTAAACGAAGTAACAGAACCGGGCAAATTTTATCTACCCTTCAAACGATCATTTCTTCGGTTTACTGTATTTCAGGGTTCTGGCGTCTTTTATGACTCCTTTCCAGTTCAACCCAAAAGCAAAATCGTACACATGACCTTCACTGTCTGTATAAGGTTTCATGTCATGCGGAACATCTTCCATCTGGGTTTCCACTTCATGCATCGACAAGGGCATTTGGAGCGGTAATAAGCCCGAAGGGGTGGCTTTACCTGATATAATATCCATTAACGCATCTAATTGAACACCAAATTCACCTACAATACCCTCAACATTATTCTCGATATCAGCGAAAACCATGGGATTGGTAATATTTACGGATAAGATTACAGGTTTGCCTTTCATTGCTTTTCTGGTATCCAGAATGGTTTGCAGATCGGGGTAAGAATTGGAGCGACCGGTTTTTCCCTTATAACTTCTGTTCGTGATAGAAGGATCCACCACGGGATCTCCTGCTGCCATACTTTGCGCGCGGGCTTCTGTTGCCGTATAATCTGACAACTGCAAGCTGATGGGCAAGTAACCATTGCCGCCTGCATCACGGTCGGCACGACTGTAACCATTGCTCACCGGGCTTTTGATGAAAACAATCGCAAAATCTGCTTTATCCGGATCATCAGTAACAGTATAATATTTTTTGATCAACTCCAGATTTACAGGATATTCTGTTTTTTCCGGCGTAGGCTGACCGAAAAAGTTGACACTGGCAGGAGTAGTGCGTTTCGGAATATAAACCGTTTTACCTTTTGCCACAGGCATCACCTTATTCTTGTTTTTCAACAGTACGATGGATTTCAACTGTGCTTCATATCCCGCTTTCATGTATTCTGGTTTGCCCACAATTTTCATGGTTTCACGGGGATCCAGATAGGGATTTTCAAACAGGCCTACCCTAAAAATATTCAACAACAATCGTACGGCAGATTGCTCAAAACGTTTACGCATAAATGCTTCGCCATATTCCTTCACCCCCATTTCATATGCGGCCAGAACAGGTTTGGCATCGTTGTTTCCACCAAACTGGTCCACACCGGCCATTAATACCTTGTAGTGACGTTCGGCCAAAGTTAGTTTTTCCACCCCCCAGGATTTGCCTGAAAAAACATCGGGTCTGGCGCCTTCATCACCTGTTATCAGCCAATCGGTACATACCACTCCATCATATCCGTATTTGGTACGCAACAGGTCATTAATGATATATTTACTGAAACCATTACCCACGTTCTCTCCGTACTTCTTATCCTGATTGAAAGAGATCGTATAATAAGGCATTACAGCAGAGGCTTTCTTAGTTCCCCCCTGCAGTTTAAATGCCCCCTCCGTAAAGGTTAAAAGGTGTGTATTAAAGTTATTACCCGGATATACGGCAAATTTACCGTAAGCGAAATGGCCGTCACGACCGCCTTCTTCCGGACCCCCTCCGGGCCAATGTTTTACCATGGCATTTACGCTATAATTTCCCCATCCATTATAGGAAGCAATAGCAGTTGGTGACGTTTGGAAGCCATCTACATAGGCACGAGACATATCCGTAGCCAGTTTGGGATC
>CAZKSY010000052.1:0-27880 GCA_964555605.1 uncultured Chitinophagaceae bacterium | reverse complement strand
GGCTGAATTCGTTTTTTGTTAAACCTTGCTGTTTTGAACGGGCATAGTTCAAAACCTTTTGGATAACGAAACGGGCATTTTCAAAACCTTTCCGTACAAATCTTTCAATTCTATTCGGGAAAGCCATTTTTTCAAGGCGCTTTACCTCAGCCTGTAAAATCTTGTAGGCAACCTTCTCATCCTGATTTACAGGTATTTTGTATTTGGCTTTAATCTGATTAAAACATTCCAGTTTAGCCCGAATGACATAACCGTAATCGGCCACATGATTGCCAAATACCCCCTGCAAATTTTTGAGGTTGTCATTCCAAGCAGTGATTTCATTCAAAATCCGGTTGTTATTTTCCATTTTCAAGATGTGTTTTATTCCATTTTGCTTTTTCGAGTCAGGTTAACTATCAGGCTGTTTTACTTGCTAGCCCATCAAATAGTTTTCACTTTTACCCCCTCGAAAGACCCCAAAAACAAAAGACTCACAACCTCTTATGCAATCATAAGATTCGCAAGTCTTGTCAAATCAGGTATAAAGTGGTTCGAGAATTGTACAGTTGGGGGCACAAAAAAAGACTCAACGATTGTTGAGTCTTTTTTATTTGAGGTCTAAATCTATTTACCGAAGGCCCAGCCTTCCCGGTTTTGGCGGGAAACAAACTGATTGGCATCGTCGAAATTCGTAATCTTCATATTCGGGCCATCCCATAACATTTTGAGTCGGCCGTAGAATTCATAACCCGCAGCACGCTGTTGCGCGGTGGATACCCGCTGACGACGCAACATATAACTGCGGATGGCCAGATTACCCATTAATACCGTTTCGGTAAGCGGACCAGAATAATCGAATGACGAAGTGAGTTCCTTATGCTCCTTACTATTGAATCCGGCTTTGCAGGCTTCGGCCCAGGAAGCCTGATGACCAAATTCCGGCAATTGATTCAAGGTTCCGGGTGCTGGAGCCGGCATGGTCAATTTTTCTCCATTTTTCAGGTATACCTTGGGGTTATTACCGTACATACCAATGGTCATCAACCCCTTCGTGCCATGTAAAATGATCCCGTTCTCTCCCCCATCATCGCTGATGGCTTCATTGGCGGGGATCAGATCGGGGTGCATGGGGCGGATACCACCATCCATCCAGATCATCTTCATCGGTGTTTTATTCTTTTTCGTTGCAGGGAATTTGATTTCTACATGAGAGGAAGGCGGACATCCTTCCGGAATATATTCGGGCTGCCAGTCTTTGATAAATACGGCACCAACACTGCACTCCACTTCTGTAGGGTAACCCAGGCCCAGAATACGGAAAGGAGAATCAATGGTATGACAACCGATATCTCCCAAGGCTCCGGTACCGAAATTCCACCAGCCACGCCACTTGAAGGGATGATACAAAGGATGATAATCCACAAATTGCGCCGGACCGATCCAGGTATCCCATTCTTTAGCCGACATGCTTTCGGGGAGATTGGGTTTGTCTTTGGGCACGGGAATGCCCTGTGGCCAAACGGGACGATTGGTCCAGATGTTCACCGTATGAACGGGTCCGATCAGTCCTTTATCGAACCAATCCATAGCTACTTTTTGTGCCGGATTGGAAGATCCCTGATTACCCATTTGCGTCACTACCTTATAGCGACGAGCCGCTTCGGTGAGCATACGGGCTTCCGCAATATTATGCGTGAGCGGCTTTTGCACGTACACATGCTTTCCCAACTGCATACAGGCCATGGCGGCATAGGCATGAAAGTGATCGGGGGTAGATATGGTAACCGCATCAATGCTCTTGCCCATTTCGTCGAGCATGACACGGAAATCGCGGTATTTTTTGGCATCTGCAAAGCGGGCCATTGTGCCTTTACTCTGATTCCAATCCACATCTGCCAGGGCCACCACATTATTGGCTCCCTTGTTGAATGCGTTGGTAATATCAGAACTCCCCTTCCCTCCTGCACCAATAGCGGCAATATTCAATTTATCGCTGGGTGCAGTAAATCCCCGGCCCAACACGTGTCGGGGTACAATGAAAAATCCGGCAGCGGCCAGGGAGGTTTGCCGGATAAAATTTCTTCTTGAATGTGCGTTTTTCTTTGACATAGCAGCGTTTTTGGAATGAGGTTCTGAAAATAGCTAAAAAAATGAAACAGACATTGCCGTATATCAATAAAAAACCGGAACAGATGCTGGTTTGACCAACTCTATTCCGGCTTTATTAAATAGTAGTACTATCTGGATCAGGCCAGATCAAAACGATCGGCATTCATTACTTTGGTCCAGGCGGCTACAAAATCATGTATGAATTTATCCTTACCATCGTTGCAGGCATACACTTCTGCGATGGCTCTTAATTCAGAGTTGGATCCAATGATCAGATCGGCACGGGTGGCTGTCCATTTTACAGAACCGGTTTTGCGGTCCTTTCCTTCGAACAGTTCCTTCTTTTCATCGACCGCAGACCAGGTAGTACTGAAATCGATCAGATTCACAAAGAAGTCGTTCGTCAGGCTTTCAGGATTCGCTGTAAACACCCCATGCTTCGAACCATCAAAGTTTGTATTGAGCACACGCATACCGCCCAACAACACTGTCATTTCCGGAGCGGTCAGGTTTAATAATTGTGCTTTATCCACCAACAGGTCTTCAGTGGCATTACCATGACGGGCTTTTACATAATTGCGGAAACCATCAGCGATAGGCTCCAGTACGGCAAAAGATTCCACATCAGTTTGCTCCTGGCTGGCATCGGTGCGTCCCGCTGTAAAAGGAACGGCAATTTCCATACCGGCATTTTTGGCGGCTTGCTCAATACCTACCGAACCACCTAAAACGATAAGATCGGCAATAGATACTTTTCTGGAAGAAGCCGCATTGAATTCCTGCTGGATCTTTTCCAGTGCATCCAGTACTTTAGAAAGCTGTGAAGGATTATTCACTTCCCAGTATTTCTGAGGTGTTAAACGGATACGTGCTCCATTAGCACCACCACGTTTATCAGAGCCACGGAAAGTAGAGGCAGAAGCCCAGGCGGTAGACACCAGTTCGGCTACGGACAATCCGCTGGCCGCAATTTTATCTTTAAGCGTTTTGATATCTGCCGCATTGATCAGTTCACCTTCAACTGCGGGAACAGGATCCTGCCAGATGAGTACTTCAGCGGGAACTTCTTTACCCAGATAGCGGGAACGTGGACCCATATCCCTGTGCGTTAGTTTGAACCAGGCACGGGCAAATGCATCAGCGAACTGATCGGGGTTCTCCAGAAAACGGCGTGAAATTTTCTCGTATGCCGGATCGAAGCGAAGTGCCAGATCCGTTGTAAGCATAACAGGAGTATGTTTTTTATTGGGATCATGCGCATCGGGTACGGTATCCTTACCCATACCATGTTTGGGAATCCACTGATGGGCACCAGCGGGGCTTTTTGTCAATTCCCACTCATAGCCGAATAAATTCCAAAAGAAATTATTGCTCCATTTTGTAGGTGTGGTAGTCCATGCACCTTCCAATCCACTGGTGATGGTATCCCCGGCATTTCCGGTGCCAAAGGTATTTTTCCAACCCATACTCTGTTCCTCAATAGGCGCACCGGCAGGTTCACGTCCTACGTATTTGGAAGGATCCGCAGCACCATGGGTTTTTCCGAATGTATGTCCGCCTGCGATCAACGCTACCGTTTCCTCATCATTCATGGCCATACGGGCAAAGGTTTCTCTGATGTCGCGGGCAGCAGCCAGCGGGTCAGGATTACCGTTAGGTCCTTCGGGGTTTACATAGATCAATCCCATTTGCACAGCACCAAGGGGATTATCGAGCTGACGATCGCCGGTATAGCGTTTATCACCGAGCCATTCTGTTTCAGAACCCCAATAGATATCCTCTGCAGGTTCCCACACATCTTCACGGCCTCCGGCAAAGCCAAAGGTTTTAAAACCCATGGATTCCAATGCACAGTTGCCGGTAAGGATCATCAGGTCGGCCCATGACAATTTTTTACCATATTTCTGTTTGATTGGCCACAGCAATAAGCGGGCTTTATCGAGGTTGGCGTTATCGGGCCAGCTGTTCAGCGGAGCAAAACGCTGGGTTCCAAAACCGGCACCACCACGGCCATCATGTATACGGTAGGTTCCGGCACTGTGCCAGGCCATACGGATGAACAATGGACCGTAATGACCGTAGTCGGCGGGCCACCAATCCTGAGAGGTGGTCATTAAATCAATGATATCTTTTTTAACAGCATCCAGGTCCAGACTTTGAAACTCTTTGGCGTAGTTAAAGTCGGGATCCATGGGGTTGGAAAGGTTCGAATACTGACGAAGTACATTCAACTTTAACTGATTGGGCCACCAATCAGTGTTTCTCGTACCACCACCGGCGCTTTTCTTCAGCGAAGCTCCGGAAAACGGGCATTTACTCTCGTTACTCATGTTTTAGGGATTTTATGTTCTTGAGAATACAAAATTACATCAGGTAGTGGGATCCCCGTTGTAAAATCGGGAAACTCTGTAAAAATGGATAAGATTACCGGAATACACAGCCGTTTGATGTAACGGAACAGCTACAATGCCGGAATTGATGGGTAAACAAGGAAAGTGGCAGAATTGTTCGGCAGTGAAGGAATTTAGGGGTATGGTATGAGGTATGAGGTATGAGGTATGGGGAGTGAGGGAAGGATGAGCGGGGTGTAGTGAAAGATGAATGCATACAGTAGTGGTGTAGGCCATCGAAATTACTTTTCCCCAATCACATCCACCCCATACCCCACACCTCATACCTCACACCCCATCCCTCAAACCCCCTATTTGCCCGTCCCACAGCAAACACCTACACATCTTCCGCTTCTATCCGTTTTATAAGTTCCATATTACGGAGGGCTTCCAGATACTGTTTGATCTGCGCTTTGATCTCGTTTATTTCAGCATCTCCCTCCGAAACATTCAACATATTAATAATATCTGTGGCCTTTTTCAGACATAAAGCCGCCTCCCTTTTCTTTCCATTTTCATACAGTTGGCACATCGTTTTCAGCTGCTTTTGGGTAGCGGCAATAAGAAGCATTTTGCGAGCGTCGCCTGGAATGGGTAAAAGACCCTTTTCATCGGATCTGTAGGGAAGGCTGGACCTGGCATTTTTAATTATATACTGAATAGCAGCCGGATCTCCTTTTCCGGATAAATGAATCAGAAAGGGCATTTGCAGCCCTGCATAGATAAAAGGCACTATAAAACGAACCATGCCGGGTGATTCCACGATTGAATCTGCCCCATATGCCCCCTGCAATCGCCAGCCGGCACCGTAGCGCACTTCTACTATCACATTTTTTTCCAAGGGATGCAGAAAACTCAGTACAGCCGAAGGGATGGTTTCAATAAGCGACTGACCCTCTGCATGAAAATTATAGGAAGCCCCTTTTACAGAGGCCAATTGATCCAATAATCCCTGATTGTAATCCTGCCCCACTCCTATTGTGGTACAAAATATTTTATCCCGATACGGTTTTTGCATAGCCAGTAAAGTATCCACCGGGTTGCTATCATATCCATCAGACAGAATTATCATCATATTCAATGCAGCCGGATCATACTGTTGCATGATCTGACCATAACCTATCTGCAAGGCTGGTAAAAGATTCGTTGATCCATCAGCCTCCAGTTGCGCTACCATACGATGTATGAGGGCGGTATCACTCCCTAATAGGTGGGAAGGGAGCATCAATTGAGCCTGATCAGAAAAGCGAACAATAGATATCCTATCGTTTTTGTCGAGCAACCTTATTAATCTGGAAAGCCCCGCCTTTAAACTTTCAATGCGTTCGTAGCCAGCCATGGAACCACTTGCATCCAGTACAAAGCAAAGGTTCAACGGCTTTCTGTTGATTGCTGATAACTTTTCGGTTCGTAATTCCAGTTGCAGCAGTACATCAGAACCTGCATCCATTTTCTTAATCTCCATTTTTCGGGAGAAAAGCCCCCAGCTATAGTGATCCGGCAACCAATGGTCGGGCCTGTAAAAACTGCGAAAATCAAGAGGAATGAACGCATCGGGATGTGGAATAAAAATATTCTTATTGATCAGTTTATCTACCGGATCATATTTTAGTTGCATGAAGGCAAAAGCATCCTGCCTTGACATGGTAAGATCCACTACATCAACATCACGCTGAAATCGGAAATGCACCATATACTTTTTACCGTGTGGCAAAAGGAATACAGCTTCTCCTACTGAATCTGTAAGCGCTTTGTAAACAATATTGCCGCCAATCTCATTCAGGTAAACGGGCTGTTTGTAAATGCGGCCCTTTACGCGCGTCATCTTCAATTCAAACCACGCTCTGGAAAGATGCCTATCCGTTGAGCGGGGAAATACCTGCGTGATCGTATCATGCAACAAAACTTCTTTCATAGGATACGGATCATAGATCACGGTTTTATAGGCTGTAATATCTTCTTCATTTTGTATTTCCTGTGTATAGGCATTCAACTGATCCGCTACATCAATATCATAACTTGAAGTATGCGGTAAATATAGTAGCACCTGGCCCTGAATATTGGAAAAAGAGGTATACCCCCTACCTTTTTTCACATCAATAAAGGAAATCGGAATGCCGGATACAGGCTTTTGCGCTTTATTTTTTACCGTAACTATAGAAAGGTAGAACCCTTTTTCGGGCCGCTGCTTTATGCCCGTATTGACAACCGTATCGAAACGAATCCCCTTTCGCTGAAAAACCTGCCGGCGCAATCTGTTCAGATGGGCCGTATCATGCGTAATGGTTACCGATGTTTCACCGGAAACATCATCTGATCGCTCAAAAAAATAATGGGGATAAGGATACCCATCAATCCATAACTTCCAGGCCAAACCTGTGGTAATCGTAAAATCGCAGGACCCCTTATCATCGGATTGGCCATACAAGCGCCCGGCACCTGATTCTTCTCTGAGTTCTATTGGCAAACGGACGAAAGGCTTTTGGTGCTTATCGAGAAGTTCCAGATGAAGCAATGTTTGCTGGGTCCAACCAACATACGGCAAGAAAATAAAGGAGAAAACTACACTGAGAAAAAACCTCATAGTACTACGCATTAATAGAAAACAGGCGATCTGGCCTGGCCAAATCATTTAAAAATCAGTAAAGATCAGGCGTAGATAGGTGCTATAATAGAATCGGGGTTGAAGAATCCAAAGCAACAACTTCTATTCTAAAAAAGAAGTTAATACTTTGCCGTCTTCTTAAAGAGGAGAAAAACTAAACATCCATTTGACCGGATTGCCAAAGCCAGATCCAGAGAAGGTGCCCACCGGACACTTGACCAATACAGTATTCCATCCCTTTTTAAGGAAAATTGTTTGCGGAGGTCTGTACTCGTATCCTTCATCGATCAACGGTTCTTCCAGGGCTCCTTTGGCGCCAGGCCGACGCCATTGCGGCGAAGGGATCAATTGATTATTTACCCATATCTGACTCTTACGAAGATCCCAGGCACCCGCAGGGGGCGAATCGGTTGTATATGAACGGGAAAAATTATTAAAGCCGATCCAGCAGGGACGGATCGTATCCGTATCGCTCCAGATACGGGCACGTGCATACCAGGTGGTATTTTCTGTTGGATTGTCCAGCACTCCCTTAACCACAGGGGTCCACCAATGCCGCAGAATGACCGTAGTCCCTACTACTGAATCCGCTGCGGGAATCTTCCATGGATCGGATTGCTCCGGCTCGAAGGAACGGTTTAGTTCACCGTCATTTTTATAGGGCCCCATTAAATACCAATTTAAATATGATTGCCGGATGTAATGAAAAGGTAATAGATATTCATATTCTATTCCCTGTTTGAGCAATCGGTCTTCAAACCGGCGAAAATCACGGACTTCCTCGGTATCGGGTCTTCCCAATGTAGCGACCCAGCCTTTCTTTCCGCCTCCCTTCCAAACGCGTTCGGCAAATGTCAACATACCACTTAATACCGGATTCATGTGCATCAGGTCTTCTTCTTTATTTACGTTTCGGTCGTGCCACAAACATAAGGTAGCCCCCAATGCCAGGGAATCACCCTGTTCTTTATTCGAAATCTGTCGATGATAGATCGTAGTTACAGCCTCCATTGGGTCCATATGATTCAAATAAAGATGCCGGGAATCGATATAGCGCAAGGCTTTTGTTCCGGATACCGCTTTCATATCCTCCATCCAAAGCTGCCGGATGGTTTGATCTGTAAAATTACCTCCGGGTTGCCAGCCTATAATTTCTTTACCGAGTGATCGTAAAAGTTCGCTGACCTCCGGAATGAATCTATCATTTTTGATCTTTACTTCATCGGCGCCAATATGGATAAACGGGAAGTCGTAGGTTTTACAAAGCGAACTCAAAATGTCTTTAATAATATTTAATCCGGAATCGGATTGCATATCACATTTCATGGCTCTTCGAAAAGCGGCACTATGCCCGGGCATATCGATCTCAGGCAGGAATAAAATGTGACGTTCTTTACAATAAGCTATCAGTTCTTTCACCTCCGCTACCGAATAAAAAGATCCTTTATTCCGGATCATTGTTTCCGGATCTGTCAATTGGGGAAACCCGGGCACTTCTATTCGCCAGGCAATATCTTCCGTTGGATGAAAATGAAAAACATTGAGTTTGAAGGCAGCCATAATATCGATCTGCTTTTTAAGCAATTCCATCGACATATAATTTCGTCCCACGTCCACCATATAGCCACGCCAACCAAAAGCCGGGGCATCAACTATGGTTCCGGTCGGCATTTTTGAATCGTACGTAAAAAGCTGTTTCAAGGTCTGTAAAGCATAGAAAACACCCTTGCGGGTGGTCGCCTGTATCCGGACAGCGTGTTTACTGACCTGCAGCTCATAGGCCTCTTCCTGACCAGCCACCGGAGGCAATAACTTCAAAAAGAAAACACCCGACCGAGGTTTACTCCCTTTAATAACAGTTACGGGCACTCCTATTTCGGATAAAAGATATTGCAGGTGAAAGGCTTCTGGCCGCAGCAATGTGTCATCATACACAATAGATTTAAGGGTAGAAACATCGAGGTAGCTTCCCGACCAGGATACGGAACGGGGCATGGGCAATAGAGGTGGCTGACTCTGAAGAGCGGTGGCCTGAAACATACTGAACAATAACCAAAATGCCTGTACCTTTAAAATACGCATAATCATATTATTTAGCCCCATCAGATGTGAAGGCTGCAACAGGTACCGGTTGATCCTGTAACAAATCGAATACACGAATCTGATTCTTTCCCTTTTTCAACCAGGTGGCCGGACAATACAATCGTTGTTGCGGACCAATTTTCCAATAACGACCTAACAGATGTCCATTCACATACAACAACCCTTTTACATAATTGCTCATATCGAAATAGGTATCACCGGTTTCGGGGAGGTCAAAACTACCTTCAAACAAAGAACAGCCGACGGGGTCACTTGTACGAACCGTCCAATTCGACTCTTTCACCATTTTTTCTGTCATGGGCAACAAAAAGGTTTCCCAATTCATCAGGGTCATGCCGTTAAGGGTTACCCGATCGGTAATTCCTTTCCGATCGATCATGAATTGTGCAAAATTGATATGCCCCATTCCTTCCACCACAATATCAAGTACCGGTTCTTTTACGGAAGTTGCGGGCAACAGGACTTCCCAGTTCCCACCATCTCGAAAAACGGTATCGATGAATTGTCCATTCAGGTAAACAAGCGCATAATCATGCGGCTCCCAAATTTTTAAGCGGCCACTTTTATGTCCAACCAATTTGGTACGATAAACAGCCATCCCCTGATCCTGTCCGAAATTTTCAAAAGGTTGCGGCTGTACGGTTCTGACCGGCTGTTGCAGAAGAGACCAGATACTTCCCTTTTTGGTAAGTGTTATGGTGGGAATGGCAATGGTGGGTATTGGAGCCGGAAGGGGCGAAAGTTCCTTGTTCAACGCAGTGGCAATCATATTACGCAACATGAAGAACTTGGGTGTTGGTAGCCCCTGCTCATTGATCGGTGCATCATAATCATAGCTGGTCAGATCGGGCTGATAGGCTACGGGGCTAAAGGCATTGGCACCGGCGGAAAAACCAAAATTGGTGCCGCCATGAATCACGTAAAAATTAAACGACTTTTTATGATCCAACAGATATTTCATTTCCTTCTTCAGGTCGTTTGTATCGGGACGCGCCCATTTTTCGCCCCAATGGGTCAGCCAACCGGGGTAGGTTTCCGAACTGAATACGGGCACAGTGGAATCTTTCTTTTTCGCTTGTAAAAAATCGGCTTCTCCAGACCCGCTATCCAAACCAATGGCAGCACCTTTCAAACTACCCGCCTCCAGCATATAGGCCGTAGGTCCATCGGCAGTATAAAATGGAATTGAAATGCCCGCTTTCTTCCACAAGGTGCGCAGTGTTTCCATATACACCCGGTCGTTTCCAAAACTTCCGTATTCGTTTTCGATCTGCATCATTACTACAGGGCCACCTTTTGAAACCTGAAGAGGCTCCAACACTTTTGAAAGATTCGTGATATATCTCTCCACGGCTTTCATGTAACGTGGATCCATACACCGAATCCTGATATCCGGCACTTTTAACAGATAAGGAGGCAAGCCACCAAAATCCCATTCAGCGCATACATAGGGTCCGGGGCGGATCAGCACCCACAAACCTTCTTCCTGACAAATACGAATAAACCGGGCAATATCTCTTTCTTTAGAAGTGAAATCAAAAACACCTTCGCGGGTTTCATGAAAGTTCCAGAACAGGTAAGCGGCAATGGTATTACAGCCCATAGCTTTGGCCATCTGGATCCGATGCCGCCAATACTCGGGCGGAATGCGGGCCGGATGGATTTCTCCGCTGATCATCTGGAAGGGTTTGCCATCGAGAAGAAAATCTTCTTTACCCAAACGAAAATCATGCTTTGGCTGCGCCTGCGCTTGAAGAACAATCAGGAACAGCACCCAGAACAACATCTTCTTCATACTGTAACATTTATTTATTGAACACGTATCTTGAAAGTTGAAGCAGGAAACCCTTCTGTATTGATCAGGTTCCCATCAGAAAATGACTTCCAACCGTAGTAAATATAATCCGGTTTAAACGGTACGTGTAGTTTTATTTTATTGCTATCAATTTGTGCTTCTATGGCTATACCATCAGGCAAACTAAATCCCCGAACAGATTGTCCATCACTGGTACGCAACCCGCCAGGACTGTTTATAAAAGAAATAGTCAATTCCCCTTTTCTATATCGGGCTTTTAGCGGAAGGGGCCCCTGCGCCACACCGGCACCTGCATGTAAAGCTACGTTTGCGAGTCTTTCGCCAACGATCTTTTTATTACGGGGATGTACATCATTTCGCGCACCGGCATCAGCACTGATGGCCATTCCCGTATGTTTATCCATTTGCAGAAACAGCCGCTGTTGATTCCGGAATTCAGACCATAATTGTCCCTTATAATTTATTGTATCGATAGAAGAAAGCTGCACATAATAATACGGCAATACAGGATCGTTCCATTCAGTACGAAAACGCCGAAGCATAAGCGCTGACAGTTGGTTGTATTCCAACACACGCTCCATTTCCTGTGCATTACTTTCGCCCTGATAATTGATGATACCTGCAATGGGGATACGGGTAAGGGGTCGGATACCTGCAGTATACGCAAAACCGGGTTTAAATCCATGAAAAGGTCCATTATCATCGGAAGGAGGGTTTTTGAGAGCACCCACATTTTGCTGTCCTCTTTCACGTATCCATACAGGCAATGCATCATTCTGAAGCCAATTGCCTTTTACCTTGGCAGCAAATTGCGCATGCCCATACAAAATTCCCATGGGGACAAAAGTTTCCAACGGAGCGCCTCCAATAGAAAGATTGATCAGCCCAACAGGTATGTGGAGGGAATCGGCAATCATTCTTCCAAAATAAAAAGCAACGGCACTCATGCCTGCGAGGGAGCTGGGATCGCAGGGAGTCCATTCCCCTTCATAGAAACGTTCGGGTGTTAATCGTTGTATTACTGAGTCTGAAAAGGGGGCATTAAAGATATTCTTGCCTGCATAAGTTGGATTATAAAAACGCATCAGGCGATTGGAATATCCTTTCCACTCATTGTAATGCATTTCCTTTTGCATCGGCCATTCCATATTTGATTGCCCGATACAAACCCACAGATCTCCGATCAACAGATCAGGAATTATTAAATGTTCGTTTCCCGAATACACATGCAGGTCCTGAGGATCATTATTGCATTTTCTTGGGGGAATTCTTACTGTCCAGGAACCATTCTGATCGACGCGGGTTGCAATACTTACCGCATCAAAAACCAGCCGTATCTCATTTCCGGGGACTCCTACTCCAAACACACTGATCTCCTTATCCCGCTGCAACACCATATGGGGTTTTACAGGAGAAACAATACGTAATTGCGCAAAAACGGTCACAGGCAATACACAAAGCAGTATCCAAAAGTACCGCATAACACTACTTTTTGAATTCAGAGAGTATTTTCTGACAATACCATTCCTGACGGGGTAAATGAAAGGGACCTTTGAATAAATTCCCTTTGGCTGTTTGAGCAATGGATCCATCGCGGTGCAAATAGCCATACCATTCACCATGCTGCTTATCATGAAAATGTTTATATGAATATTCATGTACCAGTTGATGCCATTCGGCATACTTGTCATCACCGGTCATCAAATGCGCCAAAAGTGTGGCAATGATCACTTCATTGTGGGGCCACCAGAATTTCATATCCTGCCAATATTCCTGAACCGGTTTCCCATATACATCACGAAAATAAAGGATGCCACCAAATTGATCATCCCATCCCCGCTCCCACATATAATCGAGCATCCGGCAACCCAATTGTATCCATTCCGGATGATTGTTCCGGTAACGTGCTTCATGCAAAATAAACCAGGCGCCTTCGATCGCATGACCGGGATTGAGGGTACGACCATCAATGTGATCGATGATGGAACCATCAGGAGCCACCTGTTCCATCACACAACGGATATCGTCCTTTACAAAATCGCGCTGAATTTCCTGTATCCATTTTCCGATGAGGCCATCGCAACGATCATCACCAATTGTTTCCCGCAATTGCTGTGCGGTGTTGATCATGATCATCGGCACGCCAATGCCTTTGGACGGGCGGGTATGGGTGAATTTTGGCTGCAGCAATCCCGGTGTAGTGGCATATTCCACGCATTTCCCGAATAGGCGTCGAGCATTTCGGGCCGCGGTTTCGTCTCCACTGGCTTTGGCATAGGCGGCAGCAGCGATTACATAAAAGGTTTCCGAAAAAAAGTACCGGCGTTTACGAATGGGTTTCCCCTCGCGGGTTACATGAAAGAACATCTGACCATCCTCATCAAAACAGTGCTTGTTGAGGAAATCATACCCCATTCTCGCGCCTTCCAACCATTCAGGCCGTTGTTCAACAGTATTGTAGAGCGTCGCCAATAACCAGGTCGCACGACCCTGAATCCATACAGCTTTATCATCATCGATCAATGTACCATCGGCATCCCGCATCAATAAAAACCCACCATGATCCGTATCAATGGAGCGCGGAAACCAAAACGGAACAGTGTCGTGCAATAATTGGTTGGCATAAAATTGCTGCAGGGCCTCTAATTGCTGCTGTGTATACATGGATCCAATTTATTTTATGATATCTGATACAGGAACGGGAACAAAATAAAGATCACGGGTTCCTTCATATAATAGACCGATGGTAGATTCATTAATACGAACCAAACAGGAATAGCCATAACAATTGCGTTCATCTATCAATAATTGCTTTTCTGCCGGCCAGCTCTCCCCCAGATCCATACTCGCTTTTATGGTGATATTAAAACGACCGCTACTGGTATTCGCATTGCTGAAAAAAACCACCTCGCGCAACTGCTCTTTACTACGTACGGATGCTTTGAGTATACTACCCATGCATACGGGATCAGGCAAGGCATTAAAAGAGGTAGCATGTTCCGTCCAGCTTTTACCTAAATTACTGGTGGTGGCTACGCTTCGAAATCCCCCCCGGTTGTCGCGCATGTTCAGCATTAATACACCGGGAGTGGTTTCGATCACCTGACTTTCTGTGGTGTTGATCTTGGGGCCGTTCAATTTACCGATCCAGTTCTTCCCATGATCCTCACTGTAAATAATCGTAGACCATGGTTTTCTATTCTCATCCCAATATTGGGCAGGAAAAACCAGGTTCCCGTTCTGCATAGCAATACCGGCGCCGGGACCATTAAAAAACAAATGCCAGGCGGGATTTTTAATTTGAGGCGTCAGCGTTTGCGGTGCCGACCAGGTGCGTCCGTCATCATCGCTGCTCACCACCACAAACTGACCGGTGGTATCAGGTGAAATACCCGGCAAGGAGCCTGCGATAGAGCGGTTGCCCTTACTCCATAGGGCCGCTACCCATATCCGTCCATTGGAAGGGTCGACCAGAATAGCCGGATCGCCTACCCCATTATTTTCGTGGGGAGCCCCCATATCCATGATCACTTTCATGGGTTCCCAGGAAGAACCGCCATCGGTACTGCGGCTCATGCCTACATCTATATTCCCGGGCAGATCGGCACTGTTATTATACCGTATATCATAAACCGAAATAAGTGTTCCCTTGTTGGTTACGGCTATCCCGGGAATGCGATAGGTATTGACAGCATCTTCGCCAGCCTTTCGAATGGCCACACCCGTATACTTGGTATAACCGGTTCCCGTTTCTTTGATCGGCAAACGGCTCCCGGCGTTATTAGAGAGGGCGGTGCAATGAAAGGTTATTTTTGTCCCGGGCACCGCATCAGATTTTAATTGGGTGCTTACCCATATAAAATGCATCCCCGGCTTTAATTTCAGTTTTACAGGTAATGAAACATTCGGGGAAGCAGGAGTCAGGGTGCCAATCTTATTGGTAGCAGCGAAATGCTCTGCGCCCGTTAGAAAAACATCGAGCTGACTGAGTAAAGGAACAGCCTCTGCATTCAATTGTGCCTCGATATGATCCACTGTAACTTCAGCGGATCCTTCAGGGATAAAAAGTGCTATACGAAGCAATGGATTTGTTTCCACTCCTTTCAACACCGGTAACTGCGGCGCATAGGAACTGACCTGAATCGTTCCGGCCGAAACTGGATTCTTTTTACATTCAAATCCGGTGAATGCAATAAAAAGGATTAAGAGTGTTGCTGAAATTTGATACCGCATTATAATCAATTTTAATTATCGTCTCTGTTTATTACCTCCGGCTTTAATACCCACAACTGTAGCACCAGGGCCAGCGACACAATAGCGGCCAGAAAAATAAAATCACGACCCAAATGTCCTTCGTCTGTGGATTTCCCCAACCAACCGGTTATAAAAGCACCCGCCATTACACCCATCATATTCATGAAGCCATAAGCAGTGGCCCGCAAACGAGGCGGAACAAACTGACAAAGGATCGGCATATTATTCGCATCGAACATTCCGAATCCAAAGCCAAAACATATCGCTGAGAGCACTACAGTAATCAACGAATCGCCCCATCCCAACAACATGAGCGACGGTATGGTCAGAAATAAACCAATGGCACTTGTATAGATGCGGCCGCGAATATTTCGCTGTACCCATCTGTCAGATATAGTGCCCCCGATCAGTACACCGGCAAAGGAGGAGGCCGCAATGGTGATGGTAGACAAGGGGCCAGCCGTTGCCATTTCAATATGCAGCGACTGTGAAAAAAGGGTCGGGATCCAATTCTTCACCCCCCAACCTGGTAAACTGGGCACAGCAAAATAAAAAAGGATGACCCAGAAAGGCAGCATGCTGAACAGGAGGCTCAAGCTTTTTAACACGCCAGGATTGGCGGATACCTTATCAGGTTGCATTACGCGTAACCTGTTCGGCTCTTTATCTTTCAGAAAAAAGAATAATATGATAGCGTATCCAATCCCTGCCATCCCAAAATAGTGAAACGCTGCCTGCCAGGAAACGGAAGCGGCGATGGTGGCACCAAATCCACCCAATGCTTGCCCCATATACAAACCTGTCATGTGAATACCCACTGCCAGGGAACGTGTTTTATCGGAATGATATTCGGCGATCAACGCCAATGCAGCAGGTATGTAAAGTGCTTCACTAACGCCCATTGCTGCACGAAGAATGTACAATTCATCAAAACCATTTACGTATCCCATGCTCCAGGTAACCAGCGACCAAACGAGCAAACTCCCTACAATCAGATTTTTTTTACTGATACGATCGGCTATGATTCCGGCCACCGGGCTCATGAAGCCATAAATCCAGAGGAAGATGGCCATGAGACGACCAAAATTGGTAGCCGACTGCAGATCCGCAATATCTACCTGCATACTGGGCCGCATGGTAGACAGCATTTGCCGGTCCATATAATTCAGGAGTGCCACGACCCATAAAAGGCCCACAACGATCCAGGGATATCGATCAAGGCGTTTTGGCATTATAATGACCGGATTAATTTTCCTGAATAGATCGAAGTTGTTCGTATTCCCGCTTTAATTTCTCCACTTACCAAATAAATATAGCTTTTATAGTAAACGGCTTGAGTGGTGACCGGCATTTCGTATGGAAATTCGCCTTTACTACTCCATTGATCCGTACTGGCTTTATAATATAATATTTCACGGCTGAAACCAGGATGGGATTCCTGTAATTGTATCCGGCGTTCCTGTAAGGTTGATAATTTATCGCGATCCGTTTCATTCTTGGCGTCCAGTAGCACCTGCTCTACCTGATTATAGCGCGCCCCTCTGTCGCCCCCTATAACAAGCATGCCGTCACCATTAAGCGCCACCCCGGACCCGGCGGCAATAGCATAAGGCAATGGAGTACGCTTCTGCCATTGTCCAGAGGCAATATTATAAGAGAAGAGTTCCCGGTAAAAAACACTGGGCGCACCGGCCACACGAACTCTGCCTCCTGCAAGCAAGAGCATGGGAGTATTATGAACCATAGCCATGGTTACTACAGCATGCGAAACAGGATGCGGTATAGAAGGCAATATTTCCCAACCTTTTTCCAGATTACGGAGATCGATCTTTAAAAAACAGGACAAGGTACTATCGACATTTTCTCCGCCGGCCAGATAAACCTCTTCCTTCACACAAACCGCTTTGGCATTACTGACCGCAAAAGGCAATTCAGGAAGATCAAGCAGTTCTACCGGCAATCCTTCTTTTTGAAAACGCATCAATCCTGCGGCACGTATGGGTCCCTGTTGATTTTCGCCGCCGGCAAAAAAAACTCCCAATGGCGTAGCACAACTGGCCGCATAGGCTACGGGAAAAGGGAAGTTTTGCGTGCCCGTTAAATGAATTAATCTTCCCCCCTCGCGCTTATAAACATGAATGGCCGAATGAAATTTTTTCAGCCCGCCGCGCCAGGGAAGTGCTTCCGGGAAATTAGCGCCCCCCGCGGCGAGAAGATAATCCTTATGAAACCCGGCGATCATGCCAGCCAAACCGGGATGACTATCCGAAGACGTATCTGCGGGAAGCGTAGCCGCAATACGCCATACCAGACGGTCTTTACGGATCTTTTGCGACAAGGAAATAAAATAAGATAACATTAAAACGACCACCAGTAAAAATGGTTTATAATTCATTCGAATCAGATATTAACGAACTCGGGTGCAGTGGAGCAATACGCTGCAAAGCCAACGGCTTCCAGATCATTCTTAAAAGCGATCTGTTGGACCTCTGTCATTTCCGGAACAGGCAACCGAAAGGAACCGCAATCCATACCCACAGCTTTCATGAAAGCCTTGCCTACACCAATACCTCCGTATTTTCCCAACAGCCGGATCATATCGATGGATTGTTGCTGCAACCTTGTAGCCAGTGCTAAGTGGCCCTTTTCAAACGCCGCAATTATATCATGATATAATGGTGCGGCATAATTATACGTACTGCCAACCGCCCCTTTCGCCCCTATAGACAGCGAAGGAAGCAGGTTTTCATCACGCCCCCACAGCATATCATACTGATTGTTTTTGTAATGGAGGCAGGATTGAAAATCCATGAAATCCTCATGAGTATATTTGATGCCGGCAAAATTGGGACAAGTGCCGTCGAGCAATTGCAACAATTGGATCATGGGAAAATTCACACCGGTGAGCACCGGAATATGATAGTAATAAAAGGGCATTTCAGGTACAGCCGCTGCCACTTCGCGGCAACAATCGGCGAGTAAGGCCACCGTACCGGGTTTAAAATAGTAGGGAGCTGTAAAAGAAACAGCATCAATTCCGATAGAATACGCATGACGGGCCAATTCAGTACATTCCTTCAGGGAAGTACCTCCTAACAACATCATGGTATGGAAAGAGCTATCGTTGCGGGTGCATGAAGCCCAGGCATCAGCCACCTGCATTTTCTCTTTAACGGTTAAGGAAGCGCCTTCGCCTGTAGATCCACAGATAAAAGCACCGGTAATACCATTATGCTTCAAAAACGAATAGTAAGCAGGAATCAAGGATGTATTAACAGCACCATCTGCGTTCATAGGGGTAAAAGGTGCCGCGATCAGTCCCTTTAAATGTGAAAATCTCATATGTAGGATTTGTAATCGATATTAAATTAAGCAATTTTAATATACCGGAGACATAAAGCCTCCGGTATATTGGTCTGCATACAGCTATCGAATCCATCCAGACTTCGGCCCTCATGACGAAGCCGGATTTATCAGAAAGCAGGATATCCAGGTGTTTGAACCAAACTTCTGTTATTGGTCAAAGAGTTTCTATCGATCGGCCATAATAATTTATAAGACTCCGAAGGAAGAACGGCTGTATTTTCATATACATAGGTATCACCAAATCGACGCAGATCGTACCAGCGCTTTCCTTCAAAAATGAATTCAAACAGACGTTCATCTAACAAGGCCCGCTTCGCATCTGCATCGCCCGGCTTATTGGGGAAGCCGTTAATAGCGAGATTGTAGTTGGCGCCATAGGCACGGGCACGAACCAGATTGATTTCTGCGGCAGGGTTTTGACCCAGAAGGATCTTGGCCTCTGCAATCATCAATAACAGATCGGCATAACGATAAACGGGGAAGTCATTGGTGTATGCACGTGATCCGGCATTTTGTTCGCCCTGGAATTTATTGGTAAAGCAACCCGCGATCACATAAACACCCGGTGAAGGACGGTTATAGGCAGGCTGTATGGAAGCCCATTTGCGCGCATCCTTGTCGTCGAATTTTCTAAATGTAGCCACCCGTACCGGTGCCCGCAGGAGTCCACCCCAGTTATCAGCAGTAACATTGAACTGACGTGCATTCAGTGAATCATGAAAATTCACGATCAAACTGGTTTGCGGAACAAAGGAAGAAGATACATAGCCCATTGAGGACTCATTCAGCAGATAGCGCATTGCAAAAATGATCTCGCTATTCCCCCGATTTGTAGTAGCAAATACATTGGAAAAACTGCTTACCAGCGACAAACCTGAAACATTGGTTTGAATATCAGTAAGAGCATTCAGGGCAATAGTAGCATCGCCTGTTCCACCGCCCCGGTTACTGGTCCAGAGGAACACTTCTGCCTTCAGCATTAAAGTGGCGGCTTTAGACCAATACGATTTGGTATTGCGGAAACTGTAATTAGTACCAAAAGCAGTGACGGATTTTTCAATATCATCTTTTATCAATGTCATTACTTCTGCCGCAGGGGAAGCAGCTTTGGCCAGATTGGAGATATCAATGGATGTTACCGGATCGGTTTGGATCACCACATCCCCCCAGGTGCGTACCAGTTGAAAATAGTAATAGGCCCGCATACCATAGGCAATACCCAGATAGTAACCCTTGTTGGCCGAAGTCACGATATTCGTATTATTGAGTTTATCGATCAGCAAATTCAATTGAACGATATTGGAATAAAAGCCGCCGAAATTACTCACGCCCGGATTGTCCAGATTCAGATTCTGTTGCCAAAGGCGTTCCACGCCCTGGGTGGCTTCACCGGTGAATGTGCTGGCACTACCGGCTTCGGTGCCAAAAACATCGGAACGTAATTCGCCCAGGGTCTGAAAGGCCGAATTATGACTTCTGAAACGGGCATGTATACCCGATACAAATGCGTCGAACTGATCGGGGGTTTGCCAGAAATTGCCATCGCTGATACTACTGATGGGAGACACCTCCAGTTTTTTGGAACAGGCTGGGAAAAGGGCGGCGACCCCTAATCCTAATGCTATAATTATATATTTACTTTTCATTGTGTTGTTTTTTGAATTAGAAGTTTACCTGGAAACCAAGAACAAAAGAACGGGGCAGCGGATAAGCTCCTCCATAAATACCGCCCGAAGCCGGTTCAGGGGAAGGCCCGCTGAATTTGGTGAAATAAACCATATTGTTAAGGTTTACATAGGCTCTTGCAGAAGAGATGAATTTGGTATGCGTCAATACCGTTTTAGGCAGATCATACGAAACCGTCAGTTCTCTCAAGGCCAGGTAATCTCCTTTTTCATAAAGACGTGAATTATTCCCGTTCAATACAGCATTGGCATTATTAGCGCGTGTATAGTTTTTCTTACCATTGGGGGCACCTACCTGATCGGCATAGTACACTCTGGGAATATCACTCATGCTATTATCGCCGGAAAATCCTTTCTTCTGCCAATCGATATAATTGAATGTGCCCTGGTAATTTCCCAAGGTACGGGCCACGAGGTCATTGTAAATGGTGTGACCCAAAGCAAAATCAAAACGAGTATACAGGGTAAATCCTTTAAAGCTCAGCGTTGAAGAGAAGCCACCTGTTATCTTGGGGTTGATATTGCCCAGATATACCTGATCACGAGAATCGATCGTATCATTTTTATCAACGTCGAGCCAGTTTACGTCACCAGCAGCGATCTTATTGGTACCGGGTCGGTTGGGACCACCTATCAGCGCGATGGCATCCCAGCGATTGGCTGCATCCTTAGCTATTTCCGCATCGGTTTGGAAAATGGAAAGTTGTTTAAAGCCATAGATATCGCCAAGGGTTTGACCTTCCTGTAATCCACCCACCCAGATCACCTTACCTGTTTTAGGATCATATATCTGTAAACCACCCTGACGATTGTTTTCATTACCGTTATAAGGCAGCTTCAATATTTTATTCTTTACGAATGAAATATTCGCGCCAACGTCCCATTTCAATCCATTAGGCTGATTCAGGATATCGGCATGAACGGTGAATTCATATCCGGTATTCTGGAAGGTACCAAGGTTGGTACGTACCGAACCGAATCCTGTATAACTGGGGAGGGTCAGGTTCGTGAGCAGGTCACTGGTTTTACGATCATAGTAATCAAACATCACCGTGATCCGGTTCTTCAGCAATCCGATATCAATACCAACATCGGTGGTGGTACTTTTTTCCCAGCGAAGACCAGAGTTGATGATACCGGTATTCAGGAAGCCCAAACTACCATTATAATTTCCTTGTGATCCATAAGAGCCCTGTACTTCATAATCGCCGATACCGGCTACGTTTCCATTCACGCCATAACTGAACCGTGGTTTCACGGAACTGAAAATGGAGGCAAGTGCTGATTGACTAAAGAATTTTTCCCGATGCAGGTTCCAGCCGGCAGACATTCCGGGGAAGAAACCCCAGCGATTCTGTTCGGCCAAACTGCTTACACCATCCTTACGGTACACGAGGGTAAGCAGGTAACGCGAATCATAATCATAATTGATACGACCAAAATGAGAAGCAATACGATACTGCGATTTGGAGGTGAAATTACTTCCGGCTGCAAAAGTAGTGGAGGCATTCACGGTTGTAATATCATCAGTAGGCGCATTGGTACCAGATACCTGTGAACTAAAGGAGTTCTGTCCAAAATATTCAGCCCCCCACATGGCATTGAGGTTGTGTACGCCGGCAATCCGGGTGCTGTAATTTATGATCGCATTGAATTGTTGTTGTACTGTTCTGGATAAACTCCAGGTGGCCGGCCGGGTAACGTTGAACGCCTGAGGCACAGCATAGATCTGGGCATAGGTTTGAGTGGCTTTGGTAAACGACTCATTTATATTTTCAAACAGGTATCCGTTTCCGGTAGCTTTAATATACAAACCCGGAATGATATCGTATTTGATCGAAGCATTCGCTGTGATACGGTTCACCTCATTGCTGCGGATATTTTTTTGCAACCAGTATAATGGATTGCCATCGGCCACACCGTTGCCCGGATTGGGTTTGGTTTTGGCCGAATCGAGCCAGGGATTCATCGTAGGCCAAACAGCAAGGTTACGATAAATGGTATTGGTTTCTCCGGCCAATACACCAAATGCTGTTGAAGTGGAGAAGGTTGCTCCGGTGGCGATCTCCAGATTAGGGCGTACCTTATAGGAACCATTCAGGTTTAAAGAATAGCGTTTATAATCGGAACCTACGATCACCCCGTCTTCATCGTAATAGTTGAAACTGGCAAAATACTTCCCCTTCTCATTACCACCTGCCACACTGAGATAATGATCATCGGTGCTGGTATTTCTAAAAACCAGTTTCTCGATCTCACCACCATGATCTTTATAAATTATGGCACCACCGTAAGGGTCACTTACGGTATCCCATCCCTGTGACAGCAGATAGGCATTGGAACTATTATAAGAACGTATATCAAATAAAGCCAGATCAGCAGCGCTGGTCAACAAGCCATACCCTCTGGAAGAATTTACCTGGGCCAGCGTACGTTGCGAGTTGAAATTACCCAAACGGTTATAATAAATATAGTCGCGTGCATTCAGATATTTATACCCCTGCCTGTTTTGATTGAAACCTTTTACAAATTTATACGAGACTTGCGCCGTACCCGACTTTCCTTGTTTGGTGGTAATCAGAATAACACCATTATTGGCACGGGCGCCATATATAGCTGTTGACGCAGCGTCTTTTAATAATTCAATAGAAGCGATGTCATCTGCCGGCACATCATTGAAGGAACGAATGATACCATCCACTACTACTAATGGAGCGCCCGGACTGTTAATGGAAGCGCCGCCACGTAATAATATGGAAGGACTGGCACCGGGACTACCGGTATTATTCACCACCCTCAAACCAGCTACCGTACCCTGAAGGGCCGCTCCAATATTAGAACGGGGCGCATTGGCCAACACATCCTTATCCAGTTTACCAATGGCGCTGGTCACGTTTCTACGGCTTTGGGTACCATAGCCCACCACGATCACTTCGCCCAACTTTGACACATCTGTCTTCAGACGGAATTCATAAGAAGAGGCGGTACCAATTTTGATTTCCTGAGGCAAATAGCCCGTATTAGAAATCACCAACACATCACCCGTGGCAGCGGTCAAACTGAACGCCCCTTCGCTGTTGGTTTGGGTTCCACCAGGTTTTCCTTTTAAAATAATACTCACTCCGGCCATAGGTTTTCCGTCTTCGTCGGAAACCACTTTACCGGAGATCCGTTGTGTCTGCGCCAGAGAACTCAATGTCCATAATAATAACTGAACAAAGATCCCCAGCTTCAGCAGGGCAGATTTCATAAAAGCAGCATTTTTTGATTTATGTATTATGTATGACATAATAAAATTATGTACTTTTATGAATCCAAAGAAATATTTCTCAAAAAAATGGAGAAACGTTTGCGTAACCTAAAAATCACAAACGTCAAACTCTCTGTATCTTTATAATAATGAACAGAACGATGCCCAGTACTTCAATCAGGAACAATCTCAAATCGGTGGACACCAGTAGTTTAGTAGATAAAGTGGAAAAACAACTGGTGGAACTGTTGCAACAACGAAAACTCAAGGTGGGCGATGTGATCCCCAAAGAATTGGAGTTGGCGGAGTCGATCGGGGTAAGCCGGACGGTAATCAGAGAAGCGTTGCTCCGTCTCCGCATGATGGGTCTGATCGAATCCAAGAAGAAAAAAGGCTCCGTCATTACCAGTCCTGATCTGTTCGCCAATATGAACAAGAGTTTGAACCCGCATATACTCAGTCAGGAAACCCTGAAAGAAATATTTGAGATACGCCTGGTACTTGAAATTGGTATGGCCGATATCCTGTTTCACCGCATCACCCCGGCGGATATTGCTGAATTAAAAAAGATCGTTGGCAACGAACCACCCAAAACGCAATACCATCTTTTTAATATAGAACATGAGATCGCTTTTCATGGTAAACTGTACGAGATCACGCAGAATGAAACCTTGAAAAAATTCTCCTCCATGCTGTTGCCGGTATTTGATTATGTACATAACAGCGGTTTGCTGAAAAAACAACCTAAACTCAAAACCTTTATCTCGCATAAGGAACTGATCAAGATCCTCGAAAAAGGTACGCCCGAGCAATTCAGAAATGGCATGCGTAATCACCTCGAAAATCATTTTGCCCGCTTATTCGATTATTGATCATTACCCAATTCCTGAAAACTTTTGCTGTAAAAGTTTTTTGCAACAATGATTCATTTTCCTATTTTTGAGTCATGTTATTGCGGAATATCATAGCTTTTTTACTGTTGCTGGCCTTCGGCCTGCAAACCTTCAGCTATGGTGTTTTGCTTACCCGATATAAGAATCACTTCGACTGTCAACAAAAAGAAGAGAACATCTGCCATCATAAAAAAGATGCGTCTTCCTGCTGCGACGGTCAATGTGCCCTTGCCAAGGAGATCAAAAAAGAAAATGATCTGGAAGGAAATAATCAGGTTCTTAAAACCAGTAAAATTCCAGAACCGGCAGTAACACATCTCCCCGATTCCTTTCAACCCTGCTTCGTCGCTATTACAACTGAAAAAGGACCCGACTTCCCCCCTCCTCATTATACGGAAGGAAATATCCGGGCTATATTCCATCCTCCGCTGTTTTGATTCATTGAATGGATTCCGCGTACGCGGCATTTTGTCATGAATCAATAAGAACCATTGAAAAAGATAGTATCGCTTTTAGCGCTCGTATGCCTGCATACCGGCTTAAAAGCACAATGCAACGACAGCTTTACAGGTATCCTCATCGATAAGGAAACCGGAGCTCTCCTATCCGGAGCCAATATAGAAATCCGTCAACTGAATATCATTGTACAATCGGATGAACAGGGTCGTTTCCAGTTTACCAGACTTTGTCCGGGCCAATACGATCTGCACTTCTCTTTTGTAGGATATGAAGAACTGGTGGCACATATTCACTGGCAAAAAAGAACTACGGAACAGAAGTTCATGCTTACCCGTAAATCGACTTCTTTAGCCGAAGTGGTGGTGCAAAACAAATCGTCGTCAACAGCCATCATTTCCTCCTTACAGGGAAGAGCACTCGATGCCAGTAAAGGATTAAGTTTAGGCGAATCACTGAAAAGGATCACAGGTGTTTCGGTTTTACAAACCGGATCGAATATTTATAAACCGGTGATCCACGGATTACATTCCAACAGGATCCTGATCCTGAATAACGGGATCCGGCATGAAGGCCAGCAATGGGGCAGCGAACATGCGCCGGAAATCGATCCATTTCTGGCCAATCGGCTTACAGTTATCAAAGGTGCCGGAGCCTTGCAGTATGGTGGCGATGCCATAGCAGGAGTAATAGTGATAGAACCCAAAGCATTGCCGAACCATACAGGGTTAATCGGAGAAATACAATCGGGATTTTTCTCAAATAACCGAATGGGCGTGGTTTCATTCCAGATCGAGAACCGGTCAAAACGCCGTCCGGCACAGGCCTGGCGATTGCAGGCCAGTGGAAAGTATGGCGGTAATTCGAAAACACCAGATTACTGGCTCGATAACAGTGCCCTGCGGGAATGGAATTTCTCCGGCACCTGGGGCATAAAAAAAGAAAACAAGGGACTGGAAATTTTTTACAGTCTTTTCAATACCCGACTGGGCATTTTCAGTGGCGCCCATATAGGAAATACCACCGACCTGTTACAGGCGATCAATAGCGGAGAACCGCCTGAAAACATACGCAACGCAGGCTTTTCCTACGCTATCAACCGCCCGTATCAAGCAGTAAGTCACCAGCTATTAAAGATCAAAAGCTACCGCCTGTATAAAAACAAAAGCAGACTTTCGGCTACACTTTCCAGTCAGTACAATCAGCGTCGCGAATACGATAAAAAGCGCTTCCTGAATAGTCCAGACGGTCCCCAACTCGA
Organism: uncultured Chitinophagaceae bacterium; assembly: GCA_964555605.1. GTDB lineage: Bacteria > Bacteroidota > Bacteroidia > Chitinophagales > Chitinophagaceae > Endoryza. The sequence continues at coordinate 1,710 of CAZKSY010000052.1, read as the reverse complement.
TCTGCAACTGGCGACTATATCGGCCGATCTGGTTTTCGATCATTACAACTGGAGGGGATGGAATGGAAGTATGGGCCTTACTGGCTCCTATCAAAACAATCGTTATCAGTTCCGTTTATTCATTCCCAATTATGAAGCGATAAATGCAGGTATTTTCTGGATAGGAAAAAAAGAGTCCGATCATTTCATCTGGGAGCTGGGCCTTCGGATGGATTACAGATCATATTTCAATACCAGAAGAAACAATGGTCGCCTCTATCCCGGGCAACAGTATTCGAATTTGTCTGCCAACGGAGGCTTCACATTTAAATTAAATGATCAACACCGGCTTTATGTTAACAGTACAACGGCCTGGAGAGCACCGCAGGTAAATGAGCTGTACAGCGATGGATTGCATCATGGGGCGGCCAGGATAGAACGGGGCGATTCCCTGTTGAAACCGGAACGCTCCACAGGACTAAATGCCGGGTGGCAATTCAACAACCAGCGCTGGAACATAGAATGGGGCTTATATGGGAAATTGATCCGTGACTTTATTTTTCTGCGCCCCAGCTATCCCCCCCAATTAACGATCCGGGGCGCCTTCCCGGCTTTTCTCTATGCCCAAACCGATGCATTACTATGGGGTACAGATCTATCTGTTGGACATAAATGGAATGCTCATTTCAGCAGCCGTTTTCGTAGTACAATCATTTACGCCAGAGATCAGAAAGCGGGCGATTGGTTGATCCAAATGCCGCCCAATAGTTATGAACTGGAATCGGAATGGAATTGGGTCGATGGTAAAAAAAGAAAGAACAGCTATGTGAAACTAACCCTTTTACGTACCGATGCACAAAAACGTATACCGGCTACCGGGAATATTGAGTTAAAAAATCCGGATGGCAGCATTCAGATGGCAGCCGACTATGCACCACCTCCTGCAGCCTATTACCTGGTCGGACTGGAAACCGGAAGCAGCTTCCTCCTATCAAAAACACCGATCAGCGTCATTCTTTCCTGCTCAAACCTATTGAACCAACGCTACCGCGATTATATGAATGCCTTCCGCTATTTCAGTGATGAAACGGGCCGGAATATACAGCTACGGATCAAGATCCCGCTGGATCTGCATAAAACCATTAATAATAAATAAACCTGTATTAAAAATGAAACGAACATCAACTGCCATTTTTCTGGCCACTGGTCTATTGCTTTTTACTGCCTGTAAAAAGGAAACTACTGAACAAAATGAGGAGGAACTGATTACCACACTAAAAGTAACCCTTACTGAACAAGGGTCCGGAACCGTTAGCGTTTTCCAATTCAAAGACCCTGATGGTGATGCCGGCAATCCGCCCACCGTATTCGACGACATTGTATTAAAGCCGAACACGACGTATTCCTGTGCGCTCGAGGTACTCAATGAAAGTGTTACTCCGGCAGAATCACTCAATGCAGAGATTTCAGCCGAGGCCACCGATCATCAGTTTTATCTGGTACCCGCAGCCGTTAATTTAACTGTTACTTCTCTCAATACCGATAGCAATGGATTGCCGGTGGGTTTAACCTCTACCTGGACCACCGGAGCGGCCAGCACTGGAAAAATCCAGATCATCCTGAAGCATAAACCCGGCAGTAAAGCAGCCGGTGATCCAGTGACAAAGGGAGAAACGGATATTGAGTTGCCGTTAGGGGGATTTGGGGTGAAGGTGTTGTGAGAGGTGAGAG
>CAZKSY010000051.1:0-29254 GCA_964555605.1 uncultured Chitinophagaceae bacterium | reverse complement strand
ATAATTTATAATTGATAATTCCCTTTCTTTTTTCATACTCAACTCTACCCATGTACCGAATATTATTCCTGTTGCCGCTTGTATTTGCTTTGCTTTCTTCGGGTAAGCAACAGCCGCAAAAGCGTGCCCTGATCATTGCTATCGGCAAGTACGATTCCAGCACAGGCTGGAAATCGATCAGCTCCATGAACGATATCAAGTATATCCGTTCGGCGCTCGAGAGTCAGGGTTTTGAGCCGGGCAATATCGATACACTGGTGAATCAGCAGGCTACCAAAGCCGGTATCATTGCGGCGATCGATAAATTAATTGCTGCCACCAGAGCAGGAGATATTATTGTCTTTCATTTTTCCGGTCACGGTCAGCAGATCTTCGACGGCGGAAAAAAAGATGAAGTGGATGGGTATGATGAAGCCATCGTTCCCTATAACGCCAATATGCGTTATAGTCCGGGCGTTTATACCGGACAAAATCATATTACCGACGACGAACTGGGCGAGAAATTCAAACAATTGCGTAAAGCCATTGGCGCCAAGGGGAGTTTATTGGTATTGTTAGATGCCTGTCATTCGGGTACGGCTACCCGCGGACAGGATATTGCCATTACCCGTGGTACCGATGAAAAATTCGAACCGGCGGGATATGAAAAAACCGTATCTGCCAGTCGCGGTGCGGGTGGGGATGAAGGCATTTTCGACGACAAAGAATTACTCTCGAACATGGTTGTGTTCAGCGCTGCCAGCGCCGAGCAACTGAACTACGAAACAGTTGACGCCGATAAAAAAGGTGTGGGCTCCTTAACATATGCATTCAGTCGCGCCATTACCCAAATGAATGGCAGCATCAATTATAAAATACTTTTCGAAAAAGTAAAAGCAGATATACAATCCTGGAAGCCTTTTCAGTCGCCCCAGGTGGAAGGCAATACCGATCAACAGGTTTTTGCCGGGAGTTATATTAAATCAGGTGACCTGATCCGTATCAGTCAGTGGAATGCCGATAATTCCATTGAGATTCCCCGTGGTGCCATTCACTCCATCACCAAGGGGGCCAAATTCAAAGTATATCCGGTGGAAGTGATCGATTTCTCGAAGGCGAAACCCGTGGCCGAAGGGGTGGTGGTAGATGCGAGTATGGTAAAATGCACCGGAACCTTCACTACAGAGAAGCCGGTTAAAGGCAAGCCATATAATGTGGTATTTGAGAGCCGGAGTTTTGGTGATATGTCGGTAGGCATTCGTTTAGCCCTTACCGATAAAAATCTGGCGGGGCAATTACGTGCCAAATTGCAGCAATATGAATTTGTGAATATCGATCAGCCCAATGCCGATCTGGCGATCACTACTTTCAAACCTAAGAATGGCGGCGAAGCGCAATTGCAGGTGGTGAGTACCGGTGACAGTGTGTTGTGGCACAAGCCATGGGCGGCAGGGCAATCTGCTTTAAGTGAAGAGGAGCAGGAGGAGATCTGGCAATCGGTAAAACAATACACCCGCGCCAAATTCCTGCGCACGATCTATACACCGGCCGATAGCAAAGCATTTGAATATGTTACCATAGAGTTTATTCCAGGTGTGGTGCGCAGCCTGCGCCCCGATTTTGATACACTCATCACGCCCAAAACATTAAAGGATTTTACGAATGCCAAAGGTGATCTGCAGTTCCTGGAATCGGATGACACGAAACAGGACAATCAGGGATTTGTGATCCGCATCCGTAACCTGCACGATTATCCGGTATACCTGAGCGCGATCGATATCATGCCCGATAATGCTATTGCGGTATTGATACCCGATCCGAATGATCCGCATACTTCTCCGGAAGATTTTAAGATACAGCCCCGTCAAACCTTTACCACTCGTCCCATCAAATTATATCCGCCTTACGGTAAGGATTTCATGAAGATCCTGATCACGAAAGATCCCATGGATCTGAAATCGATACAGCAAAGAGCCACCACCCGCGGTGCCGGTTCTTCTTTTGAGAGCTTTTATAATGAAAGTTTCAAAGATGGTGAAGAAGCTTCTACCCGTGGTCCTAAAATGGCGCCGGTAAAAGTGGATGAGATCAAGATTGTGCCGTTTACGTATTTGATTGTGGGAGGGAAGTGAGGGGGGAGAGGTGAGAGGGGAGAGGTGAGAGGTGAGAGGTGAGAGGGGAGAGATGAAAGGTGAATCGTGAATGGTGAATCGTGAATCGTGAATGGTGAATGGTGAATCGACGCTGCGTAACTTCGCGTCCTCCGCGCCTCTGCGCCTGCGCCGTAGCTTCAGCGCAGGGGCAGCGGTTAAATGTATTTTTCTTAACCGCCAAGACGCCAGGGCGCGATGAATCGCCACGATTCACCATTCACGATTCACCATTCACGATTCACCTCAAAAACTCACCACAAACGCCGTTCCTTCCCCCTCCACGCTCTGCACCTGAATATTGCCTTTGTGCAACAGCATAATTTGTTTGCATAAACTGAGCCCGATCCCGCTGCCGCTTTTTTTCGTACTGAAAAAGGGGATGAATATTTTGTCGATCAGTTCCGCTGCGATACCTGATCCGTTATCGGTTACTTTGATCACGGAACGGTTTCCTTCTTTATAACCCGATAAAACAATGCGTGGTTGTTCCCTTTCCTTCACCGCATCGATGGCATTGATCACTAAATTGATCAGCATTTGTTCCACCAGATTGATATCCGCCTCCAGTTCCATTCCGGGATCCTTCAATACAATATCCATCTCGATCCCCTTCTGCTCCAAAGTAGGCTCCATTAAATGAAAAAGATTTTCAAACAGATCTCCTACGAATATTTTTTTCAGATTGGGCTGGGTGATCTTATTGAGGTTACGGTAGGTCTCCGCAAATTTTAATAATCCCTCACTTCTTCTTTTGATCGTTTGAATACCCAATTGCAGGTCCTCCACCGCAATGGTATTCGCAGGCATTTCTTTTACGGCCAGATCAAGCCGGTTCTTCAGGGTATCGGCTAATGAGGAAATAGGAGCAACAGAGTTCATGATCTCATGCGTCATTACACTCAGGAGCTTTTGCCAGGCTTTTGCTTCGGTTTCATCCAGGGCCTCATTCACATTTTGAAAGGCGATCAGCTTAAATACCTCGCCATCGGTTTGAAAGGCGGTGGCGGACAATACGATCTTCAGCGATTTCTGCTCCCGCACGATCGAGGTAATGCGGTTTTCCCCCGAGCGGAGTTGCATGATCTCTTTGTATAAAGCTTCATCTCTCTTTTCCAGCGAATGGATCGTTTTTAAATAGGGAATGCCAACTAATTTTTTCAGGGTTTCATTCATCCACACCACTTCTCCCGTACGATTATTAAAACTGAGGATGCCGGTATCTACCAGCTCGAGGATCTTTTGAAGATATACGTATTGGGTTTCCTTTTCCCGGCTGATCACTTTAAAAGTGCTGTTGATCTCATTGAAACCCTGCCGGAGCGATTGTACTTCCATGGGGGCATGCTGCACATCAAAATAGCGACTGAAATCGCGGTAATGAATACTCTCCACAAACTGATCCACTTCCTCCTGTGCTTTTTGATGGAACCGGAAGAAATCGATGATCTGTATAGTCAGTATCGGAACAATAAACAGTATGTAGAGATAATGACCATAAGCCATCAGGAAGGCGGCTCCGCTCAGTGTGATCAGAAGCAGTGCCACCCGTAGGAGTATGCGCCATTGATAATTTTTAAATATCATATTTATTCAATCTGCGGTAAAGAGCCGTGCGGGTAAGCCCGAGTTCCTTAGCCGCCCTTGTAATATTGCCGTTATGTTTTTCGATCACTTTCAGGATCGTATTTTTTTCCAGACTGCTCAGGTTGGTATCCAGGGCCTCCTGTGCTTCCTGACTGATGGTTTCGATGGGAGAGAAGAGAAGGTCTTCTTTTCCCAGACGCGGTCCGTCGCTCATAATGAGGGCCCGTTCGATCGTGTATTGTAGTTCCCGCACATTGCCCGGAAAAGGATAGCGTTGCAAACGTTCCAAGGCTTCGGGTTCCAGTTCCGGTGCCGGTTTCATGTATTTTGCCGCATAAATCCGGATAAAATGCTGTGCCAGCATGGTGATATCATCCCCCCGCTTGCGCAGTGGCGGCAATACCATTTCCACGGTGTTGATGCGGTAAATAAGATCTTTCCGGAAACGGTTCTCGTTCGCCAGATCGGCCAGCGGCACATTGGTGGCGCAGATCAGGCGGATGTCAACAGGGATGGGTTGATTGGAACCAAGGCGCGTGACTTGCCGGTTTTGCAATACCGTTAGTAGTTTGGCTTGCTGCTGTAAGCTTATATTGCCGATTTCATCGAGGAAGAGGGTGCCACCGTTGGCGGCTTCGATCAATCCCATCCGGTCTTCGCGTGCATCGGTAAACGCCCCTTTTTTATGACCGAATAATTCACTTTCAAATAAGGAAGCCGTGAGCGCTCCCACATCTACCTTGATAAATGGCTTTTGGGCACGGAGCGATTGTTCATGGAGGGCTTTAGCGATCAGATCTTTGCCGGTACCATTTTCTCCCAGAATTAGAATATTCGCATCGGTGGGAGCCACTTTGGAGATCTTTAGGAAGATATCTTTCATGGGCTCGCTCTCACCCAATAATTCTTTGCTGACGGCTGTTTTTTCCTGCCCCGTAACGGTCTTTCCATTGTTACGGTGTTTATCGAGCAGTTCACGGATGGTGAGGAGCAGTTTCTCATTATGCCAGGGCTTCACCATAAAATCAGAAGCGCCTTCTTTTAGGGAGCGCACTGCCAGATCAATATCACCATAGGCCGTGATCATGATGATGATGGCCTGATGTCCCCATTCCCGTATCTTCTTGAGCCAATAGATCCCTTCATTCCCGGTATTGATGATGCTGTTGAAATTCATATCGAGTAATAACAGATCGTATTTCTTTTGTGACAGCAGGTGCCGGATATTCTCCGGATTCTTCTCCGTATCCACTTCTTTCGCTTCTGTTTTCAATAACAGTTTCACGGCCGTGAGCACATCCGTATCATCGTCAATCACCAGTATCGATGCGTTTTTTAAATTCATAGCTGTATTCAGAACCACAATGATACCATATTTGATAATACCTGACACTCAGAATTTTGTGTTCCAGCTCCTGTTTGCTCTGTATCATTTCCGGACACTGTTTGTATCGAAACCGTACACCTCTTCGATAGCTTGATTGGTAAGTAGTTGGGAACCAGTGCGCTCGTTTCTGGCATGCCGTTGCATAGTAAACTATCGTACAGCCATGAAAGGTAGGTTTCCCGGTTTTCATGTGGCCGGGAAACTCTTTCTACAACGCATTAAAGAAAACTACTATGGACAGGGTTATAGAAAAAAAGAAATGGTCGGCGAAACGTTTGATGACAATAGGCGGTATTACTGCATTGGTAGTGCTGATCGCCGGCAGTATTTATTTTGGTTCCGGCAAATCCAGATTGAACGTAGATACCGAGCGCCTCTCGATCGTTGAAGTTAAAAGAGGCCCTTTTAAGGAATTCATCCCGGTAAATGGGGTGGTGCTCCCTATTTCTACCATTTATATTGACGCACAGGAAGGCGGCCGGGTGGAAGAAGTGTTTGTAGAAGATGGGGCGATGATGACCAAGGGACAACCCATCATGCGTTTGTCTAATACCGATCTGGAATTGAGTCTGGCCAATCAGGAAACCCAGGTTTTCAATGTGCTCACCCAATTGAACATTAATAAGAATAATGCTTCTCAGAATACCATCCGGCAATTGAACCAGATGGCGGATGTAGACAATGCGCTGGCCGAGGCCGAGCGGATCTACAAACTCAACAAGAAACTCTTCGAGCAAAAAGTGATCGGTTCCCAGGAATTCAAAAAATCGGAGAACGATTATAATTATCAATTACGTCGCCGCAAACTTACAGAAGACATCCTGCGGCAGGATTCGATTTCAGTCCGGTTGCAGATGTCGCAGGAAAGTGAATCGTATCAGCAAATGAAAAATACCCTGGCGCTCATGCGTAAAAAAGTGGGTGATCTGGTGGTGCGTGCGCCATTGGATGGTCAGCTTACATCTCTGGATGCCGAGATCGGCCAAACCAAGAACAAGGGTCAGCGGCTGGGGCAGGTGGATGTAACCAGCGGGTTTAAAGTACGTGCCGAGATCGATGAACATTATATCACCCGCATTTTTATCGGGCTGTCGGGTGAGTTCACCCTTGCCGGTAAAAGCTATCAGCTTAAGATCAGGAAAGTATATACGCAGGTAACAAATGGACGGTTTCAGGTGGATATGGAATTTACCGGAGCCGTACCAACCGGCATCCGCCGCGGACAAACTTTGCAGATCGGTTTAAGCCTGAGTGATGAAACCGAAGCGCTGTTACTGGCAAAGGGTGGTTTCTTTCAGAAAACCGGTGGTGCCTGGATCTTTAAGGTTTCTGAAAATGGCAAGATGGCTTACCGGACCGATATCGTGCTCGGTCGGCATAATCCCGAGAACTATGAAGTGTTGCAGGGATTGAAACCCGGTGATAAAGTAGTGGTGAGTAGTTATGAAAGTTTTGGAGACATGCAGGAACTGGTATTGAAAGAAGATAAATAGCGCGGTAACATCCCGGCGTCTGATACGTTTTAAAAATAAAAAATCAATTTTTTACCAATGATAAAGATCACGGATCTCGAAAAGTTCTACCGCACCGAAGAGGTGGAAACCGTTGCGCTCAATAAACTTTCGCTGGAAGTGAAAGAAGGTGAATTTGTAGCCGTCATGGGTCCTTCCGGCTGCGGTAAATCGACCTTGTTGAATATTCTGGGATTGCTTGACGACATGAACAAAGGAAGTTATTTATTCAATGGCATCGAAGTAGCCCAGTTCAATGAACGCAAGCGTGCCGATCTGCGCAAGAATAATATCGGTTTTGTGTTTCAGAGTTTTAATCTGATAGATGAACTCACTGTTTACGAAAATGTGGAATTGCCGCTCATCTACTGCAATGTAAAACCCTCGGAGCGTAAAGTACGCGTAGAAGAGGTGTTGGATAAAATGCAGATCATGCACCGCCGTAATCACTACCCGCAACAGTTAAGTGGCGGCCAGCAGCAGCGTGTGGCTGTTGCCCGTGCAGTGGTGAATCGCCCCAAATTGATCCTGGCCGATGAACCAACCGGTAACCTCGATAGCAGTAATGGTAACGAAGTGATGCATCTGCTCACCGATCTGAATGAGCAGGGTACCACGATCATCATGGTAACACACAGTGAACATGATGCCAAATACAGTCACCGCATCATCCGCATGCTCGACGGTCATACCGTTACCGAGAACATTTTAGTATAGTCCCTTTCCGTACCCCCTGCCTTTTATTCATTCATCAACAGGGTATAGCCATGTTTTTTAATTATTTAAAGACCGCTTTTAGAAGTCTGAACCGGAACCGCCGTCATGCCCTGCTGAATATCGCAGGATTGTCGGTAGCCCTCGCTGCCTGTATTGTGATCTTTCTGGTATTGCAATACGAATTCAGCCATAATAAATATTTGCCCAACTACGGGAAGCTTCATCATGTAGCCACCAAATTTACCGATGGGGAAGGGGAGTTCTATTCTCCGGGTACGCCGTTTCCCACGGTCAAAATACTCCGGCAAAATTTCCCTCAGTTTAAATTCGGTCAGTTACAAACCAGTTTTGGTTCGCAGATCACGGCTAAAACAACGGACGTAGCCGGTATCGGCAAGAAATTCATCGAGCGCTCCGGTGTTTATTTTGCAGATCCTGAAACAGCAGAATTGTTTGGTTTAAAATTCCTGACCGGTACCGGAGCCAGTTTGAAAGAGGTGAACAGTGTGGTGATCAGCCGGAAAATGGCCCTCAAATATTTTGACAACTGGGAGCATGTGATCGGACGCCTACTCAATTTTGATAACGAAAAAGTGGATTATCAGGTAACCGGTGTATTTGAAGATCAACCGGCTAATACCGATTTCCCTTTTGAAGTGGTGGCTTCCTATGCCGGCTTTGAAAAATTTCAAACTGTGGGTTGGCAGACCGATAGCTGGGGAAACACCACCAGTAACCATCAGGTGTATGCGTTATTACCCGATGCCAAAGAGACGAAGGTGCTGAATGGTTTTCTGGCTACTATGGAAAAAAAGTTCAATAAGGAAATGCCGGGCTCCAAAAGGTCTCAATTTCTGAACCCCATTTCCGCTACACATTTTGACGAACGACTTGGTACCAATGGCGATCATATCTCCAGTAAAACATCTTTGTACACCCTCGCTTTTATCGGTCTGCTCATCATCTTCATGGCTTGTATCAATTTTATCAACCTGTCTACGGCCCTGGCCGTAAAGCGCAGCAAAGAAGTTGGTATCCGTAAAGTGATGGGGGGCAGTCGCACACAATTACAGATTCAGGTATTTGCTGAAACATTTCTGGTAGTGCTATTTGCCGTGCTGATTGCCTTACTGTTGGCATGGATCGCTTTGCCCTATGTAAAGAATATTATGGCGGTGCAGGAATCCCTTCATTTGTGGAGCCCTGGCAGTATGCTATTCCTGCTGGCAATTGTATTGATCACCACGCTTCTTTCGGGATTATATCCTGCCTTTGTCATGGGTAAATTTCAACCCGTGGAAGCGATCAAGAATAAGATCAATACATCGCGGGTGGGCAGTATTTCCCTTCGACGTATCCTCGTGGTGCTGCAGTTTGCTTTTTCTCAGATGCTGGTGATCGCTACCATTGTAGTGGTGGCGCAAATGAATTATATCAAAAAAACAGATCTGGGTTTTAATAAAGAGGCAGTGCTGTTACTGAACGGTAATACAGATAGTGCTACGCTGGCGCGACTGCAACCTTTCCGTGAGGCCCTGCTTTCCCGTGCTGATGTAGCGGCTGTGAGCAATAGTTTCGATGCACCCAGTAGCGGTAATTCCTGGCAATCGAATTTCGCGTTTGATATTATGGAGGACAAGGATTTTAGTGTGAACATTAAGTTGGCTGACGAAAATTATCTCAAGACCTATGGTATCGAGCTCCTGGCCGGTTCCAGTTATGGTCAGTCGGATACCACCACAGGGCTTATCGTCAATGAAACGCTCATCAATAAAGTGGGATTAAAATCCCCTGCTGAAGCCATCGGTAAAATGTTGCGCATCGGAGGCGAAACGCCCAAGCCGGTAGTGGGTGTGGTGAAAGATTTTAAGTCATTGTCGTTAAAAGAAGCCGTGCCACCTATTGTGATAAAACCTTCACGCCGTTTTTACAATACTACGGGGATCAAACTGCGGTCTTCAAATCTTCCCCGGTCTTACAGTGAAATTGAAACGCTTTGGAATTCTTTTTTTCCCGATCTGGTATTCAGTGCCCGTTACTTCGACGAGAGTATCAATGAATTTTATCTGAAGGAAGAGCGACTGAGTTTGATGTATCGCATCTATGCCCTTCTCGCGCTGTTCATCAGTTGTTTGGGTTTATATGGATTGATCTCTTTTATGGTAGTCCAGAAAACCAAAGAGGTGGGGATCCGGAAAGTGCTGGGGGCCGGTATCAACAGTATCGTGTATCTTTTTTCAAAAGAGTTTACCATTCTCATTGGTATTGCTTTTCTGATCGCTGTTCCCACGGCCTGGTATTTTATGAGTCATTGGCTGGCCGATTTTAAGTTCCGTATCAATATCGGCCTCTGGGTATTTGCCTGCGCGCTGCTCATCTCCCTCTTTATTGCATGGTTGACCGTTGGTTTTAAGGCAGTGAAAGCAGCATTGGCCAATCCGGTAAAAAGTTTACGAACCGAATAAATCAGTACGATGCTATTAAATTTTTTCAAAACAGGGTTTCGCAATTTATGGAAGCGTAAATCATTCAGCCTGCTGAATATTTTAGGCCTGACCATTGGTATAGCTGCTGCATCACTTATATTTTTGTGGGTAGAAGATGAACTTACTTATAATGATCATTTCAAGAATAAGGAGCAGCTTTACCAGGTAATGGGTCATCAGACCTATGATGGTGAAACCTATACCTTTCAATCCACCCCGGGTCCGCTGGCGCCGGCAATGAAGGCGGAGATCCCCGGTATCGAATCAACGACCCGTGTAACCTGGACCAGTCGCTCTTTGTTTTCAAAGGGGGAGAATAATCTGTATGGACAAGGTGTATATGCCGACTCCAGTTTCTTCCCGATCTTCTCCATGGAATTTATTCAGGGCAATGCGGCCCGGCCTTTTTCTCAATTGCACAGTGTGGTGCTGAGTGATCAATTTGCGTTGAAAGTGTTTAACAGCACTGATGTACTGGGGAAAACTATAAAAGTAGATAACCAGCAGGAGTATGTGGTATCAGGAGTGTACCGGTCGTTACCCGCAAATGCCCGTTTTACTGAAATTGAATGGATCGCTCCTTATAAAGTGTTTGAAAGCACCAATAGCTGGTTGGAAAACTGGGGCTCGAACGGATTGATGACGTTTGCACTGGTAGCGCCGCAGGCCGATGTGAAGGCGCTGAATAATGTTTTAAAGACATTTATTACGAAGCGGGGTGATTTTATCGCTAAGCCGGAATTATTGGCGGCTAAGGATTGGCGTTTACGAAGTGAGTATAAGAATGGTGTGCGCAGTGGTGGCCGCATTCGTATCGTAACCATGTTTACTACCATCGCCTGGATCGTGATCATACTGGCCTGTATCAATTTTATGAATCTGTCTACAGCCCGGTCTGAGCAGAGAGCCCGTGAAGTGGGGGTACGCAAAGTATTGGGATCAGGGAAGGGTATGCTCGTTTCTCAGTTTCTGGCGGAAGCCCTGCTGATGTCTTTTTTCGCGGTACTACTCGCTGTTGCTGTATTGTATCTCATCCTGCCTTCTTTTAATCAGTTGGTGGAAAAACAGGTGGCCCTGAATCTTTTCTCCCCGATACATCTGGGCTCCTTGTTGCTGATCGCTTTATTATGCGGATTGATTGCCGGAAGTTATCCTGCCTTTTATCTGTCTTCTTTCAAACCCCTGGCAGTACTGAAAGGATTTAAACTTCCTTCCGTATTCGGCGTACACCTTATCCGTCGTGGTTTGGTAGTATCTCAATTTGTGATCTCTGTGGCGCTCATCATTTGCACGATGGTCATTTATCAGCAGGTGATCCATACCAAGGACCGTCAGCTCGGGATCAATCGGAATAACCTGATCGCCATGGAAAAACAATTGATCTCTATGGAAAGTGAAGGGGATATGCGATTGCATTTTAAATCCTTCAGGAATGAGCTGCTGGCAACAGGATATGTGGAGAATGTTTCCCTGAATAACAGCCGGGCTTTTGAAGTGGGAAGCAATTCCTCCGATTTTGGATGGAAAGGTAAGGAAGAGGGCAAGAATATTCTTATTTCTATGGATTGGGCCTTGTCTGGTTATATCGGTACCATGGGCATGCAATTATTAGCCGGACGTGATTTTTATGAAGATGGTATGGCCGATAGTACCAATGTGATCATTAATGAAACAATGGCCCGACTGATGGCGAAGGACCCAACTGCGGCGCTGGGAAAACAGATCGATCGGGATATTTATAAGCTTACAGTGGTGGGGGTAGTGAAAGATTATCTCTATAATAATATTTATGGTTCTACGGCACCACTGGTTATTTTCTTTGATGAAAAAGCACGGAACACGTCTAATATCTCCATACGATTCAGGAAAGATAAAAATTATAAAGAATCGTTGGCTGCTGTAGAGGCGGTCGTGAAAAAATTCAATCCGCTCTATCCGTTCGAGTATCGTTTTGTAGATGAAGAATTCAACCGGCTTTTCAAGGGTGAAACCCTGATCGGCAAGTTGGCGGCTCTGTTTGCCGGATTGGCCATTTTCATTTCATGTCTGGGATTATTTGGTCTGGCTGCCTATATGGCCGAACGCCGGACCAAAGAGATCGGTGTGCGTAAAGTATTGGGAGCGGGTATCGGGCAATTATCCCTTTTACTCTCCGTCAGCTTTCTCAAGCTGGTGCTGCTTTCCTGTGCCGTAGCCATACCCATTTCCTGGTGGATGATGAATGATTGGCTAACAACCTATGAATATCGGGTGCAACTGCAATGGTGGATGTTTGCCCTTCCCGGACTTGCGGCAATGATCATTGCCTTGCTTACGGTCAGTTTTCAGGCAGTGAAAGCAGCACTGGCCAACCCCATTAAAAGTTTGCGAACCGAATAAATATTTTTCGATGATCCGAAATTATTTCAAAATAGCGTTTCGTACCATTCGAAAGAATGGCGTTACTACTGCGATCAATGTAATTGGTTTAACAGCCGGTTTAACCTGCTGCTTGCTGATGATACTTTATATGCAGCATGAGTTGAGCTATGACCGCTTTCATAAAAACAGCGATCGTATTGTTCGGGTCATCATGGAATACGGCGGTACGAATGGTAATGCTGCCAAAGGTAATTTTACCAGTACACGCGTTTGGCCGGCGTTTCAACGAAATTTTTCTGAAGTGGAATCGGGTGTTCGTATGGAAGGTTTTACCGGTTTGGTAAAAGTGGGAGATCAGGTGTATACAGAACCTAAATTTCTGATCGCTGATTCCACCTTCTTTTCAGTATTTAGTTTTCCCCTGCTTCAGGGTAACGCGCAAACAGTATTACAAGCTCCGCATTCCGTGGTCATTTCTGCACCGGCAGCCAAAAAATATTTTGGTGACGAAAATCCGGTGGGTAAAATCATACAGGTGGGCAGCCGTCAGGAAAACTTTACTGTTACCGGACTGGCTGTAGAAACACCTGCCAACTCGCAGATACGTTTTGATTTCATTGCATCCTATTCAACCTGGGGACCCCTGCAGGAAGAAACCTATTTTAATGCGAACAGTACTACCTATCTCTTGTTGAAAGATGCCGCATCCATTCAAACCCTGCAGTCGAAAATACCTGCTTTTATGAAAGAAGAGGTAAAGACAGGTTATGACCCGGGCACTTTTATCAATTTTGAACTGGAGCCACTTACCAAAGTACACCTGTACTCGCCCTATGATGGTTTTGAACCAAATGGCAATATATATTATGTATATAGTATTGGTTTGATCGCCCTTCTTATTCTTTTGATTGCCTGTTTTACTTATATCAATTTGAGTACGGCCCGTTCCATGAATCGCGCCAAAGAAATTGGTGTACGTAAAGTTTCAGGTGCTATGAAATCGCAGGTGTTTTGGCAATTCATCAGTGAGTCGCTGTTACTGGTGTTGATCTCTTTAGGCCTGAGTGTTGTTTTTGCTGCTGCGGTGATACCTTACTTTAATGAACTAACGGGTAAAACCTTCTCTCTTCACGGACTGCTTACCCTGCCGGTACTATTGGCTTCCTTGCTGATGGCCGTTGTTATTGCATTTTTTGCAGGCAGTTATCCGGCTGTGTTACTCGCCCGTTTGCAGCCTGTGGCGGTATTGAAAGGGAGTTTCCGCTCGGCAGAAAAAGGAAAACTTCTTCGGAAATCATTGATCGTATTTCAATTCACGGTTTCCGTATTTCTCATTGTAGCTACATTGATCGTGCAGGATCAACTGAATTTTATTCAGCACAAGAAACTGGGATTTGAAAAGGAACATGTTCTGGCGATACCGATAGACCAGCGGATCAATGAAAAATCGGATCTGTTTAAAACCAGTTTTGCGCAATACCGGGGTGTGAAAGGAGTTTCGAAGTCCATCGGAAGCCCTGTTCAGATCGTTGGGGGATACACGCTTAAAAGCAATTTGACCGGTGCCGGAATGAATGTGAAAGCCTGTCCGGTAGATGAAGACTATATCCGGGTAAATGGGATGGAGATCCTGGGCGGATTGGATTTCACGAAGCAGGATGTAAAAGATGTTTCCTTTCCATACGATTCCCTCAACAGGTATCATTTCATTTTAAATGAAACGGCCGTAAAGGCACTGGGGTGGACGTCCGCAACGGCAGTAGGGAAAACGGTTTATCTGGGCGACCAGCGTCCGGGCATAGTAAAGGCCGTTGTTAAAGACTTTCATTTTGCCTCTCTGCATAGTTCCATTGAGCCGCTTGTTTTATTTCCCGGCGCATATGGTGATAGATTGCTGCTGAAGATCGAAGGCAATGATATTCCGGGAACGCTTCAGTTTTTAGAAAAGGAATGGAAGAAACTGGCGCCGCACCGACCCTTCGAATACACTTTTCTGGATCAGGAATTCGACCGGCTATATGAAACAGAGAAAAGAACTTCCAATGTATTTGGCCTGTTCTCCGTTCTGGCAATTCTGTTGGCCTGTTTAGGATTATTTGGCCTTTCTGTGTTTGCCTCCAAACTTCGGACGAAGGAAATTGGTGTTCGAAAAGTTTTAGGTGCTACCATTAATGGGTTGGTCTTTTTATTAGCCCGGGATTTTTTACTGCTGGTGGCACTGGCTATTGTAATTGCCACGCCACTGGCTGTTTGGGTAATGCATCATTGGCTGCAGGATTTTGCTTATCGGGTACCAATTACCCTAATGATGTTTGTTTTGCCTGCCCTGCTTGCATTGACCATCGCTTTTCTAACCGTCAGTTTTCAGGCTGTTCAAACAGCGCTTACGAATCCTGTCAAAAGTTTACGAACCGAATAAAACTGCTACAATGTTTAAATGGAATCTGCGCAGCGCCTGGAAAAATATTTCCCGTCATCAGGTAAGTACCGGTATTAATATTCTGGGCTTGTCTATTGGTATGGCCGCTGCCTTGTTCATTTTTTTATGGGTACAGAATGAATTGCATTACGACAGCTATCATAAAGACAGCGATCGCATCTTTCGGATCAAAAATTTTCTAACGGTTGATAAAGGAACCGTTTGGGTGTGGGAAAACAGCCC
The DNA here is from genome assembly GCA_964555605.1 of uncultured Chitinophagaceae bacterium. GTDB lineage: Bacteria > Bacteroidota > Bacteroidia > Chitinophagales > Chitinophagaceae > Endoryza. The sequence goes on along the minus strand of CAZKSY010000051.1, from coordinate 14,414 downwards.
CCTCCGGTTGGGGATGAAAGCGCGCACAGACATCGCCGATATTGAAGCAGTAGCGCATTTTCGTCCCATGGTATTCGATGCGCCATTTGTAAAAGTAAAAGACGAAGTAATTAAAGAAACCCAGGCAGCGGCAGTGGATAGTAACTGGTTCGATTTTTTTGATTATAAAGTGTTGTCCGGAAATCTGGAGGGCTTCAAAAAGCAACCTTTTAGTGTGGTGCTGACCGAATCAAATGCTAAAAAATATTTCGGTTCTACAGACCCGGTAGGGAAAATGCTGCAGATTGATACGGCCCGATATATGGTGCAGGCGGTGGTGGCCGATAATCCGACCAATACCAGTTTTCGTTTTGAGCTGATGCTCTCTACGGCAGCAAGATTATTGCATCCGGGTACGCTTAATAACGATATGTCCTGGGGTAATTTCAATTATAATACCTATGTAAAACTGCATGATCCCAAAAAAGCGCCTGCGGTGGCCGCCTTGCTGGAGAAGATCGTTGCCGATGCGCGTCAGTCTGATAACCTGAAAATCAGTCTGCTCCCTTTAAAAGACCTGCGTTTCGAGAACGACCTGCAGCAAAGCTCTATGGATCACGGGAACCGTAAAGCTGTGGGCATATTTGCTTTTTTGGGAATCATCTTATTGTTCATTGCCTGTATCAATTATGTAAATCTGACCACCGCGCGTGCCACGCTGCGTGCCCGTGAAGTAAGTATTAAAAAGATCGTGGGGGCCGGTCGGGGACAATTGATCTTTCAATTCATTCTGGAATCAGTATTGATCAGTTGCATTGCTTTATTACTTTCTATCCTGTTTGTGAAATTAGGTTTACCGGTCTTCAATGCATTTGTCGATCGAAAATTCAGTCTGTTTGAAGGGAATGCTTCCATTTGGCTGATCACTGCTGCGGTATTATTTTCTACCATCCTGCTCACCAGTTTTTATCCCGCATTGTTGCTGTCTTCTTTCAAACCGATTGCAGCTTTCCGTGGTGTGAATGCGCTGAAGATCCGCGATACCACCCTGCGAAGGGCCCTCGTAGTAGTGCAGTTTACAATTTCGATCGTATTGATCGTAGGCACCATTGTGGTATACCAACAACTTCGTTTTATCAATACACAGCAAACCGGTTATGATAAAGCACAGGTGTTTTCCTTCTCCATACCCTATAAACTTACCAGGGGCATGACAGACGAAAAACAGCGAAGTCTTACCGATGCGATAAAACAGGAGCTCACCCGTTCATCTGCGATCGGCCGGGTAACACATATCAATCAGGAATCGGTGATCGATGCCACTGGTTTTTCTTCCGGTGACGGAAATGATTGGGATGGACGTGATCCGGATTTCCGCCCGGCTATTTCCTTTATGGATGTTGACAGTAGTTTTCATCAATTACTCAATCTGGACCTGGCCGAAGGGCGCTGGCTTCAGCCGGCCAATGCCGGCGATGCACACAATGTTGTTTTAAATGAAACTGCCATACGGGAATTTAATATCAGGAAGCCGGTGATCGGTCAGCGTTTTACCAGTCAGGGAGATACGGGTGTGATCGTAGGTGTGGTGAAGGATTTTTATTATAAGAGTTTTCATGAGAAAATCGGGCCGGTAGTGATTCGTAATATCAGTTATGTGGGACGAAATTTTCTGGTGCAGGCCCTTCCTGGTAAGAATAAAGAAGCTTTGGCAACTGCAGAAAAAATATGGGCGAAATTCTTTCCGGCCACTCCCTTGGAAACACGGTTTCTGGATGATGAATTTGAAAAGTTATACCGGCTGGATATTAAAATGGCACAATTGATCTGGACCTTTTCGGGCATTGCGATCTTTCTTTCCTGTTTGGGATTATTCGGGTTGGCCGCGTTCACGGCACAGCGACGTACCAAAGAGATCGGCATCCGGAAAGTGCTGGGTGCTTCCGTGCCAGCGATCGTTCGATTATTATCAAAGGAATTTTTAGGACTGGTCATCATTTCAGTTGTCATCGCTTCGCCCATTGCCTGGTGGGCCATGCACAAGTGGCTGGAAGAATTTGTGTACCGGATTGATATATCTCTTTTATATTTTATTGCCGCCGGAATACTGGCTTTAACCGTAGCCTTGCTTACGATCAGTGTGCATGCGTTGCGGGCTGCTGTATCTAATCCGGTTGAGACCCTGCGGGCCGAATAAATTTTAAACGAACGAATCATGATCAGAAACTATATTTCAACCGCCTTTCGTCATTTCTGGAAACAGAAATGGTTTACGCTGATCAATATATCCGGATTAGCTATCGGTATCAGTGCTGCTCTGGTGATTTACCTGATCGTGCAGTATGATCTCAGTTATGAAAAATTTCAACCGGATGGCGATCGTATTTACCGGATTGTTTCCAATACCGATTTTTCCGGTGATTTGTCAAAGAACCCGGGGGTGCCCATGCCTTTTCCGGAAGCGGTAAAGAAAGAAGTGACAGGTATTGAAAATTCCACGCATTTGGTTACTCAATACCGGATGACTGTGGCGATTCCATTGGCTGAAAAACTGACGCCGCAGGTCGTGCGCCGGCAGGAGCGGATCACTTTTGCCGATAATGAGTATTTTAAACTCTTTCAATATGAATGGCTGGCAGGCTCCAAAGAAGAAGCGCTGAAAGAACCCTTTCGTGTAGTGCTTACAGAGAGCAGGGCGCAGTCTTATTTCGGGAAAGTGAATTATTCCGACCTGTTGGGTAAGACGCTTATTTACGACGACAGCATCAATGTACTGATCGCTGGAATTGTAAAGGATATTTCGGCCGCCAGTAATTTTGAATTTGCTGAGTTTCTTTCCAAATCCACCATTGACCAAACCGGACTCAAAGAAAGATGGCGCTCCGATCGTTGGGGAAGTATCAATTCTTCTTCCCAGTATTTTGTAAAGTTGAATAAAGGAGTTTCGCCGGATAAGATCCTGCCACAAATAACAGCTCTTCGAAATAAATACCGCGACAATAAGGAAGAGGCAGATAATACGGTTCATCAGTTGCAGCCACTATTCGATATACATTTTGATGCCGAATTAGGCGCTTTTTACGGGGAGCGTTTAGCGAATAAAAATATTCTGTATTCTTTACTGGCGGTAGGCGCATTCCTGTTGTTATTGGGCTGTATTAATTTTATCAATCTGTGTACGGCACAGGCTTCGCAACGCGCCAAGGAGATCGGCATTCGCAAAACGCTGGGAGGGGGACGTCGTCAGTTGAGTATTCAATTCTTTTTTGAAACATTTCTGGTGGTGTTGATCGCTACCTTGTTGTCGATCGCGCTTACACCCTGGTTGTTGTATGTTTTCAAAGATTTCATTCCACCGGCATTGAATTTTTCTTCGGTAAATCAGCCGCATGTATGGCTTTATCTGTCGCTGGTTTTGTTGATCGTAACGGTTATTTCAGGCTTTTATCCGGCACAGGTATTGAATCGGTTCCAGCCCGTGATCGTATTAAAGAATCAAACGGCTGCGGCGAGCGGACAGTCGCGCAAAGCCTGGCTTCGTAAAACACTCACCATATCTCAATTTGTGATCGCACAATTTCTGGTGATCGTTACCCTGGTTTTTGCCGGGCAGATCAAGTATTCACTCAGTAAAGATCTGGGCTATAAGAAGGATGCGATCGTGAATTTGTATACGCCGCGTAATTTCTGGAATAAAGCGAAAGACGAACGGCGCTTTGTGCTGTATGAAAAGTTGAAAGCGCTGCCGGGGATTGAAAAGTTGAGTTTTTCTGATAAGCCGCCGGCTTCAGGTTCTGTTTCCTCCTCCGATGTTACCTATAACAACAATGGTAAAGAACTCACCACAATGGTAGAACTGCGACATGCCGATTCGGCCTTTTTCGATCTCTATAAAATGAAACTGATTGCCGGGCGTAATATGTATCCCAGTGATACGGTTCGTGAGGTGATCATAAATGAGACCTATGCTAAATTTTTAGGGTTTAAAGAACCTAAAGAAGCGCTGGGAAAAATGTTGCGTTATGAATCAGGTGTGCCGATTGTGGGTGTCATTGCAGACTTTCACTCTAAGTCAACCAGAGAACCGATTAAACCCATGATCTATTCAGCGGCCAGCGGACAAACCTGGATGTTGAGTATGTCACTTTCCGGAGGCGTAGCGCAGCGCGACAATTGGGAGACCACGTTGAGTGCTATACGAAATATATACAAGGAGATCTATCCGGACGAGGAGTATAATCTGAGTTTCTTTGATCAATCCGTAGAAAATTTTTATCGGGCAGAACAGAATATGGTGAAGTTGCTGACCTGGGCTTCGGGGCTTTGTATTTTTATCAGTTGTCTGGGCTTATTGGGTCTGGTAATGTTCACTACGAATACAAGAGTGAAAGAGATTGGCGTGCGGAAAGTTTTGGGGGCATCTGTTGTGGAGATTGTAACGCTGTTGTCAAAGGATTTTCTGTTGCTGGTAGCCCTGGCTTTTTGCATTGCGGCACCCTTAGCCTGGATCTTTGCTACTAACTGGCTACAGAATTATAGTTATCGTGCCCCGATCGGATGGTGGGTCTTTGTGGCTTGCGCATTGGGTATGATGGCGATAGCCCTTTCGATATTGAGTTTGCGAACCATTCAGGCAGCGGGAGCGAATCCGGTAAAAAGTTTGCGTTCCGAATAAATTTATTTTTCCATTAATAGTCATGATCATGTTACTCGAATTAAAGAACATTTTTAAATGGTACAGCTTGCAGGGTGTACGACAATTTATTCTGAAAGATGTGAGTTTGTCGGTGAAGGAAGGGGAGTTTATTTCGATCATGGGTCCATCGGGATCCGGCAAATCGACCTTGTTGAATGTATTGGGTATGCTGGATGGGTTTGATGAAGGGGAGTACCGTTTTATGCACGAATCGGTGCATCAGATGAAGGAGAAGCAGCGTACAGCTTTGTATAAGCAGTATATCGGTTTTGTATTTCAGGCCTATCATCTTATTGATGAGCTCACGGTATATGAAAATATTGAAACACCCTTGTTATATCAGGATATTAAAACGGCCGAACGGAAGGCACGTGTGGCTGACATGCTCGACCGGTTTAATATGGTGGGAAAGAAGGATCTATTCCCCACGCAATTGAGTGGTGGGCAACAGCAACTGGTAGGCATCGCCCGTGCCCTGATCTCTCATCCGAAGCTGATACTGGCCGATGAGCCAACCGGTAATCTGAATTCCAGGCAGGGAGAAGAGATCATGGAACTGTTTCAGCAATTGAATCAGGAAGGCGTAACGATCATTCAGGTTACCCATTCAGAGAAGAATGCCGGTTATGGATCACGGATCATTCATTTGCTGGATGGACGGATGGAGCGAGAAGAAATCAATGAAACGAAAGAGGTAAAATAAATTACTATGAAGAATGTTGTTTTGAGTTTTTGGATGCTTCTGATCACAGTGGGAGCGGTTCGGTCACAGACCACTACACTCAGCTTACGTCAATGTGTAGAGGCTGCGATCGCGAATAATGTGAAAGTGCGCGCATCGGGTTTGCAGGCAAAGTCGGCCGGATTGAATTATGATCAGGCCAGGTATAACCGGTTGCCCGTAGTATCGGGTGGCTTTGGGTATGGATTGAATACGGGAAGAAGTATTGATCCGTTCACGAATGGGTATATCAATCAGCAATTGAATTCTTCTGGCGCGAATGTACAGGTACAGGTGCCGGTATTCAATGGTTTTCGTACACAGGCGTTTATTAAGCAAAATGAGTGGACGGCCCGTGCTACTGAAATGGATTGGCAGCAGGAGAAGGATAATCTTACGCTGGAGGTAATCATGAATTATTTATTGGTATTAAATAATGAGGATTTGCTGGGGTTGTCGCGACAGCAGGCTGCGGTTACCCGCGGTCAGGTGGAGCGATTGTTAAAGTTGAGTAAGGAAGGGGCGATTGCGCCTTCGGAGTTAACAGATATGCAGGGGCAGTTGGCGGCCGATGAAATGGCGGTGATGAATGCGGAGGTGAATCTGGAAACAGCGAAGATGACACTGGCGCAATTGATGAATATGGCGTATAGTAAGGAACTGCGTCTGGTGCGGGATGCTGAAACGGGTTTGAAAGTTTTGGAAGATCTGGGGGTGGAGAAAGTGTATCAATCGGCATTGGAGAAATTGGCGGTATTTAAGGCCAATGCATACCGGGTACAGAGTGCGGGGTATGCGGCGAAGGTGGCCCGTGCAGATCGGTATCCCAGTGTTTCATTGTTTGGTCAGTTGCAAACAAATTATTCCAGTGCGGCTATGCGTAGTAGTTTGTTTAATAGTGTGCAGGGGCCGAGTGGAGATTATGTGGTAGTGAATAATGTGCAGGTGCCGGTGATTACTACGATCAATAGTTTCAATAGTAGTAAGATTGGTTTTGGGGATCAGTTCCGGAATAATATCAGCAAGTATGCGGGGTTGAATGTGAGCATTCCGGTATTCTCTGCTTTTCAAACGCGTACCAAACTGCGCCTGGCGCGGGTACAGGAGCAGGTGGTTCGGGTACAGGGAGAGACGATGCGGTTGCAGTTGCGGCAGGCCATTGAGCAGGCGCATTTAAACTGGACGAACAGTTATGAGCGGTATAAATTATTGGCGCAGCAGGTGACGGCATTTGAGGAGTCGTTTCGTGCGGCGGAGATCCGGTTCAATGAGGGGGCGATCAATTCGGTGCAGTATTTACTGGTGAAGAACAATCTGGATCGGTCGCGGGCGAATTTTTTGATAGCGGGATATGAGTATACGTTACGGGGGAGGGTGTTGGATTTTTATATGGGTGTACAAGGTTGGTAGGGTGTTTTAACGGTGGGGGAAGGGGAAAAACACCGGGAGATGGCATCTCCCCGTTTGTACGGAACATCCGGATTGAAGGGGCTAAATTGGTTGTAAAGGAGGGGAAACATCCCGGATTTGCGGGGTGATTTTCTTTATGGTTGAGGGTGGAATCACGAGGAGATGGCATCTCCTATTAGTATGGAACAACCATCCAAGTCTTATTCAATTAAAGTTCGCTTTCGCAATATTTTTCAGGATTTATATAAGGCGCGAAGGAACAACCCCGTTTGGCGGGAGGATTTTCTTACTGAAGTTGGGTGAAAACACGCTGAGATGCCATCCCAAAGTGGTAATATACAAAAACCTGCTTAATGGCTACTTGCGCAGCCTGTTGTCAGCGACGCGCTTCATGAAATCCGCTTTAGAATCGTGGTAAGAGGTCACCAGTCCAATCTTATAAAGGGAATAAATATACACCCAGGCCAGATCAAGCTGATAGGGTAAAAATCCGGAACGGGCGCTACCGGGATATAGATGATGATTGTTGTGCCACTCGCCTGCAAACCATCCAGGGCGGTTTTGATTGATCGAAAGATTGGAGCGATCGAAATCAATGCCATCCTTATGTTTTATTTTTCCTCCACCATGGCCGGTATAATTGAAAGCTCTCACGAGTACAAACCAAAGCATAGCAGCTGTGAATAGTGCTGTTGCTAGAGCGTGGCCACCGATAAAGTAAAAGGCGGCATACCAGAATGCCCAGTTCAGCAACCAAAGGCTAATGGTATAATAAGGTGTAGCGATAGATCCCCATTTTTGATATTGCACATAAGAGTTGAGGGATACGCCAGTATCTTTCATGAAACCTTTGGCGCGATTATAATCAGCCTCACTTAAATTTTTAGATATACTTTGATGGTTAACATCAGACAACATACAATACATGAAACCACCTTCGGGATTATAGGGGTCCCCCGGGAGGTCGGATTTCACATGGTGTACATGATGGGAAATCACATAAATCTCTTCAGGAAAAGTTTTGATCACAAGGTTTTGGGTGATAATGCGCCAGATGGGATGCTTGAAGGTATAAGAATTATGGGTACAGTATCGGTGAAACCAGATGGTGCCATGTGTTCCCATGATGATCATGCTATAGATCACTATAGCGATTACCAGTAGCCAACTGAAATAGTGAAAGATGAAAAGATAAAAGAACGGCAGCATGCAAATCACCATGAGCCAACTAATTAAGGATATCCAGTTCTTTTTTGTTTTGAAAATGTTGATGCGGGAAAAGGCCTCTTTCCAGAGTTGTTCTGTGGTCGGTATGGATAATTTCCCTTCCTTATCAGACCATTTATAGGATGGCTCCTGAAGTACCTCATCAATGAATGCCATAACCAGTTTTGCTTTTTATTTAAATCAATTAAAATTGCTCACGAGTGAATTCAAAACCGGAAGGGGTACCCGACGGGAATGATTTACTTACGAATAATTCAATATATGATTTAAAATGGGGATAATGGAAATTTGTTTAGGAAAGCAAAGAATTTAGGATTTTATGCCGAAGAAACGTTAAGGGTGTGGTGTTTTGCGTGGGCTGAATGGGTGAAAACACGCTGAGATGCCATCTCGAAGTTGTAACTTACAGTTTTACAAGCTACTATTCATTTTCCCCATTATTCCGGATTTGCAAAGTGGTTCGTTGTATGTTGTCGAAAACACAGCAACATTCCTGGTGATTTTTCTTGCTAACCTGGCGTGTATTCACGTTGAGATGCCATCTCCATTTTGTATCGCACATCCAACTTCAAATTTCCGTATTTTAGTATCCTATTGCGCCCCGTCTTCTATAAACCTTCTCCTCCTCTGCAACATGTTGTCAACAACATAATGGTTTTTCAATGTCATTTCGATCCTGCGAAACCCGCGCCGCAATTACCGATGCCTCCTTTCCCAGAGCAAAAACTCTTTTTTTATCCATTTGATCCAGTCGCTGCTGATTATTTTCTTTCCAAAAAAAGCATCATGCTTCCTCCCTGTGCCGTTGTGGGTCCGCAACCGGAACCCGTTAAGATTTCATTGGGCCATCGACACCTGGTTATTAAAGTTGGATTCAAGCCCGGAGGTTTACATCGTTTATTGGGAATTCCGATGACCGAACTCTTGCGGGTGGAGGCTTTTGATGCAAGCGATTTATTGGGCTCTTCAATAGATCATCTGAATAAACAACTGGCTTCCTGCACTGATATCAGTATGATGATCGCTCTAATAGAATCTTTTTTATGTAATAAAGTCGAACAAAAGCTTTCAGATCAACAAATGGAGCATGCTTTTGAAATTATTCTGCGATCGGGCGGATTGTCGTCTATAGATAAAGTAGCTTCTGCGGCTTGTTTGAGTATACGACAGTTCGAACGAAAATTTAAACAACAAATCGGTCTTTCTCCAAAGTACTATTCCCGGCTGGTTCGTTTTGCAAGGGCATGGAATTTGAAAGAAAGGGATCCTGAATTGCCCTGGATCAGTATTGCTTATGAATGTGGCTATGCCGATCAAATGCATCTGGTAAAAGATTTCCGTCAATTTGCCGGCGTAAACCCTTCCCTGGCCGCAACTGAACTTCTTTCAATCCCCTTTCGTACCTGAGATTAGCAGTAGTTGCATTTTGTCGCTTTTATACTATGTTAAGACTTCCTGATTCCAATAGATTTGTTTAAAAAAATGAATCCATTGGTAACACGTAAAAATGTTTTACAGCAATTGTTTCTTTCTATTGGGGCGATCGGCCTTTCCTCTCTGGTTCCGGAGAACGTGTTTTCTCAGAATGACCCTTACGATCCCTTGCTGCCTTTTTACATTCCTCCAGCCGCGGCTCTTCAACCCGGACCAATTGGTATTGATATTCGTACGTTGATACGTTCTTCTCAAACCAATAAACAGTTTTCCTGTGTGGAGTTCGCTGTTGCACCCAAAAAAATGGGGCCTGCACCGCATTATCATCGAAATTTAGATGAGCTGATGTATGTGCTGGAGGGGACTATCAGTATAATGGTGGATAATAAGGTGTATGATGTGGAAGCTGGTGGCTGGCATTTAAGACCAAGAGGCATTGTACATACTTTTTTTAATAAGACGGATAAGCCAGCTCGTGGTATTGACATGTATTTCAACCAGAATTTTGAGGATTATCTGGAGGAACTGTTTCATTCAATTTTACCTGATATGAATCGGCAGCACCTTAATCCTTCAGACCCTGGGATTGCTAAAAGGATGCATGAGCTTCATGATAAATTTGGAATGGTAGGCTTTCCGGAACAACGAAAAATCTGGATAGAACGATTTGGGTTGATGGAATAGCAAATTTTATTTCTCCGTTTTTTAGCGGTAAAATTTAGGAAAATCCTCAGGAGATGGCATCTGTTAGTTGTATTACAACCATTACGCCATTTTTTCACTTGAAATTGCCGAAAATCCTCAGGAGATGGCATCTCGAATTTGTACCGCACAATAAATCAGGGTTATTCTTATAACCACTATATCTAAACCTAATCTTATTAATTTGAGTGTTTATCACACATGGTTTGGTGAGGTTTTTCTTTCCTTCGATGCGTGAATTCACGAGGAGATGCCATCTCCAGGTTGTGCCACAACCTTTTCACCATTTTTACCCATGAATTTTACGAAAAACCTCAGGAGATGCCATCTCAAAGTTGTAAAACCTACAACTTTTTACTTAAATCTTCTTAGTAGCCTCGTCAGGAATCGAACCTGAATCTGGAGCTTCGGAAACTCTTATACTATCCATTGTACTACGAGGCCAATAAATACGATGCCGATCGGAGAACTATTTTATCAGTCCATGAGCGTTCGACGCAAAGATCTTCACCGCAATGGCCAGCAAAATTACACCAAAAAATTTACGTACAGCAATCAATCCGGCCGGACCCAGCAGTTTTTGAATAAAATTCAACGATTTTAAGACGATAAACACGATCACCAGATTCAATAAGATCGCTACCAACACCGTCGTTTCCTCATAAACCGCCTTCAACGACATAATCGTTGTCAAGGTTCCCGACCCCGCGATCAACGGAAATGCAATCGGCACCACCGTACTCGCCTTGGCATCCTTCTCACTCTTGAAAAACTCTAACCCCAATACCATCTCCAATCCCAGAATAAAGATCACAATAGAACCCCCTACCGCAAACGATTTCTTATCCAACCCCAGAATATTCAAAAACTTCTCCCCCACATATAAAAATACGATCATCAAAGCCCCCGAGATCAACGTTGCCTTCCACTCATTAATATGACCGATCTTCTGCTTTAACGAAATCAATACCGGCACCGAGCCGATAATATCGATCACCGCAAATAAGGTAAAGGAAACCGTCAGCAGCTCATTCAAGCTAATATTCATGTCATGATTTTGACAAAGGTACTCATTCGCGTCTCCAATAAAAAATGCCGGCATCACCCGGCATTTTTTACATATAGAATCGCATTTAATCCGTTGCTAATTCGTCCAGACAAGCCCTGCATAAACAATCGTCGTACTGTTGCTTTATCCGGCCCTCTTGCGCCGCCGTTAGCTCCACACCATAACACTGACATCGCAGTATGTCGCCCACACGGCACTCAAAAGCACGGCCACAGCGCGGACAGGTCTTCGCCTCATGCTTGCTCTTCTCTTCCATAGAGGGTTGTAGGTTGCGTTGTATAAAAACTGAAATAACGACTCCTGATCCAGCTCATCACTCCGAATAACACCGCACTATAGGCCAATGTGCCCAGTAAAAAATGCTTGAAATAGGGCAGTCCCTGTACATAACATTGCAGCAATCCATTCATGTCGCGGGTCAGGGGTTGCAAGGTGCGCAGATCCGTTCCTCCAGCAGCCCACACCGAAAAATCAGCTACCAGCCAATGCAGCAAAGAAGCCATCAGCCCTGCCCCCAATACATTGATCACCGTTACGCGCTTCAATAGCCAGTGACCCATGAGTGCGATCAACGCGATTACCCCATAAATAATATACCAGCCGTCGTACATCATGCCGTACTTGCCGTTGAATACGATCAGGTTGATAGCGAGGTCCGACAAAAACAAACAGATCAAGGGTAGCAGCACCGCCTGATACCGCCGTGCAAAATAAGCGCCCCCGAATAGACCCATCGCTCCGATTGGAGAAAAATTGGCCCAGGGCGTTAATTGCGCGGCATTGGGTATGCGCAGAATGGCGACCAGCCCGATGAATAATAAGGTGAGCAGCCAGTGGGGATGGAATTTTTTTACTGTAGTGTTCATATAAATGTTTATTATGTTAGAAAGAGAGCTGCAAGCCGCTCATGATATTAAAACCACGGCTGTTATAGCCGGGCACATCTGAATAATATTTATTGGTGATATTCCGCAGGTCGACAAACACATTGATGCGCTGACTGAACTGATATCCCGCATACAGATCAATGGTATGATAGGCCGGCATCTTTGCAGGTCCGGGATCATAAGGGCCTTTCATGCGACTGCCGATATACCGCACCGAAGGACTGATCCGCAGGGCCTTGCCGGGATTCCAGTTGAAAGAACTGTTGAACATGTAATTCGGACGACGGTACAGATTTTTTTCCTTCACTCCATTATTCTCCCCTTCTCCTTCCACCCAGGAAAAATTACCATTCCAATACAGGTTGGAAAGGATCTTTACACCGGCTTCCACCTCAATACCATGATCGTTTTGCGCATCGCGGTTGATATACTGACTCACCCAATTGGCATCTGTATAAAATATGATCAGATCACGACTGTTTCTCTTAAAATATACAAGCCGGATCTGCGTGCCGGGATCTTTACCACTGATCGCCAGTCCGCCTTCATAATTAACCGAACGCTCCGGCTTCAACGCTTTATTGCCGTATTCGCTGAACAACTGATACAGCGAAGGTACCTTGTAGGCAGAGGAAACGTTTACGAATACACGCAGTAGTCTGTTGATCTTCCAGGAAGGATTAAAAGTGAACGTGGTATTATCGCCATAAATGGAATGATCGTTGTAACGCATGCCTAATTCTACATTCAACCCTTTCGGTCCATTATATATTACTGAACTGTACAAAGCCAGCTGACGGGTACGGGCACTATCACCCAAGGCTGTTTCGTAGGGACCGAAGCTGCTGAGGCTGTAATAAGATTGCTCGGTTTGTTGCTGCATCCACTGGGCGCCAGAAACCAGACTGAACCCTTTCCCCAGATTGAAATTTCCGTAGATTTCACTGATGATGCTATTCCCTTTGTATAATCCTTTGGAAAATTTTGAGAAGCCGCCGATGCTACCGCTATCATCTTTATAATCCCTTTCCGATTGCACGAGGGTGATATTTCCCTGCAGTTTCATCCAGCTATTCCGGTACTGTACTTCAGCCTGCTGGAACTGTTGCAGATTGATGGCCGTATAATCTTTGTCATCGCTGTAGGTTGAGGGATCGAGATCGGCTTTGTAACGGGAACGGCTGAACATGGCCCCGGCCGACCAATGACTGTTGAACACATAATTTGTTTTGAAGAAGGTATTGTGTTGGCGCAATCCATCTTTCTCGAAATCCTTATTTTTTGTACTGTCGTAGGCCGCTGAAAATCCGGCGCTACCCGTGTACTGATGACTGGCGAGGTACTGCCATTTGCCCCATTTGCCACTGATAGCAGCAGAAGCTCGGGCTGTATTGAAACTGCCATAGCTGAGCAGGGCGGAAGGACTGATCTTTTTCTGACTTTCTTTCCGGGTGATAATATTTATTACACCGGCTACAGCATCACTTCCCCATAAGGTACTCTGCGCACCTTTCAGGATTTCGATACGCTCTACCTGCGTAACCGCAATACTGTTGAGATCGAACCCATTGTTGATATACGAAGGATCACTCATGGGAATACCGTCGATCAGGATCAGGGTATTGCCGGTGGCCGCTCCGCGGAGATAAATGTCCTGATTAGCGCCCGGACTGTTATTAGCACCATTGATGAAAATACCGGCCTGTTGATTGAGGATCTCGGGAATGCTGCGGCCCGATTGCTGCTCCAGCAATGCGCGGGGAATTACAGTAACCACTTTACCCGTACTGCTTTGTTTTTGGGAAAACTTTGTGGCGGTGACCACCACTTCTTCCAGGGCCTTTGTTGTTTTTGCAGGAAGAGTGTCCTGCGCAAGAAGTTGACTGCCGTACATGATCGCAGTCAACACAAGAAAGTTCTTTTTCATAACGAAAAATTTTTTGTGTGACTGCTTCCAGGAAAATAAGGAACCGGCGCGAACGCCAATGCCAGCAAAGAAAATTACAGAATGATACCATTCCAGAATCTTCAAGCCTTTCACCCGAAAGCTGAATAGGGATAATTTGATCAGGCAGGTCTTCTGGCTTGGTTTGTCGCTTTACCTTCCCACAGGCCGGGGCCTGCAGTGGCTTGAAGTGTGAGCAAACGGAATCTGTAGTTGACTATATATTCCGAAACCTTACAGCTACGGGGATAGCGCCGGATTTACACCGGACTTCCCTTTTAATCCCGATGGTTCGGGAACCTGTTCGGGGACGAAGGTAGGGGTTTGGAAGAATTCCTTAAAAA
>CAZKSY010000050.1:0-29290 GCA_964555605.1 uncultured Chitinophagaceae bacterium | reverse complement strand
AGTAATTGCGCCAGTTCTGCTTTAATACTATTGATGATCATCACACCGCCTACGGTAGAACCAGGTGCTACCGGTGTATCCAACCCATCTACATAAATCATGGAATCACCCAACGGAGCGCCGCTATCCAAAATGATATCAGAAAAGTCGGAGAGTTTTTTCCCATCAGTCCTTTTGCTTTTACTTCCGGCGGAGTGCTCTTTGGTGATCAGGGCCACCACTTTTATTTTGCGCCGCTGAAATTCTTCCGCCATTTCTACCGGTACCACATTGGTGCCTGAGGAAGACACGACCAGTGCTGTATCCTGTTCACTCAAATTATAATTGCGCAGGATCCTTGCCGCCAGCCCACTCACATTCTCTAAAAACATCGCTTGCCGCTGTCCGTTAGCCCCCACCACATTATTATGATAGGTTAACGATAATTCCACTATCGGATTGAAACCGGGAAAGGATCCATAGCGTGGCCACATCTCTTCGACCATAATACGACTGTGCCCGCTGCCGAACACATGCACCATGCGGCCGGCCAGGATGGTTTGGGCAAATAATCTGGCTGCTTCCTGAATCGCCGCTTCTTGCTGTTGAACCGTCACCAGAATGCCGGCACATTTCCCGAGATATTTTTGGGTTACACTCATAACAAATTTTTTACTTTTTTTCCATTGCATAACAGGCCGCACCCATCGCACCAGAAAGATCACCAAACTGTGCCTTCACGATCTCAACACCCGCACCACCAGCCCTCCACTCATACAATGCCATATATTTTTCCAACAAATCGAATAGATCGGCCCCGGCTTCTGTAATTCCGCCTCCTAAAATAATGCGTTCCGGAGAAATAATATTGGTTATGGAGGCCAGACCGATCGCTAATTTTTTTACCGACTCCTCCCATACACGCAACGCAAAGGAATCACCGGCCCGCATCGCTTCCAATAATTGTCTGGTAGAATCAAATTTTCCTTTTGATCGGATCCCAATGGTCACATTCCCGATTGCATCTTCCAAACTACCCGGCATACCGGTTACATCGGGTTCACCAGTGGAATCAATGACCATATGACCGATATGTCCTGCTTTATTAAACCGCCCCTGAAAAGGTTGGCCATTCAATAACAAAGCGCCCCCTACTCCTGTACCCAGCGTTAGCATTACTACATGTTGCATCCCTTTGCCAGCACCCAGCCGGGCTTCGGCCATCAAGGCGGCAACAGCATCATTCAACACAAAGGCTGGTCGCTGCAACCATTCTGCCCATACAAAATTTTCAAGACCTTGCATGCGTCCGGGCATAAATGCTATAGACCTATTATCGGAAGAAGGTAAACCCGGTGCTGAAATACCCACGACCATATTTTCCGATTCATATTTGAGCTGAAGCGTTTCCAATAGCTCCTTTACGGTATGCTTCCAGGCGGCAGCACCATCATCTTTGGTTGCTGTATATGTTTGCTCCAGAATATTTCCTTCACTGTTTATCAAAACAGATTTTATTCTGGTGCCGCCGAGATCGATGCCGAGGTAAAGCATGGGGGAGAAAGTTAGAAGTTTTGAGTTTTAGGTTTTAAGGGGTATGGGGGTTGAGGTTTGAGGGCTCTCTTCGCGTTTCTTTGCGACTTCGCGTCTTAGCACCTGCGCCGTAGCTTCAGCGGAAGGTGCAGCGGTTAAGTGTATTTTTTCTTAACCGCAAAGGCGCTAAGGCGCGAGGGAACGCTACGATTATCGATTCTCGATTCACGAGAAGTGTGAGTTGGAGTGCGAGTGTGTAGACATCCATTCACCACAAATAAATCCCCCTTCACCCAACCGCCCAACCACCATCAACACCCACCACCTGACCCGTTACAAATGCCGAGCTGTCACTCATAAAAAAAGTGGCCAATCCATCTAAATCCTCTGGCCGGCCAATTCGTCCCCCATCCAAGGGCTGCTTTTCTTTTATAAACGCCAGAATCGCCTCATTACCTGCCGCCCGTTGCGCCATCGGTGTTTCCACCAATGCCGGTGCCATAACGTTAACGCGTATGTTATTTTTAGCGTAATACGCCGCAGCGGAACGGCTGAATCCAATAATTGCCGCTTTCGCTGCCGCATAGGTATGGGTAGAAAAGAATTCCGGAGAGGGCGAATACCCCAGTACCGAACTCATATTCAAAATACTACCACCCCTCCCGTTTTCTAACCAATAATTTAAAACCGCCCGGTTGGTAAGCATCACAGAGGTAAGATTCAATTGCAATGTTTTTTCCCAACCCTCCATCGTGATCGCATGAACCGGTCCGTCGCCCCACTTACGCCCACTCCCACCGGCCACATGATATAAGCCATCAATAGTAGCCCAATGCGATCGGGCGAGGCGTATCATTTCAACTGAAACAGATTCATCAGAAACATCTCCCTGCAAAAACAAGGCTTTATCACCCATCTCCTTTTTTAACTCCTCGATCTTTTGTCCATCACGACCAATGATCAGCAGGTTGGCTCCTTCCCTGATAAACGCCCGTGCCGCCGAAAGTCCCATACCACTGGTGCCTCCTGCAATGATCAAATGCTTATGCTGTAAGGATCCCATACATATTATTTATGAAAGAAATAAGAAGAAGGAATGGATTGCTTTTTAATCTGACTGCTACTGATCTTCAATGAAAGATCAATCCCACCGGTTGCTTGCATATAATCAACCCTGATGGTATGAAATCCTTTTCGCAGTGCCACTGTGGCCCTCTTCTCATCATTACCATGAAAGCCATCATGATCGATGATCTCTTCTCCATCGATCCACAAACGACTGCCATCATCTGAACTAAGATACAAATCGTAAATAGCATCCACATCTATCTTGAGAAATCCTTCAAACCGAAGGGCCACATTCTCCTGACGGGTCGCATAACCGGTACCCACCTGCTCCGCTACGCCATTCTTTACCGGCTGCGCCTGATCCATATCTTTGGTGGAAGCGGGTTTCAGCTCATAGGCTTTATACGACAACCCCGGCAAAACACCCTTCGGTCTGGAGGCGCCTGCTTTCCAGGAATACACTTTTATGGACTCCTGCGCCACGGCACTTGGAATGACCCCATCTATAAAGGCTTTCGCTTTTAGTGTGGCGGTACCCTCCGGACTCAATGGCTTTTCATACCGTAAAGATTGTTGTGTGGGCTCGCTTCCATCCATGGTGTAATAGATAGAGGCACCGGCCTGGGCCGACATACTAACATCAGGGCGCAACGCTCCAGGTTTATATGACACCTGAATGACAGGCTTGCTGGTGAACTTGCCGAAGCCGGCGATCTTTATAGCATAAGCCAGGTCCTGTTTCATACGGTTAGGATCATACGCGGGCAAGGCCACTTCAATATTTTCTCCCACCTGCTTCCACGTAAGTGTTTGCGGATCGGATAGCAGCGTGATGACTGTACCTGCAGGTAATAGCATATCTTTTAATACCAATTTATTATTGGATGGATAGCGGGGGAAAATACCATAGAGTGCATTGGTCTTTTCATTATACGAAAAGAATAATTCCTTTACGGCATAGCCGGGATCCGGATCTACCGTCAGTTTCAGCATGAGGTCCCCACCGGTCTTCCAATCTTCGGTAGCATGCTCATTCCTGAATTTATAATCACGACGACCTTCACTCCATTGCGAAGGTGTTTTCCAGCGACTCGTACCGTAAATGGCTTCACCATGAACATGCAACCACTCCCCCATTTCCAATAAGCGCTGTTGCATGATCGGCGGGATCTTACCATGTTCATCGGGACCGATATCCAGTAAGAAATTACCGCCACGACTTACTTTATCGACCAATGCAATTACAAGAGAGCGGGTAGAATTATAATCCCAGGCATCTTCCTCTCGATTATAACCATAGCTATACCCCATACCACGACTTTCTTCCCAATAATGGTCTTCAAAATCAAGATCGGGCTGGTACTCGGGTGTATAAATACCGCCGTGCTTAAAACGTACGCCGGAGCCCCAGCGATCGTTCACTACAATGGAATTCTTTACCGGACTTTCATTATATAACCAGGCAATAAATTCCTGACTCTTCCAGGTTTCTGCCGGCGCATCCCAATCCCCATCGGTCCAGAATACATCCGGACGATAGGTATTGATCAGGTCCTTCATCTGTGGCCAGGTATGTTTGGCGGCAAACTCCTTCGGATCTTTTTTCCATAACGGATTAAACCACTCGTACAGGGAATAATACATGCCGGCCCGCACAGAGGTCTTGCGCACCGCCGCAAACAAATCGCCTAACAGATCCCGCTTGGGACCTACTTCCATCGCATTCCAGGGGAAGCCCCATAAACTGCTGGCTTCCTTACTGGGCCAAAGCGCATAACCATCATGGTGTTTGGAGGTGAGAACGATATATTTCGCTCCGGCCCGCTCAAACAATTTCGCCCACTCATCAGGTTTGTATAATTCGGCTTTGAAGTCTTTGGCGAGATCATAATAACTGCGCTCCCCGAATTTGGCTTTGTGATAACGCATGCGGGCAGAGTCGGTAGTTTGCAATCCCTGCTGATACCATTCAGAGTAATTTCCTTTGGTGCTCCAACCGGGTACGGCATAAACACCCCAGTGAATGAAAATACCAAACTTGGCATCACGGAACCATTGCGGGGTGGGCCGCTGATCAATAGATTCCCAGGTGGGTTGATAGGTTTGACCGAATCCGATTTCGGTCAGCAGCAGGCAAAGCGTTAGCGCTAAAATTCGCATGTGTGTTAGTTTTTATTCTGATGATCTGATGTAGGCCAATGCAACTTACATCAAGCTTTTAATATTCCACTTTATAATCCTTTTTAACCGGCTCGCCACGCCATCCCTTTTTATTGGTCCAGGCCGCTTCCGGGGCCGTCCAGAATGGATCATTTGCCGGTAATCCCAATGGCAGAAATCCAAGGGTACACAAATACAGGCTGCCGGTTGAAATATAACTATCGGCCATTTCAGGCTGATGTCCCGATAATCCCAATTGCAGCCAACCGCCTTGATCAAAATTCGCTTCGTTATCAAAGAGACGATGCCAAACAGCCGTCATGCCACATCGTACCTGTGCGGGAGATATTCCTTCCGGCAACTGATGGTTCAGCGCCACCTGTGCCAGTGTTTGCAAGGCAGCCGAACGATATACCAGCGATCTTCCGATCAAAGGAAAAGTACCTTCGGGCGAAATCATGCGTTCCTGTAAGGCCGCATAGCGGATCATACGTTTTTGCGCTTTATCCAGATCAGTAGCCCTGGCCCATTTCCGGGCTACACCAACTTTCAGTATGTCCACTAACATGGAATGGATCACATAAGAATTATAATAGTCCATCGCAAAAAGGGAGCCATCGGAATACCATCCATCGCCCACATACCACTCATTGAACTTCTGCAGCGCTATATCAATACGCGCCGGATCGTGACCGGCATCTATAGAAGAAAGAAAAGATTCTGTAATGCCCGCAAATAATAACCAATTGCTGTAATAGGGCTTGCGATCGCGCAAACGCTTGAAGGCTTCAATATAACGCTTTTTAGTAAGCGCATCCAGAGGGGCCCATAACACATCGGGAGCGCGCAGGAATGCCTGAGCAAGAAAAGCCGCATCCACCAGAGGTTGTTGCTCCGTTTCAAAATTCAACCGATCACGATCGGATGGATCCACCACACGGGGCAACCCGCTGATCGCCCAGTGGCGCAGTTGCGAACGTAGTTTAGACTCAGGACTGGCATCATCAGGTAGTGCCAGCCAGGGGGCAATGCCTGCGAGTGTTCGACCGACAGCTTCGAGATAACTCACTTTGGCCGGATCCATACCATATCCAGGACCCTTTTCCAATGGCATTTCCTTCTTTAAATTTCCTTCCGATAAATTATACAGAACAGGTTTACATATTTTAAAGAGCAGTTCGGCCCAATAACGTCTGTCTTCGGCTCCCGAGACAGTGGAACGTTCCTGCGCCTCCAACGACCCGAACAACAAACAAAATAATAAACCACACAATAATAACTGTCGCATAGTTTCCATTTGATCATTCTATAACCCACCAGGAATACGCACCGGGTTTTAATTCAATATACATAGTGAATGTATTATCCCTATCGACCTTATAACTGATCGGTTTACCTTCTTTTTCTTTGACATTGACTGTTTGGGAAAGCCCGGTATAATAAACCGGAATACTGATGCTTCGTTTTATGGTTTCATTGGTTGGATTGAATAGCATCATCAAACCCTTTTCTTTTCCATTGGGATCCACATGCATCCATCCATCCCAGTCACGCCCATCGGCACGTCGCAGATGAATGATATCGGCATTTAATATGTTTCTATATTTTTTATACCAATTAATGACTGCCGCAACTGTTTGCCGGGTTTGTTCGGTATCGTATAAACGCGGACCACGATAGCAGGCTTGTACACCGGCGCCATAATACTGCATCATCAATTGTTCATAGTCTTTCAGGTGTTCGCTCAATGGTTCCAGAATGGCTTCCGGACCACCGCCCTGATAGCGGGTGAGCGGTACAAAGCCCCAACCCATGGAAGGGGTCTTTTCCCAGGTACCGTCAAAAATATTCTGCCGGTTGAGTATTTTCTGTTGTTCTCTTGATAATGAAAAATTAACTTCCCGATACCCGATCGCAATTTTATGGGTTCCATCAAGAAAGTACCAATCAGGGGCATTGATATAAACACCTTTGGCATTCAACCAACGATACAGCTCTTTCTGTATCTCCATTTGCGTCCACTGAGAATCGTCCAATCCTTTATGCCCGGGATGGGTAACCGAAGCACATTGATCACCGGGATAAGGACCATCATTTTCCCAAATATCAAAACCGGTTTGTTGAAAGAAATATTTGATCTTATCCCGATAGGCCAATCCCCACTTGCTGCCAAAGCAGGGGGCATTACCAAAGAATGCTCCACCGGGTTTTCCGGTTTTGGCATCGATCACATCATCTTCGTCGCTGATACGACGGCTGCTGAACAGGGAGTAACCACCCAAACCAATTCCTTTTGAATGTGCCAGATCGGCCAGCCGTTTCCAACGGGCAATATTCGCCGCGCTGCTGTCTTCCATATTCAAATGACTGCCGAAACTCAGGATGATGGCTTCATATCCGGTATTGACGCATTGTTCAATGGCCGTTTCCACTTCCTGATCATTCCGACTCACGAGATGCATGAAAATAGGGTTGCTCTGCGTCCAGGGCGCTACGGTCCGGTACATTTTACGAATGGCTAATCCCCTGCGTTCTCTGTCATAACTATCCATGACCAATTCATGAGTACGCACTGAACGAAATTCCTGCAAGGGGCCCAGCATGATGCCTCCTGCTTTCTCAGGATACACTTCCAGTATACAGGGCGTTTCATAATTATAATTCACCTGTGAGGTATAACTGCTGTCCATTTTCCAATGCGTGGTTTGATCACTGATATCGTAGCGCATGGCATTGTTAAAAGCATAATTGGTTTCCACATATAGGCCGTGCTGCTTTTTCATTTCGTGCGGTTTGCCTACCACCGCACTCTCTTCTTCTACCAAAGCCAGCGATTCATTTACTACTCTGTCAACCCGAATAATGGAAGGTCCCTGATTAGCAATCGTAACCCATTTCACGATCAGTGGAATGCCCTCATACATAGCATAATGCACCTCCACTAAAATATCTTTAAGCGCTTGAGATGAATGGCGGTATTGAAAGATCAAATCTTTTCCTTTCCCATGTTGAGCGGCAGGGTTCCAAAAGCGCGTATAGGGAGGCAATAAAGGTTCTATATCGGCCATGCGCCAGCTACTGCAATGAAATCCCTCTGCCGAAGCCTTATATTGATCCACCCATTCGGGCAGCAAATAAGCTTTTTCCTGCTGGCCCAGCAATCCGCCTACACTGTATTCCTTTCCATTCAGGGTTATTTTGGCCTCGGGCTGAATGGCACGTAATAGTTGCTGTCCGTTTATTAAATTTTTATAATCGATACAAGCCACATCCGGCGAAAGCCGAAACGTACGTTGCACCAGTCCGTTAGAAAAGATCAGGTCCTTTTTTGCTTCGTTATTAAAATACACCACCGGAGGCAAATAAACAGTGGTATTCAACCAATCTGTAACAGGGCCATATTTATAAGTGGCCGGGAAAGGTGCCCAGGAAGCCGCATCCTGTTGCGACCAGGATTTCAACGAAATAAAAAGAATGACAAGAAGAATGGGTCGCATACTTGTAGTTTGCTTAAAGCTACTTAAAAAGAGGATGGTTTACGCGGTATCATTGCGTGATTTCAAATAAAAATGCCGGGACGAGCCCGGCACTAACCATTGTTTATACCCTCATACAAACAAGGAACGGCTTAAAGGTGCAGAATATAATTGTAATAGAAGCAGACATAAAACAGGAACGGTTTACCGCAAAAATTGCAAACGATTGTATCAATATGCACAATCGTTTGCGTATTTTTTTTACCTTGTATACTGTAATATCGCAACATGGAAAAGAAACTACCTACTATAAAAGAGATCGCGAAGCGACTGAATATATCTGTATCGACCGTATCAAGGGCTTTGCACGATCATCCCAGTATTGGTTTGCGTACAAAAATGCAGGTGAAAAAACTGGCGGCCGATCTGAATTATGTTCCCAATCAAACAGCCATCTTTTTTAAGCAGGGAAAAACATTTACGATCGGCGTGATTCTTCCGAATTTGCGTGAGGAATATTTTTCACTGGCCATCAGTGGTATTGAGGAAGCCGCATTTGATCATAAATATATTGCGCTGATCGGTCAGTCGCATGATGATATGCAACGGGAACAAGCCATTGTGGAATCTATGAAAAAACATCGGGTGGATGGATTACTGGTATCTGTATCGAAGAATACCACAAGCCTGGCGCATTTTGAAGAACTCAAACAGTACAATATACCTGTTGTGTATTTCGACCGTGTACCCGATGAGCCCGGCATCAATTCCGTTTGGTGCAGTTTGTATCATAGTTCTATCAAAGCCATTGACATGCTGGTCAAACTGGGGCATAAACGTATCGGATACATTCAGGGACCCAGTACGCTTAATATAAAAAATGAACGTTTGCAGGGTTATCAGGACGGATTGCTGAAAAATAAGATCAAGACCGATGAGGCCCTGATCGTACGCACCGATTTATCCATGGGCGGCACCCAGGCGGCCATGGATAAATTGCTGCAGTTAAAGAATAAACCTACGGCAATCATTGCTTTCAACGATTATGTAGCCCTCGACGCCATGCAATACGCCCGCTCCAAAAAGATCCGGATCAATAAAGACCTTTGTTTTGTGAGTTATGCGAATCTGCCGCTGACCAGCTATCTGGAAACCCCGCCACTGGCCTCTGTGGAACAGTTTCCCTTTGAACAGGGGGGACGGGCGACCGAATTGCTGCTGAAGTTAATAGAAACCAAGGCCTCGGCCGACATTCAACCCATCGAGAATATCATTCTGAACAGTGAACTGATCCTGCACTGATCAGCGGGGGCACTGATAAAAATCACGCCATCCGGTTGCTGAAGGGGCGGGCGAAAACTCCTAACTTTGCCCTCCAAATAAGCACACATATGGAATACAGAATAGAAAAAGATACCATGGGTGAAGTGAAAGTACCTGTGGATGCCCTTTACGGAGCCCAAACCCAGCGCAGTATTGATAATTTCAAGATCGCACAAGACATTAACCGGATGCCTAAAGAGATCATCCGAGCTTTTGCCTATCTGAAAAAAGCGGCGGCTCTGACCAATTTTGATGCCGGTGTACTTCCCAAAGAAAAATGTGATTTGATCGGACAGGTTTGTGATGAGATCCTGGAGGGTAAACTGGATGCCTATTTCCCTCTCGTAGTATGGCAAACCGGTAGCGGTACACAAAGTAACATGAACGTGAATGAAGTGGTGGCCTACAGAGGGCATGTGATCAATGGCGGACAATTGACCGATAAAGAAAAATTCCTGCATCCCAATGATGATGTAAATAAATCGCAATCTTCCAACGATACGTTCCCTACAGCAATGCATATCGCGGCGTATAAGATCTTGTTGGAAGTAACCATTCCCGGAATTGAAAAACTCCGCAACACTTTAGCCGAAAAGAGTCTGCAGTTCATGGACGTAGTGAAGATCGGCCGTACCCATTTCATGGACGCCACGCCCCTTACACTGGGCCAGGAATTCAGCGGCTATGTGTCACAGTTGGATCATGGATTAAAAGCCATCCGCAATACACTGGCGCATTTAAGCGAACTGGCATTGGGCGGCACAGCCGTAGGTACCGGAATCAACACGCCTCCGAACTATGCGGTGAATGTGGCCAAACATATTGCGCAATTAACCAACCTGCCTTTTGTAACAGCTGAAAATAAATTTGAAGCATTGGCGGCGCATGATGCCATTGTGGAAGCCCATGGTGCGTTGAAAACGGTAGCGGTAAGTTTGATGAAGATCGCTAATGATATCCGGATGCTATCTTCCGGTCCCCGCAGCGGTATCGGCGAACTCTTTATCCCTGATAACGAGCCCGGTTCTTCGATCATGCCCGGTAAAGTGAATCCCACGCAATGCGAGGCCCTTACGATGATCGCAGCCCAGGTAATGGGTAATGATGTAGCCATCAATATCGGTGGTGCTACCGGTCATTTTGAACTGAACGTTTTCAAACCGGTGATGATCTATAATTTCCTGCATAGTGCGCGACTGATCGGTGATGGCTGTGTAAGTTTCAACGATAAATGTGCGGTAGGCATCGAGCCCATCGAGGCCAATATCAAAAAGCATGTTGACAATTCACTGATGCTGGTGACTTCGCTCAATACCAAGATCGGTTATTATAAAGCAGCTGAAATAGCCCAGAAAGCCCATAAAGAAGGAACTACCTTGAAGGAAATGGCGGTAAAATTGGGCTATGTAACGCCTGAGCAGTTTGATGAATGGGTGGTGCCGGCGCAGATGGTTGGAATGGCTGGCAAGTGATAGGTAGTACGTTTTGAGTTGTAAGTTTTGAGTTATAAGTCGTAGGTCACCACTTACTACTTATAACTCAAAACTTACAACTCAACTCAATTCACGACCATCTTCTCCATCTTCACCTCTACCCCATAACCGTTATAAAGCTTCAGGATATAGAGGCCGCGTTTAAGGTGACTGACGTTGATGGTAAATACGTTTTGCTGGGTTTTATCTTGTAATACCACACGTCCGGCCATATCCACCAATTGATAGCTGACGGGCTTGTGTACACCGATCTCAAAACTCACTACGATAAACTTGTTGGTCGGATTCGGATAGATCTGTACAGAATATTCTTTCCGCTGCGGTTGCGAGGTATCATTGCGCAACGAAAGAATACCACCATTACGATAGGTAAATTTGATCAAGGCGCCACGACTGGTGATCACCGCAGGGTTACCGGAGGTAGGGCCTGAAGTAACCGAGCTGCTGTCAATGATTGCAAACATGCTGAGTCCATCAGGAGAGAAGGCAATATCACGAAAGCGGTTGGTGCTTCTAAAATAATTTACCGTATCAGCTCCGGCCAAACTCACAACACCGGTACCACTGGTATTCAGTTTCAGGCGAATGATCTTGCCGCCTTTAAGCGTTGTTACAAAGAGCGAATTATACCAGTTGGGAACGGCGTTCATTCCATAAAACTCCACACTGCTGATGCCATCAGATGGCCAACCGGAATTATTATTATTCCCACCAATTACTGCATTGAATATACTTAACAAGGTGGCGTTGTCGGGACTGTAAAACGTTTTAATGGGACCACGAAAATCGGCTCCCAGATTGGTGGCATTGGTATTCTCATTATTGATGATCGGCGCACTGGAATTATGTGCCCCGGGCAGGGCGCTGTTATTGGACGCACCGGCTGCCGCACCATTATAATTTCCATCATTTGCGCCTATCACTAATGGATGTCCGTAATTTTTGCCCTTTTCAATGATGTTTACTTCATCGTCACTAAAAGGACCATGTTCGGTGGAATAAATAAATCCGGTGCCGTTTACAACACCATACGTAAGTCCTTGCACATTTCGGTGGCCATATGACCATACAGCGCTTTGCTTCGCCCCATTGAAGGGGTTATCGGAAGGAATCCAACGGTCATAGGTGTCCGCATCGGCATCAGGTTCCAGATTAAAGCGCAGGATCTTACCCTCATAGATATCGGTGGTTTGAGCCCGGATGGGTCGCGCCCCATTGGCGAATTGCCCGCCGCCCATATCGCCTACAGAAGAAAACAGGTAATACACGCCGTTCACCGGAGCAATAAGCAAACGCCCCGAATTGTGATCGCTGCTGCCCGGTATGGTATCTACCAGGGTGAGTGGATTGATAAGGGTATCTTCCACGGCATCATATTCGTAACGTACGATCCGGCTGGTAAAAAAGCAACCCTGACTACCGGAAAGACAACCGGTACCGGCACTGGCCGAACCGGAATAGGTATGTACATACGTAAGATACACATAGGGTTTGCCGCTATTGAACTGGGGATGTATGGCCATGCCTTCCAATCCGCCTTGCGGCCATGGTTTGCCGCCATCAATAGCATCTGAAATTTTATCGTAGCGGGGAAAATTGCGGAGGGGGGTAAGATCGAGAATTTTCACATTAGCACCCGTGTTCGGGTTGACGCGCCGAACGGTATAGCCCCTGGATTCGGTAACCCAGAGAAAATTATCGGGGCCCCAGGTGAGTTCCCAGGGGTCGCTCAGTTTCTGGACAAGGGTTACCGTGTCAAAATTCTCCCCCAGCCGGCTTCCCACAATGGGAGTTTGTGCCAGAATGGTACTACTCAGCAGTAATAGCAGTAAACTGCTCAGGTAAAAAGGTCTCTCCATTGGATGTAATTCAAAAGTTAGCAAAAACTTTAAGTGTTATTCCTTAAATCCTAAGGATAGAGCCCTCCTAACAACATACTAATAACGTGTTCATCGTTTAATTAGTGTAAGGTACAACGTTCCGGAATCAAGTGCGCTGAGTACGAGCAGAATAAGCTAAAAAAATGATTCCGAAACATGGTAACCTGAAGTATCCGAATATCCACCCTAAAGCCTCAAATCCGGACCATGAAAAGAAATCTACTTCGGTATGTTTCTTTAAATCTGGGAATCGCTATCCTCCTCAGCACCCAGATCCAGACAACTGCCCTTAGTCAGGTTGCAGTTGACTACGGAAAGAGCTATGTCAATATCACCAAAGGACTTAATGGCGGAACAATCGAACCAGGGGATACCCTTGAAATGCGTTCTACTTTTGTGGTTCGGTGTACCGGAAGTTGCACCAATGCTTACGTGGATAGTGTTGCCTATTACGATACGGTAAAAACAGGTATGCTGTATGTAGCCAATTCACTCGCGGTACTCACCAACGAAGGAAAGATCTATAAATCCTTTACCGATGCCGCCGGCGATGATTGTGGTTCTATCAGCGGTTTCAATATCCGGATCAATTTAGGATACAATACAACTGATAATCCCGCTACTGCTTTTCGTCGTGGACGGATCAAAAACACACATAAGCCTTCTTTATACGGCAGCACCTGCATTATGGTCGCTTCTTACAAAGTGGTGGTTACGCAGGCCCTGGGCAGTTTGATCAATACCGGCGGGGGCGTAATATCTTATAAACCTTATGGTGCTTCCGGTATTTCCTATATCCAGTTTCCGAATAACAATGCCATGGTATCCTCCAACTTTGGTATTTGCACCAACACGGTGGGTACCAATGCACTGGGCACTGAATACAATGGCACATTTGGTTCCGGTAAGGCAAGAAACCGGGTAGCTTCCGGCAGTGTTCCAGCCACCTACACCTACAATATTTTCGGTGTGAGCAGTCCGCAGGATTATTATTACGGTATCCCTAACAATACCAGTACACAAACCAATTATACTACGTCCAATAGCTGGAGTATTCCTGATAACAGTTCCCCCAGCCACCGGATTTTCAATGTTTGGGATATTATCGGAGACCATACCGGGGCAGCAGTGCCGTTAGCCGGAAATACTGCGGCTGATACTGTAAATAATTCGAATGCCGGTTACATGCTGGTGGTAAATGCCAGCTACCGCATCGACTCAGCTTTCACCCATACCATTTCCGGATTGTGCCCGAATACCTATTATGAAATTTCAGCCTGGTACCGGAATATCTGTTCCAAATGCGGTTGTGATTCCAACGGTAAGGGAGCAACGAACTCAGGTTATATCCCTACTGCAACCGGCGACTCTTCCGGCGTATATCCCAATCTTACCATTCGTATTGATGGGATTGATTATTATACCACCGGAAACATTAAATATACCGGTAAATGGATCAAAAAAGGATTCACGTATGTAACCGGTCCGAATCAAACATCGCTCACCATGACGATCCGCAATAATGCACCGGGTGGTGGTGGTAACGACTGGGCGATCGATGATATCAGCTTAGCCACCTGCACCCCTACACTGGATCTTACTCCTAATGGCGGGGTGAACATCTGCTATGGTAATCAGGTAGACATGAGTACAGTGATCCGCTGCTTCTCTCCCAACTATATCTATTGGACCTGGGAGCGGAGTACCGATGGAGGTGCTACCTGGAATGCCACCGGAGTTAGCGGTGTAGGAACACCGGTTTATAGCGGAGGCGAATGGAAGTATTCTGCGAGTTATCCTTCATTTTTAGCAGACAGCTCCTACCATAATAATATGTTTCGGGTACGGGTAGCTTCCACACTGGCGAACTTAAATAACAGCTCCTGTTCCTTTACTGCCAGCAATACGATCATTGTTTGGGTGAATAATTGCTCTGTTCCATTAGATACCAAAATCATCTCTTTTAAAGGCAAGCTGGACGAAAATAAGGAGGAGCACCTGTATTGGACAGCCGAAAACGAAACAGAAAATGTTGTTTATGAAATTCAAAGAAGTGAAGACCGCGTAGATTTCCGAACTGTTGCTACCGTAAAAGGCACAAAAGCCGGATTTTATAACTGGTCAGAAAAATTTTCAATAAAAAATACAATTTTTTACAGGCTGAAAATTACTGAAGGTCAAACGTTTGCGTACAGTAATATCATTGCCCTGCAGGATGGCAGCAGCGACTTCAATATTAAAACGCTGATAAATCCGTTTTATAATCTTTTACAGTTGGAAGTGAGCTGTCCGGTAGACGGAAAAGTGAGCTTTGAACTGATCGACCCGGCTGGCAGGATACTCAGACAATGGAACGAGAACCTGCAAAAAGGCACCAATATCCTGGTTAAGACTGGCTGGGAATCACTAAAGCCCGGAGTATATATTTTAAGAGCAAAACAACACGATAAGACAGTCAATAGACAGTTAATAAGGAAATAGGACTCATTGATGATTGTAGCAAACAACTGAGCACATAGAGCAAAGTGCTAAAGCCAACAAACCTGATCCAATGAAAAATGTCCTTATTGCATTATCCTGTGAAGGAAAACGCCTGCCCTTAATATGCCTCCTGCTGGCATGTTATCAACTCGCCCTATCCCAGGCTACAGCCACCCTTAAGTTTGGTAACAGCTATGTAAACGTTACTAAAAAAGCTGTTGGCGGTACTGTAGAGCCCGGAGATATTCTGGAAATTCGCACCACACTATACATAAGAAGCAATTACAACGGCGGAAGCGGTCGTGTGTATTTTATCCGCTATGTAGATGATCTTCCAACAAAAACAGATACGATCAGTAACGATTCATTGCGTTTGATCACCAATGAAGGACTCACTTTTCGAAATTATACACTGGCAGCCGACCTCGATGCGGGCACTTTTCGAAAGGTTCCTCCACCGGGAGAATATCAGGTAAAGATCAATATGGGGGGATATCCTACGGCCGCCAATCCTACAGCACCACTTGACAACAGTTCCAATGATGCCACCGGCGCGAGCGAATTGAGAGGGAACAACAATCGCCCTCGATTCTCCTCAGGCACCTTAGTGACCACTTCCTTTAAAGTACGCGTAACCGGTAACGTGGGTGATACGATTACTCTGGGGGCCGGAAAAATACTCTTCAAAAAGACCAATTCCATTCTGGCAGCCGATACCATTTGTAACGCGGTACAATACAAGATCGTGATCAGTGCCAATTCCACTATTTGCGGAGATGCCGTAGGAACCAACTTCGCTTCAGAATTCGGCGGTACGTTCGGTACCGGCAGTACGCTGAACCGGGCAGCGCCCCCCTCCTTTCCCATTCCGGGCTATTCCTATGTCCCGAATGTAAGTTTGGCCAATGCCGTAGGTGATGGATTTTATGCCATTGTGAACAATACCAGTCCTAAATCATCAACCAATATCAATTCCCGCCGAACACCGAATTGTAATTTGCCTGCGGGACCTATTCCCTCAACGGATTCCTGCAACAACCGGATGTTTAATGGATTTTGGTTCATCGGCGGCGACCATTCGGGGACCAACACAGCGGCAGGCAATAATCCACCCGCTTCCGGAACCAATTCGGGTTATATGCTGATGGTGAATGCGGATCTGGCTACCAGTGAAGCCTACCGGCAAACCATAACCGGACTTTGTCCGAATACCTATTACGAGTTCTCGGCCTGGGTGAAGAATATCTGTCCTACCTGCGGCATCGACTCCCTGGCCACGTCCACCTATAGACCCGGCGTATTACCCAACCTCACGTTTGTGATCGATGATATTGACTACTATTCATCGGGTTCACTCGATACGGTTGGCTGGCAGAAAAAGGGTTTTCTTTTCAAAACCGGTCCGGCGCAAACAGATATTACCATTTCCATCCGGAATAATGCCCCGGGGGGCGGGGGCAACGATTGGGTAATTGATGATATCAATCTGGCCACTTGTACACCGCAACTGAGTTTAACCCCCAATGGCAACTCCAATGTTTGCTTCGGCAATCAGGTAGACATGACCTGTGTGGTAAGAAGCTATTTCAATAACTATGTATATTATGAATGGGAACAGAGTACCAATGGCGGTGTAAGCTGGTCCAGCACCGGTGTTACCGGTACAGGCACCCCAACACTTGTTTCGGGTGCGTACCAATATACGGCTACCTATCCGTCGTTTTTGGCAGACAGCTCCACCCATAATAAAATGTACCGGATCAAAGTAGCTTCCACCGCTACGAATCTGGCGAGTTCCAGTTGTTCTTTTGCTGCCAGCAATACCTTACTGGTACTGGTGAATAACTGTTCTGAATTGCTGAAAACATCGATACTTTCCTTAGATGGTAAACTGGTGAATAATCAGGGCATGCTAAGATGGACTACTTCAAACGAAGAAGCCAATACCCAATTTGAAATAGAGCGCAGTGAGGATAACAAGCGCTTTACCCTACTGGCAAAGATCAATGGAAAAGCACCCGCCGGATTTGGTTCAGAATATACGTTTACTGATCCTTCCACGGTGGGATCAGGAGCCTATTACCGCATTCGTATCACAGAAGGTTCAAACTTCAAATACAGCCGTATCGTATACCTAAACAGCCGTTTGGAATTTGGTATCCGGTCGATCGGCAACCCCTTCCACGATCAAATCAAATTAGAGATCATCATTCCTGAAGCAAGTCAGTTGGAATTTGCCCTGATCGATACCTATGGAAAAATTATACGCCGCTTACAACATACAGCAGAAACCGGATGGAATGCCGTAACTTTTGGCAATCTGGGAGGAATACCCTCAGGCACCTATACCCTTAGAGTGCAGTTGGGTGACCGCTTTATACATAAACGTGTCGTTAAATTGTAATCAAGTAGATCGAGCCCATAACAACAACAAAAGAAATGCCCTCCAAAAGAGGGCATCTTCTTTTAAGATATCGATCTGTTTATTGACATTTATAGCCGAGTGCATAGCGGGAATTGGATCCATAAATGGAATTTCCACCCGTAGTGAGAAAATTCTTTACATAACCGTTCGCATCAAAAACATACTGACTGAAGGTTGCGATATCCGTATTCTGCAGCGCACCGAAATTGTCATAATCGTTGATCGTTGATTTGATCACCGGGTTGGCAGAATTCTTCCCATAGTTTACGACCCCCTGGAACAACAGGAATTCGGTGTTGGGGAAGAAGCACAGAAAACCCTTTGCCTGCCTGCTGAGATCGTATTCATATAAATACTCGCTGCGTGAGTTGGTAGCCGCTTCAGCCACTGTAGCTTTTGTGAGATTACCATTGGTCCAAACATAACTTGTTTCCAGAACGGGCAATGCGGGGAATTGTTCCAGATACATGATCGCTTTATTCATATACCCCAAGGCATCGTACTGATACTTGATGATCACCTTCGGAGTGGTATTATCAGTTGGGTCAGCAAACCCATGAAATTCAGTTACTACATTTCCCAATCCCAATAAAAAATATTGTGCCGTATCAAGGTTAATGCGATTGGTGGTATACGTAATATTATACACATTGGCAGCTAATGCAGCCACGCTGTCGTAAAATTCAACGCGTGTTGGTTGTGTACCGGTATAGAACGTGTTGATCGCTCCCTCACCGCTGTTTGTGGAAGGATCCAGGAAACCAATATTGCTGATGCGGCAAGTAGCGCTGGTGGGAGAAAAGATCACTTGCGATTTGGTACAGGCCCCAGAAACAATGGTAGCCACACCTGTAGTGGAATCGGATCCGCAATAAGCCGTCCACAGATAGTTACCGGGCGCCAGATTGAAAAGGGCGGTGCCTGTTGCGCCACAGGTGGGTTCTGCGGCCTGAAAGCTGGAAATGGTACCGGTAGTACCCTGCACTTTCACTAAAATATTTCCGCCTGAAGCACAGGCCGTTTTCGACCATAACATTAACTGACCGTTGGAAAGGGCTGTTTGCTTTGCGAGTTTTGCGGTGAATTTTCCTGAAGTAATCGTTTTAGGATTCCCGGAAATATCCTGCACCTGTCCGGTAAATGTTCCCGTTACCAGAGCGGAATCAATTTTGGTAATAACTACCGTAAACGCTCCGGTAGCAGTGGGATCGCTCTCCAGAAACGGAGAACCAGCCAATGCGTATTGAAAATATACAGAAGGCGTGGTATAACTGCCCACTGTCAGATTCGTTGACACGATCGTCAGAAACAAGGTACCTGTCCCATCTGCAGTAGTTCCCTCAATAGACAATTGCTTAAAAGCGCCGTTAGTGGCGATGAAGGCGGTGTCGATCTTACCACTGTAAGCTGTAGCCCCTTCTTTAAATTCCCAGCCAGACACATTTCCCGGTGTGGTTCCGGTATCTACACTTTTTTCCTTGGAACAGGCGCCAAACAGTAGGGCAAAACCGAAAATCAAAAGGAACGCATTCAGTATCGATTTCATGGCTTCAGTTTAATGGAACAACTATTTCTTTAAGATATCTGTACGGTATCGTTCACCTCAGAGTTGGTTTCCACCGCTACTTTTTCTACCTCCTGCTCCGCTTTTTGAAAAAATCGCTTCTGGAATAGCAATATGGCAATTACACCAATGGAAATGGACGCATCTGCAATATTGAAAATGGGCGAAAAGAAGGTGAAATTATCGCCGCCCCAGAAAGGAATCCATTCGGGTAAGGTTTTGTTTTCAATGATGGGTACATAGAGCATGTCTACCACATTACCATGCAGAAATGAGGAATATCCCTTGAAATTCATTTCCGCCAATCCGCTATACCCTCCGGTAAATTCATGGGTAAAAGGATCGGGCAGCATGCCGCGGTCGAAGAGCATCCCATAGAACATACTGTCGATCAAATTACCCAGAGCGCCGGCAAAGATCAGTGCCACACAAATGATGAAGCCTGTATGGAATTTTTTGCGGATGATACTTTTGATATAAAACACCCCAAAAATCACGGCTACCAAACGGAACAGGGTCAAGGCCACTTTGCCCCAATCCCCACCAAATTTCCAGCCCCAGGCCATTCCGGCATTCTCAATAAAATACAAACGGAACCAATCGGAGATCAGGGTGATATGCTCTCCATAATGCATGCTTGTCTTCACCCATATTTTCAAGGCCTGATCGGCCAGAATGATCAATAAGATTATGAGTACAACAGTTCTGCTCTTCACGTCAAAAATTTTGTGGGCAAATATACTTTATCCTGCCCAGTTTAAGGGGGGCCTTATTCTTCGAAATAAACCCGTTTTACCCGACCCGATATCCCTGTTAATATTTCATACGGAATGGTTCCGGCCCAGGCAGCTACAGTAGAAACAGGCATGTCGGCCCCGAATACCACCACCGGATCGCCTTCCGCCACGCCGGGAATATCCGTTACGTCCAGCATGGTCATGTCCATACAGATCGACCCGATCACCGGAGCCAATTGACCCTTTACCCGCATTTTTCCGGCACCATTGCTCAAACTCCGCGGATACCCATCGGCATATCCGATCCGGATCGTGGCTATTATACTGTCGCGCTGCACCACCCCTCTCCGGCCATAACTTACACTCGACCCGGCCGGAACAAATTTCAACTGCGCGATCGTACTCCGCAACGTGGAGGCTTCTGTTAATCCACCCCGTGTTTCATCCACCCCATACAATCCAATACCCAAACGAACCATATCCATCTGCAATGAAGGGTGCCGGCTGATACCGGAAGTGTTGGCCAGATGTTTTATAAACGTGTAGGAACAATGCGGTTTTATCTGAGCCGCCATTTCTTCAAACAAACGGTATTGTGTAGCTGTAAAGTCATCATGCTCCTTCGATTCGCTCGCCACGAGGTGACTGAATACCGATTGTATCTTGATGTCATTCTCCTTTAATACATGGATCAATTCGGGTAATGCTGAGGAGGAAAAACCCAATCGCTGCATTCCTGTTTCCAGTTCAATATGCACGGGAAACTGTTTGATGCCCTGCTGTCGCAGAAATTGCACAAACTGTTTCAGGATACCGGGTGAAAAAAGATCCGGCTCCAGATTATATTCCAGCAAGGCATCAAAGCCGGCCGCTTCCGGATTCATGACCATGATCGGTAAATGTATACCGGCTTTGCGCAACTCCACCCCTTCATCAATATAGGCTACCGCCAGATAATCCACTTTGTGAAACTGCAACAAATTGGCGATCTCAAAACTGCCGCTTCCATAGGCGAAAGCCTTCACCATCGCCATGATCTTTGTGCCGGGCTGCAACAACTGGCGGTACTGTTGCAGATTGCTTGCAATAGCCGTCAGGTTGATCTCCATCACGGTTTGATGATCCTGTAACTCCAGAAGCCTGTCTATCTGTTCAAAAGCAAAAACACGGGCGCCTTTTAACAGGATTGCCTCATCGCGAAAAATCAGCGAAGGAAAAGCAGTTTTAAATGCTTCTACCGTATGAAAGAAATTTTTCTCCATGCCGGTCAGTCGGGCAAATAAAGCCTGATGCTGATACAAACGCTCCCCTATTCCGATAAATCGTTTTACCCCTCGTTGCTCGAGTAAACCCGCTACCTGCTCATATAATTCCTTTTCCGGCTGACCGCTTTGCAGCAGGTCAGACAGGATCACGGTGCGCCGGCTGTGCTGCTGCTGCTGGGCCAGAAAATCAAGGGCCAGCCGCAACGAATTCAGGTCGGCACTATAACTATCATTAATAACCGAACAATGATGGATGGCTTTTTTTAATTCAAGACGCATGGCTACCGTACCCAGGGCCTTCATTCGTGCCGCAATCAAAGTGTCGGGTACGCCCAGATGCAATAAAATCATCCAGCATAAAATGGCATTCTCCACAGATGCGGCATCTGTAAAAGGGATACAGATCTGTACCTGTCTTTTTTGCCATTCTGCCGTAATGGTGGTTTCCTTTTCTTCCCGTAGAACCGTGAGCACCTGTAAACTGGCTTCGGATACCATACTCCAATTGACCAACTGGATGGGTTTTTCAGCGCCCCGGCTCATCTGTTGCCAGAAACCGGCTACGGCCGTATGCACTTCCGGATCATCTTTACAATAAAACAGTATATCAACGCCCGTGAACAAACGTAATTTCTCATTGATCTTCTGTCGGATATTCAAAAACCCCTCACCATGTGCGGCACCGATATTGGTGAACACTCCCATGGTGGGCTGGATGATCTTTTGCAAACGCTCCATTTCGCCCGACTGAGATATACCTGCTTCGAACAGGCCGAGGGTATGATGCGGTTGGAGCGGCCAGACACTGAGCGGCACTCCGATCTGTGAGTTATAACTTTTCGGACTTCTTACAATGGAATAGTCGGCCTCCAGTAATTGATTGAGCCATTCTTTTACAATGGTTTTACCATTACTTCCGGTAATACCGAAAACGGGTAAGCTAAACTGTTTACGATGCCAGGCGCAGAGCAATTGCAGGGCCGACAGGGTATCGGGCACTACCAGAAATACAGCTTCCGGATATTTCTCCGGAACCTGTTCCTTCGACACCACAAAATACCTTAGCCCGCGTGCATACAGTTCTTCGATGAACTGATGACCGTCGCGTTGGGGACCTGTGAGGGCAAAAAACAGTGAAGAATCGGGGAATAACAGTTTACGGCTATCGGTTAGCAAATGCAGTATAACCGTTGGCACAGTCGTGCTCGTTTTGCTCCTGATAATAGCAGCAATATGTGAAAGCGGATAGGCCAAGCCGTATGTTATTATTTTATGGATTCATCTTCCACATCGGCTGGAAGACCTTTTTTCTGCATAAATATGGAATAGAAAATGGATCCGGAAATACATACCAGGATCACGCCCAGCGAAATAAAGACCATGGTGGTCTTATCGACCCATTCGCTGATCCAATGTTCGCCAAGCATTTTTACTCCAATAAATATAAGCACGATCGCAATACCCTGTTGCAGGTGATCGAACTTGCTCACGGCACCTCTTAATAAAAAGAAGAGTGATCGCAATCCCAACACAGCGAAAATATTCGAGGTGTAAATAACCATATTATCGCGGGAAATACCCATCACCGCCGGAATGGAATCGAGGGCAAAAACCAGATCAATTGCTGCCAGCATCACCACCACCACAAACAATGTGGTGTAAGCCGGACGTCCATTCTCCCGGATCACATATTTGCCATGCCCGTCTGTGGTAGTGAGGGGCAGGAATTTCTTCATGAACTTATACACTTTGGAGTCGTGCGGGTCGAACGCCTCATTCTCATCTGTAACAAACATTTTGTACCCTGTATACACCAGAAAGAGTCCGAATATATACAATACCCATTCAAACTGATTTACCAGTGCTACCCCAACGGTAATGAAGAGCACGCGGAATATCACAGCCATTAAAATACCGATCAGAAGGGCCCTGCCAAAATACTGCTCTTTCACCCCAAATGAGCTGAAGATGAGAATGAACACGAATATATTATCGATGCTCAAACTCCATTCCATCAAATAGGCACTCAGGTATTCGAGTGCCAGGCTCTGCCCGTTCTCGATCCACATGAACACGAAAAAGCCCAGGGCAAGTGCCACCCAGAACATGGTTTGAAACAGCGCCTGACGGATCGTGATCTTCTGGTCCTTTTTACTCAGCAAGCCCAGATCAAATACCAGCGCCAGCACCATAACAGCACCAAATACGATATAAGTAATCAATTCTTTTGTCATGGGGAAAATATATATGCAAAGATAACCCCGGCAGGCGGGTATTGTTCTACTCAGCGGGAATTTAACGGTTGTATTTTCGGCGTCGCAAGGTTTGGAAAACCAGACCAAAAAGCACTACCAGTAAAACCGGCAGTCCGATATTGATCAGGGTCCAGTTATTACGACCGTTTTCGAGCTTTTTCGTGTCCAGCAAGCGAAGTGTATAATCCTTGGCCCTGGTTTCCATGATGCCGGTAGGATTGACCAGATATTCGATGGTATTGAGGATAAAATCCTTATTGGCATAATTGGCTTTGGTAAATTGATTCACCCCCATTTCCAGTGGCCCGTCCTGCTGCGTCACCACATTGCTTACAATATCAGCATCAGAGATCACAACCATTTTGGTAGAAACGGAATTCGACCGGAACGGCTGATTATACAATGTTTTCAGGGAGTCCTGATACGATTGCGTTAAACGGTTGGAATACAAAGAGGGGAATGCGCCCTCCAGCAATACAGCAACGGGAATATGCGGTCGGTTAAAAGTTTTAAGATCCTCCTGTGTTTTCACACTATTAAACGACACGATCGCTGGCGTGATAAGGGATCGTCCATTAGCAGATCCTGTAAGCAAAATTGTTTTCTTGATCCCCGGGGTTTTAATGGTATCAACCGAGTTAGGGAAAACCGATAATACTTTCCCCAGGTTCGAGGTGATCGGACTAGCAGGCTGCGGATCCAGTAAAGGGAAATAAGGCCAGTCTACCAAATCGATCTGCGGCTGATCGCCCACACTTCCCACCACCAGCGGAAACTTATCGCACTGCAGATCCTGCACCAGGTCGGGGTTGATACGCACCCCGTATTTGAACAATTGGTCTTCGAGATTGAGGTTGCGGTCGAAAGCGACAAAATCACTTTGCTTGCGCAACAGACTATCCATTTCAGCATATAAACGATCCACGAGCCAGATCACTTTGCCTCCGTGCATGATGTACTGATCGATCTTCAGTTTTTGATCTTCTCTGAAGGGAATCGTGGGTTTCATGATCAGTAAGGCGTCAAAATTCAAGGGGATCAGCGGGAAAGAATCGATCGGTAAAAAACGGAATTGATAATTCGGCATCAATACGGTTTCCACCAGACTTTTGATATTGGGGCTAAAGGTTTCGCCATTACCCAGCAGATATCCCACCGAGGGAACCTGCTCTTCACTTACTTTCTGTATGGCATGAGCGAATTTGTATTCCAATAAGGCTTCGGTACTATTGATGGTGGCTTCATCAAGAGAACCCGTCATTTGTCCCGACAACAAATTGATCGCCAGCGGGCGGCCTTTATAAGTGATCAAAGCGCCCGGCACCACCTGTCTTTCTTCATTACCCTCATCGGCCTTGGCCTGCACTTTTACCGTGTAAGGTTTAATACCCAATCGGGCCATGGAATCGAGAAAGGCCGTTTTAGCCTCTTCTTCCAATCCATCGCCGATCTTCTGAAACTGGTATTGAATGGAGGAACCACCGTTCTCTTTGAACTCGCGCAGCAGTTCTTCGGTACTGTTACGCAATTTGCGGAATCCCGCCGGCAGTTCGCCGTCGAGAAATACCGTGATCTGGATTTTATCGTTGAGGTTGCGCAGTAATTTTTGTGTAGGAGCGGAAAGCGTGAAACGATTTTCACGGGTAAGATCGATACGGTAATGGATCAGTGAAGCCAGTAAATTGACTGCCACCAGGACCACCACTACATATATAACGCCGAATTTAGAACGAAACAGTTTCTGCAACATAGGATTGCTGATTATCGTTTGATAAGGTTTCTCCAGGCCAGGGCCAGAAATAAAAGAATTACGGAAAAGAAATAGATCACATCACGACTGTCTAACACCCCTCTGGCCATACTCTTATAATGAAAGTCGATGCCCAGCATTTCAATATAGTAATCGGCTCCTGCTTCCAGTGCCGGTATCCGACTGATAGCATTGAAACCATTGAACACCAGAAAGCAGGCAAAGGCACTGATCAAAAATGCTACGACTGCATTTTGGGTAAAGCTGCTGCAAAAGATACCGATAGCGGTAAATACAGCAGCGAGAAAAAACAGGCCCACATAAGAACCCATGAGAGCCCCCGTATCAATGCCCCCTTCGGCAGCCAACTGACGAATGCTGATCACATAAATAAACGTAGGGAGCAGCGCGATCCAAACTACCAGAACGGCACCCATGTATTTGCCGAGTACCAGTTGCCAGCGGGTGATGGGGCGTGTTTGTAATATTTCGTAGGTGCCGCTTTTGAATTCCTCGGCGAAACTGCGCATGGTGATCGCTGGTACCAGCAACAATAGTATCCAGGGCGCCAGTTCAAAAAACTGTGATAAAGTGGCATAGCCATAATCAAATACATTGGTATCCGGGAATACAAAGAGGAATAATCCGCTGAGCAGAAGGAATACGATAAGTGCTATATAGCCGGTCAGACTGCTGAAAAACTGCCGGAATTCTTTAATACATACTGGCCACATAGCCACGAAAATAAAGTATTATAGGAAATTACAGGTGAGATGTTGCCGTATTAAGGGAATTTGGTATATTACAACCTCTTTAAACCATCCTATTAAAGTAATTATACGGTTTCTGGCGATTGCTATAAAATGGTTTGACCAAAACCAACTGTATGGGCCTCCCCTTGGGGAGGCCTGCTTTTATGCTGGCTGCTTCTATTTTGCAAATAATAAATAATTGATAATTTATAATTGGTGTTTCGCAAAAAAAAGTCCCGCCAAATGGACGGGACCTTGTATCGAATTGTTGAGCTGGGCCGAAATTACACGGAGAAACTTTCTCCACATCCGCAGGTGCGGCTGGCATTGGGATTGCTGAAATAAAAACCTTTGCCATTCAGTCCATCACTAAAATCAAGCGTGGTATTTACGAGGTAGAGAAAACTCTTGAGATCCGTCACTACTTTCACGCCATTGTCTTCAAATACCTGGTCGGTGGGCTTGGGCTCATTATCAAAATCGAGTTTATAACTCAATCCGGAGCAACCGCCTCCCACTACACCCACACGTAAAAAGTAAGACTGATCATCAGCGATGCCGGCGTCTTCCATCAGTTTACGCACTTTGTCTTTTGCCTTATCACTTACGTAAATCCCGTTATCTAATGCTACACTCATAAAATATCCTTTTCAGCGCGGAAGTTTTCCTTCCGACTATTAATGTACAACACTATCATCAAACTTGATAGCTTCCAGACCATTTTTTACACGATAGTCGTTAATGGCTGCCTTGATCGCGTCTTCCGCCAATACAGAGCAGTGGATCTTTACCGGAGGAAGGTTCAGCTCTTCTACCAGATCCATATTATCAATCTTCAGGGCATCATCCACGCTTTTACCTTTCAGCCATTCTGTAGCCAGAGAGGAAGAAGCGATCGCGCTGCCGCAACCGAAGGTCTTGAATTTGGCGTCGGTGATCACACCGGTAGCGTCGTCTACTTCAATTTGCAAACGCATTACGTCGCCGCACTCGGGAGCCCCTACTAAACCGGTACCCACATTCTTTTTAGATTTATCCAGTGTACCCACGTTTTTGGGGTTCTGGTAATGGTCGATGAGTTTATCTGAGTATGCCATGGTATTTTAATTTGAAGATTTGAATATTCTAAAATGCTTTAAAATCTAATTTAATAAGTAGTATCGATGTGCTTATCTACAACTTACAACTACTCACTTAAAACTACTAGTGATGCGCCCACTCTATCGAGTTCAGATCAATGCCCTCTTTGTACATTTCCCAAAGCGGGCTCATTTCGCGCAGTTTCAACACGGTGTTGCTTACCTGCTCGATGGTATAGTCGATCTGTTCTTCGGTAGTGAAACGGCCCAAACCGAAACGCAGACTGCTGTGTGCCAGATCATCGCCCAAGCCCAGTGCTTTTAACACATAGCTGGGTTCGAGAGATGCCGAAGTACAGGCAGAACCGGAAGAAAGGGCGATATTCTTATTAAAGCCCATCATCAATCCTTCTCCTTCCACATATTTGAAAGAGATATTGGAAACGTGCGGCAAACGGTGTTCACGGCTGCCATTCACATAGGCTTCTTCTAATTTCAGTAAGGCATTCTCCAGTTTATCGCGGAGCTGGCTCAAACGTTTGGCATCAGCTTCCATTTCATTCATGGCCAATTCACAGGCTTTACCAAAACCAACGATACCGGGAACGTTCAGGGTACCACTGCGCATGCCTCTTTCATGACCGCCACCGTCCATTTGGGCGGTAACTTTCACGCGGGGGTTCTTGCGACGAACATACAACGCACCCACCCCTTTGGGACCGTACATTTTGTGAGCGGTCATGGCCATCAGGTCGATGCCGTCTTTATTTA
Source organism: uncultured Chitinophagaceae bacterium (assembly GCA_964555605.1). Lineage (GTDB taxonomy): Bacteria > Bacteroidota > Bacteroidia > Chitinophagales > Chitinophagaceae > Endoryza. The sequence goes on along the minus strand of CAZKSY010000050.1, from coordinate 1,299 downwards.
CATCCACCGGAACTTTACCTACAGCTTGTGTAGCATCAGAGAAAAACAGCACCCCGTGTTTACGGGCAATGGCGCTGATCTCTTTTACTGGCTGGATGGTACCGGTTTCATTGTTCGCATACATGATAGCGATCAGAATGGTCGTAGGTTTGATAGCTGCTTCCAGTTGCTGCAGATCGATCAACCCATCAGCATTTACCTCCAGATAGGTTACTTCTCCACCACTCTTTTCTACATGCTTGCAGGTATCGAGAACGGCCTTATGTTCAGTAGTTACGGTAATGATATGATTGCCCTTGCTGGCATACATATCATATACACCTTTAATGGCCAGGTTATCACTTTCCGTAGCACCGGATGTAAAAAGGATCTCTTTGGGGTCGGCGCCGATAAGTTTCGCCACTTGCTCACGGGCATAGTCAACGGCCTCTTCAGCAGCCCATCCAAAAGGGTGGTTACGGCTGGCAGCATTTCCAAACTGATTGGTGAAATACGGAACCATGGCTTCCACTACCCGTGGATCGCAGGGGGTGGTGGCATTATGATCTAAATAAACAGGTAAATTGAGCATAGTTGGTTGAAGTTTTTTATCTCTCTCTTTAAACACAAAAATACCCCAAATGGTTCTAATTTTAGGGAGTGAAGCCCTGCCGGAGCGTTAATTTACCGATTTCGTAAACCGGCCTTTCCATTGATAAATAAACGATTCATATGACAAAAGTGGAACATATCGGCATTGCGGTGAAAGACCTGGCCATTTCGATTCCTATCTACGAAAAACTGCTCAATACCCCCTGCTACAAACAGGAAACGGTGGCTTCTGAAAAAGTGATCACTGCTTTTTTCCAAAATGGCCCCAATAAGATCGAATTGCTGCAAAGCACCGACCCGGAGGGAGTGATCGCCAAATTTGTGGAGAAGAAGGGGGAAGGAATGCACCATATCGCGTTTGCGGTGGATGATATTGAGGCTGAAATGCAACGCCTTCAAAACGAAGGATTTGTGTTATTAAATGCCAGCCCGAAGTTCGGCGCGGATAATAAACTGGTTTGTTTTATACATCCTAAAGGAACCGGAGGGGTGTTGATGGAATTGTGCCAGGAGAGGTCATAAGTTTTGAGTGGTAAGTTTTAATTGGGGTAAGCTGAGAGGTTCTTTGCGTCTTAGCGTCTTGGCGATTACGTGTATTTCTTAACCGCCGAGGCGCGGAGGACGCAGAGGTACGCAGAGTCAATTTACGCCTTCGCCAATGCTTCGGCGTACAGAGTACCTCTCTCACCTCTCATCTCTCACCTCTCA
>CAZKSY010000049.1:20117-30312 GCA_964555605.1 uncultured Chitinophagaceae bacterium | reverse complement strand
GTGCCTTTGTGTCTCCGTGTCTTAGTGGTAAAAAAACCTCTCCCGCAATTTATTTTATTTCGCCCCCCACTTTCAAGCCGCTTGGCACAGCAGCCGGGATGGTCTTGTCGAAACCGGGATCATTCAGGGTATTCAGAAAAGCTACGATCAGCGAGATGTCTTTGAAATCAACAGAGAGATTTTTAATCAGGGGGTCAATATAGTTATCAGGAACATTTTTATTTCCAATCTTCCTGCCCGCCAGATCCTCATAAAACTCCAGGACCCGCTCCAGTGTACCAAAAGTGCCACTGTGCATATACGGATACGTATAGCCGAGATTGCGCAGGCTGGCCGTGCGGAAGGCATAATGCTGATTCATACCCGAATCGGAATAGCCCAGTTTTTCATTATCCGGCACACCCAGTGTATGCACTTTGAAATCGGAAAACATAGGTCCATTATGACATTGGGCACAGCCCGATTTCAGGAAGGCTTTTAAACCATCCAGCTCAAATCCTGAAATGGCTTTTTTATCGCCACGCATGTATTGGTCAAAACGACTGTTATTGCTGATGAGCGTACGTTCATAACTGGCAATGGCTTTACCGAGATTTTCAATACTGATCGCATCCGGGGTTTGGAAGGCTTTCTGGAATAATGATTGATACGCCGGAATCTTTTTCAATCGTTCTACCACTGTGGGTAATGCCTCCTCCTGGGTGTAGGCCCGTCCCCGCATCTCCTCCAGCGCCTTGATGGGTTCCAGTGATTGCTTCTCCAGACTGCTGACGCGCAGGTCCCAGAACATGGGAGCGGTTTTCGCATCGGCCGGCTGATTGATCGTAATGCCATTGAAGGCTGTATTCAAAACGGTCTGCGAGTTTCTTTTGACCAATGGTATATCATTCGGATGATTGAACCTGCGTTCCGTTCCCAGACCCCTGGCATTCGTTCCAATGGAAACTTCCTGTCCGTCGGAAAAACTGAAATCGGGGTGATGGCAGGTGGCACAAGCGACATCCTTTTTACCCGATAAGATCGGATCATAAAACAATAATTTGCCGAGGGCAATTTTTTCGGGGTTTTGGGGGTTGTCGGCGGGCACCGGTACTTCCTGCGGCAGCGCAGCCAGCAGCGCGATATTGTCAAAGGGCTTCTTTTCCCGGCGGTTGTTTACAGGGGGCGGACTGGATTCCATGCAACCCCAAAAGAAAAGCATCATGCCGAAACCGGTAGCGGTTACCTGAAATAATCGGGAAGAAAATATGGCCAACAACAATTGATTTTTAGATCATGAATATAGGGATTTCGCTATATCCATTTTATGATTCTACGCATTCTTTACAAGCTACTGCAGATCTCCCACCGTATTGTATTAAATTGTATGCGGTATCTTAATCTTTATGTTTATTTCTATATTAACATGAGACCAGTTGTCTGTTTTTTCATTGTTGTTTTAGTGATTAGTGGTGTAAGGGCGCCTATACATGCACAAACCCCCTCAGATATCAAATGGTTTGATCCGGCTGCTAATAGCTATCCTGTTGTGCAGGGGAGGGGTTGGCAGGAAGGATTGGCAGGGCCCTATGACCGCCTGCCTTCGCGCGCTCAGCCATTGGTGCGCACACCCCTATGGAATCTTTCAAAGAATGCGGCAGGATTGAGTGTGCGCTTTAAGACCAGTGCCAATGGCATAACCGTTCGGTATAAAGTGGCCGGACCTCAGTCTATGCCGCATATGCCGGCTACCGGGGTGAGTGGCGTGGATCTGTATGCCCGTGATGTTCACGGTAATCTGCGTTGGGCCCGGGGGGGATTCAGTTTTGGTGATACCATTGTATACCGGTTTAATAATGTAAGCCTCTCTGCAAAAGAAGAAGAGTTCATCCTGTATTTACCCCTATACAATACTGTTACCTGGATGGAGATCGGTGTTACGGCAACGGCATCCTTTCAATTTGCTCCCGTTCCTAAAGAAAAACCTATTGTAGTGTATGGTACGTCGATCCTGCAGGGTGCTTGCGCCAGCAGACCGGGATTGGCCTGGACCAATATTTTAGAAAGAAAGGTTGATCGCCCCATCATCAATTTGGGTTTTTCCGGAAACGGCCAATTGGAAGCGCCGTTGATTGATCTGATGAATGAGATCGATGCCCGTTTATATGTATTGGATTGCATGCCCAATCTGGTTGATTTTGTAAAATTCCCTCCGGAAGAGATACGAAAGAGGTTGCGTTATGCAGTGAATAGTTTACAGGAGAAACATCCTGCTACCCCTGTATTGCTGGTTGAGCATAGTTGTGGTACCGCAGGCGTGGATCAGGACACGGCTTTGTTCCGGAGGTATAAAGCCTCCAGCGATTTTATAGCGGCGGAGTTTGCAATAATGCAGCAAGAGGGCATAAAGAATATTTTTCTTTTAACAGATGAAGCGATCGGCTTCGACGGAGAGAGTACCGTGGATGGTACGCATCCTAATGATATCGGCATGATGAAATATGCGGAAGCTTATGAGCAGGTCATACGCAAGATATTTCAGGAAGAAAAGGGTTCGTTGGTCACCACGCAACCGGTGCGTCAACGAAGGGATCATGCCACTTATGATTTCATCAGCCGGCATGAAGCGGTGTTAGAAACGATAAAAGAAACAGCTCCCCGCTTATTAATGATCGGGAATTCCATTACCCATTTCTGGGGAGGGAAACCTGAATCGGGTATCAATAGAGGTATTGATTCCTGGAATCGGATCTGGCAACCGAAAGGCGCTGTGAATATGGGTTTCGGCTGGGATCGCATTGAGAATGTATTGTGGCGGGTGCATCATGGGGAGTTGGATGGATATAAAGCGGAGAAGATCATATTGAATATCGGCACGAATAATCTGAGTGTTAATAATACCGATGAAGAAATTGTTGCAGGATTGAAACATCTCTTACGGGCTATTCAACAACGGCAACCACAGGCAACCATTTATATATCGGGCCTCTATCCCCGGCGTAAGATGGAGGATCGCATTCAAACCTTGAATCGTGCTATTGCCCAACTCGGTAGTGGTTCACGGATCATTTATGCCGATCCCGGCAAAGTTTTATTGGGAGCTGATGGAAAGATCAGGGAAAGTTTGTTTTCAGATGGCCTGCATCCCAATGCCAATGGATATGAGTTGCTGGGAGAGGCCTGGCAGACTTATTTGAAATAATTATTATGTACTATCAGGTAAGGATCAGTTCAACTTCAGATCATTTGTAAATGATACGGGCCACTGATGAATTCCTGGTATTTCAGATGGCAGCGTTTGGTTCGTGTCACCAACGGTGCATCTAGCAAATACTCATTATGTGATTTCCCTTATATGGCTAAAAAACTCTGTATAATTCATAGGGCTGAAGTAGCAGTTCCCCCGTATTGCATGTAATTTGTGTTGATTTGAAGAAGTCAAAACAGATGGCAATCGTATGAAGCAATTAGATTTTTTTTTCGGGGTGGTAGCAATGCAGGTGATCTATCTGTTATTTCATTATGTTTTATTTAAAAGAAATGCTTTTCTCTATTACCTGCTTTTTGTAATTGGGATCAGTTCCTTTATCGCCATCATTTTCGGCTTTCCATCACAGTCTGCCATTCCGGCCTATATGGATAGATATGCTTTGGGCTTTAGTATATTATTTCTGGCTTCTTCCATGTACTACAGGTTTATTCGTTTTATGAGTGAGGCGCCACGTAGGTATCCCGCTTTTAACAGATTGGTCATATGGCTGGAGCGCACGATCATCGTAACCGGACTGATACTAGGGATTGATACGATCTTACATGGAGAACCCATTTACAGCAAGGATGTCGTGCGGGTAATTTATGTGATGGCTTTCTTTGTTCAGATATATCTGGTATATTTTTTAATTCGCACCCGCAATTTAATGAATGTACTCATTGTTGCCGGAGGTTTTATCATGGGTGTGATCATGAAAATAGTGCTGGTGCCGGTGGGATTAGAAGGATTGGATGTTTCAGTAATTCAACTGTCCTCTTATGTTTTGGGTGCCGTGATCATCGATTTCCTGTTTCTTTCTTTCGTGTTGGTCTATCAATCCCGATTATGGGAGGCAGAAAAAACGGCCCTGGCCTTACGGAAAAGGGAAGAATTGCAACAACAGCGCAATGAGATCAGCAATGACCTGCATGATGATATTGGCGCTTCTTTAAGCAGTTTGCATGTGTACAGTTCGGTAGCTTTAAATGCCATTCCAGATACTGAAAAGGTTAGGGGTTATCTGGAAAAGATCCAACAGGGAACCAGGGGGGTAATGGAGCGTATGAATGATGTTATATGGGCTGTCAAAGCCGAGAATGAAACCAAAACCCCATTGGGTGCTAAGCTGAAAAATTATTTTGTGGAAATTCTGGATGCCACCAATATAAAAGTGCAATATGAAATAGAGGAAAGGGCTGAGACTGTTTTAACGAGTATTATTGCCCGCAAAAACATGTTGCTTATCTGTAAAGAGGCCGTGAATAATGTGGTAAAACACAGTAATGCCTCTGAAATTGCTATTATTTTAAAATTGGAAGGGGAATTTTTGCAGTTCGAGGTTTCCGATAATGGTAAAGGAATTCAACAGCATTTATTGGAGAAAGGAAATGGTATCGGTAGCATGAAAAGTCGTGCGGCTCAAATGAATGGTAGTATTAAGTTCCTGACCGGGGAGGATGGTCGGGGGACGCGTATCCTTTGCAGGATACCCGTTGCGGCTGTTCAGCAATAATATTTCTAAAAGAAAATTTTTATATGATACGCTTAATGATCTACGATGATAGTTTTGAAAGAAGAGAAAGCCTGGAACTTCTTTTCTGTTTGTATGATGATCTGTTATGTGTCGGCTCTTATCAACATTGTTTGCAATTAAAAGAACAGGTTGAAAGCCTGAAGCCGGATATTGTTTTAATGGATATCCGCATGCCTTACATGAATGGTGTGGAAGCTACTGCAACGATCAAAAGCATCAATCCTGAAATCAAAGTGATCATCCAAACCGTGGTGGAGGATGAGGAAACCATATTCAGCAGTTTGCGTGCGGGTGCCGAAGGCTATATTCTGAAGAGTACATTGGGTGATAAGATCGTACAGTCGATCCGTGACGTGTATAATGGTGGTGCCGTTATCACCCCTTCTATTGCCTTGCGTGTTACCAAGTATTTCAATAGCATCCCGGCCCCCACCGAAGAAACCCGATTGTCTGACCGGGAGAAAGAGGTACTGAAATTACTAACAGATGGTATGAGTTACAAAATGGTGGCCTCCACCTTGGGTATTAGTTATAATACCGTGAATTCTCATATCCGGAAGATCTATCAGAAGCTTTCCGTAAATTCTATTAGTGAAGCGGTGTCATTTGCACTTAAGAATAAGATCGTTTAATCAGATTTCGCTATGGCAGATAATCTATGAAATAGGGACCATGCCTCCTGTTACAAATCCTGAGAAACAATCAAGCAGCATGCTTTAAAAAAGGAATGTGGCTCCTTAAGATCCAGTGACATCATGAATACAATAGGATCCGGAATGAAAATTTTAGACAGGTCGGCAACCCTGGCCGACCTGCTTTTGAAGAAGCGATTCTTCGCCCTTGTCATCAGATATACTGATTAAGAATTTTGGTTACGGACTAAAGAGGTCCCTTTTTGCTTGAAGGAAGACATTTGTCTTCCTTTTTTTGTGCCGTACTTTTTAAAAAAGTTCCTTTTTAGGCTGATCATTATCATGGAGCTTGTTTGGGAAGGTCAATGGGGCTGTTTGATACGGGTGCTACATTTAGAGTCATTTCAAATCTTCAAAAGCCTTGTCATGACCAGCAATCGACTCCGTCTTTTATCAGCACTCCTGTTATCGTTTTTACCCTTGTTCCTTTTTTCTCAGGCAACAGTGCCTCTGTTTGGAGAGCAGTCATGGATCAATGGGTATTCCCGTTCTATAAATGGAGAAGTGATACCTTATTTTTCTGTTTATCCCAAATATGCTAAAGAGGCGCTACTGGTGCGCTGCACCGATGGGAAAAAAGCAGTGGAATGGGAAACGGATATTGTTCCAACATCAATAACGGGGTCCTATGCTTATTTTACCTGGATTGCCGCACATTCTTCCGGCACCAGTGGAGGCGATCGTTATTTTGATCTTTACATTGATGATAAGCCGGTATTGACGATTACCACCCAGGTTACTAAAAATCCATCTAACTGGACATTTGCCGGGGCAGATAGTACACGGATCGTTTTTGAATTTAAAACAAAAGATGGGGCTGGCGATTCGCATGGCATGATGTATTTACGGGTACCCCGTTCCCGTTTGCAGGGAGGTAAAGCACTTCGTTTAAAACTGGTGGGTCGTAACCAGCAGAGCAATGACTGGTTCATGACGTTTCGGTATTCCTTCAAGGAGAAAGTGGATGTGATGGCCATGCCGTTTTTATTACGCGATATAGATGGGCGGCAACCGCTTCAGGTCACCGTCTTGCATTTTGGCGGGCCCGAAGTATTTCGTTTAACTATTGATGGTAGAGAATACCCCGAACGGCGGGTGCAGAATGGGTTCAATGTATTTGAAGTGTCGGTACCGGCTGTGCAAAAAAAATCAACACTTGTCGTAGAAGCTTCCACCGGTGATGTGTTGAAGACAAGGCAACTGGTGCCGATCCGACCGGTGATCCATCGCGAGATCGATCTGGTGCATCATGCCCATACAGACATCGGATATTCCCATATTCAGGAGGACGTGTTAAAGATTCATGTCAATAATATTTATGAGGCATTGGCACTGATCGAGAAGACCAAAAACTATCCACCGGAAAGTCGGTTCAAATGGAATATTGAATCGGCCTGGGCGGTAGAAAATTTTTTACAGACAGCAGATGCCGACCACCGGACCCATTTTTTTGAGGCTTTACGTAAGGGACAGATCGCATTAGCGGGCATGTACGCCAACGATTTGACCGGTTTAATGATTCCGGAAGAGATGCATTGGCTGGTGGAGTATGCCACCACTCTGGGCCGGGAAGAAAAGTTTCCCGTTAATACCATTATGATGAGTGATATACCGGGGATGAGTTGGGGTATGGTGGAAGTGATGGCGAAGAATGGCATCCGCTATTTCTCAAACGGTCCCAATTATGTAGAAGGCTTGCCTGATAAAGGAGATCGTATCGGCCATACTTTATTTGCACAAGGGAATAATGCCTACTGGTGGAAATCTCCCTCCGGAAAAGACAGTATGATGATCTGGACCTGCGGACGTGGATATTCTTCCTGGCACGGATTTGCCCCAGGGGCGGTGCATGAAAGAGGAGCCGAAAAGATCGCAGATTATATGAACGAGTTGGACTCGCTGCAATATCCCTATGATATGGTTCATTGGCGCTATAATATTGTAGCAGATAATGGCCCTACTGATAGCAGTATTGCTGATTTTGTGAAAGCATGGAATGAAAAATATAGTTCGCCCAAACTGGTGCTGGCCAATGTGAATGAAATGTTCCAGCGCTTTGAAAAAAAATACGGACGAAAGATTCCGGTGATCTCTGGTGATTTCACTCCTTATTGGGAAGATGGCGCTTATTCAACCGCCAAAGAAGAAGGCGAAACGAGGGTGCTGAGTGAAAAACTCGCCCAGTTGATCCGTTTGGCAGCACAGCAAAAAATCATCTTGCCTGCGGCAGATCTTTATGCCGCTAAAAAATTCATTGTATTGTTCCATGAACATACCTGGGGAGCGTTCAATAGTATTTCAAGACCCGACGATTCTTTTGTAACCCATCAATGGAATTATAAGAAGCGTTTTCTGGATTCAGCTTTTTATTATGTGGAGAAACTCAACGCCATGATCGTACGAACGCCTAAGCAAAAAGGACAGATCCGGGTGGCCAATAGTTTGGATTGGCCGCGTTCGGGCTGGGTAGAATGGAAAGCTGTTGAAGGAGAGGCGTATGATGTGGCAGTAGATCCGACGGGCCGTAAATACCGTATACAGAAAACCATTGATGGGCATTGGATATTCCGTGCCGGCACCATTCCCGCAAGAGGATCCCTGCTGTATTCACTGGAAAAATCAAGCACGGTACCTGCCTTTCGTTCTTTGACAGAATTTGAGTTGGATGATCAGGCAGGTGTGATCAATCAATTACAGGCCCTGGGTATGATTTGGGTGGATCCTGAAAAATACAAAGGCCTTCCTGCTGCGCTTTATGTAAAAGGATTGGACCCCCGGAATCTATTTATGGGAAAATTGATATCCAAAGAAGTCGTGGAAAACGGACCCGTGCGGAAGACCACAAGAGTGAAACTGCAATTAGAGGGTTGTGAAGAGTTGACCTACGATATTTCCCAGTTTAATGAGTCGGCTGAATTAAAGATCCGTGTGACCATTAATAAAAAGCCGGTTCGGGAGAAGGAGTCTTTACACATTGCTTTTCCCTTCCGGATCGCCGATCCAACGGTTCGGGTAGGCGTGAATGAGAGTTTTATGGGACCGGGATTCCGCCAGACCATTGGCTCCAACACCGATTTTTATAGTGTGCAGCGCTGGATCGATGTGTCCGGAAAAAATAATGGGGTTACCATTGTGAGTCCGCAGGCGGCTTTATATGAGGTGGGAGCCCTGATCAATGAAGACAGATCGTCGAATGGCTATAAGGTATGGCGTAAAGACGCAGCGCAATCGGCTACCCTATTTGCTTATGTAATGAATAATTACTGGCATACCAATTATAAAGCAGACCAGGAAGGCCCGGTGACCTTTGATTTCTTCCTGCGTTTGCATGCCGGTGGATTTAACCAGAAAGATGCGTATCAGTTTGGATATGAAAAGAAACAGCCATTGCTGGTGATCGAATAAGGATCAACTGAAAAGGAAACGGATATCGTCTTCCGTAAGGGATTTGACGAATCCGTTTTCTTCTCCGATCAATTCATCCGATAACTTTTTCTTTCTTTCCTGTAATTGAATGATCCGTTCTTCGATACTATCACGACAGATCATTTTATAGGCGAATACTTTTTTCGATTGTCCGATACGATGGGTACGGTCAATGGCCTGTTGTTCCACCGCTGTATTCCACCAGGGGTCGAAGAGGAAAACATAATCGGCGGCCGTAAGGTTCAATCCTGCATTACCGGCTTTCAAGCTGATCAATAATACCGGCACCTTATTTTCCGGTTCCTGAAACTGATTCACGATTTCCTGCCGCTTGGCACCCGTTACAGAACCGTCGATACGGTAATAGGATAAGCCCGCTTCCTGTAATCGCCGCTCAAGCAGGTCGAGCATCGACGTAAATTGCGAGAACACGAGTGCTTTATGCTGGGGTACGGTTTGAAGTAATTCCTGCAAAAGCATATCTGTTTTCACCGACTGCGTGATACGCGTCTCCTCGTCTTTTAATAATTCTGGAGAATTACAGATCTGGCGCAGTTTTAATAAACCATTGAGTACACTCAGTTTGTTTTGACCCAGGCCGTTTTTGTTGATCTCCGTAAATATGTTTTGCTGGATCTGTTCTTTTATTTCTTCATAGCAGGTCCGTTGGGCATCGGCCATTTCGCACCAGAGAATGGATTCGGTTTTATCCGGCAGGTCTTTGGCTACCTGTTCCTTGGTTCTTCTCAGAATAAAGGGAAGGGTCAGCCGTCGAAGCGCTTCAGTTTTTTCCGGATCCTGATCACGATCGATGGGATCGGCGTATTCTTTCTTGAAAAATTCTCTTCCGCCAAATAGACCCGGCAATAAGAAGTTCAATTGAGCATAGAGGTCGAAGGTGTTATTTAGTACGGGTGTACCGCTGAGGGCCATCCGAAAGTCGGCCCGTATCAGTCCTACAGCTTTGGTGATCTGGGCTACAGGGTTTTTGATATTATGACTTTCGTCGATCACTACGGTATGGAAGGGGAAGGGGGCCAGTTGATCCAGGTCGGAACGCAGGGTTCCATAACTGGTGAGAACGACCTGATGTTTGCCATTTATGATGTCTTCACTATTTCGCTGGTTGCCATGATGCACCAGTATGGAAAGGGAAGGAGTGAATCGCTGGAATTCCTGCAACCAGTTATATAATAATCCGGAAGGACAAACCACGAGGTGTTTTCGCTCGGGGAATTGTTGTGCATGATGGGCGATCACGGCAATGGTTTGGAGTGTTTTACCCAATCCCATATCATCCGCCAAACAGGCTCC
>CAZKSY010000049.1:0-20017 GCA_964555605.1 uncultured Chitinophagaceae bacterium | reverse complement strand
TTGTTTCCGGACTATGGGGTGAATAACGGAAGTGTTTGAGCAGATCCATCCCTGCGATCTCGATCTGTTTTTCCAGTAACAGGTACCATGTTTTCAGGAACCATTGTTTTTTCTGGGCATCCGCAAACGACAGGTTATAGGTGCCATTCATCTGTTTGGGAAATCGGGGATGCAGCGATTCCAGAAAATTCCGGAATTCATTTTCCGCTGCTTTGTTACGATGAATGATCAGTCGTTCCCCGCGGTCGGTTACTTCGTAGGGATCGGGGAAATGATGCTCCACCACAAATCCTTCGTACAGCCATTGGGGCGTAAGCATCAGAAAGGAATCGCTGATTTCCTGCAGCATGACACGATTAACCGGTACTACCTCAATTTTCTGCTCATTGAAATCGCCTTGCCGCTTCACGGGATAGTCTTCTTCCAGCCGCGCCAATATATGTTCGTTCAGTTTACTCAGATCATGAAAATAATTTTCCGCCGGATCTTCGATGAGTCGTTCCAGGGTTTGGAATTCTTTCCAACCCAGGATGAAATACTCATTGCGACTGAGCAGGAGAAATCCAAAGCGTTGAAATTCGTTTAAGGGATACAGTGTGCCGTTGATATCTACCTCGCCACTGAAATGTAATTGCTGTTTTTCTTTTGTAAGGGTAAAGCTGAGTTGCGGGCGCCAGGTGCTGAAATGACAGGGGGCCACGGTAGCAGATCGATTATCGACCCAAACCTTGTGATACCATTTCCACAAATGCAGATAAGGTTTCAATCTGATAAAGCAATCGTGCCAGAAATGCAGCAATGCTTTTTTCTCCAGTGAGGCAAAATCCATGCGACCATGACCATTCCGAAAACCAGCTTTGATGTCGCTGTCTCTTTTCTCCAGTCCGCGGGGAGAGGCCGATTTTAATAATTTGCGGGCGGCTTCCGGCAGACTATAAAAATGATCATCCACTTTTTTATCGGTGAGGGCAGTGCCTGTGATCAGGGTGCCTTTATCCGTTTTTTCACGGACCATTAGTTCCCAAACCGCTTTGGGTCCGGTGATATGCTGCGGGTGTAATAATAAAGTAGTGTTGATTGCGTCTTTGCCCGGGCTACTCATACATTCAAAATGGTTCAACTGTAATGGGCGGCAAATGTAGGGCTAAAATCGGGTATTGGTTTGAAGGAATAGCAGTTTTTAAAAAGATGAAACGATCATGGGAAACGCAGGGTCAGTGCCACTGAAATGGCTCTTCCCATACCATTAATACCGGAACCATGTGTGCGGTAGTCTGTATTGAACAGATTGGTGGCATAGAGATGGATGGCGGATCTGCTTAGTTCATAAGAGCCATAAAGATTGAACAGATTAAAGCCGGGCGTTCCTCCGGTGGGTATGCGGTTATCGTCTTTATCGCCCTGTGCCAAACGATCTTGTTTGCCCACCCAATCCATGCGCCATCCGGCCCGCCAGTGTTTTTGGTGGTATTCCAGAGAGGTCAGACTGTGAACGGGAGGAATGCGGCGCAGTGGTTCATTTCGGGTGGTACTTTGTCCGTATAAATAACTGATCATGGTAGTGACCGACCAGTTCTCATGGAAGTCTACCTGAAACTGGAACTCGGAACCCCAGATATATCCCTTTTCTACATTTTCCTTTATATAAACATCATACCCATTGATACGATTTCCCGTTTTCACACGGGTGATCAAATTGCTGAGGTCGTTACGGAATAGGGCGATGCCCGCTTTTATTTTCCGTTGTTGGTATTTAAGACCTGTTTCATAGTTAAGTGAACGTTCGGGTTTGAGGTTGTAGGCGGGTATTTCATATCGGAAGTCAACGATTCCCAGTGTACCGAGATCGTCGATATTAGGGGCCCGGAAGCCATCAGATATATTGGCGTACACATGAAGGTTTTTGAAGACCGTATAAGTGGCGCCGAATTGAAAAACCAGTGCTTCCGGAGTGATCGATATCTTTCCTAATGTGGTATCGGAGATGCGGGCTTTATAACGACTATACCGCGCTCCGGCTTCCATCTTCAATCGTCCCCAGTTCACATGATGCATGAAATAAAGAGACGCGCTTTTGTATCGGGCACCATTGGGATACAATCCTCTCAGTGCTGTATTTTGGGAGTTCGTTTCATTGATATCGTTTCGGGTACTGTTGATGTTATCATTATAGTTTTCTCCCCCCAGATTCGCAGACCAGTGCTTAGTGAATTGAAGCGGCATATCCACGCTGAACGAAATTGTTTGAATATTGTCTGCTTCTTCGCGCAGGGTATTGCTGTTTTTCTTTTGCGAAAAACGCTTTTCCCGTAATCCCTGATGCGCCAGCGTTAGTTCGAGACCTTTGAAAATGGGGGAACTGAAATTTTTATTGAGTTGGATATACCCCAGATGTCTGGTTAAAGGGTCTGAGCTGTTCAGGGCGAAATTCTCTTTAATGTACTTATGGTAAACCGGAACTTCATTTTGCCGGTGTTGCTGGAAGGCAGCCGTCAGCAACCATTCCTGCCCCAGGTTCAACAGCATTTTAGTGTCAAAGGAATGTTCATTATAGCCGGAAGGACGTTGAAACCCTGTGGTGTCTCCCCCTTTCAGGTCACCAAATTTTTTGAGACTGGCGCCCATTTGAAGGGTAAAACGGGGTGCGGCGTATTGCCATTCGGGCCGGGCGGTTAATTCCATTCCGGAACTGGTGATACGACTGTGCACCCGGCCGGACCATTTTCTCTTATCGCTAAATGGCAATCGCTCCGTTTGCATATTGATCACGCCTCCCAGGGCATCGCTGCCGAATTGCACCGATCCGGAACCTCGTACCACTTCCACTCTTTCAACTATAAAAGGATCGACCAGTGTCATGTATTGATTCGGTCCATAACGGAAAATGGAATTATTCAATCGGATCCCATCCAGTAATAAAAGGTTCTGATTTCCGGTCAATCCCCGCACAAAGGGGGAGCCGCCACCATGATTGGTTTTTTGTATAAATATACCTGTAGTGCCATTTAATGCTTCGGGCAGTGTGCGTGAAACCTGTTTGTTGAAGTCGTCGCGTTTTACCACAGAGACACTGTAGGGTATACTGTTTACAGACATGCGGCTGCGGGTAGCGGTTACAGTTACTTCGTCCAGAGCTTTTACGGTGTCTTTGTTAGATTGGGCCCATGTAATGGCAGGCAAGCCTAAGAACAGAAGCAGTACAGCTACCTTCATAGCGTATTAATTTTCTTTTTTATAGTGTTTGGTTCGTTGGTCTTCTTCATCATCCATATCCGGCCCCTGCATGACTTTTCGCCAATCGATATTACGATTGTATTTTTTCATCGCTTTGGCGGGATCAAAAACACGTGTGTCAGACATTTCCAGCGTGTAGGGGGTGAAATCGGGTTTATTGGTAAAGAAATCGCCCAGGTAGGAAGCGGTGACATCATATTGATTCACGTATGGTACTTTGAAAATGTTATAGATCATTTTAAGTATGGATCCGAAATTGGCGTGGGTGTTTGATACATAGCCCTTCTTTACATAAGGTCCGGCCAGCATCAGGATACTTCTGTGTGCATCCACATGATCCACGCCACCCTGCGGATCGTCTTCGGTAACGATCACCAGCATATTTTTCCAAAAAGGGGTGCGGGACAGAAAATGCAGGATACGACCTAAGGCCAGATCATTATCTGCCACATAGCTGTGTACATAGGGATAGCCGTCGTCGGGACGTGGCGAAGCGGTATGGTCGTTGGGGATTTGTACGGTGATCAGCGAAGGCATTTTTTCTTTTCCCTTCAGCCACATACGGGTGAATTCGGTTTCAAATTGATCCATCCGGAATTGATCAGGGATATTGGTGTTATATCCGGCGTAGTTATGACTCGTTTTACTGTAGAGTGCTTTTTGCATGGGTACCATCACGCCATGCGAAGCACCGGTGGCAGTATCATTCCATTCTTCCCGTACATGTGCGGTTTCATTGGCTTCGCCGAAATTATAAAAGGAAACCTTTTTGCGTTCCAGCGCTTCCCACAATCCGCCGATTTCGGCAAAATCTTCCGGATCCATACTTCCGGTAGAACCCGGGAACCGGCGTCCGGGTGCTTTGGAGAAATATTTAGCTGTTTTACTGGTATTGGAATTGGTTTCCACCCATTCGTTGGGGATCACCCCCATCATCCAGTGGTGCCCGTGAATGGAAGCATCGCTATCACAATAAAAATTATCAGACGAAGCAAATTTTTTCGCGATCTTATGATGGTTGGGGGTGATGCGTGCTTTGGGCACTGCCAGCGAATCATAATAGCTGCCGTCGGCTTTTCGTTTCCGAACGATCACATCAGCGGTGTCCCCAAAGCGGGCTAAACTGGCATCGCCGATGGCCTCTTTCCGATCGCCCAATACTTCATCGTAAGTGCGGTTTTCTTTGGTGATATACACCACATATTTTATGGGGCTGCCTTCATTGACGGGTGTTGGAGGCAGCGGATTTTTTTCTGCTTTTACCGGTACGATCTCATAAGTATTCTCGATCACCTGTTTCGTGTAGGCCTGCAGGGTATTGGCATCGGGTACAGCGATCCGCTGAAAACTGGCGAGCTGAATATCGCCTACATAAGTGCCCTGTACCGGCGCCTTGAAATCTTTTCCGCCATTGGGACCGGCTCCCAATCCGCGGCAACTGATCACATAAAGTTCCTTTTCATCGGGGGAGAGTTTTACCCGTGTAGGGCCCCATCCGGTAGGAATCAGCCCGATCGTAGTACGGTTTTTGGTATCTATTACCGCCACCGCATTAAAGCCCAGGAGGGCCACATATAATTTTTTGCCATCATTGGAAACGGTTATGCCAAAGGGTAGTAAACCCCTGTATTTATCCAACTGTTTATCTACCCGGATGGTTATATGTCCCAGAAGTTTCCCGGAGGTAAAATCAATTACGGATATATTATCATTGGTAGCGTTGGTAACATAAGCCAGATTTCCATGGATGGCGATACTGTTGGGACTGGAACCGCCGATCACCTCTGCATCTTCGATCATTTCGCCAACCTGATGCCCCGTTTTGATACGGGCGATCACTTTATTGGTACGCAGATCAATATTGTGTACGCTCATGGCATTGGGATCATTCGGATCCCCTACGCCCGGTATCACACGCCCATCGATCACCGTGCCTTTTCTGCTTTCAGGCGTATTATGTCCGTAAGGATGACGGTTGATGAGTTTCTCATTAAAATTGGCAGGGGTGAGCCCTTCGATCAACGGATACGCATACATGCCCACATTAGCGACCACTGCATGTGTGGCATCGGCACTGAGTGCTATACCAAAAGGTAAGCGACCAACAGGAATAGAGGCCGTTACTTTTTTGGTGGAAAGGTTTATGCGTACCATTCGGTAGTAAGCCTGATCCAAAACCAGTAATTCATTTTTAGCCGTATTATACACCAGATCAGAAGTGAAGCTATCGTGATAGGTGGAATCAAGATAGTTGCCATTGAGTGAGATGGAATCTGTTTTACGCAGGGTTTCGCAATCGAATTCGATCACTTCGCCGTTATCGCCTCCGCTTAAATACACGTGACGGTTATCGCTGTGAAAGGCGGCCCCTAATAAAGAACCATTCGTAAAAGGAGAGGGAATCTTTCCTTCATAATCGGGAATGCGGATGATGCTGTCTTTGTCTAAAAGAAATAAGGTGAAAACACCGTTGTGGATCGACACGGCTTTTTTCCCATCGGGTGATACCGCCAGACCAAAGGGGTCATGGGTGATGGAACGAAGTTTACCAGCCGGACGAAGCAATCGGCCGCTGGGCAATACCGTAACACCCTCTTTATTAATCTGGGTAGGTTTGTTACGACCAGGTACCTGTAAAGTGGTTTGCTGTGCAGTGATATTACCCGAGATCGCGCAGGCAGCGATCAGGAGGCCAAAAGTTTTTTTCATCATATTTCTTTTCATTCTATGAATAGTAGTAGCGGTGAAAGTAAGAGGGTACTATTACTAAATTGTTTCCTTTACATTACCTGCTGTTAATACAGATTATTTATAATGAGTTACGAATGGTTAAATAAAAAGGAGCGGCGCAATGGGTGGTTTCTCCACTCAGAATCATTTTGGCAGTTGCCGTTCCCATCATGTGAAAATCGGTGGAAATGGTAGTGATGCCGTTGAGTATGATCTTTTTGATGGGCGTTTCATTGTAGGAGATCACGCCTACATCTTTGCCCACTTCCAGCGAAGCTGCCAGGACCTTTTCAATACAGGTAACCAGATCGTTTTCCATCAGGCAAATCAATACATCCCCTTTTTGGATCGGTTCATCCGGAAGTTCACGTATCACGGAATAATTAAATGCATACTGATCGCAGAAGCGTACAAATCCATTCAGGATCTCGGTGGGGTGATAGGTGTAATCGGGAAAAATGATCCGTAGGGTTTGATACTGACTCAGCCGGTCTTTCGCCTGCTCGAGCGCCTGATAAATATCCTTGTCAAAATCTTCATACACGGCTCCATACAGTTGTTGGATGCCGGCAATGCGTTTGTCCAGCAGGATCAGATGCTGTAATTGATGTTTATTGATAACATCTGCGGCGCCTTCGCCCCCTTCCAGAAAATGCGGAATGATTACATGGTGGGTATATTCCACCCGGCGTTGTTCGATCAGTTTTTTAAACAGATTGAAATCGTTGTTATAGATATAAAAATCAATTGCGGCTTTTTCTCCAAGGGTTTTTACCAGTGAATCATAAATGATCTTCTTGTGGGCGCTGAGTTTATTAAAAAGCAGGAATACTTTAATATGTTGCCGGAAATCTGTTTGGGCGATGAAATATCCCTTCCCCGGAACAGATCCGATCACTCCTAATTTTTTTAAATGGCGGTATGATTTCTCCGCAGTATCGCGCGAAATGTCGAGTTCAAAACTCAATTCATTGATCGAAGGAAGCAGCGCACCTTCCTGCAATTCTCCGGTTTCAAGGGCCTTTAATACGGCGTTGGTGATTTGCAGGTATTTGGGGGTAGATGATTGTTCATCGATCCGGAACCAGTTATGGTTTATATTCTTTGTCACTTAAGCCTTTAAAGTTAGGTAAATACACCTGAAAGCAGGACAGGATGGTACAGGATAGTTTATTCCCGGGCAGGGTGTATCTTTTGCGGGATTTTATTCAGTGACGTAATGAAATGAGGTTTTATGAAACGGCTTTATATGTGTTTAACCATTCCTAAAACCGTTACTGAAGGCAACTGTCACTTCGAAAGAAAGCGATATATTTAAGAGCAGAATCATTCCTAAACCCAAACAACGATCGGCATGCAGGTTTTACTCGGCGTTATTTTCCACTTTATCGGTGGCTTTGCTTCCGGCAGTTTTTACATGCCGTATAAAAAAGTGAAGGAATGGAATTGGGAATCGTACTGGATCGTGGGTGGATTATTCTCCTGGCTGATCGTTCCCCCACTGGCGGCCTGGTTTACGGTGCCGGGATTTGCTGATATCATTCGTACCGCCGGATCAGAAACCATTCGTTACACCTTATTATTTGGCGTGCTGTGGGGATTTGGCGGACTTACCTATGGACTCGGGGTTCGTTATCTGGGGATGAGCTTGGGCAATTCAGTGGTGTTGGGCTTCTGCTCTGCATTCGGGGCCCTGGTGCCTTCCATTTATTATAATTTTTATCCTGCTGAAGGCAAAACCACATTGAATGATCTCTTGCATACCGGCTGGGGACAGATCGTTCTGGCCGGTGTGCTGGTTTGTTTGCTGGGTATTTATATCTGCGGACGTGCCGGTATGATGAAGGAGAAAGAATTGCCGGAGGAAGAAAAAAAGAAATCGGTAGCCGAATTCAATCTGATCAAAGGATTGGCAGTGGGTATTTTTTCAGGCATCATGAGTGCCTGTTTCAATTTCGGTATAGAAGCCGGAAAGCCCATGGCCGATGCCGCGGTTGCCTCGGGAATGGATCCCCTCTATCAGAATAATGTTACCTATGTGGTATTGCTATGGGGTGGATTGGCCACGAATTTTCTGTGGACCATGCTGTTGAATTTCCGGAATAAATCGTTCGGAGATTATACCAATAAAAAAACACCTCTTTTCAAAAACTATTTGTTTTCAGCAATCGCCGGCACTACATGGTATCTCCAGTTCTTCTTTTATGGAATGGGAGAAAGTAAATTAGGAAATGGAGCCAGTAGCTGGATATTACATATGGCATTTATCATTTTGATCGCGAATATGTGGGGTATTGTGTTGAAAGAATGGTCGGCGGTGCGCGCCAAAACCCGGAACACTTTTATACTGGGCATTATCACAATATTGCTGTCGGTGTTATTGGTGGGATGGGGAAATGCGATGAAGTGAATGGTGAATGGTCAATCGTGAATCGGCAATCGTGGCGGTTTATTACGTTCTGGTGTCTTTGCGCCAGCGCCGTAGCTGCAGCGGTTAAGAAAAATACAATTTAACACGGGCCTCGAAGATCCCAAACCCTCAACCCTCAACCCTCAAACCCCATACCTCACACATGCAATTCAACCACGTATCATATCTCTGGGATCCGGAATACGCCAAAACCATCGCTGATGATGAAGTGGCTTTATTAGTGTATCGTTCCAATTTATTAGGCGCCGATCTGCGTCTCACCAATTATGGTGGCGGCAATACCTCCTGTAAGGCCATGGCCACCGACCCTACCACCGGCAAGCCGGTGGAAGTGATGTGGGTGAAAGGCAGCGGAGGCGACCTCGGTACCATGAAACGGAACGGTCTCGCGGCCTTGTATGTAGAACGACTCCGCGGTTTGCAATCGGTGTATAAAGGCAAGGAACAGGAAGATGAAATGGTGGCTCTTTTCAATCACTGTATCTATGATCTCGATTCACGTGCGCCATCGATCGATACACCACTACATGCATTTCTTCCGTTCAAACATATTGACCACCTGCATCCCGATGCGGCGATAGCTATTGCAGCAGCGGCTGATGGGGAAAAGATCACCCGTGAGATGTTTGGCGGAACCATCGGTTGGGTGGGCTGGCAGCGACCCGGATTTGATCTGGGCTTGCAATTGAAAAAATGTCTGGACGAAAATCCCGGTATCCGCGGTATCATGCTGGGTTCTCATGGATTATTTACCTGGGGAAATACAGCCTATGAGTCTTATGTAAATACGCTGGAAGTGATCGAGCAGTGCGCCGCTTATCTGGAAAAAAATTATGGCCAAAAAAGACCGGTTTTCGGTGGCGCTGCGCGCGCCTCTTTAGCACCAGCCGATCGCCTGAACAAAGCCGCACTCCTTGCGCCTTTATTGAGAGGCTATTGCTCCTCACATACCCGTATGCTCGGCCATTTTACCGATGATGAGCGGGTGTTGGAATTCATTAACTCCCACGATCTGTCGCGTCTCGCCCCTATGGGCACCAGTTGTCCGGATCATTTTCTGCGCACCAAGATTGCCCCATTGGTATTGGACCTGCCGGCCGATTGGGAACAGTTACCTATAACCGAACAGCGAAAATTGCTGGAGCAGCCCTTTGCACAATACCGGCAGCAATACACAGATTATTACAATCGTTGCAAACATGCCAATAGTCCGGCCCTGCGCGATCCCAATCCGGTCGTGATCCTGTATCCGGGCGTAGGCATGTTTACATTTGCAAAAGATAAACAGACGGCCCGGGTGGCAGCGGAGTTTTATATCAATGCCATCAATGTGATGAAGGGAGCGGAAGCGGTTTCTTCTTATACTTCATTGCCGGCTCAGGAAGCTTTTAATATTGAATACTGGTTATTGGAAGAAGCCAAGTTACAACGCATGCCCCGTCCGAAACCCCTTACCGGAAAAATAGCGCTGGTAACAGGTAGCGGTGGCGGAATTGGAAAGGCCATCGCCTGGAAATTTGCATCGGAAGGGGCCTGTGTGATGTTGAATGATATCAACCAGGAGCGTTTGCAAGAGGTAACAGCCGAATTCAAAAAGAGTTTCGGTGCTGATATGGTGGGCGCGGTGCTGCTTAATGTTGCCGACAAGAAGTCTATTCAGCAAGCGATCACACAAACGGTGTTACAGTATGGCGGATTGGACATTGTCGTGAATAATGCCGGTATCAGTATTTCCAAGTCTATCGCTGATCATACCCTTGAAGATTGGGATAAATTATATGATATACTGGTAAAAGGTCAGTTTCTGGTTTCACAGCAATCCTTACCGGTATTCCGTCAACAGGAACTTGGTGCGGACATTATTAATATTGTTTCGAAGAATGCACTGGTGTCGGGACCTAACAATGCAGGATACGGTTCTGCCAAGGCAGCGCAACTGCATTTGACGCGTTTGATGGCTGCCGAGTTGGGACCTGAAAAGATACGGGTGAATGCCGTCAATCCGGATGCGGTTATTGCCGGATCCAATATATGGTCGGGGGGCTGGGCTGAAGGGCGTGCGAAAGCCTATGGTATCTCTGTGGAGGAATTGCCTGCCTATTATGCAAAGCGTACCTTACTGAATGAAGTCATCCTGCCGGAAGATATTGCCAATGCCTGTTTTGCTTTTGCCGGAGGGTTGTTAAATAAATCGACCGGCAATGTGTTGAATGTTGACGGTGGCATTGCGATGAGTTTTGTTCGATAATAGTTGTGTTCATTAATAAGTCAGTGGAACCTATGGCAAGAGTAGCATTTCAAATGAAATTGTTTCCGGGCAGGGAAGCCGAATATAAAAAGCGGCACGATGCCATTTGGCCGGAATTGGCACTGCTGTTAAAAGAAAATGGAATAGCTGAGTATTCTATTTTTCTGCAGAAGGAAACATCTGCATTATTCGGGGTGATGCAAATAGAGGATCCGGAAAAAATGAAGTCGCTTCCCGAAAACCCCGTCATGAAAAAATGGTGGAGTTATATGAGCGATATTATGGAAACGAATCCGGATCATTCCCCCGTTTCCATTCCATTAGAAGAAGTATTTTATCTTCCTTAAAACGATTGCTTAGTTATGGATAAGAAATGGATTGAACAGCATAATGATAAGGCCCTGGCGCAACACAAACGCCGTTTTGATTTTCTCCGGCTGGAGATCCCGGATACGGAGGCTCTGATCCAAAAGCTCCAGCATTTTCAGGTGGCCATTCCCAGTTGGGCTTTAGGCAGTGGTGGTACACGCTTCGGGCGTTTCAGTATCGGTGGCGAACCTCGCAATCTGGAAGAGAAGCTGGAAGATATCGGTCTCCTGCATGCGCTCACCCGTTCTGCAGGGGCCGTATCCTTGCATATCCCCTGGGATATTCCAAAGGATGCCGTTGCCATTAAACAACTGGCTGCTTCCTATGGGATCGTTTTTGATGCGATGAACTCGAACACTTTTCAGGATCAGGCAGGACAGCCCTTCAGTTATAAGTATGGTTCCATGCAACATGTGGATGCGGCAGTGCGCCGGCAAGCGGTGGAGCATAATCTGGAAGTAATATCCTATGGCAAAGAACTGGGATCAAAATCGATTACGGTATGGTTGAGTGATGGTTCCTGTTTTCCGGGGCAATTGAATTTCAGAGAAGCCTTTCAGCACACGCTGGAAAGCATGCAGCAGGTGTATGCTGCCTTGCCCGCCGATTGGAAAATGTTTGTGGAATATAAAGCCTTTGAACCCAATTTCTATTCTACCACTGTCGGCGATTGGGGGCAGAGTCTTCTTTATGCTACCAAGCTCGGCCCCAAAGCATATACACTCGTCGATCTGGGACACCATTTGCCCAATGCCAATATTGAGCAGATCGTAGCCCTTTTATTAATGGAGGGGAAATTGGGTGGCTTTCACTTTAATGACAGTAAATATGGCGATGATGATCTTACCGTTGGGTCTATAAAGCCCTATCAGCTATTTCTGATCTTCAATGAACTGGTAGAGGGCATGGATGCCCGTGGTATGGTGCATCATACAGACCTTGGCTGGATGATCGATGCCTCCCACAATGTGAAAGATCCCCTTGAAGACCTGTTGCAATCGCTGGAAGCGATTCAGATCGCCTATGCGCAGGCCTTATTGGTGGATCGTGTTGCTTTGAGGATGGCTCAGAAACATAACGATGTGGCGCAGTCGCAGGAGATCCTGCAACAGGCCTTTCGTACTGATGTGCGGCCTCTGGTCGCAGAAGCACGTTTGCGGAGTGGAGCGGCTCTGGCGCCAATCGACCTGTTCCGTTCTCTTTCGATACGAAAAGGATTGATCGAAAGAAGGGGCACGGGAAATATCGCCACAGGCTTATAACTAAATTCTCTTATAGCGAATGGCTGCACAGGAGGTGATATTGATATTTGATATTGGTAAGACGAATAAAAAGCTATTGGTCTACGACCGGCAGTACACTGTACGGAAGGAGTTTTCTGTGCGATTAAACGAGCAGCCTGATGCGGATGGTTTTTTGTCTGAATCCATTTCCGCATTGGATGGGTTTATCCGAGAATCGCTCGGACAATTATATATGGATCCTTCCATTGACATAAAAGCGATCAATATTTCGGCTTATGGCGCCAGTATGGTTCTCCTCGAAAACGATAAGCCGATGCAGGAAACGGTTTATAATTACCTGAAAGAATATCCTGCTGCTTTGGCGGAACAATTATACCGGGCGCACGGGGGTGAGGAAGAATTTTCAGTTGCCACTGCCTCTCCTTTGCTCGGGAGTTTGAACGCTGGGTTACAATTGTATCGCTATAAGCAGGAGTCGCCGCAATTTTTTGAACAGTGCAGGGTAGCCCTGCATCTGCCTCAGTATCTCGCCTGGCTGATACACGGAAGGACCGTTTCGGAAATTACAAGTATTGGATGTCATACTGCTTTATGGAATTTTCAACAATGGGACTATCATGATTGGGTGAAGGAGGAGCGATTGAATCTATTGATGGCGCCCTTGCAAAATGCCGATGAACCTTTTGAAATAAACAGGGAAGGAAACAAGATAGTTGTCGGAACAGGATTGCATGATAGTTCTGCAGCTCTCATACCCTATCTGCGGCAATTCCATGAACCTTTTGCACTGTTGAGTACAGGCACCTGGTGTATCACCCTTAATCCATTCAATGAAATTTCATTGACGCCCGACGAATTGGCGCAGGATGTACTTTGTTATATCAGTTATCAGGGCCAGCAGGTAAAAGCCTCCCGTTTGCATGGGGGTGCCTGGCATGCTGCTATGGTGAACAGGGTTGCTACACATTTTGGTTGTACCGGTGAATGGCTGGAGCAACTGGATTTCGATCCGGAATTATTGAATGATCTCACAGAGGAGGCAGATATCACTGATTTCCCCTCAGCAGCATCCGCCTATCATTTTTACATGCAACAGTTCGTAAAAAAGCAAGCGCATGCCGTCCGATTGGTTACCTTACATACAGCGGTCAAACAGTTATTCATTGATGGCGGTTTCAGTCATAACAAGATTTTTCTGCGATTGCTCCAAATGTCTCTTCCTGAATTGTCTTTGTTTGTGGCAGAAGTGGCACAGGGTTCGGCACTGGGAGCAGCTCTTGTACTTCATGACAGTTGGAATCCGGAACCCTATCCTGAAAATATAGTCACTATACAATCTATCGATCGTTTACATATTTAAACCAGCACATTGCTTTATGAAAAAGTCATTACTTGTTTTTTTGTTTGCCTTCTGCGTTCAAACAATTCTGGCGCAGGTAACGGTATCTGATCTGCGTTGCGATAACAAGGTGGAACCGTTGGGGGTGGATAGTAAAGTACCTCGTTTTTCCTGGAAGCTTTCCGGCGATAAAAGGAATACGATGCAGACAGCGTATGAAATTAAAGTAGCAGAGGGTGGCAAGAACATTTGGGCTACCGGTAAAGTGAATTCTGATCAGTCGGTGATGATCGATTACAAAGGCCCGGCATTATCTTCTGCTAAAAAATATACCTGGATGGTTCGGGTATGGGATAATCAGGGGAATGCCAGCACCTGGACAAAGCCGGCTTCTTTTATTACCGGATTGTTTGCCAGGGAAGAATGGAAAGCGCAATGGATCGAAGCCGATTTTAAAGAAAATGAAAAGGAGCGCCCGGCGCAATATTTCAGAAAGACATTTGCGGCACCCAAAAAGATCAAACAGGCATTGGCTTTTATTACGGCACATGGTATGTATGAAGCTCAGATCAATGGTAAAAGAGTAGGGGATCAATACCTCACACCGGGTTGGACCAGTTATAAAACACGTTTGCAATATCAAACCTATGATGTAACGGCTCTGTTACAGCAAGGGAAGAATGCCATTGGTGTTTCTGTAGGCAATGGCTGGTATCGCGGCTATCTGGCCTGGAGTGATAACAAGAATATCTATGGCAAAACATTGGGTGTGTTATTTCAAATGCAGGTGACCTATACGGATGGCAGTACCGCATGGGTGCTGTCTGATGCCTCCTGGAAATCATCCGAGGGAGCCATTCGTTATGCGGAGATTTATCATGGTGAAACCATTGACGCGCGCATGGAAAAAACCGGATGGTCTACTGCAGCGTATGCGGATGACAATTGGAGCGGCGTTAAGATCGCTGACTATTCCAAGGATAATCTGCTGGCCGCTTTTAATGAACCCGTTCGAAAGAAAGAAATATTCACACCTGTGAAGATCATTCAAACACCAAAGGGAGAAAAAGTGATCGATTTTGGTCAGAACCTCGTGGGGTGGGTGCAACTAAGCCTGAAAGGAAAAGCCGGTGACAAGGTAGTGATCAGGCATGCCGAAGTACTGGATAAGTTTGGAAATTTTTATACGGAGAACCTGAGAGCAGCGAAAGCTACGGCCACATTTATTTTGAAAGGAGAAGGTACGGAAGATTTTGAATCGCATTTCACCTTCTATGGTTTCCGTTATATCATGGTAGAAGGTATCGACGGCCCGCTGGATCCGGCGCAGTTCAAAGCTGTTGCACTGTATTCTGATATGGAAAAAACCGGAGCGTTTACCTCTTCTCATCCCTTGCTGAATCAGTTACAGCATAATATTCAATGGGGACAAAGAGGCAATTTCCTCGATGTGCCTACCGACTGTCCGCAGCGTGACGAGCGTTTGGGTTGGACAGGAGATGCGCAGGCATTTTCCCGCACGGCGTCTTTTAATTTCGATGTCAATAATTTCTTTGCCAAATGGCTGCGCGATGTAGAGGCCGATCAATTGCCGAATGGCAGTGTTCCCTTTGTGATCCCGAACGTATTGGGTGCGGGTGCTTCCGGTTCTACCGGTTGGGCGGATGTAGCGAATATCATTCCCTGGAATACGTATCTCGCCTATGGAGATAAACGGATATTGGAAACACAGTATAACAGTATGAAAGCCTGGGTGGGTTTTATGGAGAAGAATAGCAAAAATGATCTCTGGAATACCGGTTTCCATTTTGGTGACTGGCTTTTTTACCGGCCCTTCGACGACAACGACGGCAGTTCCGCCGTTACAGACAAATACCTGATTGCCCAATGTTTTTACGCACATTCCACACAGTTAGTGATCAATGCGGCCCGTGTACTGGGGCATCAGGATGATGTGGATCGTTATATGAGTCTGCTGAAACGCATCAAGGAAGCTTTCCAAAAGGAATACGTTACTGCCACCGGCCGGTTGGTCTCTGGTACGCAAACAGCGTATGTGCTGGCTTTGAATTTTGAAATGTTGCCGGTAGAACAAAGGGCACAGGCGGCCGATCGTTTGGAGGAAAATATCAAACGTTATGGCAATCATCTGTCCACCGGTTTTCTCGGTACGCCTTATCTCTGTCATGTACTGAGTCAGTATGGAAAAGTAGATATGGCCTATACCCTGCTGTTACAGGAAACCTATCCCTCCTGGCTCTATCCCGTGAAGATGGGCGCTACTACTATTTGGGAACGGTGGAATGGTATCCGTACCGATAGCACCTTTGAGCCCGCTTCGATGAACTCTTTCAATCACTATGCTTATGGAGCCATCGGCGATTGGATGTATCGGGTGGTGGCCGGATTGGATACCTATGAAGATGGACCCGGTTATAAGCACATACTGATTCAACCGATACCTGGTGGAAATCTCAGCAAAGCAGAGGCGCGTTTGAAAACACATTATGGGAATACAGTAAGTGGATGGGTGAAGGATGGTGACGACATGCACTATAATGTGGAGATACCTTGTAATACGAAAGCCACTGTGGTGTTAAAGACCAGTTCCATCGACAATGTAATGGAATCCGGACAACCCGTATCGGGTCATAAGGATCTTAAAATATTAAGTTTTGGATATGGAGAGATCCGGATTGAAGTGGGAAGTGGTTCGTATCAGTTTACTGTTAAAAAATAAACCTGCCTGCCTGTTAATCATTGCATATGAAGAAATCTATTGTTACGGTTTTGATGTGCGCCATACTTTTTTCGATCACCACGGCACAATTGAAAACAGTTGTTACCCGCGAAGGAAAAATTTCCGGAACGGTCAATGGAGTGGTCGCCTCATTTAAGGGCGTGCCGTTCGCTGCACCTCCAATAGGTGATCTGCGCTGGAAAGCACCCCGGCCACCGGCACCAAGAAAGGGGACACTCGACTGCAAGGCTTTTTCGGCGAGTCCCATGCAATCAAAGCCCGTTCCATTTATGTGCTGGACGGAAGAGTTTATTGCACCACCCGAACCGCTAAGCGAAGATTGCCTGTATCTGAATGTATGGACGGCGGCTAAAAAACCCGGGGAGAAGCGGCCTGTGTTTGTTTGGATCTATGGGGGCGGATTTAATTCCGGTTCTGCCGCTTGCGCGATTTATGATGGGGAAGAATATGCACGCAGAGGAGTGGTATTCGTAAATATTAATTACCGTGTGGGGGTGTTCGGCTTTTTAGCCCATCCCGCATTAACACAGGAATCTGGGGTGAATGCGTCTGGTAATTATGGTATCATGGATCAGATCGCAGCATTACAGTGGATCAAAGACAATATCGCTGCTTTCGGCGGTGATCCGGATAATGTAACCATTGCCGGACAATCAGCCGGATCCATGAGCGTGAATGCATTGGTGGCTTCCCCTCTGGCTAAGGGACTTTTCCATAAAGCCATTGCGCAAAGCGGTGGATTATTGGGCGGCCGATTTGTAAATTCAAAAGCCAGTGCCGAAAAAACCGGATTGGATTTTCAACAGAAGATCAAAGCAAATGGACTCGATGCCATGCGTGCCCTTTCAGCCGATAGTTTGCAGCGGGCTGCAGAACAATTGGGAGGAATGCGTTTTGGATTGACGCTCGATGAGCGGGTGCTGCCCGGAAACATTTACGAGGCTTTTGAGAAAGGACAATTCAATGATGTTCCGGTCATGACCGGCTGGGTAACGGGTGATGGGGCTTTGTTTGGTAATGTAAAAGTGACCAAAGAATCCTATGCTGCCGAAGCAAAACAGTTGTATCCGGCGGCACAACAGCGGCAACAATACCTGCAATTATTCCCAGGAGAAACGGATGCGCAGGCTACTGCTTCTAAAGAATTAATTAATCTGCTTTCATTTGCCGGCCTTGGTTCGTATAACTGGGCGCGGTTGGCGAAAAGTCCGGTATATCTATATGAATTTAACCGGGTGCCACCGGCTAAAGAGAATTTTCCGGATTACGGGGCATTTCATACAGCAGATGTTCCATATGCCTTACACACCTTGCACAAATGGAACCGTAATTGGACCCAAAAGGATCGTTCGCTCGAATTACAAATGGCTACCGCGTGGATTCAATTTGCTAAGACCGGAACACCTAATAAAGCCGCTTTTACCGAGTGGAAGCCCTACGATAAAAAGGAAGGGGTGGTAATGGTTTTTGGAGAAGAAGTGAAGACCATTCCGGGGTTATACCGCACTCAACTGGAGTTTCTTTCAAATAAATAATAGACCCATAATAGATACTGAAATGAAAAAACCAATCATTTTTCTTTTTCTGGCTTTATTGATCTGGCCAGCGTTGAATGCACAAAACAAGGTGATACGTTTGTATTCCGGTGCGGCACCCGGTTCTGAAAACTGGAACTGGAAGGAGAAGGAGATGTTCTCCCCGATTTTTAATACACAGGTGGTATATAATGTGGTAGAACCATCGCTTACTGTTTTTCAACCCGATCCGGCCAGGGCCAATAAAACAGCCGTAATAGTAGCGCCGGGTGGTGGTTTTCATACGCTTTCTATCAATAGTGAAGGGAATGACGTGGCGAAATGGCTCAATGCAAAAGGCATTACAGTGTTTGTACTGAAATATCGATTGGTGCATAGTGTAACGGAAGATCCGGTAAAAGAATTAATGGGCCGGATGGGTGATCCGCAAAAAATGCAGGAGGCTACCAATGCCATTATACCACTTTCAATTAAAGATGGGCAGGAAGCGATGAAGTATGTACGTTCCCATGCGGCTGAATATAAAATTGATCCTAAAAAGATCGGTTTTATGGGCTTTTCTGCCGGTGGTACCGTAACCATGGGCGTTACCCTGAATTACGATAAAGAAAGTCGGCCCGATTTCAGCGCCCCGATCTATCCCTTCGTTACTGCAGAACAAATGACAAACAAAGCACCCAAGGATGCACCGCCCATTTTTATCTGTGCCGCAACCGATGATAACCTCAATCTGGCCCCTCATAGTGTAGCAGTTTATAATAACTGGTTAGCTGTTTCTAAATCGGCAGAACTGCATATGTATGCTAAGGGAGGTCATGGCTTCGGGATGCGGAAAATTAACCTGCCCACTGAACAATGGATCGAGCGATTTTATGATTGGTTAACCGCGATGGGGTTTGCCAAATAAAAAATTTCCCCTGTCCCGTCACCAGCTTTTGTGATTAAATTGCAGTTTAAATTTACGGATCATGAAAAAGCTGGTACGCTCTTTATCTGTTTTCGCTGCAATCGCCGGTCTAATGTTCGGTTCTTCTTGCAGCCCGACAAACGTTGATGCGCCGGTAGTTCCGAAGCCGTCGAAATATGCATGGACGGATTTTTGCATGGGTGTTGACCTTTCCTATGTAAACCAGTTGGAAGCCAATGGGGCTGTTTTCAGTGACAGCAATAAAGCAAAAGATCCTTTTGCCATTTTCAGTGATCATGGTTCCAATGCGGTTCGCGTACGTTTATGGCATACGCCCGATTGGCAATTGCCGGTGACGGGAGGAAAGATCTACAGCGACCTCCTTGATGTGGAGAAAACCATACGTCGTGCCAAGCAAAATGGCATGGCGGTGAACCTCGATATTCATTACTCCGATGATTGGGCCGACCCGCAAAAGCAGCTTCCCCCGAAAGCCTGGAATGGACTCCCCTTGAATGTACTCAAAGACTCTGTGTATAATTACACCTTGTCTGTTTTAAATTATCTTAAGTCGAAAGACTGTGTGCCAGAAATGGTGCAGGTAGGAAATGAAAACAACCCGGGTATGTTATTTCCTGAAGGAAAAGTCACCAATGGCAATTTCTCCAATTTTGCCGTACTGCTGAATAGTGGCATAAAAGCCGTTAGGGATTTTTCGGCCACCGCTTCCATTAAGCCAAAGATCATTTTACACGTAGCGCAATTGCAGGATGCCGGTTGGTGGACCAAAGGCGTTATTGCTACAGCGGGAGTAACTGATTTTGACATTATTGGTCTGTCGCATTATTGCAAATGGTCGCAGGTGAATACCTTCACGGCTATTCGTGATACCATTCGTAGCCTGGTAAATAATTATGGAAAGACTGTTATGGTGGTCGAAACGGCCTATCCCTTTACCGGTGATAATTACGATAGTTATAACAATCTTTTCGGCGCAACGGATACCGTAGCCGGGTATCCGAAAACACCCGCTGGTCAGTTCAATTATATGAAAGCCCTGGTGCAGGCCATCAAAGATGGTGGTGGAAAGGGAATCATGTATTGGGAACCGGCCTGGATCACTTCTCCGATGAAAGATCGCTGGGGCACCGGTTCCTCCTGGGAGAATAATGCCTTATTCGATAGAACAGGTAATGCACTTCCGGCACTCGATTATCAA
>CAZKSY010000048.1:9898-30444 GCA_964555605.1 uncultured Chitinophagaceae bacterium | reverse complement strand
CTGGATGCCTATTTCCGTTATGTAAGTGGTACCAGCAACCCTTCTATCAATAACCAGCGAGCTTATCTGAAAGCTCCATCAGTACCCACATTTATTACTGGTAAACATGAGTACTTCCCTATTCCCCAGCGTCAGATCGACCTTTCCGGAGGTACACTGAAGCAGAATAGTGGTTATTAATATATTTCAGTATATATGATCAAAAGGCAGAGATTATTCTCTGCCTTTTTTTATTGCATTTTCATTCGTAAACTGCCCTACATTTGTTTCGCTGAACATCTCTTTTTTACTATGAGAATATTTATTCCTTTTTTACTTTTTGTGATCGGTGTTACCGCCTGTAATTCTAAAGACAAATTATTTCGTTTGGTGCCTTCCAAAGAGTCTGATATTCATTTTAATAATACCATCATTGAATCTGATTCAGTGAACGTACTGGATTTTGAAAATGTATATAATGGCGGTGGTGTAGGCATTGCTGATTTCAATGCAGATGGATTACAGGATATTTATTTCACGGGGAATATGGTGCCTAACAAACTCTACCTCAATAAAGGAAAGCTGCATTTTGAAGATATTACAGAAACGGCTGGTGTTACAGGTTCGGGCCGTTGGTGCAGAGGGGTAGCTGTAGTAGATATTAATAACGATGGCAGATTGGATATGTATGTCGCAGCATCTGTGAACAAAAATCCAGCCCTTCGTAAAAATCTGCTGTATATTAATCAGGGTAATGATGCTGCCAATAAACCACGTTTCGAAGAAATGGCGGAGCAATACGGTTTAGCCGACACTACGCACTCCACCATGCCGGCCTTTTTTGATTATGATAATGATGGCGATCTGGATGTTTATATTGTAGTGAATCACATTATACAGGGGGATTATCCCAACCGCTTTCGCCCCCGCATGCTGAAAGGAGAACACCCCAGTACCGGACGCCTGTACCGCAACGACTGGGATAGCACAAAAAAACAGCCTTTTTTTACAGATGTATCGAAACAGGCCGGCACCACCATTGAAGGATACGGTCATGCCGTAACTATTTCCGATATCAATCGTGATGGGTGGAAAGATATTTATGTTACGAATGATTATCTGTCGCAAAACATACTTTATATCAATAATCACGATGGCACTTTTACGGATCGCGTTACAGAATATTTCAAACATACTTCAGCGAACGCGATGGGGAATGATATCATTGATATTAATAATGACGGACTGAGTGATGTGATCGAACTGGATATGAATCCGGAAGATAATTACCGGAAGAAAATGATGCTGAATGCGAACAGTTATCAAACCTATCAGAATAGTGACCAACTGGGTTATCAGTATCAGTATGTGCGCAATACCCTTCAGTTAAATCGTGGCCCAAGAGTATTGAGCAACGATACCATCGGGGCGCCCGTTTTTAGTGATATCTCTTTTTTTGCGGGTGTGGCTGAAACCGATTGGAGCTGGACGCCGATGGTAACAGATTTTGACAATGATGGTTTCCGCGATATCATCATCACCAATGGATTTCCCAAAGATGTTACCGATCACGATTTTATCAGCTTTCGAAAAGAAGCTTTTTCCGTTACCGGAAAGTCTATGTTGCTGGAACAGATCCCGGAAGTAAAAATTCATAATTATGCATTCCGGAATAGTGGCGACCTGCGGTTCAGCAACGAATCGCTGCATTGGGGACTGGAACAACCCAGTTTTTCAAATGGTGCAGCTTATGCCGATCTGGATAACGACGGCGATATGGATTTCGCCGTGAACAATATCAATGATGAAGCTTTTGTATATGAAAACACCCTTCATGCCACATCCGAAAAGCGGCCGGCCTACCTGAATGTGGCCCTTAAAGGGACAGATAAAAACCGTAACGCCATCGGCGCCTTTATTACTGTTTATTATCAAGGGAAAATGCAGGTTTATGAAAATGTGCCTACGCGTGGTTATTTGTCGTCTGTGCCGTTGACGGCGCATTTCGGTCTGGGACAAACTACTGTGATTGATTCTATAGCAGTTATATGGCCATTGAGCGACCGGAGGACCGTGGTTAAAAATCCGGCGATCAATCAAACCCTTCAGGTTTCCATTGATAACGGAGAACATTATTCGATTGGTAAGCAGGAATTCGCAAACGCTGCTTTATTTACTGAAGCATCTGTTGCTGCCGGCATCAATTACACTGATCTGGAGCGCGATTTCATTGATTTTAATATTCAGAAATTGCTGCCTCATAAATATTCTGAATCCGGACCCGCCCTGGCTGTGGCTGATCTGGATGGGAATGGATTGGATGATCTCGTTGCCGGTGGTTCCTATGGCAAGAGTACCAGGATCTTTTTACAAAACAGTCCGGAACATTTTATTCAGCAAGACCTGCAGCCGGGCGCTTCCGATTACACGAAAATGTCGGAGGATGCAGGTATACTGTTGCTTGATGTGGAAGGAGATGGTGACCAGGATATATTGATCGCTGGAGGTGGATATGAAAACACCGCGGGCTCTTTTAACTATCAGGATAAATTATACGTGAATGATGGTAAAGCACATTTCGTACAGGATACATTGGCATTGCCCAAAAATCTCACCAGTAAATCGGCCGTACGGGCGGCAGATATGGATGGGGATGGAGACCTGGATCTGTTGCTGGCGGGTCGTGTTGAGCCCTGGAACTATCCAAAACCGGTTAGCAGTTTTATTTACCGGAACGAATCAACGCCCGGGAAGCCGCATTTTGTAGATGTAACAGCGACCGCAGCGCCTGCACTTGTTTCGATTGGATTGGTGTCTGATGCTATCTGGACCGATCTGGACAGTGATGGACAAATTGATTTCATATTAGCAGGAGAGTGGATGCCTGTTCGATTCTTTAAAAATAACAAAGGACAGTTCACCGATATTACAGCCTCCACCGGAACCAATGGATTATCCGGTTGGTGGCGCAGTATCTTGCCGGCCGATGTGGATAATGATGGCGATATTGATTATGTGCTGGGTAATCTGGGAACCAATTCTTACTACCGGGCCAGTCCGGAGATGCCGGTGCGCGTCTATGCAAAGGATTATGATCATAATAATTCTTTTGATGCTATTCCATCCTTATACCTGCCTGCGTCTATGGCTGATAATACCAAACGGGAATATCCGGCCCAAACCAGAGATGATATGGTGAAACAGATTATCGGATTTCGTTCCAAGTTCCAGAATTATAAATTATATGCGCAGGCTCCCATGGAAAAGATGCTGACGCCGGAAGAGCTTAAAGGAGCCCTGAAACTGGAAGCAAATACCTTTGCGCATATGATCCTCCTGAATCAGGGTGGATTACTATTTAAGGCGGTTCCATTATCAGCCGGAACACAATTTTCTTGTATAAATGGCATGATCGCTGAAGATATAAATGCTGATGGCAATCTTGATTTGATCATAAATGGCAACGATTATGGTACAGAAGTTTCTGTTGGGCGTTATGACGCCTGCACCGGAACTTTATTGATGGGAGATGGAAAGGGAGGATTCAGTGAGGCATCGATGTTGCAATCAGGGCTGTATATTCCCGGTAATGGAAAGGCCCTGGTTACTTTGAAAGGAGCCGATGGTAAACAATGGGTGGCAGCCAGCCAGAACAGAGGCCGACTGCTTCTTTTCAAACCCCGTGATACGTCACGCCTCCTTTCCCTGGAAAAGGATGATCAATATGCAGTGCTTACCTATGCGAATGGTAAAAAACAAAAAAGGGAATTTGGGTATGGGGCTTCCTATTTATCACAATCGGGTCGCTGGCTCAAAGCGGAAAAAGGGGTCAGAACTATTGAATTGTTTAAGCTAAATGGTCAGAAGCGTTCCGTAACTTTATCAAACTAATTGCTTAACCTATGTTTTCAAGAATTATCCCGGTTTTTCTGGCCATTGCATTATTGGCAGGCTCTTGCACCTCCCGACCCGGTGCGTTACCCGATGCGGCGGAAACCCTGCATCAAAATCAGGATCAACTCACCCAGATTATCATTTATGATGTTTTTACGCCGCCTGTTGCCAGCCGGATCTACGTGTACGCTTCTTTGGCATCCTATGAGGCCTTGCGTCATGCGGAAAAGGGATTTCCTTCCCTTACTGAAAAGCTGAATGGGTTTGATAAAATGCCGGCACCAGATACCAGCTTAACTTACGATTATTCCTTAGCCGCTACCAAGGCATTCTTTAATGTGGTTAGAAAAGTGAAAGTGTTTTCGGTGGATTCTCTCCTAAAATATGAAACGGCTGTATTCGGACAGTATAAAGCCGCCCTGTCTGCGGATATTTATGATCGTTCGGTGCAATTCGGAGATACCGTAGCAGCGATCATTTTAAAACGTGCTAAATCGGATGGATATGCGCTTTCCCGCGGAAAGGAAAAGCATTTGGGTAGTAATGAGCCGGGACGCTGGCGCCCTACACCTCCCGATTATCTGGATGGTGTGGAATGGTGCTGGAATACCATGAAGTCTATGACCATGGATTCGGCTTCTCAGTTTATGCCGCCCCGCCCCCCCGCTTTCAGCAAGGATACGGCCAGTGCCTATTATAAATATCTGCTGGAAGTTTATACCATCGGGAAAACACTGACAGAGGAACAGCGGCTTATTGCCAAATATTGGGACGACAATCCATTTGTACTGGAACATGCCGGACACATGATGTTTGGCAATAAAAAGATCACGCCCGGTGGTCACTGGATGGGCATCGCGGCTATCGCAGCCCGGCAAACAAAAGCCAGTCCGGTAAAAGTGGCACAAACCTATGC
The DNA here is from genome assembly GCA_964555605.1 of uncultured Chitinophagaceae bacterium. Classification (GTDB taxonomy): domain Bacteria; phylum Bacteroidota; class Bacteroidia; order Chitinophagales; family Chitinophagaceae; genus Endoryza. The sequence goes on along the minus strand of CAZKSY010000048.1, from coordinate 25,655 downwards.
ATTGACCTCAATTGCCTTGTACGATGCGTTTATATCCTGCTGGGATGAAAAATACCGCAGTAATGTTGTTCGTCCTGTTACAGTGATCAATGAATGGATCGACCCGGCCTGGACCCCCTTCCTTCAAACACCTCCTTTCCCGGAATATACCAGCGGCCACAGTTCTATTTCAGCCTCTGCGGCTACCATACTGGAAAAATTATACGGACAGAATTTTTCGTTTCAGGATACCAGTGACCTTCGCTATATCGGCATGCAACGCCATTTTAACTCCTTTATGGAGGCTGCGCAGGAAGCATCCGTGAGCAGGGTGTATGGCGGTATTCACTACCGTTCCGGAACGGAAGTGGGCACCGCTCAGGGCCAGCGTTTGGGCGCCTGGATCGTTGATAAACTATTGCAGGATAAACAAGAAATTAAATAAGTAATTACAGTGCTTCTTCATAGCAAAGGAAATGGCTACGGTCATTTCCTTTTTTTATTTCCTATTTTTGCGCCATGACAAGTGTAATATTAAAGCGAAAGATCGGACAGCGTGTTTTGAATGGACATCCCTGGGTATTTGCCAATGAGGTAAATACACTGGAAGGACCTGCAACCGCCGGCGATATCGTGGACGTATATACACATGATCGAAAATTTCTGGGGAAGGGCTATTACAACCCACAGTCACAGATCCTGGTGCGTTTGTTGACCCAGAAGAAAGCAGACACGATCAATGAAGATTTTTTTCTGCATAAATTACAACAGGCCTGGAATTACCGCAAGCAATTGGGCTATGTAGAAAACTGCCGGCTGGTTTTTGGAGAGGCCGACTACCTGCCGCAATTGATCATTGATAAGTTCAATGATTATTTTGTTATTCAAACCCTTGCACTGGGCATTGATAAATGGAAGCCGGCCATTGTAAAAGCCATTCAAACCATTTTCCAACCCAAAGGCATTTTCGAACGCAATGATGTGCCGGTGCGGGAATTGGAAGGACTTACCCAGATCAAAGGTTTTTTAAGCGATCCATTCGATACGAATATTGTAATCAATGAAAATGGCCTGAAGTTCAATGTAGATATTGCAAATGGCCAAAAGACCGGATATTTCCTTGATCAACAGGATAACCGCAGGGCCATCCGGCATATTGTAAATGGGGCAGAAGTACTGGGTGCGTTTACCTATACCGGTACATTCGAAATCCATGCAGCCCATTATGGAGCGAAATCTGTTTTAGGACTGGATATTTCTGAAAGCGCCGTTCAGCAGGCCAATAAAAATGCGGCCCTGAATGGCTATGAAGACCGTTGTCGTTTTGAATGCGTTAATGCATTTGATGTATTGAAGCAATGGGGTAAAGACGGTCGGCAATATGATGTGGTGATGCTCGATCCGCCTTCCTTCACAAAAACCCGGGATAATATTCAGAAAGCTATTACCGGTTATAAAGAGATCAATCTGCGGGGCATTAAATTGATCCGGCCGGGTGGGTTTCTGGTTACCTCAAGCTGTACCAATCTGGTACCTCCAGATATGTTTCTGAATACTATTCAAATGGCCGCCCGCGACGCCCGACGCAATATCCGTCAGGTTTGTTTTCAGGCACAGTCTTCCGACCATCCGATCGTTTGGGGCTGGGACAATACCCAATATCTGAAATTCCTGATCGTACAGGTGCAATAGTTACAACAATAAATAAAGGGGATTATTTAGACACCTGAAACTTTCCGGAGTCGACTACTTTGCCGCTTTTGTCTCTGAGCTGGAAAATGTATACACCACGATAAAAGTCGCCCAGGTTTACAACTGTCTTTGCATTTACATTATTAACCTCATAAACCTTCTTTCCCAGAAAATTGAAGATCTGGAAATTGAATGCTTTGTCGTATGAGCGCTGAAATTCGAAGTTGATAAAAGCGGTAGCGGGGTTGGGGTAAAACTTAATGATTTTAGACGCAGGATCCTGACCAGGGGCAGTAGCGGTTCTGTCCTGGCTCTTCGCAGCAAGTGAGGCAAGAAGGATAATGGATAATGCGTAAAAAATCCTCATTCGGGATGACGTTTTACAATTAGTATACAAGGTAAACCCTTTAGCACAAATTTACAAATCTGTCAACCGGGAAAATCGGCCATTTAGGGGTAAAATTGTATATTTTAAACTCCTAAATGGCTGATTTTCAATAAAACAATGTTGTTTTTTCTGATTAATTTGATTTAAGACAGTTGTGTATTGCCTCGAAATCGGGAATCTGGTAGCCATCTTCCAATACTTCTGCGTGTATAACGATTCCTTTTTCATTAATTACAAAAGCCGATCTTTTCGATACGCCGGATCTGTCCTCCGGATTGCTTTGATACAGAGACCCATATTGGAACGAGATTTCCCGGCTGATATCACTAAGCAGCGGGAAGTTCAACTGCTGTTCCGCTTTATAGGCGTTAAGGTCTTCGGTCGTGTCACAACTGATCCCAAATACTTTTGCGTTGGCGTTGTTATAATCGGTCAGATGGTCGCGTACAGAACAAAGTTCCTTCGTGCATACACTGGTAAAAGCTTTTGGGAAGAAAAGCAATACCACTTTACTTCCCTGTTGAGCAGATAGTGTTACAGGATTTTTATCCTGATCGTTCAGCGTAAAGTCGATTGCGGCTTGTCCAATTTCAATTTTCATCCTGTTTGTTTTCTACGGTTAAAATGAGTGTTTAAGAAAACAACAACAGCGGGTGAAAAGAGTTTACATCGTAGAAAAAAAGTCTGGGTTGGCTAAAATTTCGGACAAAGTACTTTGTCTCTGCTGCTATTATCACGGTCGAGGAAACCAATATAGGTAAGCGATAATTCTATTCCGCCCCTCCCCATGCTGGCTGTTTTAAGTGGGGAGATATTTACATCGTAACTAAGGGCCATGGAAAAGGCATTCCAGTCCAGTTTTACCACCGGTATCACGGCGTCTTTCCAACGCAGGAAGGCGCCTGCATGAATAGTGTAAATCGCATTATCGGGGTCGGGCCCTAATTTATAAGAATATAAAGCGCCGCCAATTGTTTCTGCAAATGAGCCCTGTATCGTATGATCGGCCTGGAGGGTAAAATAAGTGTACTCGTCAATCCCGAATTTGATTCCGGTACTGATTACATATTTTGGATTCAATTCTACCGTCACATCCCTGTAAAAGGAGTTTTTGGGGCGGTTGAGGTGGTGGTAGGCTACACCGGCATAAAGGCTGTTGTATTCACTGGAGCCAAAGCCTGAATTATAACTAAGACCCACAGCCGCATCCCAGGTGGAGAAGTTTGGGGTATTAAACCCTTCGCCGGTAGGCAGGGTGGGGTCGAACCCGCCACCATTATACTGATTGTTGGTGGTCATTTTGCTGATGTCGATCGTTTTGCGTACGAGCCCTCCCATGAAGCCCAGTGATAAATACGATCTTCTTTCACTGCTTAAGGACTTATGATAATTCAATGCCGGTAATATCTGTGTAGTTGCTAAACCAACCGTACCTGCCTTGTCGAATACCGCTTGAATGCCAGTAGTCATAAAATCATCTCCTTTTCCGATCGGCATTTTGTACTCAGCATTAAAAGACCCAGTACGATAAGCGTTGGTAAAACTATTCCATTGGTCACGGTATACACCCTGCATGCGGTAGTCGCCCGCAAATATTCCCGCCAGTGAAGGATTGCGCAGGAGCGGTGCTTCGAAAAACTGAGAGAAATGAATATCCTGTCCGCTGGCACCCATACTGCACAGCAACAGTATTCCTGTCAGTTTTAAAAAGTAAGTATATAGGCGTCTGCTCATGCTGTTTTTATCACTGCTTTATTATCTGATCAGGGTTACATTTCCTTTGTAGGGAATGATTACGGAGTTTTCACAAATCATTTCTATTATATAAACATAAGTATCCATTTCGGCCTTCTTGCCATTGTACGTGCCGTTCCAACCCATTGAGGGATCATTGGCGCTAAAGTTTCTTTTTTCAAAAATCATTTGTCCCATCCGGTTGAATATCCGCATACTTTGAATACGTGCCAGGCCTGTACCCCTCGGATAGAACAGGTCGTTGTTGCCATCATTATTGGGCGAGAAGGTATTGGGAATGAAAAAGTTTTTATCGTTACACACCACCACAATGGTAATGTCGCCATTATTGGAACATCCGTAAATATCAGTCACTGACACCTTGTATCGGGTGGTTGATTTCGGGCTGGCAACCGGTACTGCACAGTTCGTGCAACTTAATCCGTTGGCAGGTGTCCAGTTCCAGGTGTTAACATTCGGTCCATAACTAACCGGGATCTGAATACTGGTACCCACGGGAATTACAGGGTTACCGGTGAAAGTAATAGCGGGTGTTGGGGGCACCAGTACAGAACGGGTGGTGGTGGTACGGCAACCTAATTTATTGGCGGCTTCCAGGCTGATGGTATACCGTCCGGGTGTTGAATAGCTGGTAGTGGAATTCTGTGTATTGGCCGAAGTGCCATTGCCATGATCCCATCTCCAGGTTATTGCGGTATCGGCAACGGCCAGTGCGCCCAGTAATAAAATATTTTGATTTAAGCAAACTACAGTATCGCTGTTGATAATGGGCTGAGGTGTTCCATATACCCGAACCGTATCGGTCATTACTTTTGAACAGCCGGTTTGGGTGGTTACGGTAAGTGATACCACGAAGGTTCCGGGTGTTGTGAAACGGTGCGTGGGGTCCTTTACGGTAGACGTACTGCCATCTCCAAAATCCCAAACACTGGAAACGATCGGGTCGTTGTTGATGGTAAAGTTTCCAAAAACAACGGTACCACTATCGCAGAATGTTTTCTTGTCCATCCCGAATAAGGGCTCAGCCCCAAGCACCCGTATCGCCGGGCCGGAGAAGGTAACAAAGCATCCGGTACTATCACGTAAGCCGATCACTGGTGTGTGGAAGCCTAGCAGCCGATACAGATACTGGAATTGTTTGCGCTGCGAGGAGTCTGTAATACCATCGCCGGAATAGAAATATAACTTGGTGGAGGGAGGGGTTGTAATATCAAAAGTCGTGAGCACTGAATTACATCCCTGGATCGGACTGTAGTTGAATCGGGTTACAGCAGTCGGATTATACACATTGATCACTGCACTGGCGGAATCCAGGCATCCGCCAAATCCGGTAAGAACCAATTTGGCTGTATAGGATCCATAGGTGTTATAGAAATGCCGCGGATTTAATTGGGTGGAAGTAGTGCCGTCGCCGAAATCCCAATAGAATGATTGATAATCCTGTGCCTGAAACGTGAATTTTGTTTCCAGTAACTGACAGATACTGGAACTGTCTTTCACTGCAAAAGCGGGTTTCGGCGAACGAATGTTTATGAAATTGGTTTTGGTAACGGTATCAGTGCAACCGGTGGTATCTGTTATGATTAAACGAACGGTATATGTGTTGTCGGTGCCGCCATAGGTATGCGATGGATTTTTCAGGGTAGACGTATTGCCATCGCCAAAGGACCATTGGTACCGCAGGCCATATCCTTTTGACGTATCATTGAATTGTACCGGCACACTGGCGCAAACAACAGTTGGGGCAGTCGTGAACCCTGCTTTCGGTGAAGTGATCCAAACAGGTATGGTGCTTCGAATGGAATCGGTGCAACCAATATTGTCCGTTACGATCAATGACGGATAGAATACCCCGGTGTCGGAATATAAATGGGTGAAAGGAGGGGTTGAATAGATTTGTGATTGCCCGTCTCCAAAATGCCATTTCCAGGAAACAATATTGCCGGTGGATGTAGATCCATCCACAAAGCTGATCTGGCTGTTTTTACAGGCTCCGGCAGCAGGGATCGTAAAAGCGGCCGTAGCACCGGAAACCTGTACAACGGCATTTCTGATCAAAGTGTCTCTGCATCCATTGATATCAGAAATGGTCAATGCTACCGTATGAGGCCCTGTTGTTAAAAAACGGTTAGACATAGTAGCTGTTCCCGTAAAGAAGGCACCTCCATCTATCGACCATTGATAGGAGGTGACATTCGCCGGATTGCTATTAGTGGCTGTGAACGTAACGCTCTCATTTCGACAGAGATTTGTTTTACTGGCTGTAAAGTCGGCGATATCACCATTAACAACAATGTTCCGGCTGAAGGTTTGACTGCAAACACCGTTGGTAACGGTTAGTTTCACTGTGTAAGTGCCCAAACCGGCATAGGTAAAGGAGGTGTTTGCTGTGCTGGCTGTTGTATTCAGCGGGTCGCCGAATTCCCATAAATAACTCACCGGGCCATAAGCAGGGTCGGTTTTGGATGTATTCACAAAGGTGACCAGGCGTTTATTGGTACAGGTTACCTGATGCGTAAAAGATGCTACCGGTGGTTGAATATGAACCTGGGTAGGCAGGGTGAATGATTGTCCGCAGCCATTATTATAGGCGGTCAGTGTAACCGTGAAATAGCCGGTGTCAATATACTGATGTATCGGATTTTGCTGACTGGAACTGCTGCCATCTCCAAAATTCCAGGACCAGTTATCGGCAGTACCTGAAAGATCGGTGAATTGAACATTTGAGGACACGCAGGGTTGTGAGGCAACAAAATTAAAATTCGTTGCGGGCAAAGTGCCCACCCGTACGCCATTTGTATAGGTGCGGGTACTGGTGCAACCGCCGTTGGTGGTAATTGTAACCGTTATGGTATAGGTGCCGGGTACTGGATAAATATTGGTTGGATTGGGCAAGGTACTGGTATTCCCATTCCCAAAGTCCCAGAAATAAGAAGCAACCCCATCTATGGCATTTACTACTGCCACCGGACTGTACGTAAAGGGGGCACATCCGCCGGCTGGTGCATTGGCGATGGATAGTGTGGGGGCAATAATGCGTACGAAGGAACTCTTTGAAGTAGTATTCGTACATCCTTTACTGTCAGTTATGGTTAATGTAACCGTATACTGTCCCGGCGTAATATAGGTATGTGAAGGATTTTGTTGATTAGAAGTACCGCCATCTCCAAAATCCCAAGACCAGCTTTGCGCATCCGGAGAAATGTCCTGGAAATTTACTGTGAATGGCGCCTGACAGGCCACTACTAAGGGCGCCGTAAAATCAACTGTGGGTCGGGGGCGAACATAGAGCGGACGTATAGCTGAGTCTGTACAATTCTGATAAGTGTTGATCAGTTTTATCGTATAGTTCCCGGGTGTAGTATAGGTGGAAATGTCATTTAAATTGGTTGAACTGCTTCCATTACCAAAATCCCAAAGGGTGGAAACAGGGTTGGTGGAACTGTTCTGAAAATTTACGGGCGTATTCAAACATACCGAGTCCGGGCTCGTGAAACTGGTGCTGGTGGCTGGTATGGTCAGGCTCTTTTGCACAGAGGCAGCACAGCCGTACTGACTGGTAGCATTTAGTGTAATGTTATAAGTTCCTGGTGCCAGATAGGTGGCCACAGGGTCTTTAGCTGTTGATGTGGTGGTATTGCCAAAATCCCAGTTATAGGTTAGCGTACCCGGGCCACTGGTGAGGTTTCTGAAGTTTACGGCAAACGGAGGGCGGCAGGTTGCCGGCGGGGTAAAGTCGAAGTCTGCCGTTACGCCTGAAACGACCCTGATATAATTTCCAATTCCGGCTAAATTGCTACAACCGGTGGAGGTGGTTACCCGTAGATATACAGTATAAAAGCCGGTAGTGGTATAGGTATGTTGTGGGTTTTGCTGATTTGAGGTATTGCCATCTCCAAAATCCCAATCCCATTGTACAATGGTGCCGGCATTGGGGACCGATAAGTCTGTGAACTGTATGGTGGCGGGTAAACAGGCGGTAGTGATATTTGCGGTGAATCGTGCTGTTGGTGATGGGTTTACAACAATGTAATTTGTTTTTGTAATGGAATTAATGCCGTTCGCATTTCTAACGACCAGGGTTACTGTATAAACGCCGGGTGTGGTATAGGTGGTGGAGGGGTTTTGTAAAGTGGATAATTGTCCGTTGCCAAGATCCCAGTTCCAGAAAGTAGGATTTCCGGTCGTTTGATCGGTGAATTGAACGGCAAGAGGGGCGCAGCCTGTGGTTACATTGGCGGAAAATTCCGGCACGGGATTTTGGGACCGTGCATTCAGTCCGGAAAGCAGCAAAATGGCGATCCAAAAACAACGCAAATAGCGCCACGCAGTTTGGTATCGGCCAAAAGATTGTATATGGGCGATTTTATATCGTTTCACAAAAGATAAGCTCGTTTTTCAGATTCACGGGGTTCGGGGTTCTACCTGAGTAATATACGGTTTTCACCTAATTTTCGTTGGGTGGAACCGGGATTCCGGTTCATTTACCAAAAATGGCGGTTGCTGAAGCCAATAAGGAGGCCGGATTAAAAGGAATGGCTGAATAACGTTTAATCCATACCCATTAGTACCTGTTTCTGCAAAATATCAGCGTGCTGTCACTGTTTTTTGGAACACCTCATTTTTACTTTTTGATACAGGTATTTACAAAGTGATTAGTTCCTGCATATTCAATGCCAGACATGCAGGATGGCGGGAGGAGTTTGTAAGAAAGTTGAATTATTTTTTTCTTAGACGCAGCACGTTTTTTCCCGTTGCAGCGGTTGTTTCAGCTTCCACATAATCCCAGTAACTATCGGTGATCTTCCAGACCCCGTTCATTTTTACCAATGGTGCGGTGGAAGTGGGGAAATTGGAAGTGATGGAGGCGGTGCTGGAGCTACCCGACCAGGTGCCGGCGGTACTGTTTCCGGAAATGGTTCCGGTAACCACGCCATTTGAGGTGAAATTAAAGTCGTAATTCAGGAATTCATAACTGAGGTTCGTTCCATTCTCAAAATATTGTTCCACGATCCAGGTGCCATCTGTAATGGCCTTCATGAGAATGTCTTCCTGTTTTTGTTCCACGGCTTTTTTGCAGGAAATGCCGGTGATCATCAATAAAATCACCAGAATGATACTATTGGATTTTTTCATAGTAAGTGCGTTGGCTGGTTAAAAATGGTAAATTTTACTGTATTTCCCAAGCAGGTAATCAAGAAAATAGGATGGTTGCAGCGGTTCACCACAAATTTTCAGGCATAAATCACCGGAAGTATACCTTCTGCCTTCGGCATGCACCCTCGTTCTCAGCCAGTTAAGCAGTGCAGTGAAATTTCCGTTGGCAATATCAGCTTCCAGTTGGGGGAGTTCTTTTTGGGCAAAGTGGTAAAACTGACAGGCATACAAACTTCCCAGGCTATAGGTGGGAAAATACCCGAAACTGCCATGGCTCCAATGTACATCTTGCAGGCAGCCCGATTTATCGTCCGGTACTTTTACGCCTAACAGCTGTTCATATTTCTCCTTCCAGATTGCCGGTACGTCCGCTGCTTTTAAACTGCCGTCCAGTAAACTTTTTTCGATCTCGTAGCGGATCATTACATGAAAATGATAGGTGAGTTCATCTGCTTCCGTTCGTATCAGGGAAGCTTCCACTTTATTAACGGCTTTATATAATGAAGCGGCTTCTGTATTTCCTAACTGTTCCGGGAAATACATTTTAAATGTCGGGATATAATGATTGATAAAGGCTTCGGATCGTCCCACATGGTTCTCCCATAACCTGGACTGCGATTCATGAATTGTAAAAGAGGCCGGTTCTCCCAGGGGCAATCCATACTGACCATCGGGCAAGCCCTGTTCATAAAGTGCGTGGCCCGCTTCATGGATACAGCTCCAAAGCATGTTTCCCAGATCGTTTTCATCGATGCGGGTGGTTACCCTCACATCTTTATTGTTGAAGTTGATACTGAATGGATGTTCAGCAATATCCTGCCGCCCGGCTTCCAGATCATACCCCATATCTTTAATTACCTGCATGCCCAGTTCCCATTGTTTGGCGGCAGGGTAATGTTGCCTGAGCAGGTCGTTATTAATGGGTGCAGCGCCCTTTATTTTTTGCAGCAAATTTTGCAGGGGGCCGGTAAGTTCCCGAAATAACGGATCGAGTTGTGCAACCGTACTTCCTTTGTCATGGTCGTCCAGTAAAGCATCATACGGATGTTGTGCATACCCCAGAATAGCTGCTTCTTCCTTTTTAAGCGATACCAGAATATCCAGATCATCTTTGAAATAGCTGAAATCATTTTCCTTTCTGGCTTTGATCCAGCTATGAAAGCTTTGATTCGTGGCCTCACTTAATTTTCTGACAAAGGCACCAGAGTATTTTTTTTGACGTTGATAGTCTTCCAGTGTTCGGGTTACATTTATTTTTTGATCCGGATCGAGAGATACATCGGTTGATAAATTTTGCAACAGCTCTCCAAAGTCATCGCGAACAAACCAGTTATGGGCGGTTTCTGAGAGTGTGGCAATCTGTTGACCCCGATAGGCGGCTCCCTTGGGCGGCAGATAGGTTTCCTGATCCCATTGCAGCACGGCGGAAGCATAGCGCAGATCGGCGATTTTTTGGATTTGTTCCAGATATTGCTGGTATAAACTGGCAGATGCGTTCATTGTATTCCTGAAATTGGTTCCTAAAGAACAAAAATAAGCTCCTGTATTAATAATACGTGGTAGTGGGTAGATTTTAGAACTTAAAATGGATGTAAATTAACAGGGGATACCTAAACCCGCATTTATGCAATATCATATACGCGTTTTACTGCTATCGACGTTGACCCTTTTAACCGGTCATTTGCTGTATGCACAAAAGGATCCAACAGCCAAAAAGCTATTGGAAACCGCCGTTACCGATTCGGTCGCCAAGCGTTATGATGTTGCGGCGGATGGATTTATCAAGGCTGCCAGGCAGGAAATGTCTGTGAAAAACTATGATGCGAATTTTGCGGCTGATTGTTTTTATCGCGGTGCATCCCTGAAAGAGGCAATGTTGAAGTATCAGCCTGCCCACGAATCCTACTATTTGGCTTTAGAGCAGTTTAGAAAGGCTTTAAATTATGATGGTATTTGCCAGATGCTTAAATCGATCGCCTCCTTATACAAAGAAACTGCTACGAAAAGTGTGCTCTATGATTTTCCCCGTTCCACGTCAATGGAAACGATCACCGCCAACCGTTCCATTACTTCGCTGTCAAAAATGAGCAGTGGAGAAGGGCTTGTTGCAGTAATCGACGGCGGCTCCAACGACGGGATATTTGAAGGCGCTGAAGCGGAAGTGTTGGGCCGGCATAAAAATGGGGAGGACCGTTCGAATCGTTTACTGGGTTATGGTAAAGTGATTCAGGTGTATCCCAACCAGTCGAGGGTTCGGATCAATCTGATCAATCCGCGCGATTCTTTTTATGCCGTATTTACGGAAGATATGGTGGCGTTACCCATACGTTTTCCCCGACTGCCTTTCAAGGATATATTTCTGGAGGTTTCTTTACTTAATATCAAATTCCTGGATAACTACCGTGAACCCCTGGCGCATCCACGTACCTTGATGTATTATGCCAGTGCCAGTCTGGAGGCCGAAGTGTATGAGCGTATGCTCGATGCCGTTAAGGAAGTGTATGATATGATCAAGGATGATACCAGTTATAATCCTACGGAGAAGATCAGCAGGGGGCGTTTGGCTGGTGTAACCTGGAAACAGGCAATGGGTGTTTCCCGTCCCGAGGACCTCAAGGCTTTTCTGGGTTTTGTACGTAGTTTCCCCGGTAAGTATATGGGAGGATCCTGGAAGATTTCTGAAACCTATGCAACATGGCTTTTAAATAATGCTCCTCCCGGTGCCAATGAGATCATGGATAGTTTGAAGGCAAGAAAAGATGGGGCGTTCGCAAATTATGTGAAGGCCTACTCCAAGGATATCAAAGACAATTTTTTTGAAACATGGTTGGTAGATGCGCAAAAAATGGCCATTGGCGATCGTTTTAATGAAGCCAAGCGATATGCACATATCATTGAAAAAGTGGCCGCCATTTACAAAGACCCTGATATGCAGGGGTGGAGCTATTTTAATTGGGGCCGTATTCAGGATGAGGAAAAGAATTACGACAGTGCCATTATAAATTACAACAAGGGGAAAGTTTTTTTTGAGAAAGGAACGGATCCCAAGGGACTTTCTTTTTGCATCAACAATCTGGCTACCATTTATAATGCCAAATTTCGCTACAAGGAGGCGCAGGAGCTTTTTGAGCAGGTGGTGAAACTGCGTCTGGAAAAATTGCAGCAGGATACTTCCGAGGATCAGAAAACCTCTGTGTCGCGCGGCTACTGGGGCTTGGGCGATGCGCTTTTCAATCAGAGTAAATACCAGGAAGCCATTGTGCAATACCTGAAAGGGATCGACATGCTGAAGAACACCCGTTCACTGGATGCGTTGAAACAAAAAGTTAATCTAAGCAAGCAGGTCGGAAAGAGCTACGAGAATATGGGTGAGTATCTCAAGGCGGCCAGCTATTACGAATATGAATATGCCACACAGCTTTCCTTGGGGGATGTGGAAGCGCAGGCCGATGCCCTGGATAATCAGGCCTACCTGATCAGTAAATTGGGGAAATACCGCGAGTCATATGCTAAATATATGCAGGCCTATGAATTGCATCTGAAAACGGGCGAAAAGAATGATGCCGGATTCTCCATGTCGAATATCGGCCAGGTACTTTGGAGTTTAGGTTCTTATGACAGCGCCATTCAGGCTCATAACCGTTCTATTTCGTTACGTAAAGAAACCGGGAATAAAAAGGGAGAAGCCAATAGCTGGAAAAAATTAGGGGGGTTGTACAAAGCCAGTGGTGATGCCGCCAAAAGTTTAGAGTCGTATCAAACAGCACTTGAAATTTATAAGCAACTCGATAGTAAAAGCGACTACGGGGAACTGCTGGAAGAGTTGGGCGCCCAGTATGTTAAGATGAAGGACTATGCGAATTCCGGAAAATATTATAAAGAGGCACTTAAGCTGTATAAAGACATAAAGTCGCGTAACAAAGAGGCTGATGTGTTGAGTTCATTGGGTGATATGTTCTATGCCCAACGGAATTATGGTTCGGCCGATAGCTTTTTTACCGCTGCTTCGGTGATCCAGAAAGAGATCAACGACCGTACCGGATTGATGTATAGCTCCATTAACCGCGGATTGGTAGCTCAATTTTTTAAGGAGGATTACAAAGATGCCATTGTGAAAATGCGTCAGGGTTTATTGCTGGCGGAGGAAACAGGCAGTCAGAGTAACCGTGCCTATTGCGAAAGCCGCATCGGATCGCTTTACAGCTATATCAGTGAGTATGACAGTGCCGCCAAATACTATGATCTTTCATTGGAGCAATACCGTAAGTTGGAGGATCGTGAGAATGTAGCCGATCTGTTTATCAATTACGGGTACTATTATAATTACCGGGGCGATTTCGAAAAAGCGCGGGCGCATTTTGATAGTGCTTTGGCTATCGGTCGTACCATTAATAACGCCTATACAATTGCCAGCTCCTTATATGGTATCAGTGCTTATCAGAGTGTAAAAGGGGAGTTCAATGAAGCGCTGAAAAGTATTGGTGAAGTGCTGAAGATCTATCAGGAAAAAGAGAATCCCTGGGGAATAGCCTCTGTTTACCTGGATCAGGCCAATATTTATAATGATCTGGGTGAATATGAGGAGGCCCTGCAATATTATTTCCGTACCGATAGTATGTATAAGCTGCTGAAACTCGAGAAGCCACAGATATCTGTTACCAATAATATCGGAACGATCTATTATTTCCAGCATAATTACACCGACGCACTGAAGCAGTTTGAGAAGGTGGAAAAAATGCTGGATAAGAATAATGATGATCCTTCTTTTCAGGCCCTGATACAATCGAATATTGGCGAGGTGCTGCTGGATCAGAAGAAGTTTCAGGAATCGGAAAAATATCTGGTGCAATCCTTGAAAATGGGAGAGAAGCAAAAGAACAGCCGTCAGTTATATCTTTCTCATATGATCTATGGGCGCTTATTGAGTGAGCAGAAGAAATATGATTTGGCAATTGCGCATTATCGCAGTGCTGATTCCATTTTGATCAAGGGTGGTGAAAGAAAATCCAAAGTACAATTGCTCGAATCCTGGGGCAGAACGCTGTTCCTGCAGGGGAAGCCGGCAGCCTCTTCCGAAAAATTACTGGAGTGCATCGCTTTGTCAAAAGCGATTCAGTATTACAAGTACAGTTGGAAGGCCTATTCCACTCTGGCTGACATTCGTTTTGCTGAGGGACGTGAAGCAGAAGGGATACAGTACATGGATACCTCAATAAGGGAAGTAGAAAAAATCAAAACCAAGATCAGCGGTGCGGGTGCGCGAAAAATATTTGCGAGCGACGACAGTATCGTGGAGCTCTATAAGAAGATGATTGTGTATCTGAAAAAGCAAGGTCGCGTACAGGAAGCTTTGGTTTATATGGAAAAAGCCAATGCAGAGAATGTAAACCTGCGGTTGAATGCCGATGATATAACCTATACCGATGCCGGAGCGAATGAAGCTGCGCAGAAAGAGAAAGAATTGCGTCGTCAGCAAGCCATATACGACAGCCGGATCGCCGCAGAGAAAGCCAAGCCCGAGAATCTCCAGCATAAAGAGCAGATCGCGCAGTTGGAGAAAATGCGTTCTATTACTGCGGAACAATATAAAAGTTATGTGAATGAATTAAAGGTTAAGTACCCCAATCTGCAAGCCTTTAAAACAGTGGACCCAACTGAATTCATTGCACAGCGTCGTAAGATACCTATGGATGTGGCGGTGGTAAGCTATCTGGTTACCGAAGCCGAAATGAGCGTATTCGTGGTGATGAAAGACACGCTTTTCATTAAGGATATCCCTGTTGATAAGAACAGGCTGCAACAAAAGATCCGGAATTTTTATGCGCAACATGCCCGCAGTGGCAAATCGGTTCGTGATGCCCGCGGTGGCAAACTGGGTGCCGGGGGGCCTGCACCTGTTGTAAAAGAGGACAAGAATGTGATGGCTGCTGAGCTTTACGATATTTTGGTGGCACCTTTAATGGAGGATCTTAAGAATAAAGACCGTATCGCGATCGTGCCCAGCGGGCTACTTTGTTTTGTGCCCTTTGATGCATTGATCAAAAAGGAAAAAGACGGTTCCTTAACTTATTTTGGTGAGCAGAAGCAACTTTTCTATGTTAATAAGATCACCACGGTTACTTCCGGTAATATAGAGCCAATGAGTGAGTTCAAAATTTTAGCTGCGGGAAATGCCGATAAGAGTTTGCCCAATGCCGAGAAAGAAGTGAAAGCGTTGCAAACCCTCATGCCCAATACCACCGTGTATATTCGCGAAGCAGCAACCAAAAAGAATATCATCGGAAACAAAGGCGATTTTAATGTGTTGCACCTGGCAACCCATGGGGTGCTTGACTATGCAAACGCCGACAGTTCCTATCTGATCTTTGCTTCAGACCCGGCCAATAATGATGATGGCAGACTCACGATCAAGGAAATTCAATCCACCCTCGATTTCGATCGTTTTGGTATTATAATGCTGTCGGCCTGTGAAACGGCTGTGATCCGGGAAGTGGCGGAAGGATGGCCGATTTCAATGGGTACGGCTTTTATTGAAATGGGGGTTCCCTCCGTGGTCGCTACCCTGTGGCAGGTAGATGATAATGCCACCAGCATCCTGATGCAGCAATTTTATAGCAATCTTAAGTCGATGGATAAGGTGAAGGCTTTGCAACAGGCGCAGGCCTATCTGCGAAAACAACCTGGATATGATGATCCTTATTTCTGGGCGCCCTTCCAGTTGGTGGGGGTGTGGAAGTAGGGGGTAGGTGTTGGGTGGTAAGTTGGACGTAATGGTGAGTAGTGAAT
>CAZKSY010000048.1:0-9798 GCA_964555605.1 uncultured Chitinophagaceae bacterium | reverse complement strand
GTGAATGTTGTTCCGCAGGCCGTAGCTTCAGCGAAGGCTTGAATTGACTCAGCGTACCTTTGCGCCGCTGCGCCTGCGCCGTAGCTTCGGCGCAGCGCAGCGGTTAAATATATTATCTTAACCGCCAAGATGCCAATGCGCAATGAAACGCCGCCATTCACCATTCACCATTCACCATTCACTATTCACTATTCACGATTCACCATTCACTATTCACCATTCACCATTCACTACTCACCATTCACTTTCTCCCCTTCAACTTTTCGGAAAATTTGCATCGGCCATTACTTCTGCAATTTGCTGGGTATGCCGGTTGGTATGTCCGCTGATAAATAATATCCACTGGAAAGAATCGATCCAGCCTAAGGGAGTTTGCGTGCAATGATTGCGCAGATCTGCTTTCATGCTTTTAACCTGTTTGATTCGTTTGTCCCTTTCAGACAGGAAACCATTCCAGGCATCCAGCGCAGTTTGATAGGTTGATGTTACCGGACGCATGCTTTCCGGTGCCGTCGCTTTGAAACTGCGATCGGTGATGGTTTTGAGGATCTGTTCATCACTCATTTTGATTTCGGCTCTTTTGTCTGGATTAGCGGCCGCCTTGCTTAATTCGTCAAAGGTTTGCCACATTTGTGTTTCTGCGGCAGCAATATGTTGCAAACATTCTTTCACCGACCAGCGGTCGGGCCCCGGCTTAAAATTGAATTGATCTTCACTTAATCCGGCAATGGTATTCTTCAGATCATCGCGGGTTTCTTCGAGATTTGTTTGCGCAAATTTCCTGTCTTTTTTAGATAATTCATCTGACGGCAGGCTAAAGGAGAACAGGAATAATATGCAAAGTGGTAATGATAAATTTTTCATATTTGGCAAGTTTTAGTGACATGTGTTGGGGCGGGTAAGGAGGGGATGGGACTAACTTTTATAAGGTACGACAATTAGGCACCCCTCCGAAATTGAAATTTGCATCACAGTTGCCAATGTTTACATCCTTACAACATAGTATCTTTAGTATCATGAAGATAAAAGAGATCGTAAAATATCTGGAGCAGGTGGCACCTCCTTCTCTGCAGGAGTCGTATGATAATGCCGGATTACTCACCGGATCAGGCGATTGGGAATGCAGCGGGGTACTTTGCACGCTGGATAGTACTGAAGCTGTGGTGGAAGAAGCCCTTTCGAGGAACTGCAATTTGATTGTGGCACACCATCCCATACTTTTTAAAGGGATCAAGCGGCTTAATGGCAACCATTATGTGGAGCGAACCCTCCTGAAAGCCATAAAGAATGATATTGCCATCTATGCCATTCACACCAATCTTGATAATGTTTCTCATGGTGTAAACGGCCGGATCGCCGATAAGCTTGGTTTGATCCGGAGGCAGGTACTGGCGCCCTTGAATGGCAGGCTGCGGAAACTATATACTTTTGTTCCAACGGCCCATACTGAAAAAGTAAGGGAAGCCCTTTTCGCGGCAGGGGCTGGAGAGATCGGTCGCTATAGTGAATGCAGTTTCGAAGTTTCAGGGACCGGAACTTTCAAGGCCGGCCTGGACACGAACCCTTTTGTCGGAAAACAGGGCGAACGCCATCTGGAATCGGAAAATAAACTGGAAGTAATATTTCCGGATTGGACGCAGGGGGCCGTTCTCCAGGCGCTTTTTCAAAGTCATCCCTATGAAGAAGTAGCGTATGATGTGGTCGAGCTTTCACAGCCTTTTGCTTCCATTGGGGCCGGAATGCTGGGAGAATTGGAAAAACCGATGGCCGGGGCAGATTTTTTAGCCTTTGTGGCAAATGTTTTTGGGATCAGTGTGATTCGCCATACAGCCCTGACAGAGGATCCGATAAAAAAAGTGGCCGTTTGCGGAGGTGCTGGTAGTAATCTGATATACAACGCTTTAAATATGGGAGCGCAGGCTTATTTAACAGCCGATATAAAATATCATGAGTTTTTTGAGGCAGACGGAAGGCTGGTTTTGTGTGATATTGGCCATTTTGAGAGTGAGCAGTATACCATTACACTGCTTTCTGATATTTTACAGCAAAAATTTCCTACCTTTGCCGTCCTTAAATCGGAACTAAACACTAACCCGGTTCATTATTATTTCTAAACTATGAGTACAGTAAAAGATTACTCCGTAGAAGAAAAACTCTCCTCGGTAGTGGCCCTTCAGAAAATTGAATCAAAGATTGATGAGATCCAGATCCTGAAAGGGGAACTTCCTATGGAAGTGAGTGACCTGGAAGACGAGATCCAGGGATTACATGCCCGTCAGACCCGGATTGAGGAAGAGATCAACGGCATTCAGGAATTCATTAATCAGAAGAAAGACACCATCAAGGAAGCAGAAGCGTTGGTGAAAAAGTATGAGAAGCAGAGTGAGAATGTGAAAAACAGCCGTGAATTTGAAGCTATCAGCAAAGAGATGGAAATGCAGCAACTGGAAATGAAGCTGGCTGAAAAGCATATCAAAGACGCTAATGAAGAAATTGCTGAGAAAGTAGTTCTTCTGGAAAAGGCAAAAAAGAATATCGCTGCCAAAGAAGGTGTGCTGAGTACCAAGAAAGGTGAGTTAGAAAAGATCATCGCATCTACTGAGAAGGAAGAAAAGCATTTTGCTAAATTATCTACCGAAGCCAGAGAGAAAGTAGAAGAGCGCTTGCATCACTCCTTTAATCGTATCCGCAAAAACTACCGTAACGGTTTAGCCGTTGTTCCGGTAGAGCGGGATGCCTGTGGCGGTTGTTTTAATGCCATTCCGCCGCAACGCCAGAGCGAGATCCGCCAGCGTAAAAAGATCATTGTTTGTGAAAACTGTGGTCGTGTACTGGTAGATCGTGATCTGTTCGATAGCGTAGAAGTGAAGTAATTCTCCCCAGATACCTTAGTAGCCCCGGCCTTTGGCCGGGGCTTTTTGTTTAAAATACCCTCCCGACGGTATAGGACACCTGCAGGTGAATTTTAGATTTGGCAAAAATATTTCACTATGCCTTTAACCCTATCCAAGTGCAGCGCAATCATAACGGCGCTGTTATTTATTTCGTTTACTGCAACGGCTCAAATGGAGGTGTTTGAAAAAGAACACGGCATTTCCCGCAAGGCCCGAAAGGGCTATCTGGGTCAGATAGAAGTGGATCAGCAATCCAATATGTTCGACCTGATCTACGTATTGAAAACACCAAGCAGCAAGATCGCAGTAGAACATTATTATTTCGATCAGAATCTAAATCTGGTTAAAACAACCAAGGAGGAAGAAGAAGTAGAGCGCGTAAAAACCAAATACAAATGGTTCCGGTTTAAAGGAGAAACCTATGAGTCTAAAAGTTTGTATGTGCGTCGCAACCTGAAAGGTGAAATGGTATTCAGGGAAAAGATCATTAAGTATAAGTGGAGTTGGTTCCGGGGTGGTTATGCCAAGCGGGTGATCCTTGGGGAGAAAGTGAAACCGCGTGATGAAGCTTCTGGGAAACGGTACATGTTTTATGGCGGTTATTATGAGAATGATCCAAATGGGTATATTCTGGTAGCTGCCGGTGTTCCCACCAATAATAATCCCCTGACGTCCTATTTGAATTATCAGATCATTCAGGCTGATGGACAGGTGAATATCACCCGCAAATTCGATATCAGTTTTGCTACGGCAAAAGCACCTATCTTTTCGGAACCGCTCGATGATGATGATCCCAGTTCTTCAGATGACCTGCAGCGCGACTGGATACTGATATTTGCACCTTATGGAGGTCCGGGTATGGGTAAAATGGAAGGAGATCCCAAAGTGTATACCTATTGTCGCATTTCTCCAACAGGCGAATTGAAGGAAAAATATGATTTTCAGGTGCCTGTTGCCGGTTGGAGAATCCTCGGCGCATTCCAGCGCGATGGGGAAGTATATTTATATGGCCCCGGTATTGACAAAGACAAGAATAACAATGAAATTTTCAAAGGCCCGATTCTGGCCAATACATCCAATGATGACACAGAAGATAAGAAGTCTTTGCTCGGAGGGTTTAAAGGCATTGGCGGCGAGGGAACACAGGTAACGCAGGATGATATTGATGCCCGTTTGGATGAACTGAAATATACCAACTTCCAGGTTGGCAAACTAAATGGAGGGAAGCTTGAATTTATAGATGCACCCACCATTGATGCGATCAATAAAGTGAATCGTAAACCCGAAGGACAGAAAAAAGAAGTGGAATTTGATGGGAAGCGTTTTATTACAACCGGAATTGGCGTTACCAGTACGAAAGATATATTCGTTCATGGTCAGGACTATAAACTGGATCGTTTAGGGGGAAACAAAGGCTCCCGTTTGTATAAGGGTTTATTCATGATGCAGTATGGTGCCGATGGTAAGCTAAAGAGTAATTATGGAGTAGAACTGGATCGGAAGAAGGGACTGGGGCAGTTTTCTTCTGGTCTTACCTCAGATATGTATCCGGCACAATCCTCCATTTTTGAATCGCCCGATGGACAGAAATTGTATTGGATGATCAGTATGTGTAAGGCAATTGATACCGATACGGATATTGATAGTGATTACAATTTCTTTAGTGGTACCCGTACCACTACCGTAACCACCCGGTACAGTCCATTGTTCACGATCCAATATGGAGTGATTGATGCAAAGAATAATTCGGCCAGTGATTTTAAAACCCTGGGTGAAGACGCCAACCGTAAATATTATCTCATGCCCGATCGCAACATGCTTCGATTAGGCAAATATGTTATCTATTTGAGTGAAACATTAAAAGGGGATAAAGTGCTGTTATCGCGCTTTGACCTTACAAAATAATTTCACCCTTATCCTTTCCGCCCTGTAAATTTGTTTACAGGGCTTTTTTTATGCGTATACCTGCTGCATTTACCGGATTGCTATTGTGTTTACTGTTGCTCACGGGAGCTGCCGTGCAGGCAGGGCGTTCCTATTTTGATTTCAACAGCCATTGCCGGGAAGCTTATCAGCATATTTTATCATTGCGATTTCCGCTGGCGAATAAAATTCTTGCGAAGGAAAAGCAGGATCATCCCGACAATCTGATCCCGGTATATCTGGAAGGGTATATCGATTTTTTTCAACTCTTTTTTAATGAAGATCCCGGACAATATGAAGGGGCTGCCGCCCGATGGAAACAACGGGCCGAAGCCTTACAGACAGGGCCGGAACAGTCTCCCTTTCATAAGTTCACCCGTGCTGTCCATCAGTTTCAATGGGCCGCTGTACAAATCAAATTCGGGCATAACTGGGATGCGGGCTGGGCCTTTCGAAGGGCTTTTCTGCTTTTTAAGCAAAATGAAGTCCAGTTCCCCACCTTCACGCCCAATAAACTATATAATGGATCGATGCAAATGGCCGCCGGCACCATTCCGGATGGGTATAAATGGTTGAGTGGATTGCTGGGTATCAAGGGGAATATCCAGAAAGGGGTGCAACAAATGGACTCCTTTTTAGTAGCCACCGACGATCACTCACGCTTATTTCACGACGAAGGGGTCTTTTATTATTCTTATTTGCGCTTTTATATTCTGAACGACAAAGCCGGGGTGTTGAAATATATTAAGGAACAGGCTCTCGATCTGCGCAATAATCATCTTTTTGCCTATCTCGCAGCGAATCTCCATATCAATGCGCAGCAATCGCTGCGGGCGCGGGAGATCATTTCTTCAAGAGTGGTGAATGATGATTATTTTCAAACACCGGTTTGGGATCTTGAAATGGGATATGCCGCTCTCTACAGTTTGCAACCCGATGCCGCATTTTATTTACAGCGCTTTTTAGGACAGTTTAAAGGCCGATTTTATGTAAAGGATGCCTGGCAGAAACTAAGCTGGCAGCATTACCTGAAAGGAGATATGGCGGGTGCCGAATATTGCCGCAGGCAATTGTTGCGAAAGGGCAGTACCGATACGGAGGCCGATAAACAGGCATTGAAAGAAGCGCGTGCCGGACAATGGCCCGACAAGCTTTTATTGAAAGCCAGATTGCTGAATGATGGCGGTTTTTTCAAAGAAGGGTTGGGGTTGTTGCACGGCCGCAAACCTGCCGATTTTCCCCACGCAGCCGATCAGGTAGAATTCTGTTACCGGGCGGCCCGTTTATTTGAAGACAATGGTAATGCAGATCAGGCGCTTTATTATTATGCCCAAACGATTCGGTTGGGAGCCGACCGACCCGAATATTTTGCAGCCCGGGCAGCGCTGCAAACCGGTCTTATCTATGAAAAAAAACAGCAGTGCCGGGAAGCCAGCCGTTGGTTCCAGCGTTGTTTGAATATGGAGGATCACGACTTTAAGAACTCATTGGATCAAAAAGCAAAAGCCGGATTGGGTCGTTGTAACGGACAATGATTTGTGGGCAATTTCCCGCATTTTCCTGCCGGAGTTTAATTATTTTGTGCCCTGTTATATGCTGCAAAAAATAACGATACAGAATTATGCGATCATCGATTCACTGGATATCCAATTCAGCGGGAAGCTGAATATTATTACAGGTGAAACAGGTGCCGGTAAATCCATACTGATGGGTGCTTTGTCGCTGATTTTAGGCGATCGTGCCGATTCCTCTGTATTGTTAAACAGGGAGAAGAAATGTGTAGTCGAAGGATTTTTCAATACCGCAAACCGGAGGGAAGTAAAGGCTTTTTTGAAAGCGGCAGATCTGGATCAGGAGGAAGAACTGGTGGTTCGGAGGGAGATCGGGGCCAATGGGAAATCAAGAGCTTTTGTAAACGATACACCCGTTAATCTGGAACAACTGCGGCAGTTAAGTGGGTTGCTGGTCGATCTGCACCGTCAGTTTGATACCCTTGAATTGGGCGACCGTGGATTTCAGCGGGAAGTAGTCGATGCACTGGCAGGACATCTGGACATCGTGCAGCAGTATCGTGAAGTATTTGGTCAGTGGATGGAGGCGCAACGGATGCTGAAAGAAGTAGAAGATCAGAAATTGCAATTCACCCGTGAATTCGATTATAATAAATTTCTGTACGATGAATTGGAGGAGGCTGGTTTCAGCGAAAACGAATTGGAAGATGCCGACAGAGAACTGAAATTGTTATCCAATTCCGAAGGGATCAAATCGGCTCTGGACCGATCTGTTTATACCCTTGGCGAAGGAGAGCATCCGGCGGTGCAGCAGTTGAAAACGGTTTCCGGCTTATTGCAGCCCTTTGCGGAATACCATTCCCTGCTCCCTTCTCTGATCGAGCGACTGCAGTCGGTACAGATCGAATTAAAAGATATTCAATCGGAACTTGAAATAGTGAACGATCAGATATCTTTTGATCCTCGAAAAATGGACCAGTTGAATGATCGCATTGCTTTAGGATATAAACTCCAGAAGAAACATGGCGTACAATCAACCGCCGAACTCCTGCAATTAAAAGATACACTTGAACAGAAATTACAAGCGGTACTGGATATTGATGCTGTGATCAGTGAACGATCGGAGCAGGTTGCCTCATTGGCGCAACAGGCGGCATTGATCGCGGAACAGTTACATGCCGGAAGAAAGAAGCAGGTAAAGCCACTTCAAGACAGTGTCAACAAATTGCTCGCCCAGGTGGGTATGCCGAATGCCCGTTTGCAGGTGCAGGTAGCCGTTACAGATCTGCACGCCTATGGAAAAGATGAAGTGGCCTTTTTGTTTGACGCTAATAAAAGCAATCGTTTTGAACCCATTCGGAAAGTAGCCAGTGGGGGCGAGTTAAGCCGTTTAATGCTTTGTATTAAATCGCTGGTGGCCCGTTCCCTCGATCTGCCTACACTGATATTTGATGAGATCGATACGGGTATCAGTGGAGAAGCTGCCAAACAAGTAGGGTTGATCATGAAAGATATGGCACGTAACCGTCAGCTCATTAGTATTACACACCAGCCTCAGATCGCCGGTAAAGCCGATGCGCATTTCTTTGTTTATAAAGAGATCAATGGGGATGCCATTAAGACCAATATTCGTTTGCTCAGTGAAGAAGAGCGTATTACCGCCATAGCCCGCATGCTCAGTGGAGAAAAGCCTACAGCCGCGGCCCTGGAAAATGCGCGGGAGATGATAGGGAATTGAGTGAGGAGTTGTAAGTGGTGAGTGGTATGAGTTAAGTTGTAAGTGATAAGTGGTAAGTGGGGTATTACCGGAGTTTTAGCGTTTTCCCTGCTTTGCTGTTGTAGGCGGGTAGCACTGGTAAAGTGTATTTATTTCCCATAATACTTTCATTCATAAATCATTCACCATTCCCCATTCACCATTCACGATTCACCAATCACCATCCCCCCATGTCCGCCATACTAAAACTCCTTATTTTCGGATTGATTCTTCTCCTGATTGTTGTAGGAGGAGTGAGTTGTTACCGGATATTGAATAAAAAAATAGTGGGAAGTTCGTCGCTGTTGGGGGTAGTGGGGTATGCGCTCCTGCTCATTTTTGCGAATCTGCTCCTGCTGTATGGCGGCGTTTGGATATTGATCAAAGTGTATGGTTTTTTGCGCATAAATTAATAAAGGTCTGCGCTATGGTGAATATGCCCCTTTTCCTGTTGTTTATGTTGCTGGCATTGGTGATTGGCTGGTATGGTGTGGTGTTGTTGCGTAAATGGCTAAAACCGGGCAATGCTCCGTGGAAAACATTGCTTTACCTGGTGTCGGCCTTAATTCTTGGTTTCTTTTATATCCTGCTCATGTTTTCGCTGTTCTTCTATTTTAATGGTCCTTTGAGGGCGCATTAAATGGCCCCCCTGTCTTTCAGGCAGGGGCCATACAGGCATTTGCTTTAAAGTCCTTAATTTTACCGCGTTTTTAAGGGAGCCGGGAATGTACTTTACAGGACCTTTTGCCGGTTCCTTAATCTTCAAAAAATCAACCATGTCTACGAACTTACTGAAAGGGAAAAAGGGAATCATATTTGGTGCGCTGGATGAAAAATCGATCGCCTGGCGTACGGCTATCAAATGCCATGAGCAAGGGGCACAGATCGTTTTGACCAATGCTCCTGTGGCTTTGCGTATGGGCGAGATCAATAAACTGGCTGAAGCGATCAATGCACCAGTGATCGGCGCGGATGTTACCAATATGGACGACCTCAAGAACCTGTTCGAAAAAAGTATGGAGCATTTTGGTGGTAAAGTGGACTTTGTATTGCATTCTATCGGAATGAGTTTAAATGTTCGTAAGGGAAAGCATTATACCGAAATGAATTATGAATGGAATCAGAAATCACTTGATATTTCTGCCATGAGTTTGCACCGCGTATTACGTACTGCCTGGGATCTGGATGCGATCAGCGACTGGGGTAGTGTGGTAGCACTCACATATATCGCCGCACAGCGTGTATTCCCCGACTATAATGAAATGGCGGATGCAAAAGCCTTGTTGGAAAGTGTTACCCGCAGTTTTGGATATCATTATGGTGTTCGTAACAAAGTTCGTATCAATACTGTTTCGCAATCTCCTACACGTACCACGGCTGGTAGTGGCGTAAAAGGATTCGATGGCTTTATCAGCTACGCTGAAAAAATGAGTCCACTCGGTAATGCCGATGGCGATCAGTGTGCTGATTACCTCGTAACCCTGTTCAGCGACCTCACCCGGATGGTTACCATGCAGAACCTGTTCCATGATGGTGGATTCAGCTTTACCGGGGTAACACAGGCGGTGATAGAGCAGATGGAGAAATAAGGGGAGGAGAGCAAACTGGAGTAATAAGTTTTGAGTAGTAAGTTGTAAGTGGGGTGAGGTCGCTCATCTCTCACCTCTCATCTCTCACCTCTCATCTCTCACCTCTCACCTCTCACCTCTCACCT
>CAZKSY010000047.1:0-31172 GCA_964555605.1 uncultured Chitinophagaceae bacterium | reverse complement strand
TTTTTTGATCTTATTAAGCCAATAGAAAAAATCTGTTTGGGGCAAATTCGTTAATCCGGCATCACGCAATTGCATGGTCAACTGCCCCCGGTGATAAGTACTATGATTGAAAACGTGCAGTAAAAGCTGGCTGACCTGAAGCTTTACCGGTTCTCGTTTTGAATTATAAAATTGCATCACATGATCTATTCTGGCGGCCGTGGCATTGGCGATCCATTGTTCGTACCATTCATCCTGTCGATGGATCGCTTCGGCAATTTCTTTTGTTCCTCCCTTAAAATGAGTGCTGGGAAGGATCATTTTTTCTTCCAATTGCAGTCGTTGCCACCACCCGCTTTCAGCATCCCAAATATGCAACAGTGTATGGTGGATGCTTTTGAAACTTCCGGTACGCTCCTGCATTAAAACTTCTTCCGGTAATCTGAGTGCAGTGTTTATAATCTGTTGGTTGGCCCAGCGATTACTGGAGGCATATTGTTTTAAAATCGATTTCATTTGTCAGGTTGGTTATGGATTCTCCGGATTGTGCTGGGAAAAAGTTTATTTTTGAGGAGATTCCATTGCCGATAAATTTCGGTACAAATCACAAACTATGAGCAAAAAATTATCACCACAAGGGTTTTCTTCACTTGCCATACACGGTGGACATATACAAGATCCCAATTATGCCCATCTTACTCCGATCTACGCCTCTTCTACCTATGTGTATGATGACGCAGAACAGGGAATGCGCCGTTTTAGTGGTCAGGAGGAAGGATATATTTATAGCCGTTGGGGAAACCCAACCATGGCAGAAGCCGAACGAAAGATCGCGGCAATGGAGACCTTCGGTCTGCCTTTTGAAGTGAAAGGGATACTGCATGCCTCCGGGATGGCTGCTATTTCTACGCTGTTGTATGCCACGTTGAAATCAGGTGATAAAGTGTTGTCGCACTATTCTCTTTACGGTGGCACCCAGGAAATACTGAATCGATTGATGCCATCGGCCGGTATCGAAACTGTGATCGCAGATTTGCGTGATCTTAATATTGCAGAAGATATATTGAAAAGAGAAAAAGGCATTCGGCTGCTTTATATTGAAACGCCTGCGAATCCAACCATCCAATGCGTAGACATTGAGGCATTGACGCAATTGGGGAAAAAATATGGCGCGATCGTGGCCTGCGATAACACATTTGCCACGCCTTATTTGCAACAGCCTTTTAAATATGGGGTTGATTTTGTTCTGCACTCTACTACAAAATTCCTGAATGGTCATGGAACCATCATCGGGGGCATTTTGCTCGGGCGTGATATGGAGTTCATGAAAACACAGGCAACAAAAGTGCATCGGTTGCTGGGCGGAAACAGTAATTCTTTCGAAGCTTTCTTATTGGTTAATGGCATGAAAACGCTCGAAGTGCGTATGGATCGTCATTGTGCAAATGCGGTTGACGTGGCGCAGTATCTTGAAAGCCATCCGGCTATTGCACGGGTAAATTATAATGGGTTACCCACCCACCCCGATCATGCAGTAGCTATGAAGCAGATGAAACACCCCGGAGCGATGATGAGTATCGAACTCAAAGGAGGTTTGGAAGCCGGTGTGAAAATGATGAATAAACTAACTATGTGTACGCGCACTGTAAGTTTGGGTACCTGTGATACCCTTCTTTGTCACCCCGCCTCTATGACCCACGCCGGCGTACCGAAAGAACAACGGGAGCAATATGGCATTACAGATGGACTGATCCGGATGAGTATCGGAATGGAAAACGTTCAGGATATTTTGGCCGATCTCGAACAGGCCTTGTCCTGATCGCTTATAAATGCTTGATGAATCCGTTCGGTCCAGGCCGAACGGATTTTTTTTGGATACAAATGAGTACATTCAGGAACAAATTATTTTATGCGTTCCATATTTATCCTCTCCATGTCGCTGCTCCTCTTCTCCCATTGCCAAAAAAGGCAGAACTATGATCATATCATCCGTAATGTTATGATCTATGATGGGAAAGGGGGCGTTCCTTTTAAGGGGGATATCGGCATTCATGCGGATAGTATTTCTTATATCGGCGATCTTTCGTCGGTTGAGGCGCCATTAGTAACGGATGGAAAAGGATTGGCTGCCGCACCCGGATTCATCAATATGCTTAGTTGGGCTACAGAGTCGCTTATCGCTGATGGTCGCAGCCAGAGTGATATCAGGCAAGGGGTTACGATGGAGATTTTTGGTGAAGGAAGCAGCATGGGGCCTTTTACTGAAGCCATACGAAATAGGGAACAGGCGGCTCAGGGCGATATTAAATACCCGATCGATTGGTTGCAGTTAGGAGAGTATCTTAATCAACTGGAGAAACGTGGCATCAGTTGTAATGTGGCGTCATTTGTTGGAGCTACCACCATCCGTGATTATGTTATAGGGGAAGAAAACCGTGCCCCCACTCCGGAGGAATTGGAACAAATGAAAAAATTGGTGGCGGAAGCCATGGAACAGGGTGCCATGGGAGTGGGATCTTCGCTGATCTATCCCCCCGCATTTTTTGCCAAAACCGAAGAGTTGATTGAAATGTGTAAAGTAGCTTCTGCATATGGCGGTTCGTATATCAGTCACATGCGTAGCGAAGGAAATAAACTGTATGAGGCATTAGAGGAATTGATACGGATTTCAAAAGAAGCCAATATTCATGCTGAGATTTATCATTTAAAAGCTGCCGGACGAAATAACTGGACCAAGATGGATTCGGTGATCCGTCGTATTGAATTGGCCAGAAATGAAGGTCTCTCCATCACAGCCAATATGTATACCTATACTGCTGGCGCCACTGGATTGACAGCAGCTTTTCCTCCGGCCTTACAAGACGGGGGCTTTGCACAATTAAGAAAACGTTTAATGGATCCTGTGATACGTAAGAAAATGGCTGCTGCTATGAATACGGATGCGGCCGATTGGGAGAATTTGTATTATGGCGCAGGTGGCGCAGACAATGTTTTATTGTTGGGATTTAAACAGGATTCGCTGAAAAAATATGCTGGTAAAACTTTGCGTGAAGTGGCCGGGATCAGGGGGCAGACGGTAGAAGAAACGGCTATGGATCTGATCGTTCAGGATAGCACCAGAATCGGCGTCGCTTATTTTTTGATGAGCGAGGAGAATGTAAAAAAGCAAATGGCACTTCCCTGGATGAGCTTCGGGAGCGATGAAGGTTCCTATAGCACGGAAGGGGTTTTTCTGTTATCGCATGCGCATCCCCGTGCGTATGGTACATTCGCCCGGGTGCTGGGGAAATATTGCCGGGAGGAAAAAGTGCTTTCACTGGAGCAGGCAATCAGGAAGTTGTCTTATTTGCCAGCGACCAATTTGAGATTAAAACGAAGAGGTTCATTGCAGGCGGGAAATTATGCCGACATCGTGCTTTTTGATCCTGCCAGCGTTACAGATAACGCCAGTTTTGAAAGTCCGCATCATTATGCCACCGGAGTGCAACATGTGTTTGTGAATGGTGTGATGGTGTTAAAGAATGGCGACCACACGGGAGCCAAGCCAGGGCGTTTTATTCCCGGTCCCGGGTATAAAGGCCAATAAAAAAGGCATTCATAGAATGCCTTTCAATTGTTTCTCCTAAAATGGCTTTAATAGGCCCATTTGATCAGGGTAGCACCCCAGGTGAAACCACCTCCAAATGCAGCCAGAACGATCTTATCACCTTTATTGAGTTCTTTTTTCCATTCCCACAAACAAAGAGGGATGGTGGCAGCGGTAGTATTTCCGTAACGTTGAATATTGAGCATTACTTTTTCGCTGCTCAATCCCATGCGATTTGCTGTGGCATCTATGATGCGTTTATTTGCCTGATGGGGAACGAGCCAGGCAATGTCGTCTCCGGTCAAATTGTTTCTATCCATTAACTCAGCCGCTACATCAGCCATGCCTTTTACGGCAAATTTGAAAACAGATTGTCCTTCCTGAAAGGCAAAATGTTCTTTGTTTGTAACGGTTTCAATACTCGCCGGACGTAAAGAACCACCCGCCTTCATATTCAGGAACTGGCCACCGGCTCCGTCCGTTTTGAGGATGCTATCAAGTACTCCAAATCCTTCATGGTTAGGTTCCAGCAAAACAGCTCCTGCGCCATCGCCAAACAGCACACAGGTGTTTCGGTCGCTGTAGTCAATGATCGAACTCATTTTGTCGGCCCCTGCCACTACAACTTTTTTATAGCGACCGCTTTCGATCAGTGACGCTCCGGTGGTGAGTGCAAAAAGAAATCCGGAACAGGCGGCCAGCAAGTCGAACCCCCAGGCGTTCCTGGCACCAAGTTTATGACAGGCCAGATTGGCGGTGGAGGGGAACATCATATCGGGTGTAACGGTGGCTACGATGAGGCAGTCGATCTCTTCAGCAGTAATTCCTCTTTTATTCAACAATTCGGTAACGGCGGGCACCACCATATCAGATGTAGCCAGCCCCGGTGTTTTCAGTATTCTTCTTTCTTCAATTCCTGTGCGGGTACGGATCCATTCGTCGTTGGTATCTACCATTTTCTCCAGATCTGCGTTTGTCAGCTTATCACCCGGAACGTATCCGCCAACGGCTGTAATCGCTGCATTTATTTTAGGCATCATATAAATCCCGTTTTAGAAGCCGTAAAAGTAGTCGGAAAAACCCAAAAACTGAAAAATGGGGTAGGTGTCAGGGTTGGAATGCCTTTAATTTCAGGCATTTACTGAATAAATTTTTGCATAATCTTCTTAATTTGCGCTTTATGATTGCATTCGTAAGAGGCTTATTTGTGCACAAAACGCCAGCCCAGATTTGGGTGGACGTGAATGGTGTGGGGTATGAGTTGCACATCAGTTTAAATACCTTTTCACAAATTCAGCATCTGGAAAAAGGTCAGTTATTTACCTATTTCCATGTTAAGGAGGATTCGCAAACCCTTTTTGGTTTTTATGATTTACCGGAAAAAGAGCTTTTTATACAATTGATCAGTGTATCAGGCGTGGGAGCCACTACCGCCCGAATGATGCTTTCTTCCCTAAAACCTGAAGAGATCATTCGGGCCATTGTTCAGGGCAATGCCCCCCAATTAGAGAGCATTAAAGGGATCGGGAAAAAATCAGCAGAGCGCATCATTCTGGAGTTGCGGGATAAATTATCTAAAGCCAGCCCCCATTCAAATATTTCTACGTTGATACACAATACGTTGGATCAAGATGCGTTAAATGCATTAGTGGCCCTTGGAATTGGTCGTAATGCTGCCGAATCAGCCATTCAAAAAGTGATGAAATCGGAGCCGGGCATCAGCCAGTTAGAGGACCTAATTAAGAAAGCCCTTAAATCAATTTGAGCCTATAGCGGGATCTCTACCTAACTAATTCTGGAGATAAGATTGTCTCTTAAAACAAACCACATTAACTGGACTAAAGCATTATTGACTGCTTGTGGAATTCTTTTGTCCCTGAGTGCCCTGGCCAATCATGCTTCCCCCGATACCACCGCCCCCGGAAAGTCGGACACTTTGCGTTTTCCCATACACGACCGTTATGGAGATGGTTATTCGAACCCCGGTCGTACCTCTCTTGATCTGAAAAACCCGGTGAATATAACCGATTCAATCGTTTACGATCCCACCACCCGAACCTATTATATTATTGAAAAAGTGGGCAGCAGGTATTACCGGAAGCCTACCTATCTCACTTTTGATGAATTCAATGCATTGCAGGCCCGAAAAGCAGAACGGGCCTATTTCCAGAAAAGAGCAAACATTCTGAATAACCTGAACCGTAAAATGGTTCGGCCCAAAATGAATGTGTACAACAACCTGTTCAACCGCATTTTCGGCGCGGGGCCCGATGGTATTCCCAAAGTGGAGATCCGCCCTCAGGGTGATGTAAATATCATCGCCGGTTATCAGGGACAAAATATTAAGAACCCGGCACTGCCAGAGAGAGCACGTCGGAACGGCGGTTTTGATTTTGACATGAATGCCAATCTGAGTGTTATTGGTAGTATTGGGGAGAAATTGAAATTACCCATCAACTATAATACGCTGGCAAATTTCAATTTTGAAAATCAATTGAAACTGGATTATGCCGGCGCGAATGATGAAATACTGAAAAGACTCGAAGCAGGTAATATCTCCTTTGCTTCCAAGGGAACGCTGATCCCCGGCGCGCAACAATTGTTTGGGGTGAAAACCCAATTGCAGTTCGGGAAGTTATTTGTTACAGCAGCATTGGCCAACCAGCAGTCCTCCCGTCAAACAATGGGATTACAGGGCGGTGCCACCAATACGTATTTTGAATTCAAGGCGAACGATTATGAAGAAAATCGTCACTTCCTTTTGGCGCAATATTTCCGCGACAACTTCAATAAGGCCATGAAGGACCTGCCCCGGATCAATGCACAGGTGCAGATTCTTCGGTTAGAGGTTTGGGTAACCAATCGAAACGGGTCCACAACCGAAACCAGAGATGTGGTGGGTTTGATGGACCTGGGTGAGGTGAAGCCGTATAATAACAGCATCATTCCTCAAACAAATGTAGCTTTCCCTTATAATGATGCGAACAGCCTGTTTCGGAATATCATAAACGATCCTTCGAGCAGGAACTCTTCTCAGGTAACGAACAAACTTTCCAGCCTTGGACTTCGCCCTGTGCAGGATTTTGAAAAAACATTCGCCCGAAAGTTATCACCTACAGATTATTATTTTAACTCACAGATCGGTTACATATCTCTCAATCAGCCGCTACAGCCCGACGAAGTGTTGGCCGTGGCTTTTCAGTATACCTATAATGGTAAAGTGTTTCAGGTAGGTGAATTTTCGCAGGATGTTGTGCCCGATACATCAGCTGCGGCCAATCAGATCGGACAACAGAAAGTATTATTCCTGAAATTGCTGAAGGCCACTTCCCAGCGTACCAACTTGCCAATATGGGATTTGATGATGAAGAACGTGTACACCCTCAAAACGAAGGATGGGTTACCATTAATGAATGTACAACCCGGCGATTTCAAGTTAAACATCTTATATGAGCAACCCAGTTTAGGTCAGAAAAGATATTTGCCGGAAGGAGATAAGCCGGGTGTTCCCTTGATCACTTTGCTCAATTTAGACCGATTGAACAGTCGGAACGATCCGTTGCCGGATGGAGTATTTGACTATCTCGAAGGATATACCGTGATGTCGCAACAGGCGCGGATTATTTTTCCTTATCTGGAGCCTTTTGGCCGGGACCTTGATACAGCAGCTTTCCGGAATAGTTCGCCGGATATTAAACAGAAATATGTTTATTACCCCCTGTACGATACCATCAAAGAAATAGCTAAAACCTTTGCGAACCTGGATCGGTATATCATCAGTGGTTATGCGAAGGGGCAGTCCAGTTCAGAAATATCATTGGGTGCTTTTAATGTGCCACAAGGGTCCGTTACCATTACTGCCGGCGGTCAGGTGTTACGTGAGAATATTGATTATACCATTGATTACAATCTTGGTACAGTTCGTATCCTGAATCAGGGGGTGCTGAGTTCCGGCGTTCCGGTGAGTGTGCAATTTGAGAACAACGCGGGATTCGGCATTCAGAACAGAAATTTCATGGGGTTGCGTTTGGACTATATGGCCAAAACAACGGCCAAAGAATCCCTTGCCATCGGAGCTTCCATGGTTCGATTGGGAGAGCGGCCTTTCTTCACTAAAACGAGTTACAATGAAGACCCGATCCGAAACGCCATGTTCGGGGTGGATTTCAACTATAATACACAATCGCAGCGTTTAACCCGCTTACTGGATAAGCTGCCGTTTTATAGTACCAATGAAGTAAGTACAATTACCGCCTATGGTGAAGCCGCCATGTTAAAGCCCGGTCACCCACCTCAAATCGGTAAGGGTAATGCCGGATTGATCTTCGTAGATGATTTTGAAGGAAGCCGTAATTCTATTGACCTGCGTTTTCCATTGGTGCAATGGGGTTTGGCAAGTACACCGCAGGGGAATGGCTTGTTCCCTGAAGCGGAATTGCGCGATTCACTTGATTATGGATATAACAGAGCAAAATTATCCTGGTATAATATTGAACCGGTACTGCAGGACAGAAGAAATCCCAATAACCCGGTCAGGTCCTTTGAAGATTTCACCGATCCGAGAATTCGGCCGGTAAACGTAACGCAGATCTATCCCAATCGTACTCCTGAATTCGGACAGGCACAGTTGGTTACTTTCGATATGGCCTATTATCCCACAGATAAAGGCCCGTATAATTTCGATAGCCGTCCGGGTAGCGTGAATGCCAACGGAAAACTGTTGAATCCCAGATCCCGCTGGGGCGGTATTATGCGTGGTGTGGATCAGGTGGATTTTGAAACCGGGAATGTAGAGTTTATGGAGTTTTGGGTACAGGATCCTTTTCTGAAGAATCCCGCCAGTACCGGTGGTCAATTCTATATCAATCTGGGTAATATTTCAGAGGATGTATTGCGTGACGGCAAACGTTTTTTCGAAAACGGTATAAGTGGAATGAATACCAAGGCAACAGAAGATTCCTCCGGGAAATGGGGTAAAGTGCCTGCCAATCCTATTCAGGTAACACAGGCTTTTAGTAATGATCCGGCCGACAGACCTTTGCAGGACGCAGGATTTGATGGTTTATCTAATGAGGCAGAGGGTCGCAAGTTTCGTCCTTATATAAATTCCCTGTTGAATAATTTTGGCAGTTCGTCTCCCATCTATCAAAATGCATTAAAAGACCCTTCGCTGGATGATTTTAAAAATTATCGCGATGCTACTTACGATCAATCGCAGGTGGGTATTTTGGGACGCTATAAAAATATTAATAACCCGCAAGGAAACTCTCCGGTTGCTACGGCGAATGATCAATTCGTAAATGCCTTCACCCTGTATCCTGATCAGGAGGAATTCAATCGTGATAATACACTGAATGAGCTGGAAGAATATTTTCAATACAAAATTGAATTGCGTCCATCTACTGATGTGCTGATGCAGGTAGGGAACAATTTCATTACCGATAAACGCGAGTTCACTCCAAGTGGAGGTGTGCCTGAGCGCTGGTACCTGTTTCGAGTGCCCATTGCCCAGTATGAAAAGAAAGTAGGTAATATCCCGGATTTTAAATCGATTCGTTTTATACGGATGTTCCTTAATGGATTTGAGGATTCAGTGATACTTCGTTTTGCCAAACTTGAATTGGTGCGGAATACCTGGCGTCGTTTCAACTATGAGTTGGATACTGCCGGGCAGTATCTTCCCATTCCTTCCAATACCTCTGTTGAGTTTAATCAACTGGCGGTAAATATTGAGGAGAATAGCAGCAGAAAGCCTGTGCCGTATAAAACACCACCCGGTGTGGTACGTCAGCAGCAATTGAGTAATAATAATGTCAATATCCTGCTGAATGAGCAATCGCTCAGTATGCAGATATGTAATTTGCCTACTAAAACAACCCGTGGGGTATTTAAAACACTGAATCTCGATCTGCGTCAATACTCAAGGATGCAGATGTACTGGCACGCGGAATCTGTAAATACCAGTACAGATATTAAGGATGGTGAGATATATGCGGTGATGCGTTTGGGTAATGACCTGATCAATAACTATTATGAGATCCGCATACCATTAAAAATGACAGCCTGGAACGTAACGGATCCTTCGGCAATTTGGCCGGCACAGAATGAATTGGATATTTCATTGGAGGACCTGACCAATCTGAAAGTGCGTCGTAATAACGCTGGAAATGTTTTCAACTATTATAGAGAGGTGAACACAGATGGCAAAGAAGTGGCGATCCTCGGTAACCCGAATCTGGGCGAAGTGCGAGCCTTCTTCCTTGGAATTGAAAACCGTAAGCGGGAGATCATTTGTACAGAAGCCTGGGTGAATGAACTTCGTTTAAGCGGCATTAATGAAAAGCCAGGCTGGGCAGCCTTGGGTCGGATCGACTTCAAGTTGGCCGATCTGGGTACCTTATATGTTTCCGGTAGTGCCCATAGTACCGGTTTTGGTACACTGGAACAACGCGTGAATCAACGTTCCCGCGACAACTATACACAGGTAGATGTGGCCACCAATCTGGAATTGGGGAAATTGTTGCCAAAGAAAGCGGGCATGTCCATTCCTGTTTATGCCAGTGTGCAACAGACCATTTCCAGTCCGGAATATGATCCGTATGATCTGGATATAAAACTGAAGAACAAAATCAAGGGAGCCCCTTCTTCACAACGTGATTCGATCAAGAGCGATGCAGTAGATGTTAAGACCATCAAAACGGTGAATTTCACGAATGTTAAGAAGAATAACACCAATGGAAAGAAACAGCAGATATGGAGTGTGGAAAATATTGATGTAAGCTATTCTTATTATAAAGAATCGCAGCACAATCCATTGATCGAGGATAATTCAGTAACCCGACACCGGGCTGGTTTAGGATATAACTATACCGCCGCTCCGAAGTATTGGGAGCCGGCAAAGGGAATTATCAAATCCAGATCGCCCTGGCTGTCAATACTGAAGGATATTAATTTGAACCCTGTTCCATCCCTGCTTGGTTTCAGGGCCGATATGCAACGTCAGTTTGGAACCTTCCGACCCAGAAATGTGGGTGGTCCGAAGGGGATGCTGCCAGAGACCTACGACAAGTATTTCACCTTTGATCGTGTTTATAATTTACGGTGGGACCTGACCAAGAGTATTAATGTTGACTTCTCCGCTACCAACAAAGCCTGGGTGGATGAGGATTCCGGTCGTTTGGACAAAAAAGAGAAGAAGTCGATGTGGGATAATTTCTGGAAAGGCGGTCGTACCATTTCCTATGTACAGAATGCCAGTGTGTCTTATACATTCCCAACGAGTAAGATCCCGTTAATTGACTGGACTTCTTTCCGGGCAAGTTATAACTCCACCTATAATTGGCTGGGTGCTTCATTGCTTGCGCGTAATCTGGGAAATACCTTATCAAATACGCAGCAACGCAATGTTACGGGTGAATTGGATTTTACCAGACTTTACAGCAAGTCACGCTTCCTGCGGGCATTGGAAGAAGATGCACCACAAGCGCAGCCGGGTCAGGACAGACCTCCCAAAAAACAAACCGATAGTACAGGCAAGAAACGCAAGGCCATTCGTGATAAAAATGAACCATTGGTACTGAGTGGCGGAGTGAAATTTATCGGCAGGATCATTACCGGAATGAAGCGTATCAGTTTAACGTATGCCGAAAATGCGGGTACCACTTTGTACGGCTATACGGATAGCACCAGGGCATTGGGTATGAACTTTAAATCAACCGCACCCGGATTGGGATTTGTATTCGGACAGCAGCCTGACACCAATTTTGTAAACAGGTTGGCCAGTCGGGGATTGATAACAGGAGATCCAACATTTAACTTCCTGAACAAGCAGGATTATAATCAGAAATTATCATTGACGGGTCAGTTGATCCCCATACGGGACCTCACCATTGATCTTAATCTGGAAAAAACCTTTGGCAAAACCTATTCCGAATTATATAAGGATACAGTTGGTTTCAGTGGCAAATTCAATCGGTTAAGTCCTTATGCGGGAGGTAGTTTCAGCGTGTCATTTATTTCGTATCAAACCTTATTTGGAAAGATCAATGCCAATGAGGTTTCGGAGACCTTTAAAATATTTGAAGCCAATCGCGTTGTCATTGCCAAACGACTGGCCGGATTGAATAAGTATTCGCAGGATGTAAACGGTAACCCCATTCAAACATCGGATGGATATTATAAAGGATACGGAAAATATGCACAGGATGTGTTGATCCCTGCCTTTATTGCAGCGTATACCGGTCAGGATCCTAACTCAATTTCACTTATTGAGCAATCGAATCCAAAAACAAGAAGTAATCCTTTTAAGGGGTATCTGCCAAAGCCCAACTGGCGTGTAACGTATAATGGCCTAACGAGAATTCCGGGACTGGAAAAAATATTTACCAGTTTCACGCTCTCGCATGCTTATAACAGTACGCTTAGCATGAACAGTTATAATTCATCCTTGCTGTTCCAGGATCCGTTGACTATTGGATATCCCGGATTTGTTGATACACTCACCGGAAACTTTGTTCCTTTCTTCCTGGTGCCAAACATTACCATATCAGAGCGCTTTGAGCCGCTGATCGATATGGACATGCAGTTTACCAATCAGCTTACAGCGCGCTTTGAATATAAAAAATCACGTACACTCAGTTTGAGTCTGGTCGATTTCCAATTAAGCGAGAACAGGAGTACCGAATTCGTTATTGGTGCGGGCTGGAGAAAAAGAGGGGTGTTCTCCTTTATTAAGTGGAAAGGAAAGCCAATGGATAATGATGCTTCGTTCCGGTTGGATTTCAGTATTCGTGACGACGCAACTGCTAATAGCCGTCTGGATCAGGCAACATCATTGCCAACAGCCGGACAAAAAGTGGTGTTTATAAATCCTTCAATCGACTACGTTATCAGTAATCGGGTGAATATTACGCTTTATTTTGAACAGCGGAGAGTGGAACCCAAGATCTCTACAGCACCGCCGATCACCAATACCAAGGGCGGATTGAAGGTGCGGATATCCCTTGCACAGTAAACAGTAATCCGGCTTTTAAAAGAGTAAGCCTTTCAGGTGAGGGGAATGATTTTGTTATTCCTCAACTGAAAGGCTTTTTTAATATGCGTTCACGCCAGGAACTATCATCCGCAGCCGAAGGAATGAATTTGTTGAATGAATTATTTGGGGAAATTGAAAGTGTTAAGCTGTTTTCTTAAGCAACATCACATAACCACAGAGTTTCTTTTTACTCTTATTTACCTGAACGGGTTTGATCATGTGATATTCGGAGAAACGTGGCGTATAAGGGAAGCTGATGATATTGCCATCAATATCACCCCACATGTGTTTTTTATAAAAAACCTGTTTTTCGCTCCAGTCAAACATGCGCACTTCATACACTTTTGAAGTAGGGTCACCAATAAACACAAATTGATACAGGGCGCCCTGAGTCATGGGCAGTATGATGGGCATTTCATATTCACTTTCCATTGACATAGAGGCTTCTCTCAGAACTGTGTAGCCCTGTGCTGTAAATACTTTTTTTAAACTGTCGATGGAAGATTGATAAAGTGTGGCATCGCATCCCTGAGATTTAAGGGTCTCCTGTTGCGCCTGTGTGCTGTGCAGGGTGCACATGAGTATAGCGGTTGCAAGGATATTGAGCAAGGCCTGACGCATAAAACTGGTTTAAGGATACTTGGACGTGTAACTGATTGTAAAATACATAAATTGACGGTATTTACAAACCTTTCCCTGTTAAATGTGCAGAAACTAAATCATTTGATTACAGTCAATTAAGTGTTCTTGTGTAAGTAGAATGAATTGGCCTGGGCTAAGCCTGTCAGTACCAGATCGTTGATCACCACATGTTCCGGCAGGGTAGTGCAGAAGTGGGCTACATTGGCCACATCTTCCGCACTCAATGGGGTATAGCCTTCATAAACTTTATCGGCCAGTTCTTTATTTCCTTTTAAACGTACCATTGAAAATTCGGTTTCTGCCGCGCCGGGATGTATGGCTGTAACTTTTATCCGGTGACGGAGCAGATCGATTCGCATGGACTGACTTAAGGCATTCACCGCATGTTTGGTGGCGCAATAGATGTTTCCTTTTTCGTATACCTCTTTACCGGCGGTTGATCCGATATTAATAATATGGCCGGTGGCTCCTTTGTCGGCCTTGTGGCTGATCATAAAGGGAAGTACAGCTTTCGTGACATAGAGGAGTCCTTTCACATTGGTGTCGATCATGGTATCCCAATCGTCTAAACTGGCTTCGTCGAAATAATCGCGACCAGCCGCCAGGCCGGCATTATTTATTAATATACCGATCTTCTGCCATTCTTCAGGGAGGGTCGAAATATGCTGATAGACAGCATTTCGGTCCTGTACATCAAAACATAGCGTGAGCACTGCGTTGTTGAATCGGGTGCAAAGTTCTTTTTGTAGTTGTTCGAGTCTTTCCTGACGGCGACCGGTAATGATAAGATCGTGTCCCGCTTCAGCAAATTTGAATGCCATTGCTTTCCCGAATCCCGATGTAGCACCTGTAATAAATACTATATTTTCCATGCGTCTTAATTCTATAACTGCAAGCTAAATTAAATGTAGATAATGGGAAAATTATCAGCGGATCAACACGGAAGTTCCTTTCCGAAGCACCAATTTTCCATTAAAATCAATACCACTGGCCACCCAGGCATAGGTGCCGGAAGGTTGTTGCTTTCCGGAAATGCTTCCGTCCCAACCGGCAATAGCATGGCGGGTTTCAAATACTAATTGGCCCCAGCGATTGTATATCCTGAAGTATTGAAATGTTGCGATGCCAACCGGAATGGGTCGGAGTATTCTGTTTCGTCCCCCGGGAACAAAAGCATTGGGCACGAAAATATCCGGACCGGTTTTGAATACTTTTATATTGATCGTATCTAGAGCATAACAGCCCTCGGCCGTATAGGCTTTTAAGATATAACGATAGTTATCTGATAAGTTGGCAATAGGATTTGAAATGTTTGGATTGTTCAGGAAATTTCCCGGCGACCAATTAAAAAATGGCGCTCCGGACCCGGTGAGTTGCAAGGGTTGATTGACAACAATGTTTGTATCGTTGCCGGCAAAAGCAACAATTCTGGGTCGTACATTAATGCGTACGGTGGAAATGCCCGGTTTGGGACAGCCCAGGTTGTCAAAAACAGTAAGTGTGTACAACGTGCTGTTAAGCGGAAAAACGGCCGGATTCAAGCTGGTGGCATCCAGCATTCGATTGGTTGGTGACCAGTTGAAACGGTTACCGGTAATAGAGGCATTTAAACGTATGGTGTCGTCGTAACAAATGGTAGCATCTGGCCCCGCATTGGAAACCGGATACGGCACTGTTTTGATCGTGATGTCATCAGTTTTACTGCATTTCCCAATACTGGCCGTGAGGCGATAGGTGGTGGTGGTGGAAGGGAAAGCTATGGGGGTTTTCAACAACGGGTCATTCAGGCTGATGGCTGGTGTCCAGTTGAATCGTAAGCCATCTGTTGAGGGAAAGAGCAGGATAGAGTCTCCGGTGCATATGGTACTGTCATTTCCGGCATTAAGTGTAACAACATCCACCACCCGTACCCGTACCGAGTCTGTATTCGTACATCCATTATCGTTAAGATCTACTTTATACGTAGTCGTTGTTTTGGGAAATACATACGGTGACGGAATATTGATGTTTTCTATATTGTACACCGGGGCCCATTTGTAGATGCCAGTTCCATTGATCCGCAATTGGAGGGTGTCGACACTGCAGATCAATGTGTCTCTGAATGCCAGATTGATCAATGGCTTCTCCCGAACCACAAGGTCCTGATACAAGGTATCTGTGCAACCCTTTGTAGTGCTGACAATAAATTTCACCTGTTTTAATCCGGAGCTGCTATACGTCCATTTGTCGGTGGGTTTGAAGGAGAAATCTTCGGTAGATCCCTCGTCTCCAAAGTCCCATGTCCAGTCGTTTACTGTTCCATATCGGACCCTGGTCGTATCCTTAAAGGTGTAAGGCAATTGAATACAGGAACCGGTTATGGTAAAGCCGGGATAAAAGCCCGGATAGATCTTCAATACGGCCTCTGCGGAATCAGGGCATTGTTCACCACGATTCACCACGAGTTTGAAACGATATTCTCCTGTATCGGAATAGGTGTATGTTGGGTTGGGAAGGTTTGATGTGTCGTTTGAAATATTCCGGACGCCAAAATCCCAGAGGTAGGTGTGTATGAGCGGAGAGGGGGGCGACTCATTATTGAAGGTGAAAGAAAAATCGTCGCAGTTGGTATAAACCGGTTTGAGAAATGCAGCGGCAAGATCACACTGCTGATCTACCTTCAGGTTAAAGTCTTTTCTATGATCGCTGATCAGTTTGCCATTGCGGTATTCCTTCACACAAACACTTATCACATAATCACCACCGTTAGGCGCCAGTCCTTTGATCAAGCCGGTCTTTCTGTCAATACTTACCTGTGATCCCAATGGAGTGGTGCCCGAAAAGCCGGGACCATAACTTACAAATCCCAGTTGGCCGGGTGGAACCGGGTTGATGATACCGCCATTTCCCCCTTGTGCAGTATAGGCATCACAAAATTCATAGGTCAGAGAATCGCCATCCAGATCCATGGCGCTGAAATCGAGTGTGAAAGGGCGGTTCTGACAAATCAGCACAGTGTCTTTAATAGCAAAGGCCGGACTGGAGTTGGTGCCGGTACCTAAGGCATCGGTCCCCATCATTTTACAGGTATAGGACGAGCCTATATTTCCGTTGGGGGAAAGATTCACCAATCCATTGATGCGGCAGCAGCGTTGAAACACAAACGTGTATCCTCCTGGCTCAATAGGAAGCTCCACCACTTTGGAATAGGTGCGTAGTCTGTAACATACAGCCGAGGGACTAACGATGCAGGGATTAGGGCTTCCCAGTGAAATAAATTCATCATTCACTAATGGAAATGTAAAGGGAGAGCCGGGTATGGCTGCTTCATTGAAATTTTTAAAAACGCCAATATTGGCATCCGGATCCAGTTGCTGGCCAGAAGCACCGCAGTCCAGAAATAACCGCAGGGTGATTTGGTACGATTCTGTACCGGGTGTGATGCCCGGCCCCAGATAAATATAACTGATCTCGCCACCTTTTATATGACGGGCATAGGTCAGTTGTATCAACCCCAGGGATAATAAGATTACTAAAAGGAACCGGTTCATCTGCTTAGGGTAAGATACGAACAAAATGTCCCGATGGTTGTGAAAACAAGTTTGTTTAAGAGACTAAAATTTCAGATCCGTTAGCGGATCAAAATGGCTGTGCCTTTTCGGGTCACGACGCGTCCTGTATAGTCAACTCCCTGCACCATCCAAACATAGGTGCCGCTATCCTGTAAACGACCGGCAATGGTGCCATCCCAACCGGCACCGGATCGATTAGTTTGAAATACCAATTGTCCCCATCTGTTGTATACGCGGAAATAATCCAACCGGCTGATGCCCACAGGGATGGGGCGCAACAGGCGGTTGCGTCCATTGGGTGAAAAGGCATTTGGAACAAAAATATCCGGTCGGGTTTTAAATACTTTGATATTGATGGTGTCGTAACCGGTACATCCCTCCGGTGTATACGCTTTGAGATAATAGGTGAAATTGTCGTTCAGGATCGCAATGGGATTTGCAATGGCCGGATTGTTCAGATAGGTGGAAGGAGACCATAAATAAAGGATCGCTCCGGTGGCATTCAATTGCAGGGGCTGGCCCACGACAACAGAGGTGTCGTTTCCTGCAAACGCCAGGATCTTAGGCCGAACACCCACTATTACTGTAGACAGACCCGGTTTCGGACAGCCCAGTGTGTCGTAAGTAGTAAGGGTATATGTGGTGGTTTGCAGTGGGAAGGCGACCGGATGGAGTGTATTGAATCCAGTTAGTGTATTAGTAGGTGACCAATTAAATCTGCTGCCATTTATCCGTCCATTTAAGCGGGCAGTATCTTCAAAACATATGATCGTGTCGGTGCCTGCATCCGCAATGGGATAAGGTACGGTACGGATTGTGATATCATCTTCCCTATTGCATTTTCCAATGCTGGCCCTTACCCGGTAGGTAGTGGTAGTTAAAGGACTTACTAAAGGTGTTCTGATGCTGGTGTTATTGATGCGGGTGGCCGGGGTCCAGGAGAATTGCAGCCCATCTGTAACGGGAAACAATTGTATGGTGTCGGTGGTACAGATGGTGGTGTCGGGTCCTGCATCCAGGCTAACAAAATCGACTACCCGAACGCGTAAGGAGTCTGTGTTGATGCAGCCATTCTCGTTCAGCGTTAATGTGTAATAGGTAGTTCTTTTAGGGAAAACAAGAGGGTTATTGGTGTTCTCATTCAGGATATTATAATTGGGCGTCCAGCTAAAGCTGCCGATGCCTGTAGCCCTTAACTGCAGGGTGTCAATGCTGCAGATCAAAGTGTCTTTGAAAGCAAAATTTATTGGCGGTTTGTCTCTTACTTCCACCTGTTTGGTAACCGTGTCAATGCAGCCTTTATCGCTTTCAACGATCAGTTGCACTGTTTTGAATCCAGTGCTGCTGTATTTCCAGTTGGGGCTTTTGATCTTTGCAGTGTCGGCGAGGGTGGTGGCATCACCGAAATTCCATCTCCATTTATTTACATTGCCGTAACGGGTACGGGTAGTATCGTTAAATTGTAAAGGCAACAAAATACAGGTACCCTGTACCGTAAAGCCGGGAAAGAATCCTGGAAATACCCTGGCTTCAGTAGTGGTAGAGTCCAGACACTGACCTCCGGCTAAGATCACTTTCAATTTTACTTTATATACACCGGTATCCAGATATTGATGGTTTACACGACCCTGCGGGTCGTTAGTGGTATCTTTCTTGGAACCATCGCCATAATCCCAGATAAATAAAGAGCCCGCCGGATTGAACTGTTCATTTTTAAAGTCAACGAGGAAATCGTCGCAATAAGAGTAATTCGGTTTCAGCAAGGCTTTTAAGGGAATACAATTGGACACTGCAACATGGATATCCTTTCGGTGGATATTGATCAGTTTGCCTTGCCGGTATTCATAGGCGCAGGCAGTAAGTACGTACTGACCGGTAACGCCCGGTGCAATACCGGTTATGAGTCCGGTAGTTGGATTAATCGTTGCCTGTGCGCCGAGCGGTTGACTGCCGCTGAAAGGGGAGGTGTAACTAAGATCCGTATAGGGCGGTGGTGCGGCTGTTTGTGGGTTTGGACTCGATTGTGAGGCGCCCAGAAAACCACTGCAAAGACGGTACGCTACAGAGTCGCCATCTATTTCATCGGCCGCAAAGGTGAAGGTGAAACCACTGTTGGCGCAAATGGCGGCCACATCATTTGCAACAAATATGGGGCTTGAATTTTTATATGCTTCCGGCGTTACCGCAGGTACTGTACCGGGAATCTCACACATGTATGTAGCGCCGGCGCTATTACTCGGTTGACTGA
Organism: uncultured Chitinophagaceae bacterium; assembly: GCA_964555605.1. Lineage (GTDB taxonomy): Bacteria > Bacteroidota > Bacteroidia > Chitinophagales > Chitinophagaceae > Endoryza. The sequence goes on along the minus strand of CAZKSY010000047.1, from coordinate 12,132 downwards.
GGTTTACAATATTGTCTATTCGACAGCAGCGTTGATAGGAAATGGTATATCCTGCGCTATTGTTAGGCAGTGTTATGGTGGCAGAATAATATCTTACCCGATAACATACATCTGTGGGAGGGTTGCCAATGCAGGGATTGGAAAGTGGGTCGTATTGTAAAAACTTCTCCTGAGTGAGTGGTGCCTGCACCGGATTGCCATAAACGCTGTAATTCGTGCGGTCAAAAACGGTTAAAGGCACACTGGGGTCCAACTGACCAGGATTTGTGGCATTACAGTCAATATACAGTTTGAGCGTTATCGTATAACGGGAGGTATTGGGAGAGGCTCCATCGCCGTTATAGGTATAGAACATTTCACCCCCCTTGATATGTTCAGCCAGAACACCGGAGGTAAATGCACACAACAATAACAGTATCAGCGTTTTTTTCATGAGCCTCCGGTAATAACGTAATTATTGATTTTCAATTTCAATAGTCTGCAAAAACTTCACCAAAATTCTGATAATCTCTGCCGGGTCCTCGATCATGCCCATATGCCCCAGGTTATCCAGGTAATGTATGGATGATTTTTCAGGCAGGGCCGACTGTTCCAGTGCATGGGCTGGTGAAACGGCCGGATCCCCGGCACCAATTATAAATTGGAACCAGATCCGGCTGTTTTTCAACACATGGGTCCGGTCTTTCCTGGCTATCATGGCCTCATAGTAACCTACGAGTGCCTCCGCAGAAAAGTTGGTGTGCCGGGCTATTAAGGCTGTTATTTCCTTATTATTCTTTTGCCGGTTAGACTCCGCAAATAGGTTCGGGATGAATTGTTTGATAAATGGCCCGGCACCATGTTGCTGAATAAACTGTATGCTTTTTTTACGTGCTGCTATTTTAACATCATCATCTGCATAGGTGGTGGAGTGAAAAAGTGTTAATGCTTTTATTTGGTCCGGGTAATTATCGGCCATTGCCAGTCCGATATATCCTCCCATACTATGTCCGACTACTGCGAATTTTTTTTTGTGACCCAGATGTGCCGCCAGGGCAATTATTGCCTCTGCAAAATGATCGATAGACCAATGCTCCGGTGGGTCCGAAAGGCCACTGCCGGGAATATCAGGTATAATGCAATGGAATTTTTCACTCAAGGCAGGTGTTATTCCGTCCCATACCTGTCCATCCATTCCAAAACCGTGAATAAGCATTACCAATGCCCCTTTCCCGGTTTCGCGGTAGTGCAGCGAACGATTGTTCCAATGAAATACTGCATTTCCCATAAGCTCTCATTTTTTGATTTGGATTGTAGGAATCGGATCAGTTCTTTTTCAGGTGGAAGAAACTTCTCCAGCCGGAGATGGCTATAACAGGAATCAGGGCCAGGTTTAATTGCTGGGGTAGTAGCATCCAGCCAATCAGACTGACTGCAGAAAGAATCAATATGAATTTGAAATATTTTTTTACACGGCTATCTTCCCAATTCAACATGCCGGGTATCAAATGAAGCGGGAATGCCCAAAGAAGGTTCCAATTGTCTCTGCAGGAACCATGATCGGTGCCCAGCCACATATACAAAAGAAGTATCCCCAGCAGGCCTAAAAGGGTGAACCAAATACGGTCGAATAAACGCAAGAATTTTTGTGCCAGGTTGTTCTTTGTCAGCGATAGCAAAACGATCAGGGCAAAAAGAATGACAAAAAAGGCAAGGGGCGTCCAAAAACTTTTTTCAGTGGGGGTTGCAGTAGAAGCGACTATAATCTGAGGATCGGAAGCAATCCGCTGTCCTTTTACTGTGGCCCCGGAAAAAGCCGTTTTGAGGTTGTCAGGTAAAAACATCGCTTCACGATTGGTCACTTTTCTATCGATGCGACTGCCCAGTAAAATATCTATGCCCAGCTTACTCCATTGTTGATTTCCCTTGTCGAGATACTGGTGCAGTAATTGTCTGAAACTCGGTATTGTTTCGGGAAGAATACTTGCAAAGGATACGCTGTCACCCGCGTTTCCGGTTATCATGTTGCCGGCGCGGGTAGTGCAATTGTCAAAGAGGAAATCGTATTTGTAAAATTTGTTTTCTTCTCTTGCATTTTTTTTCAATGACTCGAACAGGGCTTTTTTTTGAGAGCAGTCCAGGAGCAATTCCTGTTCTTCAATGCCTCTTTTTTCATAGAGATAAGAGTAGGCAAAGTCGGCATACTGTTCAACTGATAAAAAATAGGGCAGTTTGCCTCTTACGAACTTTGAATAGAAGTCGGGGTCGTCAAATTCAAAAGTGCCGTAATTGTATACGATATCAAATTGAGTGGTCTTTACCCGAATGGCTGTATGCCCAAAGGTGGAATAAAGTTCTTCGCCCGGGGTACAGGTCAACAGACTGATTCGCCATACACAAGTATCCTGTTGTGCACTTGCTGATAGTGACTGCGTTAACCAAAATAGAATGGCAAGAAGTAGCGTTTTCCGTAAATGGTTCATACAAGGGAATTGAATTCAAATTTAAGTGCAAATCGCTTCGCTTTCTTCTGCGGAGCATTTTGCCTTACATAAAAAAAGGATGACCTGGTCATCCTTCTCTATTTTAACGGCTGTAATTCGGCGCCTCTTTGGTTATTTCAATGTCGTGGGCATGACTCTCTTTCATCCCCGCATTGGTAATGCGGACAAACTGCGCTTTTTGCAGATCCGAAATTGTTGCGGCACCTACATATCCCATTCCTGCTCTTAATCCACCGGTATACTGATAAACGATCTCACTGAGATTTCCTTTGAATGCCACGCGTCCTTCAATTCCCTCGGGTACAAATTTCTTGATACCGTCTTCCACATCCTGAAAATAGCGATCGGCACTTCCCTGATTCATGGCGCCGATGGATCCCATACCTCTGTATTGTTTGAATTTTCTTCCATCATAGATAATGGTTTCACCCGGACTCTCTTCTGTTCCGGCAAATACACTACCCATCATTACCACATTGGCACCGGCAGCAAGAGCTTTCACCATATCACCGGTGTAACGGATGCCGCCATCAGCGATTAAGGGGATATTTAATTTATGCAACACCGAAGCCGCTTCCATGATGGCCGTGATCTGCGGCACACCTGCGCCGGCAACGATCCTTGTGGTGCAAATGGAGCCCGGTCCAATGCCGATCTTCACCGCATCAGCGCCTGCGGCAGCCAGGGCTTTGGCACCAGCGGCCGTGCCCACATTGCCTGCGATCACTTCCAGATTTTTGAAATTCTTTTTAAGTGTTTTGAGTGCATCAAGTACACCTTTACTATGGCCATGGGCACTATCAAGGGTTACCACATCTACGCCAATATGCTGTAAGGCGGAAGCCCGGTCGAGCAGGTCTTTTGAAATACCGAGTGCAGCACCTACCAGTAATCGGCCATAGCTGTCCTTAACAGCATTTGGATGACTCTGCAGTTTTTGAATATCACGATAAGTGATCAATCCTACCAGGGTGCCATCTTTTTTGACAACCGGTAATTTTTCGATCTTATATTGACTCAATATCTTCTTTGCCTTGATCATGTCGGTGCCTGCAGGAGCGGTAATCAGATTGTTACGCGTCATTACCTCGCTCACCTTTTTGCGGGGGCTGCTTTCGAACCGGAGGTCACGGTTGGTGAGGATGCCTACCAGTTTGTTGCTATGATCTACAATAGGAATGCCGCCTATTTTGTTTTCCTTCATTAACTTCAACGCATCGCCGATCGTGGCTTCTTCATGAAGGGTGATGGGGTCTATGATCAGCCCGCTCTCACTACGTTTTACCTTACGCACCTGCTCGGCCTGTTGTTCTATACTCATGTTTTTGTGAAGAATACCGAGGCCACCTTCACGAGCCAACGCAATGGCCAGATTGGCTTCAGTTACAGTGTCCATCGCTGCCGACAACAGCGGTACATGTAATGTAATGTTCTTCGTAAGTTTTGTGCTGATATTTACCTCCCGGGGTAATACTTCAGAATAGGCGGGGACTAATAGTACATCATCGAAGGTGAGTCCTTCGCCAAAAAATTTACTGTTGGGGGGAGTTGATTTGCGTGGAGTGCTATTTCTTGTTGCCATGTGCAAAGATAATGGCAGGGCCTGATATGCTCCAAATTCAATTTCAGGCGGGGCCAATATTCTATGCTAATCGGAACTGCTTTCCCGGCAAGGTTTGCAGAACCCCTTTCATTTCAAGGTTTAGTGTAATGCCCGCCACAGTACCGGCACTCAATCCACTTCGCTGATAAATTTCATCAATATGTATGCTTTCGGCCGATCGCAGAATATCTACAACCACCTTCTCCTGGTCACTCAGTGTTATAAATATCTCCCGCTGCGTAGAAATTGTTTTCTTTTGATGTTCGCCCCAGCCCATACTGTTCAACAGGTCGCCGGCTGAACAGATCAAAGTGGCCTTGTTGTTTCGGATCAGATGGAGGCAACCAATGCTTTTCGCATCAGCTACCCTGCCCGGGAAAGCAAATACATCCCGATTGTATCCATTGGCCAGTTCCGCCGTAACCATGCTGCCTCCTTTTCTACCCGATTCGATCACGATCACTGCATCACTCATGCCTGCCACAATCCGGTTTCGATTGGGGAATTGATGCTTGTCGGGGGCTGTTTCGCTGGAAAACTCTGTTAACAGACCGCCGCCTTCCTGTAGGATATCCTTGGCCAGACTCCTGTGTTGCGGGGGGTATAAAAGATCGAGGCCATGGGCCAGAACACCTACCGTTGGAACCTGGTTCCGCAGCGCCGCACGGTGGGCGATCCCATCGATCCCGAAAGCCAGGCCACTGATGACCAACAGACCAATATCCCGAAGATCCTTGATCAATTCTTCTGTGATCATTCGGCCGTTGTCTGTATTGCTTCTGGTACCAATAACCGCAATCGTTTTGTGGCTGTTCAAATCTGCCGACCCCTTGTAGTATAAAAGGGTTGGAGGGTCGTAACAGTTTAGTAACCGTCTGGGATAGGCGTCATCTCGGATGAACAATGGCGTAATGCCGTATTGCTTCATAAAGGCAATTTCCTTCTCGGCTTCACTGAAATTACGATACGATCGGATCGCTTCCGCGCGCACACTCCCAATACCATTGAGGCGTTCAAGTTCTGTTTTCTTTGCTTTGAAGATCGATCCGGCATCCGGAAAATATTCCAGTAATATTCTTGCCTGAACCGCTCCGATATGGGGTGTTTTTGTGAGTGCGATCTGATATAAAAGATCCTCCTCCCGGCCATTTTTCATGGCAGCCAAATTACTGTAATCACCGAAAAGCGATCCATGGAAAAGTAGTGCAGTACATCTCTTTTTATGGCTACTGACTGATCACTTTTAATTCTGTCCGGCGGTTTTGCGAACGACCTTCGTCTGTATTATTTGGTGCCAGCGGGATGGTAGCTCCATACCCCTTGCTGATCAAACGGGTGGCTGTAATGCCTTTTGAAACCAGGTATTTCACCACTGCCAGCGCCCGGCTTTCCGACAATTTCAGATTGTCTTCCGGCTTGCCTACATTATCAGTATGACCTCGTATCTCGATCCGAAGGGTAGGATTGTCTTTAAGTAGTTGTACCACTTTGTCGAGTTCTGTGGTGGATTCAGGTTTCAGATCGAACATGCGGCTGTCGAAGAAGATGTTTTTTAATACGATCGTAGCATTGGCCTCAATAGGCTGCAATGGAATATCAATGTTATAAGTTGAGTCAGGGGCTTTTTCGCTTATCGGGAAATTTCCTGAAAAGAATAAATAGCCCTTGCGGTTTACATTAAAGGCATAATCTCGTCCAACCGGTAGCGTTATGAGGTAATTGCCTGTTTCATCCGTTTGTACTTTACTGGTGGTTTCATGGGTGGTAAGATCGGTAAGTTCTACAGCGGAGGGTAATCCCTTTAATGTTTTTTTATCATACACTTTGCCTTTGATCCAAAGGGTTCGAGCGGGTCGAACATCATTACGCAATTCGAAGGTGTAGAGATCTAAACCACCTCTGCTGTCGCTTCGGTCACTCGCATAATAAGCCGTTTTCCCGTCGGCAGCTACTACCAAACTGCCTTCATTTTCAATCGTGTTGATAGGGTATCCCAGGTTTGCGGGATTGCTCCAACTTCCTTTAGGGCCTTTTTTGGTAAGAAAGAGATCGTCCCCACCATAACCCAAATGTCCATTCGAAGTGAAATAAAGCGTTTGGTTATCAGCATGCATAAAGGGGCAACTTTCATCACCTGAAGTGTTTACGGAAGGTCCCATGTTCTCCGGTTCGCTGAAGCGTCCATTGGGCAAGCGGTGGGAGATATAGATGTCACTGCCGCCATAGCCCCCCGGTCGATTACTCGCAAAGTAGAGATCACGTTTGTCGGGGGAAAGCGATGGGGCCGATTCCCAGAATTCCGTGTTGATCGTATAACCCAGGTTTTCAGGAGTGCTCCAGCCATCCGGGCCGAGATAAGATATATACAGATCACAGGAGCCCGCACCCTCGGGAAGGTTACAGGCGGTAAAGATCAGCCATTGGCCATCCTGCGATATATTTTGTGCGCCTTCATTTGATTCTGTGTTGATATTGCCTGTCAGCCCTTCGGCTTTGCTCCATTTACCGGATGCGGTTTTCACCGATCCATAAAAGTCTTCATTGAAATTTCTAACCCTTCGGGTAAATATGAATTCATTACCGTCAATGGTGATGGTAGGGTAGTATTCAGATACTACAGAATTGATTTCATCCCCCATGTTTTTGGGTTCAAAAAGATAATTACTGAGCGGTTTTTCTTTAGCATAGGTAAGTGCAAATTCATAGCTTTTTTTCCTGTAGGCAGCAGCCAGAATACTCTTTTCATTCAGATTTTGAATGGTCAAAAACTTGTTCAAAGCCTGTAAGGCTGACTCAAAATTTCCTTTACCTGCCAGATTGATCGAATAAGGGAGATTGTAATCGGTAAAATAATTGCTGTCAATTTTTCGTGCATTTTCATAATGCAGAATGGCGGAATCATAATTCTTCAATTCACCATACATGCCGGCCATGGAAAGAAAGCCATCAGCAAAACCCGGATCGATACGAACGGCCTCTTTTAGCAGATTTATCCCGCCTCTGAAATTATCTTCCTGCGCCAGGGCAATGGCTTTTTCATAAAGCGCGGCGGCTTTTTTCGATACCCGGGTAGGATCGTACTGGCCCACGGCAATAAGCTGCATTACAAACAGGGAAACAAAGGTTAAATAGTATCTCATTCCTACTTTCTTAAATGGTTCGTATGTTCCTAAGACGAAACATACATAAATAAAGTGGGATTTGAAAGCCTAAAAAACAGCTAATTAAGCCATCAGGGTACATTAAGGTACTTGTGGATCTGAAGAGAAATCTCCCATTGCGGGTGCGATTTAACATATTCGATGATCAAGGGCGTCATCGTTTCTCTTTTTTCCCATTCGGGTTGCAGGTATAATTTGCAGTTGGTATTGGTTTTTGCTGCCCATAATTCTGCCCATTCCAGGTCGGAAGGGTGAAAGATCACCACCTTTAATTCATGCGCTTTCGGTACAATACTTTCCAGCGGTGATTTGAATTTTTTTGGAGACAGGCAGATCCAGTTCCATTCACCGCTTAAGGGGTGCGAACCGGAGGTTTCAATATTTGTTTCCAGCCCGGCTTCCTGAAGTGCTTTGGTTAATTGGTGGAGCGGATGCATGAGGGGCTCTCCGCCGGTGATCACTACCAGTTCAGCAGGAGTGCCTTTTATCAGTGCGGTGATCTCCTGTGCGGACAGGCGCGGGAATTTTGAGCCATCCCAACTCTCTTTCACATCGCACCATACACAGCCCACGTCACAACCACCCAAACGTACAAAATAGGCGGCCCTGCCCTGATGGTAGCCTTCTCCCTGGATGGTATAAAAATGTTCCATCACCGGATAGGTAACAACGGATGTATCGTTCGGGGCAGTGGTCATGCAAATGGAGTTAGTTTTTTTCCTGGCAGGCCCGGAAAGTATTATTCATCAGCGCTGCAATGGTCATAGGACCCACGCCTCCGGGAACCGGAGTGATATACGAACATTTAGGGGCCACTTCATCAAACTTCACATCGCCTTTAATGGCATATCCTTTTTTCTTGCCGGCATCGGCTACACGGGTAATGCCTACATCAATTACGATGGCGCCTTCTTTTACCATATCCGCCGTTACGAATTCAGGGCGTCCCAACGCCGCTACCAGGATGTCGGCCGACTGGCAGATCTCTTTCAGATTATGTGTATGGGAATGGCATATGGTTACCGTGCAATTACCCGGGTTGGTATTAGCACTTAACAAAATACTCATCGGGCGGCCAACGATATTGCTGCGGCCGATCACTACAGCATGTTTACCTTTTGTGTCTATCTTATAATGCGCCAGCATCAGCATGATGCCATGCGGTGTGGCCGGAACGAATGTAGGAAGACCTTGTACCATTTTGCCCACACTTACCGGATGAAAACCATCCACATCTTTGGAGGGATCGATGGCGTTGATCACATTTTCATCAGAAATATGTTTGGGCAAAGGCAATTGTACGAGGATGCCGTCCACATCAGGATCGTCGTTGAGTTCGGCGATCTTATTCAGCAATTTGAATTCGCTGATATCTTCTTCCAGTTTGATCAGGGTGGAAGTGTACCCGATTTCTTCACAGGTACGCACTTTGCTGCCTACGTAGGTTTGACTGGCACCATTTTCGCCAACAAGGATAGCGGCTAAATGAGGCACTTTACGTCCCTCAGCTACCAACTGGGCTACTTTGATCTTTAACTCATCCCGTGTAGCCTGAGAAACGAGATTGCCATCTAAAATTTGCATGGCGCAAAGGTACGTTTTACCAAAAGGCTGCTGAAGGTTTTTTTGTATAAATTTTTGCAGGTGAATTGAAGGGCCTATTTTTTCGGTCATTAATTGTGTGGGATATGAAATGTGTTGGTTTTTTGCTCTTCTTTTGGCCCTTTTTCTCGCATGCGCAGTTGGTGCAATGGCCCGATCGGTCTGTGCAAACAGATCCCATCATGCTGCCCCCTAATTGGGTGGCGCCCTTTTCAGCGAATGTCAATCCTGCCCTGCTTTCCAGCCCTCAGCCTTTGATGTTTTCCCTGTTTTCGGAAATGCCTTTCGGGATGCCCGAGCTAACCCGGCATCAATTGGATATCATCTTTCCTGCCGGCCGGGGAGCCATGGGTGTTGGTTTCGATCATCGCCGGTCTGCAGGCATTCAAAAAAATCGTTTTTCCTGGGGGATGGGCAGGCATTTGGGTCGTTTCGACCTGGGCATACAACTTCATTTTACAAATACCAGTTTTCAGGGTTATAAACCGTCCAGGATCCTATCGACCGGTTTGGCAATGCACTGGCAAATGAAGGAAAATCTGGCCATTGCCACCGTGCTGCTGAACCCTTTTAAGCCACCTCAATTGGGTGAAGGAACCGAACGACCAGCCCTTGAAATCAGAACGGCTGCCCACCTCCGATTTTCGGAGCATCTGGGTTTGTCGGCAGGTTACGACTACACCGAAACGATCGATGCATCTTTTCGTCTGGATCTTTTTTATGAAGTGCAAGATCGATTACGGGTTACTGTTGGGTACGAATCAGGCCGTCATGTAATATGGTTAAAAGGGGGCTGGATACGTGGCCTTTTTCAGGTATTTACGGGGCTGGAATATCATCCTTATCTGGGTATGACCCCTGCATGGGGCGTAATTATAACTGGTAAAAAACCGGAACGTTTATGAGATCACTGTTTCTTGTTCTTGCCCTGATTTTTTTCTCCATCAGCCGATTGACCGCACAGGAGCAGGAAGAAGGGAATCTGGCTGCTGAAATTAGCGGTGAGTTAGGCGAAGGAGAGGAGGATGCGTATGAGCAGTATCGTTATGAGTGTCTGAAGCGCCCTTTGGATTTAAATAAAGTAACCGAACAGGCCCTTATTGATCTGCAATTGGTCGAAAGCTGGCATGTGCAGCAGTTTATCCAGTACCGGAATCAGATGGGACCATTTATCAGTATTTATGAACTGCAGGCAATCCCCGGTTGGGACATTTCATTGATCCGAAAGCTGGTTCCCTATTTACGGATTTATCCGCAGTTGCTTGATGAACTCAAACAGACTGTTTTGACCAACGGCCCCCAGCAATCATTTTGGTTACGATCGGGGTATCAATGGCCTGCGGGGGCTTCCGGTACAAAAAACTGGGTAGGGAGCCCTATTTCATTGCAATTGCGTTACCGGTATAAAATTTCGGATCGAATCAGCGCCGGGTTTATTGCGGATAAGGATGCGGGTGAGCCCCTCTTCAAAGGTGCCAATCGTTGGGGCTTCGATTTTAATACAGCGCATTTGTTTTTGCGTGGCAGGGGTGTGGTGAAATCCATCGCGCTGGGCGATTTCATTATAAATACGGGTCAGGGTTTATTACAATGGCAGGGACCTGCTTACCGCAGAAACAACGGGGTAACCGGTGTAAAGCGGCAAGGCGAGGTAGTACAAGAGTACCGCGCATCGGGAGAATATTTTTTTCACCGGGGGGCTGCCGTTAGTGTACGAAAACAGCATTGGGAAGGCATTTTTTATGTTTCGGTGAGAAATGTAACGGCCAGCAGCGTTTTGGACAGCATTACCCGACGAACAGTTATTTCCACGATTCAAACAGGAGGCTATCATCGCAGTCTGCCGGAGATCGAAAATAAAAATGCGCTACAGATGCGCAGCGCAGGCTTCACCCTGCGGTATAAAAAAGCAAGCTTTCAGTTGTCTTTGAACGGAGTGGCTTATACGTTTTCCAAACCTTTTAAGAAGGCTGATGAGCCCTACAAGCTATTCGATTTCTCCGGCGATCGGGCCTGCTTGCTGAGTGTAGATCATTCCTATACCTGGCGGAATATGCACTTTTTTGGGGAAGCAGGAGTGGACCAGGATCTTAAAATGGGGCTTGTGCAGGGGATGATTGCAGCCGTTGATACGCGATTCGATATGATGTTTTTTGCCAAACGGATCGAGCCGGGATTTACCAGTTTTTTTGGAAATGCGTTCACGGAGAAGAGCTTTCCGGAAAATGAACAGGGTTGGGTGATTGGAGCGGAATATCGTGTGGGTAGCCGATGGACTTTTATGGGAAATGCGGGTGAAACCATCAATTTCTGGCCGGGATATCAGGAAAAGGAGCTGCAGAGAGCCTGGCGGTCCAGTGTTCAAATTGAGGCAAGACCCGACAAGAAGACGATGTTTCGCATTGGTTTACAGCAGTCTGGCCCTAATGACGGAGAGCATAAAAGCCTTATCAGCGGCCGTTTTCAAACGGAATTTGCAGCCGTATGGAAGATATCCGGCCGATGGGATTGGATCCGCTATTGGGCTCCATCGGTTCATTCAAGAGGTTATTCGGCCCTTGCAGGACTACAATTTCAGCCCGGTTTACGGCCCTGCGGCTTTTCGGTTCAAATGCAGTATTACGATACAGATGATTACAATTCAAGGATTTATGTTTCTGAAGGAGGGGTCCGGTACCAGCGGACGATCTTTATGGCTTATGGTAATGGACTGCGAACCTTTCTGGCCTTTAACTATAAGTTGCACAGCCGTCCAAACATTAAATATAAATATAATATTAATTTATCTTTAAAATTTGCACAAACGTTTGACTTGGGACGTGGAAAAGAGGCTCTAAGTAACAGAAATACAGTTGATTTTAATTCGTATTCCCTTCAAATGCAGGCTATTTGCGGCTTCTGAAATTTTATTTTGGGTTTTGCAGCACTTTAACAAACTAATTTGTCCTGAATGGTTGAGAACTTTTACTTTTTTAACATTTTTTTTTAAAAGAGCAAGAGTTCTTATTTTAGCGACTCTAATTTTTTTTAAAACTAACAATCACATGAGAAAAATTCTATCACTGCTGGCAGTGCTTATGCTGTGTTCAGTATTTGCATTTGCGCAAAACCGGGTTATTACCGGTCAGGTGAAGGATGACAAAGGGGATCCCATTCCTTTTGCGTCTGTAACCATTAAGGGTACGAACCGTGGTACTACAACTGATGCCAACGGTAGTTTCCGCATTGAGGCAAAGACAGGTGATGTTCTTGTTATTACTGCCGTAGGTAGTAAGGACAGGGA
>CAZKSY010000046.1:20598-31293 GCA_964555605.1 uncultured Chitinophagaceae bacterium | reverse complement strand
ACTATTCACCATTCACTATTCACCATTAACAGCTTTCAAACTCAAATCCAAACTCCTCGCCTGATGTATCAACGCACCTACACTCACGAAATCAACGCCCGTTGCCGCATAGTCGCGGATATTGGCCTTATTGATGCCGCCACTGGCCTCGGTTTCGATCCCCTTCGGGATAATGGGTAAGGCTTCCGCAATTTTTTCAGGGCTGAAATTATCCAGCATGATCCGATCCACTTTGCCGGTGCCCACTGCACGTTTCACATCCTCCACTGAACGGGTTTCCACTTCTATTTTCAAGCCTGGTTTTTGGGTTTGCACATAGGTCCAGGCCCGCTCCACAGCCATTTCCAGTCCGCCACAATAATCAATATGATTATCCTTTAACATGATCATATCATACAAGCCCATACGATGATTCACACCTCCGCCAATTCGAACGGCTTCTTTCTCCAGCAACCGGAAATTGGGTGTTGTTTTACGCGTATCCAGCAAACGGGTATGGAATCCCTCCAGCAAAGAACTGTATTCATGTGTAAGGGTGGCAATGCCACTCATACGCTGCATGGTATTCAGCACCAGTCGCTCGCATTGCAAGATCGTATGTACGCCGGCTTCCACCTCAAAAGCGATCTCTCCTGCTTTCATCAGGTCGCCATCCTTCTTATATAAGGCAAAACGGCTGTTCGGCTCCACCTGTTTAAAAACCACCTGTGCCACTTCCACTCCCGCCAGCATGCCCCCTTCTTTGATCTTCAAAACAGCCTTCCCCTTTACCCCGGCAGGGATGCAACTGAGGGTGGAATGATCGCCATCTCCAATATCCTCCCGCAAAGCCTCAGCAATGAGATGCTGTAACTGGTCATTGAAACTATCCATGCTGCAAATATAATGGGTTGAAAGGCTCTAAAACGCTTCGCTCCGCTCCCCCTTTCTGTGGAGTCGTTATTTCTATCCGGAGTTTTTATAATAATAAAACCCCAACCATAAGGTTGGGGTGTGCGATGCGGTTTATCGTGGATTCGAAAATTACTCTACTTTCTGAAAACCGATCTCCTGTAATACCTGCTTATCGGCTTTTTGTTTCATATACAACTTGGTGCGGTAGTTGCCTCCTTTGGTTTGCAAAACACCAAAACAGAATTGTGATCCATTACTTTCGCCGGTGTGCTTTACCTGAAATCCTTTCACCTCATTACTGCTGAAAAAATCCTTCAGGATCATCTCTCCCTGACTGCGGCTGTAATTATCGCTTTTGCCCGGTAGTGAAATATCGACCCGCTCATCGAAATAACGGGCCAGTTGACTGGCATTCCCCGACTTCAACGCACTCACCACTTCCTCGATCGAATAATACGGTGTAAACGAAACGAGGAAAAGCGTCAGTACCCCGATCACCATTCCATAAAATTGTTTCATAACAACAAGTTTTTCACGCTCAGCAAGTTGCCAAATCCATGCCAAAGTAAGTTTACGTGGAAAAATTACCATAAACCCGCATTGTGTTACCTTTACACTTTACTTTTTAAAAGCAACTATAAAAATATGTCTTCGAAAAAAGCGATCCTCGTGATCATGGATGGATGGGGTTTAGGTAAAGTATCCAATGCCGATGCCATTCAGCACGCCCGCGTACCTTTTGTGAGTTCTTTATATCAAAAATATCCCCATACCACGCTCGTAACCTGTGGTGAAGCCGTAGGATTGCCCGATGGACAAATGGGTAATAGTGAAGTAGGTCACCTTAACCTCGGTGCCGGCAGAATCGTATACCAGGAATTACAGCGCATCAATGTGGCCATTCGTGAAAAAACGATCGATACCAATCCCGTACTTCTCGAATCAATTCGTTTTGCCAAGGCAACTAACAAGCCCCTGCACCTGATCGGTCTGGTAAGTGATGGCGGGGTGCATTCCCATATCAATCACATCAAAGCCCTTACGACCATCTGTACAAACGAAGGATTGAATAACGTATTCATCCATGCTTTTACCGATGGAAGAGATACGGATCCCAAAAGCGGACTGGGCTTTATCAAGGAACTGGAAGCACATTTAGCCGTAAGCACCGGAAAGATCGCCACAGTATCAGGTCGCTACTATGCAATGGATCGTGATAAACGATGGGAGCGGGTGAAACTCGCTTACGATGCATTGGTTAACGCCACTGGTGGAAAAGCGGCTTCGGCCACTGCTGCCATTGAAGAAAATTATGCAGCAGGTATTACAGATGAATTTATTAAACCTGTAATCATTGAGGAAAACGGTGCCCCGGTGGCATCTATCCAGGAAGGTGATGTTGTGATCTGCTTCAATTTCCGCACCGACCGTTGCCGTGAAATCACACAAGTGCTCACCCAAACGGATTTCCCCGAACAGGGTATGAAGAAGTTGGCACTTCACTATACCACCATGACCGAATACGACAAAACATTCCAGAATGTGCAGGTGATCTTTGAGAACGACAATCTGGAACAAACTTTAGGAGAAGTTTTGGCCGCACATGGTAAAAAACAGATCCGCATTGCGGAAACAGAAAAATATCCGCACGTATCTTTCTTCTTCAGCGGAGGACGTGAAACCCCCTTCGACGGAGAACGTCGTTTAATGGTTCCTTCTCCCAAAGTAGCCACCTACGATCTGCAACCCGAAATGAGTGCCAACGAAGTGACCGACACCATTGTTCCCGAAATTGAAAGCGAATCAGCCGATTTTATCTGTCTGAATTTTGCCAATGCCGATATGGTGGGGCATACCGGTGTGTTTGCGGCTGCGATCAAAGCCGTTGAAACAGTGGATGCCTGTGTGGAGAGAGTGGTGACCGCGGCACTTGCGCATGGGTATACCGTATTCCTGACGGCGGATCACGGCAATGCCGATTTCATGATCAATGCCGATGGAACCCCCAATACGGCCCACACGCTGAACCTGGTGCCGTTTTTCGTGATCGATGCCGAATGGCGTGGAACAGTGAAACCAGGCAAACTGGGCGATATGGCTCCTACTATTCTTAAAATGATGGATTTGCCGATTCCCGCAAAAATGACGGGAGAAGTGTTAATTTAGTGCAGATGCTGCGTTTGCTCAAAACTGCTTTACTTCTCTTAATCGTGGGTATGATGTGCCTGCCGGGCATCCTTTGCGTGTACTACGAAATGGCGCAGCACCAGGCACGTGAGCAAATGGAAAAAAAGCTGGAGAAGGAGCAATTGGTGCAATTACAAATTCCGGTCAACGATTTACACTGGTATAAACCGGGCAAAGAGATCGTATTGGATGGAGCGCTCTTCGATATCAAAACCATGCGGATAGAAAATGGCATAGCCCATATTTCCGGATTATACGACAAACAGGAAACCAAAATAAAGCAGCAACTGCGCGCCCTGCAACAGAAAAAAGACAAAGATCAGGGGGCCGGCCGGTTGGCCTTTAAATGGACCTCCCAAACGCTGTTTCTAGAATTACAGGAGCTGCACTGCAGTATCCCGGATATTTTGATGCAACAAAAATTTGCGGGCACTACCACGCACTACCCCACTGTTTACGCCGACATCGTGGTGCCGCCTCCCGAAGTATAAGGATCGCCTCATTTTATTCTGACCTTCCGACTTCACCACTTCTGTGGCGAAGCGGTTTCTATTTTATTATCCTTATAATTCATTTATGAGAAAATTATTGCTACCCGCAATCCTGCTCCTCTGTGCTATTGACTTGAAGGCACAAACGAACAAACCAACCACCGATTCCATCAAAGCAAAAGATCTGGAAGAAGTGGTGGTTTCAGCTAATAAGTTCGCGGAAAAAAGAAAAAATATTGCCCAGAAAATAGATGTGATCGGTACCCGCACCATCATGCAAACCAATGCCCAAAATACCGGCGACCTGCTCATCAATACAGGAAATGTATTTGTACAAAAAAGCCAGCAGGGCGGCAGCAGCCCCGTGATCCGGGGCTTTGAAGCCAGCAGGGTGTTACTGGTGATCGATGGGGTACGGATGAATAATGCCATTTACCGTTCTGGACATCTGCAGAATGTGATCACGGTAGATCAGAACTCCCTCGAAAGAGTGGAAGTGCAGTACGGTCCGGCCTCCACGCTGTATGGCAGTGACGCCCTGGGCGGCGTGATCCACCTCAGAACCAAGTCTCCCAAATTATCGGGCAATGATAAAACCCTGGTAACGGGTACAGCCTTCGCCCGCTACAGTAGTGCCAATCAGGAAAAAAGCATCCATGCCGATGCCAGTATCGGTGGCCAAAAATTCGCCTGGCTGCAATCCTATAATTACAGCGACTTTGGCGATATGCGCATGGGTGATAAATACCCGGATAAATATCCCGATTTTGGTCGCCGTACCCAATACATGGCTCATATCAATGGAATTGACACAGTGGTGAAGAACAGCGACGACCGGATCCAGCGCAATTCCGGCTACAAACAGTGGGATATTACACAAAAACTGTTATACAAGCCCAGCGAAAAAGTTAGCCATACGCTAAACTTTCAATACTCAAATTCCACTAATGTTCCCCGTTACGATCGACTGCAGGATGTGCGGAACGGCACCCTCCGCTTTGCCGAATGGTTCTATGGCCCGCAAAAACGTTTGATGGGCGCCTATGAAGTAAATATTGCCTCCAAAGGTTTCTTTAACGAAATCCGTGGCAATATAAACTATCAGGATATTGAAGAAAGCCGTCAAACCCGCGACTACCGTCGGTATGATCGGTTCGACAGCCGTCGGGAGCATGTGAAGGTTTGGGCCTTCACCATCGACGGACGGAAGAAGTGGAATAACAACGAACTCACCCTGGGGGTTGATGGCCAGTTGAATGACCTGGTGTCGGTAGCCGACCGTACCAATCTGACCACCGGTGCTGTTACCAAGCTGGATACCCGTTACCCTGATGGAAAGAATAAGATGAACTATTTTGCCGCCTATGCCCAGCATATCTACAAGTTCGGAAATGGAAAATTCGTATTGAATGATGGATTGCGCTTACAATCCGTATCCCTGCATTCTACCATCAAAGACAATTCCTTCTTCAGTTTGCCGGTGACCGATATCAAACAAAGTCCCCTGGCACTTACCGGCAATCTGGGACTGGTTTATCTTCCGCAGGAAGCTACCCGTATTGCTGTTTCACTGGCTTCCGGTTTCCGGGCTCCGAACATTGATGATCTGGCCAAGGTTTTTGAATCCAGCACTTCCCAGAAGCAGGTGGTGGTGCCCAATGCCGATATCAAACCCGAATACACCTATAACGTGGATCTTTCTGTGCAGCAAAAAATCGGTTCTGTGGTAACGGTAGACCTTACCGGCTATTATACCCTTTTCAGAAATGCGTTGGTAAAAGCGCCTTATCAATTAAATGGCCAGGATTCTATATTATATAATGGAGTTCGAAGTCAGGTACTGGCCAATCAAAATAAAAATAAGGCCACGGTATATGGCTTGCAGGCGGCGCTGACCATACAACTGGGAGATGCCTGGCGTTTTTACAGCAGCATCAATTTCACCAAAGGGACATTTGAAACAGACAAGAACAAAGCTTCTACGATTTACCAAAAGCAATCGAACGGCGCCTATGCCCAGGTTCAGGCCAATGTGTCGAGCAAACCGCTTGATCATATTCCGCCGGTTTTTGGTAAAACAAGTATTCAATACACTAAAGCAAAATGGAATACCGAGCTGTTTGCGCTGTACAATGGATGGAAGCATCTGGACCAGTACAATGCCGATGGAGAGGATAATGCCCAATATGCTACCGCAGATGGGATGCCCGGCTGGGTTACCCTCAACTGGAGGGCCTCGGCCAACCTGAATAAAGCATTGATGTTGCAATTAGGGGTGGAAAACATCTTCGACCGCAACTACCGGTACTTTGCCTCAGGCTTTTCTGCCCCCGGCAGAAACCTGATCATTGCACTGAGAGCCAGCTTCTAAGGCCTGAAAAAGTACGCCAGCCCCGGTTTTGTATAAAAACCGGGGCTTTTTTGCTGTAAAAATCGTGACACAAGCAGCACGATAATACCAGAATTTGTCTAAATTACAGGGCAACCAAACGGTTTATATGACCGAAGAAGCCATTTTACAAGGCTGTTTAAAAAATAACGCCTCCAGCCAACGGGAGTTGTACGCTCGTTACAGCCCTAAAATGCTGGCCGTGTGTTACCGGTATGCCCACAACCGGGAAGATGCAGAAGATATGTTGCAGGAAGGTTTCATTAAAGTATTTTCCCAGATACATACGTTCCGTAATCAAGGTGCTTTTGAAGGTTGGATCCGACGCATTGTGGTTCATACCTGTATCAACCACCTGAAAAAGAACAAGAAGTTCAACGACAGTGTAGATCTTATTCATGCGAATACGGTACAGATACGGGAAGAATCGATCCCGTCTATTGTACAGGCCAAGCAGATTGTAGAATGTATCCGTTTACTCCCGATCGGGTATCGTACAGTATTAAACCTGTACGCGATCGAAGGGTATTCACATAAGGAAGTGGCCACGGTGCTGGAAATTGAAGAAAGTACCAGCCGCTCCCAGTATACCCGGGCCAAACAAATGCTCGAGGATATTCTGATCAAAAAGAAGATCATTCAGAAACCACAGGAAAAGACCGGTTGGTTCAGAATGGCTTCGGGTAGCTAAGCGATCCAACACCTATTGAAAATGACCGAACAAACACTAACGAACCATGGAGCGCCCATTTTATAATGAGGATTTTGATTTGGAGGAACTGATCAAACAGAAATCCGACCAATACAAGATGTACCCTTCCGAGAAAGTATGGAAGGGGGTTCATGGTAATTTACATTCATCCCGCAAATGGTATTGGTTCAGCCTCGTTTTCTTTCTGGCCGGCCTCAGTTATTATACCTTAGATCAATTAAGCAGCACGTCCAAACCAATGGCTGTGGCGGTTAACGACGAAAAGAATACAGATCCATCCGTTTCCGAACCGGTTACCAAAGCCGTTATAGTTCCCATCAACAAAGCAAAAGCAAAAACAGCCGTCATTGAACGGAAAGTGGTTGCCGGAACCGCCAGGGGTCTTGTTGTTGACATGTATAACGAACAACTGGCCGACGCTGCAGAACAGTTTGTAGCATCAAATCCGGAATCCGGTTCGATTGTACACAACGACGAACAAGACATCCCTGTTACCACGATCAAAGAAAAGCCGGTGCTGAACATGAAGGCATTACCGTCCGGCAATCTTTCCGCAATGGCTCAGTCTGCTCAGCATAATGTACTTCCGGTTACGACAGCCATTCCCCTGCTGGAAACAGAACCCATTCAGGTCATGGCTGCTGCAGAGCCTGTAGCGGCTGAAAAAAGTTTTGAAGAGCTTCCCATACTGAACAGCAGTGAGCAGGAAGAAGCAAAGCGCATTAACTGGTTGCAGGAAAATGCCGTGTATGAATTCAGTCGCCCCAAACCCAAACGATTGAGCTGGCAGGCTACCCTCACTCCAACCATGAATTACCGTCGTTTGGTGGGCAACAAAAAAGCCCTGGCTGCTACTGACTCCAGAAGTATTCCGATCGCCCTGAACCTGCAGGGTGAAGTCGATAATTTCGTTAATCACAAACCAGCCGTAGGGTTTGAATTAGGTTCCATGTTCCTGTATCAGGTTAACAAGAACCTCACCTTCAAAACCGGCGTAGCTTTTAATTATTCCCGTTACGATATTCAGGCCTACGGTTCTGCTACCAACGATGTAGCCACCATTGCCCTGAATGGTTTCTATGGCACGGCAAATGAAGCACTGACCAGTTTCACCCGTATCCGGAATTTCGGGGGCAATTCAGTGAAGGACCTCCGTAATGAATACTATCAGGTTTCGGCTCCTGTAGGAGTGGAATTGCTGGTATTCGGTAAGCGTCGTTTGCAATTCTCTGTGGGTGGAACAATACAGCCTACCTATCTGTTGAATCATAACAGTTATCTTATTACTACCGACTTCAAGAATTATACACGTGAACCATCGCTGGTACGCCGCTTTAATATGAATACCAGTGCAGAAGCCTTTATCTCGTATAAAGTGGGCGGCTACAAACTGCAACTGGGACCACAGTTCCGTTATCAGCTATTCTCCAGTTACGACGACAAATACCCCATCCGCGAATTCCTGATGGAGTATGGCGTGAAGCTGGGGATCAGCCGCAGCATCCGCTAAGCAAATCCCTGTTTTTATCATTTAGCCGGGTAGATTCCGGACCGGTTTTTCATCCCGTATACATTTCCATATTTTTACAGGATGAAATCGATCCTTATCGCCATAATGGGAATGCTTGTATTCCTCTCCTGCAAACAAAAAGGTCAGCCTGCTGAAACCACCACTGCTACCGACAGCACTGCGGAAAGCTTTATGCCGGTGCCCGATTTTCTGAAAGAAGATCTGCGGAAGGTGGATTCCTTTGCCGGGGGTATTGTACTGAAAACGCTTCGCGACGATAAAAGGGATTCTGTATTCATCCAGCCAGAGGAGTTGAAAGCCCGCAGCATGGCTTTCATGACAGAAGAGCTGGATTCGGTTTATTTCCATCGCGAGTTCACTGAAACATCGCTCATGGATGAAACCACCAGCATGCTCAATTTTATTTATACAGCCAAACCCGGCAGCCCTTCCACGGTTCGGAAAGTGGTGGTGTATATTGCGCCATCACTGGCAACAGATAAGATCAACCGGATCTATATTGAAAGAGAGTTCTCCCGTGGCGATACCGTGGTGAGTCAGAAGATGACCTGGAAATTACGTCAGTACTGGATGCTGGCCGAAGAAGGCGCCATCCCCGGAAAAGCCAGCTATAGATTGGTTCAAAAAGCCATCTGGGATCCCACACAATTTGGAGAATAAGTGTTGAACGATAAACATGACAGCAGAAGAATTCCAGCATATTGCCCATAGCATCCCCGTAGATCCGGGCATTTACAAATATTTTTCAGAAGATGATGAACTGCTTTACGTAGGGAAGGCTAAAAGTCTGCGTAAACGGGTGAGCTCATATTTTACCAAAACCTTTACGTCCTGGAAAACTAAGGAGTTGGTAAACCGGATCCGTCGTATTGAATTTACGATCGTAAATTCGGAGCAGGATGCCCTGTTTCTGGAGAATGCACTGATCAAACAGCATCAACCGCGGTTCAATATTGATCTGAAAGACGACAAGACGTTTCCCTTTATCGTCATCAAGAAAGAGCCTTTCCCCCGCATCTTTCTCACCCGGCAAAAAATTGCGGATGGTTCTGAATATCTCGGACCCTTTACCTCGGTGGGCAAGGTTCGGGAGCTGCTCGATTTTGTACGGGCCAATATACAATTGCGCACCTGCAAGCTGAACCTGAGCGAAGCCAATATCCGCAAGGGCAAGTTCAAGGTTTGTCTGGAATACCATCTGGGCAACTGCAAGGGCCCCTGTGAGGGGTTGCAGGCACCGGAAGACTATGAGCAGGGCCTGTTACAGATACGCAATATTCTTAAAGGAAACCTTGGACCTGTTATACAGCAATTTAAAGACGAAATGCGGGCACATGCAGAATTGCTGGAGTTTGAGAAGGCGGAGATCTTACGCAAGAAAATAGAGCATCTGGAAGCTTATCAGGCACGTTCCGTGATCGTAAACAGCCGGTTCATCAATGCTGATGTGTTTTCACTGCTCCGCGACGGGGATTCGGCCTATGTAAACTTCCTGATGGTACAGAATGGCACCATTATTCAAACCCATACCATACAATTACAGCCCAAGCTGGAGGAAACCGATGAAGAGATCCTCACGTTTGCGATGGTGAGTTTGCGGAGCAATTTCGAGAGCCGGTCGCCGGAGATCATTTTACCTTTTGCGGTGGATTATCCGGAAGAGGCGGTAGCGCTCACCGTGCCCAAGGGAGGTGATAAGAAAAAACTGCTGGAATTATCGGAGAAGAACGTGAATTATTTCATGGATGAGATCCGCAAAAGGAAGATCCTGAAACTGGAGGGAAGGGACGATATGGAGCGGAAGAAAGTACTATATCAATTACAGGAAGACCTGCAGCTTCCGGAAGTGCCGGTGCATATCGAGTGTTTCGACAACTCCAATTTCCAGGGTGCCTATCCCGTTTCGGCCATGGTTTGTTTCCGGGACGGGGTTCCCAGTAAGAAAGATTACCGGCATTATAATGTAAAGACCGTTCAGGGCATCAACGATTTTGCCACCATGAAGGAAGTGGTATACCGGCGCTACAAGCGGTTGCTCGAGGAACAAACGCCGTTACCGCAGTTGGTGATCATTGATGGAGGCAAGGGGCAGTTGGGTTCGGCCATGGAAGCGATCGACGCGCTGGGATTAACGGGTAGTATGACCCTGGTGGGATTGGCGAAGAATGAGGAAGAATTGTTTTATGCCGGCGACAGTGAATCGCTGAAGCTGGGTTATAATAGTGAGAGTTTAAAACTGATCCGTCGCATCCGCGATGAAGTACACCGTTTCGGCATTACGTTCCACCGCCAGAAAAGAAGCAGTGGTACCTTCCGGAACGAACTGGAAGATATTAAAGGCATTGGCAAACAAACGGCCACAGAATTACTAAAGACATTTAAATCGGTTAAACGAATACGTGAACTGGATGAAAAGCAGCTGGAAGAAGTGATCGGGGTGGCGAAGGCGAAGCTGGTGGTGAGTTATTTCAGGGACGTGAATCGTGAATCG
>CAZKSY010000046.1:0-20498 GCA_964555605.1 uncultured Chitinophagaceae bacterium | reverse complement strand
CGTACCTGTACGCCGTAGCTTCAGCGAAGGCGTAAAAATAAAAAGGGGCCCGAATAGAGATTCAGCCCCGTTTTTAAAATCCAATATCCTATGAAAAACCGATGTAAAAATAGTACTACTACGGCATAAAACAATACCAAAAGGTGGGTATTTTTAAAAAACTTTATTGTGCAAACACGCAGATTTATTTTCTAATACATTGATTAGCTACACTTGAGGATAGTTGTTAAATAAAAAAAGGGTATCGTAATTATACGATACCCTTTGCCTTTAAATCCTTTTTATTAGTAAGACCAGAGATCTTGCTCGTAGTTAAAGATCTTTTCTTTGATGTTATCGCCTTCCAGCAATGCCAGGATCGGATCCTTCACGTAGCTCTTGATGAACATATCGTTGGGGTTATTGATCGTGGATTTGATGATACGGCTGGCGAACATTCTGCTTTCGAATAATTCTTCCCAGCTCATACGGGCACCAAAGTTTTTGCTGTTGTATACTTCATGACGGGCCAGCATCGGGCGCAGGTCGGGATAGTATACCCAGAAGATCGGGGTAACATCACGGAAAGATCCGTCGGCGTTATAGATGGTAGCCAGGGGAGCGATGCCGAGAATACGCACATGCATACGTGAACTCTCTTTATCGAAAACCCAGTCTTCCTTCACCCAGTAACGCTCGATCTTGTCGGGATTGAACTCCTGAACGATCATGGTATCTTTCATGATACCTTTAGAGCCGTCGGGGTCTTTATCCAGATCGGGAACCTGAATGATCGTGGGTTTACCGATCAGTTGTTCTGTGATTTCCTTCACCGACATTGGGGTGGTGAAGCGGTCGTCAACAGCAGCACTGAAGGCGGTGATTTCCTCTTTTTTGATCGCATTCAGCAGGATCATGATGAAGCGCTGGTTGCCCTGCTCTCCATCAGCCTTGTAAACGAATGGAACGTTCATCTTTTCATGAACATCAATCTCGCGCCATACACGTTGAACATAAGCCGCATCATCCTCACGGATATGCTCGTAGGCCAACGGCGTACGGTCTTTCACCAGGTTGCGTTCGAAGGCGTAATCGTTACGCAGCGACGTTTTTGGTGGATCGATCTTGAGTTCAGGGGCTGGCATCGGTTTTTTAGCGGTGTCGGCCGGTGGAGGTGTTACAGCAGCGGTATTATCGCTGTTATTATTACGGCTGGTGGTTTTGCCCTTAGTGTTCGTCGTTCTTTTTTGATTTGAACGGCTGGGTTTTTTCTGGGCATCTGCTGTAGCAGTGAACACCACTGTACAAACAGCCAGTAACATACTCCATTTAATGATTCGGTTCTTCATTGTTCCCTATTTAAGAATTTTATTGCAGGTTAAATACCATTGGTGCGATTTCTCTTTCTCTTCCATCAGGTCCCACTACACGGATCTGGTCGAAGAAAATGGTGGTTCCGGGGGTTGCTTTGTTAACGATCACTGCAGCATTTCCTGCCCAGCGATTGCCCTGGTTAGCGGCCTGTTGATACACAGGGAACGCACCACCACTGGCACCCAGTACATAGCTTACCACTTTAAATGGCGCTTCAAAATCTGAATCTTCGAGGCGGGCGATCAATGCTCCGTTCGCTTTGAATTCGGCGGAGGAGATACGACCACCTTTTTTATTGGCTACGAAACCGGCAGGGTTCGGCAGACTTTTAATACGCATGGGGAATTTGAATACCTTACCATCGGCATTTACTACGATTTCACTCATAGTTGGGCTACCGGTGGGTTTGGCAATGTAACGGTCGCCGCTGCTTTTGGTAAGGGTACCATTGGCAAAGCTCACACGAACTTTTTCACTGCCCACGCTACCACCAGAGATGGTGAGCGGGTTATCAACACCCAGATACAATACGTTCATTTTCTCGAGGAAAATAGAAGCACCGGAAGGTACACCTACAGTATATTTTACTGTTTCGTTTTTCACGGCAACAGAACCATCAGGCTTGGTGTATTCGATCTTTACAGCGATGGAATGCTCACCGGCACCACCAGCGGCTGTTTTAAAGATCGCTTTACCACCCGTCAGGGCAATATTCTGACCATTGATCGTAATACGTGGTTTGGCAGCAGCACTAAAGGCGCCCACACCCGCTGTTACTTCAATATCATCACCAGGCATGGCATAGGTAGTGTTGGCCTGAGCGATGGCTTCGAACTCATCATATACTACTTTCACCGAACCGATCTGGTCGTGGCAATAGTCTACGATCTGAGCTTCTGAATTACGCACGTCGTTCTGAAACTTGCTGAGGATGGTTAAACCGGCAATAGTAGGCGTCATGTGGAAATAGTTGGTGGTCCAACCTTTCGCATCATTGCTGTATTCTTTACCTTCCTGTCCTTTCGGCACGGTAAGATCGATAGGGAGTGTTTTCTGGAAACCCTCGATAGCGGCCACTAATTGTGCTTTGAAAGTAGGATTGTCGTTGAATTCCTCGGGGTTCAGTACCGCGATCACACTCTTGCGGTAAGCCGCCAGACGATCGTACAGTTCTTTACCCTTGCCGTTTTTGTCCATCAAGCGGGTAGGTGCATCCAGGTTATCTTCTTTAAAAGTCTCCACGCCATCCTTAACAGTAAGGCCTGATTCTTTTTTAAGATCCTGCTTCAGTGTTTCGATATAACTGAACATATCAGCAGACAGCTTTTTCACCTGATTGGCTTTAGGGGCCCAGATCTCGGCTTTGGCTTTTGTTTGCGGGTCGGTCAGTTCTTTCTCGAAGTTCTTATAGGTAACGTTATTCTTTCCATCAATGATATTGTTGGAAGTAGCGATACTGTTGTTAACTGTTTTAAAGGCATTGAGAATCTCTGATGATACGTTCAGGGCTAACAGGGCTGTTAGCACCAGGTACATCATGTTGATCATCTTCTGCCGGGGCTCTTTAGGTAAAGCCATGATTTAGGTTTTTCTTTTTAAACAATTCAATTCATGATTCTTGTTCTCGGGGTACGGATATGGATCAGGATATCTGTATTAACGACCCTGCATAGCAGTGAGCATGTTACCATAAATGGTATTCAGGTTGCTCAGGTTGCCAGCGAGTTTACCGATCTGCTCATGAGCTTTCTTCGCATCAGTAACACTGTTCTGCATGGTTTCAGAAGCAGTAACCAGATTGCTGTAGAAGCTGTTCATGGCTTTCAGGTGGTTGTTCGTATCCTGTAACTCCAGTTCATAAATTGCGTTCAAAGAACCTAAATTCTTGGTCAGCACCTGTACTTGTTCGTGGAAATGTTTGGTACTGTCAGCAGCGGCATTGAAATGACCGATGGTGGTAGTAGCACCCTGATAAGCAGTTTTCATGCTATCCAGGGCAGCAGCAGCTTCTTTGGTTTTAGCAGCATAATCATTGGTAGATTTTACTACATCAGAAACTTCTGCAATATGATTTACGGAAGTACCCAGCTTTTTGAAACCTTCACTCAAACGGCTCAGGTTGGCAGGGGTGATATCGGCTTCCTGTAACATTTTGTCCATTTTATCGAGAGCTGGATTTCCTGAAGAGCCGGCACCGGCCAGTTTAGGTAATGCCTCAGCGATCGCATGCATTTCAGATCCGGGAGGGGGTAAGAATGCATATACAACGAATATTACTGCTTCAGTGATCAGACCAGCGGTCAGGAAGAAGTCAGCTAAAGGCTGGTGCGTAATTTTTTGCCAGGCGCCAAAGATTACGATAGCGGCACCCATACATACGATTACATTCACCAAGCGTTCTGTAGATTTAGAAACTCCAGCCATAATTTTAAAGATTTAAAGGTTAGGAAAACGGATTTTATTTAGGTTATGATAATACGATCCTGTTTTGATTTTTGATGAAATCAATTCATTAACGGTAAAGACTTACTTAAAATTTTGTCGATAGACAGATTTTAACGATACATTATTTACGCTGCATAGGGGGAAGGTCAATTACGCAACGGAAGCCGATATAAGATTTCGCTGTATCCATGTACTCGTAGTTACGGGTACTGGTTTGCAGGTAATAACCTACATCTTTCCATGAACCACCACGGGTTACCTTACGCTTCATACGGGGAGGATCTGAATCCTTGGCGTTGAAACGGATGTCCGGGTTCATATCATGCTGGAAGTTATAAGCTCCTTCATAGAAAAGAGAAGAAGTCCACTCCGCTACGTTACCCGCCATGCAATACAGGCCGAAATCGTTAGGCCAGTAGGCATCTGCACGCACCGTATAGAAACCACCATCTTCTGGATAGTTACCACGACCGGGCTTGAAGTTTGCCAGCAGGCAACCTTTACGGTTTCTGGTGTAATAGTTACCCCAGGGGAACATAGATTGTGAACGACCACCACGAGCGGCATATTCCCACTCAGCCTCTGTAGGCAGACGGAAATCGGACTCTGTAGCTTTTTTCTTAGACTCCAGGAATGAATTCAGGTAATGTGAACGCCATTCGCAGAAAGCGGTTGCCTGTTTCCAGTTCACCCCTACTACCGGATAGTTTCCAAAAGCAGGGTGAGAGAAATAGCGCTTGGTCATGGGCTCATTATAAGAATAACTGAAATCACGGATCCAGATCAGCGTATCAGGATAGATAGGAATATCTTTCTTCACCATGAACTGAGAGCGGGGCTTGCTCGCGTTCTCACGACGGGCTGCTTCTTTCAGGTCGAAGGTTTCAGAATGATAAATAAGTTTGGAAGGATCGATATCTTTCTTACCGCCGATACGATTCTCAGGTGTGAGGATCATACCGTCGATCTTTTCGATGGTAGATTTATCGTTCCACTTAATGGTAGTGGCACGCTTCCAGTCAACAGCAAACTGTCCGTCAACTTCCTTACCTAACTGCATTCTTACTGCAGCAGTGGAGTCACGAACCCAGTTTACGAACTGGCGGTATTCATTGTTGGTGATCTCGGTGGCATCCATCCAGAAGCCATTGATTGAGATCTGCTTATTCCGGGCTGTATAAGCATAGTTCACGTCCTCGTCACTGGGACCCATGTGGAAAGTGCCAGGTGGTACATACACCATGCCGGGAGGCTTGGTAAGATTGTACTTGGAGGAAGGTGCCACTCCATGGAGCTGACCGTCATTAGGCAGACCCTTAGAGGCCTTCTTCCCAATTTTGCCACAACCGGTGGCCACAACGAGCGCCATCAGTACTGACAAGGCGGATAGGTTCTTCATTTTCATAATTTTAAAGGGTATTGGGCAAAAATACTGTTTTACCGACTTCATCACAAGTTTAGAATTTATATTTAAAGTTGCAATACAGGGAATAAGCTTTGAATTAAACGGTGCTTGAAATCAATTTATTGTATCCCAAAAAATTTTAAGTTTTACACATTTTTCAATTGCGCCAACAAACTATCTAATTCATTTACAGGCACTTGACAAGAATAATGTTTGCACAGGTAGAATTGCGGTTCGGTTGTCGCGGGTTTTTCCGATAGTAAGGGGAACCTATTATCGGCCCGGGTAGCGGATTGGAACACCCGGAAGGGGATGAAAGTACGTAAAAAACTGGATCTGAGCGCCTCCGGTCCGGGTCCAACCAACGCAATTTCCGGCACACCCCTCGTTTGGGCCTGTAAAAGGGATGCCCAAACCCCAAAAGAGCCCGGATAGCGGATCACGGCCTGCGCCAATCCGGCCAGCATTTGCTCCGATTGCTGCACCCAGTCGGTCCGGTTGAAAACAATTCCAAGATAAGAAAGGTTCTGTGCCATTACCGCATTGCCAGACGGTGTTGCACCATCGTACACCTCTTTTTTACGAACGATCACATCCTGCTGGTTGGCCGGGGTAAAAAAGAAATAAGCTCCGCCATCGGTTTCGCGGTACTGGTCCTGAAAATGTTCCATCAGGTCTCTGGCTTTCAGTAAAAACAGCTCATTGCCTGTTACCTCCTGCAGATGAATGAGGGCCTGTATCAGCCAGGCGCCGTCGTCGAGAAAAGCCGGATTCGATGCCTTCCCCTCCTTCCAGTTATGATGCCACAAACCATTCACGCATAAATGGGTCTCCAGAAAGGTCCAGTTGCGCAAGGCTGCGTCCAGGTATTCTTCCCGGCCCAACGCCCCATAAGCCCGGCAAAAGGCCGTGATCATGAGGGCGTTCCAGCCCAGCAAAATTTTATCGTCGAGCAATGGCCTGATCCTGCTTTCGCGATGTATCCGTAGGGTCTCAAGGGCTTTGGCAATCTTCTCCTCCAGCAGAGGCGGTTCCCAACCCAAACGTTGGGCGCAAGCTTCCGGAACTTCGCGGCGATTCAGAATGGTATGTCCTTCCCAATTCCCGGCTTCCGTTACGTCAAATACCGAGGCAAACCAACCGGCCTCTTCGCCCAATACCGCCTCGATTTCTGCTAAGGTCCATACGTAATATTTACCTTCCACTCCCTCACTGTCTGCATCATACGCAGCGTAAAATCCGCCCTCTGGATGCACCCATTCCCGTAGTACAAAAGACAGGGTTTGCTCGATGGCCCTGCGATAAACGGGCTTGCCTGTGAGTTGCCACGCATCACACATGGCCGTTACCAACAGGGCATTATCGTACAGCATTTTTTCAAAATGGGGCACCAGCCATTCATTGTCGGTGGAATACCGGGCAAAGCCCCCTCCTGCCTGATCATAAATGCCGCCGAGGATCATTTTATCGAGACTCAAACAGGCCTGCTCCAGAGCGGTTCGCTCTCCTGTATGATAGTAATATTCCAGCAGCCACCGAATGGAGAAAGTTTGAGGGAATTTTGGCGCTTTCCCAAAACCGCCTTCGGAACGGTCGGCCGATTTCATAAGATTGTGAAACAGATCTTCCTGGGCTGCCGGTGTAAAATGTACAGCCGCTTCATGAGTCTTCGTATTGATACCAAACTGGTTTGACTGGATCAGGTGAAGGGTCAAACTATTCGCCTGTTTTTCCAATTCTTCCCTTCTTTCGCTGAAAGCGGTAGCGATCTGCTCCAGTACCTGGGTCCAGGAATTTCGGTTATATGCTGGCTGCGGGGGAAAATAGGTGCCGCCGAAAAAAGGCCGGGCATCGGGGGTGAGAAAAACATTCAGGGGCCAGCCACCGCTTCCTGTCATGGCCTGCACCGCATCCATGTAAATATGATCCAGATCGGGTCTTTCTTCTCTGTCTATCTTGATATTGATGAAATGACGGTTCATGATAGCAGCCGTTGCCTCATCTTCAAAACTCTCTTTCTCCATTACATGGCACCAATGGCAAGCGGCATATCCGATACTTACGAGAATGGGTTTGCCTTCTTCCTTTGCCCGCTGCAGCGCCTCCTGTCCCCAGGGATACCAATGCACCGGATTATGCGCATGCTGGAGCAAATAAGGACTGCTTTCTCCGACCAGTTTATTGGAATAGGTGCCCATGAATGATTTTGAATTAATTGAATGTAAAAGAAAAAAGGCAACAAAATTGTTGCCTGGTTCTATAAGTTTTGTTATTTCTTATTTCTTTTTTAACAAGCTGAGCAGGTAGCCTTCCAGTGCCGAAACCATTGAAGGGGCTTGTGGCTGTGGCGCTTTGATGTCGAGGGTCAGTCCGGCTTCTTCCACCGCTTTGGAGGTATTGCTTCCGAAAGCACCGATTCGGGTGCCATTCTGTTTGAATTTGGGCGCATTATCGAACAGACTTTTAACACCACTGGGGGTGAAAAAGCAGATGATATCGTACTCTGTTTTAACGAGCACTTCTTTCACATCGGCACTGATGGTGCGGTACATGAAAGGCGTGCAATACTCGCATTTATTGGTCTTGAGCCAGTTCACGATTTCGTTATCCTGTTGATTTTCGGAACAGGGGTACATGAATCGTTCATTCTCCTTATGCTTATTGATTACATCAAACATGCTTTTATTGGTACCATCGGCACCATAAAACACTTTGCGTTTTCTGTAAAGGATGAATTTTTGCAGGTAGAGCGCCACGGCTTCCGTGATACAAAAGTATTTGGTATCCTGGGAGATGTTCACTTTCATTTCTTCGCAAATACGGAAGAAATGATCGATCGCATTACGGCTGGTGAAGATCACCGCAGAAAACTGAGGAATATCTATTTTCTGCTTGCGGAATTCCTTGGCAGGGATGCCTTCCAAACGTATAAAGGGATGGAAGTCCAGAGCCAAATTGTATTTTCTGGCAAGTTCGAAATAAGGAGATTTGTCTGTTTCCGGCCTCGGTTGCGTGATCAAAATCTTCTTTAGCGATACAGCCGCTTCAGTTGCCTTATTAGCCCCGTTTTTTCCCATATTTTCCCGTATGGTTTCGCGAATTAATTGGTTCTTACCACTATCGTTAATAGCGCCTTATAAATTAATAAAAGGGGTGCTATTTCAAAGGCGCAAAGGTAAATAAAAAAATGGAACAGGTTCAGTTTTATTTCATTCCGTACCAGCCGGTAGCTTACAAAAAAACGGTAGAGCAGCAGGATGCCGAATCCGAAGAGGGACAGGATCACCACCGCCGGCTTCCAGTTATCCGGAGGAAAAGCCAACAGGAATAATACCGGAAGCAGAAATAGTCCTGCCATTTTATTGACCAGAAAAACCACGAAAATATACAGATCGGAGGCGCGGTTCATCCGCAGGATCCAACCTACTGTTTTGAGAACCATGAACTTCCCGAGATAGATGCCGGAAAGAACGGCCACGGCATAAAACCACAGCAACCAGAAATCAATTTCATGGAGCACCTGATAATAGCGGGTGAGTAAAACGGTATAGAGGCCTCCGGTAAATACAAATAAAAGATTGAGCAGAAACGATGGCACGGGAGTTTGCAATAGCTGCTCCCGCAATTGCTGTTGCCGCATGGTAGCCCGGAAAAACAACGTAAACAATGTATCGGTATAGCGGGGGAAAATCTGCCGGACGAGGGCAAACAGGGTCACAAAAAACAGGAGCAGATAGAATAGCTTTTCATCTCCATTCACCACTCTTTCCTGCATCGTTAAACGGAACGGCGGAGCAAAGAATTTATAATAGGGGTGCGCCCTTAACACCTGTTGAAAGGCCTCGATACGGTGGCGACTGTTCTGCAAACCCACCACTCTGGCTATGGAATCCTGCTGCCGTTGCAGGCTATCGGCTGTGTGTTTCAGTGCCAGGGAATCCATTTTTAACTGCATGGAATCCACTACCGCTGGCACAGAATCTTTTACCCTGCTGGCAGCCGTATCGGATTGGGCTTTCAGTAGAAAAGGGGAAATAATTAACAGGAATATCGACAGGATCTTTTTCAACAGCTTGAATTGCGTGGGCAAAAATATTGCAGCCATTCCATTAAGGGAAAACTATTTCAGGATCAAAAGAAATTAATATACCCGAAGTGGATCTTCGATTGTCGGAGGTTGAGGTCAACATCGTTGCGTTTTCCGGCAGCGAAGGAGATATTGAAGATGCCTGCTTTTGTTTCCAGTGCCATACCGAGTCCGGCTCCGATAAAATGATTGCTCAGGCCCGAAGAAAGCGCTTTATTCTGCGTCCAACCCCCATCAACAAAACCAAACATGTAAGAATTCCGGCCGATCAGGTATCGGTACTCCACTGTAGCCACGGCATACCGGGAGGCATAAATGCTTTCTTCATCAAACCCTCTGAGGAGCCGGTACCCGCCGATCTGGAATAATTCGTTCCGGAAAATTTTAGGGCTTTCAAACCAACCGGCGCTAAGAGAGGTTTTCACGGTTGACACCCTGGTGATCTTAAA
This sequence comes from uncultured Chitinophagaceae bacterium, assembly GCA_964555605.1. Taxonomy (GTDB): domain Bacteria; phylum Bacteroidota; class Bacteroidia; order Chitinophagales; family Chitinophagaceae; genus Endoryza. The sequence continues at coordinate 10,759 of CAZKSY010000046.1, read as the reverse complement.
GAAATGAGCGACACTGCCCCGCAGCCTGAACTGAAAGGAGTTTTCCGGAATGGTATCGTACAGGGAGCGGAAATTGAAACCGGGATTATTCTTATCTACCAGCTGCACAATCACATTATTCCGTTTCACTTTTTTGGTTCCGGCCGCCAGCGAAAACGTCCATTCATTACCACTGGTAGGATTGTACCGGTAATCAGTATTGAATCCTTCATACTGCAGGCCGAAAGAAAGCGCCCTTACATCGGCTTCCTGCGGTAATTTTTTCGTTTGAATGACCAGGTTAGTATCAACAGACACCAGATTGGAGCTGGTATTCTGGATGAAAAAGGTCGCCTGCTGGTTATACGATAAAGCATAACGGGCCCCGAGCATCATATTAATGGTCAGGAAAGAACTGTCTTTCTTCAGAAGATCAAAATTAAAACTGGCACCAAATGCGGTTCCGAATAAATAGGGTTGATCGAAGGAGATATTCAATCGGGGGCTTTTGACCTGTATCTGTTGCCAGTTAAGGCCAATGGTTTCGCCATTACCGAGTTCATTTTTCAGGTTTACAGTGGCTTCACCGGTAAACTGCAGCTTATTGCGTGGCGATTCGTAAATATTATTGGGAGTGGTGAGGGCGGGTAACAAGCCGATAAGCACATTGATCTGACTGCTTTTCCGGGGCTCGAGATAGAGGTTAAGGATGGATCCGGTACCGAGTCGGGTCAGGTCCCAGGGGCGGCCTTCCTTCAGAAAAGAGAGTTCGTCGATGCGCCGGCTGATGGTTTGAAGGTCTTTCTTTTTATAGATTGCGCCATTGGGGAGCGACAGATAGCGTTGCAGGTAGCTGTTGGAAATAGACGCTGAGCCAAAATTCCGTATACTGTCGATCTTGTATAAGGGGCCTTTAATTACTTTCAACTGAGCCTGAATACGGTTGGAATCGAGCAAAACACTGTCGGTACGTATGGCAGCGAAAGGATAACCATTGTTTTCGAGATAATCCAACAGCTCTTTTTTCAGTAATTGCAGGTCTTCAGCACGAAAAGAAGCTTCATTATATCTGCGGGGTTCGAACTTGACGGCATCGAGCAGTGCGCGTTCAACCGAATCGGTTTGGAGACCGGCCCAGGTGAAGGGCGGACCTGCAAAAAGCCAGACTTTTGCTTCGAGGGAATCATAATGAACAGAGTCGATGGCTGCGGCGGCATAGCCTTTCGACTGCAGGAGTGGTATGATTGTGCTGATATAGGCGGCACATTTTTCGCGGGAACTGAAGCTGGTACTGAGGGCAGGGATTGGGGAGCGTGGTTGCATGCTGCTATCGGTCCGGATGCAGGTCAGTGCATATTGGGCAAGGGATCGGGCAGGCAGCAACAGGAGAAGCCAGCCCAATAAGAGCACACACACATATCGATATAGGATTACCTTTGCCATATCAGTTTTTCACGAAACGGAATGTAATATCCGAAAAAACAGTTGTAACCAATGGCGGGGATCTATATTCATATACCTTTTTGCAAGCAGGCCTGCCATTATTGTAATTTTCATTTCTCTACTTCGCTGCAACTCAAGAACGATTTTTTAGCCGCTTTATTGAAGGAGATTGAATGGCAGCGGGATTATCTTGGTACACAAACAGTAGATACGATCTATTTTGGCGGCGGCACTCCTTCCCTGCTGACGATCGGGGAATTGGAACGTGTTTTAGACAGGGTACATCGTCATTTCAGGATAGCAGCAGGTGCTGAGATTACGCTGGAGTCAAATCCCGATGATATAAATGCGGTGCGGGTGGAAGAATGGCAGCGTGCGGGTGTAAACCGATTAAGCTTGGGTATTCAGTCTTTTTTTGAGGAGGATCTGCGGTGGATGAACCGGGCCCATTCGGCCGATCAGGCAAAAGATTCGGTAGAGATCATTCTGCCACGAATTCCGAACCTGACGATCGATTTGATCTATGGAGGTCCTACCCTTCCCGATGCGCACTGGATACAGAATATTGATACCGTTACAGGGTATAATATTCCCCATGTATCCTGCTATGCATTAACTGTGGAACCCAAAACGGCGTTGGCATCGCTGATCGAAAAAAAGCGTAAGGCTGATGTGAATACAGACGATCAGGCGCGGCAGTTTCAGTTGCTGATGGAGCGGCTGGATGGAGCGGGCTATGAGCATTATGAGATCTCGAATTTTGCGAAACCAGGTTTTCGCAGCCGGCATAATAGTGCGTACTGGTCGGGGGCACATTATCTGGGCCTGGGGCCTTCGGCCCATTCGTATAATGGCGAAAGCCGGCAATGGAATATCGCAAATAATGCGTTGTATATAAAAAGCATGGAGCAGGGAATGGTATCTGCGGAAAAAGAGCTATTAAGTGAAAAGGACCGTTTCAATGAATATATTATGACTTCCTTGCGAACGCTGGAGGGGGTTGACATCCAAAAAATCCATCGTGATTTTGGCGATAGTATTGCGCATGCTCTTGAAAAGCAGCTATCCGAAAGGGTTAGTTATGAACAGGCAGAGAAAACAGCAATTGGATACCGATTAACAAGAGCCGGCAGGCTGCTGGCAGACGGTATTGCGGCGGGGATGTTTTTATAAAAAGGGTTGGCAACCCTGCACAACTTTTGAGCCCGCATTCAATCCATTTATTTTGAGGGATTTATAAAAAAACAGGTTGTAGCGGACAGTTGTATAACAACCAAAAACCGCCGTTTTTACGCGTTTTAACATGCCTCTGGAGGGTTGGCAACCCTGCACAACTTTTCGGCCTTCTTTTAAACCACTCAAAACAAGTTGATTATAAAAAAACAGGTTGTAACAGACAGTTGTATAACAACCAAAAACCCCCGATTTTAAACGTTTAAACTTGCCTAAGGTTGGCAACCCATTTACAGCAGCAAAGACGCCCTGAAACCCCTCGCTGCATAATACGATTGAGCCCCGTTATGATAGGTAAAAACAGTATCAAATCTGAAGTCGCAGAACAGCGAACCACCTAATTTTCGTATAGTTTGTGGCGTTAGTATCCAACTGGAGGTTTTTGCATCAAATTTGCCCAGGGTTTGCAGAAAACGATATTGCTCTTCCGTGAGTATTTCCACGCCCATGGCAGCCGCCATATCGATCGCATTGTGGGCTGGCTTGAATTCTTTTCTCGACTCCAGGCCTTCTTTATCGTAGCAGGTACTTCTGCGGCCGGCCGGGCTTTCGGCGGCGCAATCGAAAAAGAGAATACCACCTGATTTTTTATCGTGCCCGACTACATCCGGCTCCCCCCCGGTATCTTCCATCTGTTGCAGGGACCAGCACTTTTCGGGGTTTGCCCGGAGCCTTTTCTCTACCTCTTTCCATTCGATCCCTTTATGACGTTGCGGATGCTTTTCAAATCTGGTCTTAAGAATAGCAATCAGTGCATCAGATTGTTTGGCGTTGAGTTTGTTTTTGGCTGGCATGGCTAAGGATTGTAAAACCAATTACGTTACACTCAAATGTAGAGATTAAAATAGGTATCCAGTGCCTGTACAGCATTTTTCAGTCCATTTTCCTGTCTGATATTTTTCCCCATTGCCAAAATATTTTGCCGAATGGTCTCCGTCTGTACCTGTTGAATGGCTGCTGCCAATCTTGAGGTGTTTAGTTTCTTTACCGGTATATGTACGCCCAATCCTTTTCTTTCAATGATCTTGCCCCAGGCAGGCTGGTCGGTATAAAATGAAACGATCACTACAGGCAGATCATGTCGTAGCATGGTTGCCAGTGTTCCGGCTCCGCCGTGAAAAACACCCAACTTACAATAGGGCAATACGTGTTCATGATCGGCATATTTGGTTATAAACAGTCGCTCGTTTACTGGAAAGCCATCCAATTGCGACCAGCCTGTACAAAATAAAATGCGCTCATTTGTTTGCTGCAAGAGTTCATTGATCAATCGGATCATGCCCAACTTATCTCCAATTGCATTACTGCCGAATCCCATATAAACAGGGCGGGCTCCTGCACGCAACCAATCAAGCAACTCCTGAGAGGTGTTATCAAAGGCTTGTGCTGTTTTTTTGGCTATTCCTGCATTAATGAAGCCGGTAATTTTATGATGTGGTGCCCAATCTTTTGGCTGCGGTATCAAATGCGGGCTTATGCAATAAAGATCAAGCAGGTTCTTTGTTTCAAGATGATGGATGAGGTTTTGTTTCAATTCCGGCAAACCCAATTCCCGGCGATACTCATTGGTATCTTCCTTAATGAATTGCCAGAAAAAATAATGGGCGACCTTATAGGTCAGTTTGTTGTAGAAGGGGAAATTTAGAAAATCAAAATCTGCCAATGGAAATTCTCTGGTAGGTACTACCGGTGGCATAAAATAGGTCAGCGCCATTTTCTTTTCATACTTCTCACTCAATGCACTTATGATCGGCAAAGTCATGGAATTGGCAATGATCAGGTCAACCTGAGCAACGGCCTGCTCATAGCTTTTCCGAAGCGCAGCCCGATTGCGGTGTAATACCTCAAAATAATACTTCATTAATTTTATGGCGTTACCTGCCTGCAGTATACGTTGGCCCTCTTTGTCATTCATCATATGTTCCGCATCACCCCAAAGCGACTGAAACCCGATGCCGAAGGACTCCACATAGTCACGAAAATTTCCTGTAGCTGCAATAACCACCTCATACCCCAGTCCTTTCAATTCAAGAGCCAATGCAATATAAGGTTGCAGGTCGCCGCGTGTGCCATAGGTGAAAATGCCCAGTTTCATGGCACAAAGAAAAGAAGGAGAAAGGGTGTTTTCCTTAGCCTAAGCTAAAATCTTACTGTTTTTTCCGGATCCTGCTTAGAGTAACCTGATTCATATCCAGAAAAGAGGCCACCATATGCAGGGAGACTTTACTGAGCAATCCCGGATAATCCGATTGAAACTGCTCATAGCGCTCTGCGGCTGTATACAATTGCAGATAATCGAGTTTTCGTTGCAGATGTAAAATCGTTTGGATAGCGATCAGTCGCCCCAATCGTTCTACTTCATGAAACTCGTTAAACAGGCTTTCCAGATCCGAAAATCGTACCGAATGAATGATAGATGCATCTAAACATTCTACCACATGACGGGTGTCGCGGGTGCGAAACCGGCGTACCACCGGGCCCACCACCATATTCGCTGTACCGAACCAATCGGTAATCGGTTTGCCGTTATGATAATAATAGGCTCTTACCACGCCTTTCTCCACAAAATGAAGATATTCTGAACGGGAAAGGTCTTCCACCAAAACATGCTTACGCTTATAGGCATCTCTGTGAGTAACCGCTTCAATTGCCAGGCGAGAGGCTTCGCTCAAAGGCGTCAGAGAATCTAAAAAATGAGTGAATGCTGTCATGCAGGACTGATCATTAAGAGGGCAATTTACTTTTTTCTTTCCTGCTGCAAGTCGCTACAGTGTTTACACAACAAATCAATCATCCTGAAATCCGTCATTATTCATTTGCCCGTCGAATTTCCTCCAGCTCATCCTCTTTCATTCCCTGGCTTTTTAATACTTCCAGTATAAAAGCGGTTTTCAATTGATTATATTCTGTACGGGTGCGTTGCTGTTCATTGATCAAAGCCTGTTTCAACCTTTCATAACGTTCCACCAAACCAGGATCAGCCAACAGTGCTTTTTTAAAAAGCAGATGATTTTTTAGCGCCGGGGCATTGGCAAAGCAAACATAAAGATGATGTGCCGGCCAATTTCGATCTATAGGAGTGTGCGGAACAGTAGCATCGGTTGGCCGAAAAGCAAATCGACCAGTAATTCCCTGCTCTCCGCGTGCCTGATAACCGAGTTCCTGCAAGGAGGAGGTAACACAGTCCAGATCCTCCGGAGTTTGTAAAATAATGTCGATATCCAGAATGGGTTTAGCGGAAAGTCCGGGGATGCTGGTACTGCCGACATGTTCGATAGTAATGTCAATTCCCGATAGGGCAGTCTTCAATATTGTTTCCAATTGAGTGAAGTAGTTTGCCCAGAGAGGATCATATGTTACTATTAACTTTTCCAATTCAATAATTTAGTACCCATAATTCAAAAAGAACTACGATAGTGTAAAATCTACTCCTCACGCTTTTGGACGACAGGCTTTAAATGCGCAAAATCAGTCGCATCAGTAGTATAATCAAGCCATAAAACAAGTGATACATTACAAAGCAGCATCAATTTCTGCATAATAGCCAGCAGTTCCCAATGCCCTGTTCCAAACAGATACAGATTGAAATAAATGATGAGCATACTGGCCACAGAAGCTACCTTCAACAGGAATCGTTTTGATTTCAGGATAAATACAGTGATATAAAATAGTGTCATCAAAAACAAGCTACTGGCCGCTATCACCATGATATCATGGAGTGGTGTAGCAATCAAAAACGTAAAAAGCATACCACCCATACCCAAATATTTGATCATCGAGGCTGCAGGAGGTACCGGAATTTTTTTGGAGAAGCGGGCAAAGAAGATAGCAAACCCGATTGACAAAAACATTACGCCACCCACCGCCCAATACCGACCGGGATTGTCGGCCCCGTTAATCGCTTTGGCTTCAAATAAATTACTAAAGAAATTTTTATTCCAATTAAACCCTACCGACTGAGGATCGGTCAGTGAACCACCGGGGTATAGACTGCTCGCGTACAAAATCAAGCAACCAGCCACGAATAAATTCAATGTAACGATATGACGCTTCATCCGCATTTCCTTTTTACACTTTGGGTTCCACACCGCTTATCCGGCAGAAATCCAAAGGATGAAATAAATTTAATGCGTTTTTGCTTGTGTTGAACGACCCCGGGCGATTTATTCTGTCACCACCCTTTTAAAGACCCAGATATTGTGATGAGAATCTTTAGGCGATTTAAAATATTCGTCGGCCACCAACTCGTTTGGCTCAGTCCCCAAATTATAGGTAACGACGTTCGAAAAATTCTTCCTCCAGATGGATGCGACCAGACCTGCAGAAGTACGCTCCAGTTTCGATTTGAATAGGATTTTAAGGCGGCGGGTTTGTCCATCGGCCCGTAAAGAAAAGCCGATCCTTTTTATTTTTTCTCCTGCCATATGATATCGTAGTAAATGGTAGTTGTCGTTATGCTTCGTAATTATAAAAATACTTCCCCTGAAATTTTTTGACGAAGAGGCCAACCGGCTCTTCCCCAAATCCAGCACCCAATTACCCGAGATATCGACTGTTTGGGACCAAAGTTCGGAACTGAAGCACAATAAGACAACTAACATAAACAGATAAGTGCACCTACCAGTACGCAGAAACATTTGACAACGGCTTTGATAATCTTGTCAATTTCCAACAATATATTGTCCACTATTTTGAAGCGACGTTAAATTATTGCCAATGTTATACGAAAGGGTATTATTCAACTTTCCTTGTTCAAATGGGCATTGGGGCGGTACAGTTCCTGAATAAATGCTGGATTCGACAAATCCCCAAAACCAAATTGGCGGTACAGGCCATGTGCATCCCGGGTGTTCAGCATCAGTCTTCTCAGGCGTTGCACCCAGCTCTCCTGCATCATAAACTGCATCATCGATTTAGACAATCCCTGCCCACGGAATTCTTCCAATACATATACATCAGCCAGCCAGGCAAAAGTGGTATAGTCTGTGATCAAACGGGCAAAGCCGATTTGACGGTCATTAATAAAAATGCCCACGCAAAACGAATGCCGGAGTGATTGATTGACCAACTCAAAAGATATCCCCTTTGCCCAATAGGAGTATTCAGATAAATAGGCATGGATGGCTTTCACATCCATTTGTTCATAACCAGATTTGATAAGAATTGAATCCATTAACAGAAGTTGGATTTACAATTTACCCAAAATGATTAAGATAATCGTGGTTTTGATTCCGGTAATATCCTACTCCTGGAGAAGAAAAGTTTTAATAGACTGATAAAAATTGGCGGGCTGTTCCACATGAATAAAATGACCGGCACCTTGTATCAACACCAATTGATGATTCCGGAACAGTTGGGTATATTCGAATGTAGCGCCCCAGGGTTGATTATCGCATTGTCCTTTCATGATCAATACGGGCAATGTTAATTCCTTCAGTTTGGGTCGGGGATCAGAATGTTTCAACAGGTCCTCAAAGGTCATGAGGCCGGCATAATAGCCACTGCCTCCCCTGGCGGGAAAGGAAACTGCGCTGTCGCAGGTGGTGGATCGATCCGTTTGAGCACTCAGGTAACTGGCATAGTTATCTGCTTCTGACTCGGGTACGATCTTTTTACCCCAATGCGTGGCGACCCACTCCGCCCATTTCATTCTATTATTACGTACCGCTTCTGAAGCCTGCTGATTAGTGGTCATGGGCTTTTTCAATTGCAAACTATCGGGAGCGACAGTCCGAAACATCACCGGATCAACAGGATAAAGAGGGCCCGGGCTGGTGAGGATCAGTTGGGCAACTTTTTCGGGATGAGCCGCCAGAAAGTTCGTAGCGAGAATGGCTCCCCAGGATTGTCCGATCAGTATAACCTTAGCGGAACCGATCTCTTCAATAATAGCGAGCAGGTCGTTGATATGTCTTTCTACAGTATATTCTCTGATATGCGCTAATCTGCCGGAGGCGCCACTTCCCACCTGATCGTAAAAGTAAAGATCAAATCCCTCGTGCGTCAATGGTTTCAATAGATCCATAACTTTTGGAGAGCTGCTGCCTCCCGGACCACCATTCAGGTAGATCACAGGATAAGTGTTGTTGGTGCCAGAGTCGGCGGGGAAACAGGTATAGCCGATTTCCGATCCGGTAGATAGTTTCCAACGGCATGTATTAATCTTTACATCACGTTGAACAGATGGATAGGTACGCGGCCAGAAAATACTTTTCGCGGCAATCAAAAGAAGCAATAAAAAAAGCCATATCCAATGGCTTCTTTTAAAAAAAATTTTCATGTGAATTTTCAAATCAGGTTTAACTGCCCCGAAGGATTTTTTCCATCTTCTTACCTTTAGCCAGTTCATCTACGAGTTTATCGAGATAGCGAACCTGCCGGGTAAGATCGTTATCGATTTCCTCAATGCGGTATCCGCAAATAACACCTGTTATCAATCCGGCATTGGCATGAAGCTTCGCCTTTTTGAAAAAGGTTTCGAAATTGGCTTTCTCATCAATCAGGCTTTGCAATTTCTTCTCATCAAATCCGGTCAGCCATTTGATCACCTGATGCAACTCTTCCTTTGTTCTTCCTTTACCGACTACTTTATTTACATAATGCGGATACACAGAGCTGAAGGTCATTTTGGCGATCTTCTCGTTATGTTCAGGTGTTACTTTCATTTATTAAAGTCTGATTAGTTTGCCCTTTCTTTTTACAATATTCTTATAATCCCATTGAATTTCCCTTGATTTTTTCAACCAGCGTTTCAGGTCTTTGGCTACGATCTCTTTGGCTGTTTGATAAAAGATGGAAGCATCTTTAAATTTCTCTCCCTGAACAGACAAGGATTCTTCTTCGAAAGAAGCGCCGCTCCAGAACATCAAACGCATACCGGCTTTTTGGCGGCTATATCCAACAATGGGATTGCCCTCCAGAAACCACACCGGATGTGCATGCCAAACTTTGGACTCGGCTTCTTTCAGTTCCCCATCGATCAATTTGCACAATTTCAACGCGATCTCCTGATCGGTTGGCGTCAAATGATCGTTGTATGACTGAATCTGAGGATTCATTTGTAGTGCGTTTACATGTGCCTTATCAGAAACAAATCAACCTCACGCTCTCAGCACCTTACTTCTAAAGTACTAAAGTTTTCAAAAAGACAATACACTTTTAAAGGCCCTTTCACATTTTACTTAAAAAGACCCTATAACATATTAAACATAATCCGCAGATTAATGCTCATCCCTGAAAAGATCGCCCCTTTCTTACTTAGTCCTCTACAGAAGAATTAGAAGGATCGGCTTCTTCCACATATTCCAGAATATCGGCCGGCTGACAATTCAAGGCCTTGCAAATAGCTTCCAGGGTACTGAAGCGAATGGCTTTTACCTTTCCATTTTTTAATAAAGAGAGATTGGACAGCGTAATGTCTACTCTTTCCGACAGCTCATTCAACGACATTTTACGTCGGGCCATCATTACATCTAAATTCACAACAATGGCCATGGTTAAACAGTTAAGTCGTTTTCTTTTTGTAATTCAATGCCGCGTTTGAAGATGAGTGAAATTATAAATATAATAGCCGACATCATGAGGAAAGTATTATTATCTTCCCAGAAACGATCGATAGTGCTTACTTCATAGCCCTTCTTTGTCAGGCCTCTGGAAAAGCTCAGGGCAATGGCGCCCAATAAGCCAATGGAAAAAGAATAATAACTGAGTTTAGAAATATGATCAGCCACAGCTTCACTAAAAGGCTTCATCAGATTGATCTTATCAAACAATTTGATCACCAGATAAAATAACCAGGCACTGATGCCGGAAATGGAAATGGCCAGACTGAACAAAGCTACATAATAGAAGAAATGCCGTTCGTAGAGTTCGGAGAGGTTAAGTTTCAAATAAAGGTCATGAGTGGCAATAGGGCGGAAGAGGCTGTATATGAAATTGAAAATGAGCGTTCCGGTTTGAATACAGAAGCCAATAAAGATGATCCAGGATACCACCTGCAGGAATTTCCAGATAAAATTTTCCTTCTTTGTCATAAAGCAGATTTAAGATTTATGACACAAAAATAATAAATATTTATTGATAAACAATAAATATTTAGTTTTTA
>CAZKSY010000045.1:0-31989 GCA_964555605.1 uncultured Chitinophagaceae bacterium | reverse complement strand
AAAAAAATATAAAGGAAGAAAATCTCCTTCCCTTAATTTTACAGCCTCTTAATTAAGACCTATGCCCCAAGATAAGAATAGACAATTTCTGGAGTTTGAAAAGCCCATCAGGGATCTGTTCGAGGATATCGAAAAGCAGAAACAACTGGCGGAAAAAAACCCCAAGATCGATTATAATACCTTTATTCGTCAGTTAGAGGCTTCTGTAGTGGAAAAGCGCAAGGAGATTACGCAAAACCTTACTCCCTGGCAACGGGTGCAACTCAGCCGCCACCCCGACCGCCCCTACACCATGAAGTATATTGAAAAGATCTTCACTGATTTCGTAGAAATTTTCGGGGATCGGAATGTGAAAGATGATAAAGCAATGGTGGGCGGATTTGCCTCTCTGGAGGGTCAGACAGTAATGGTTCTGGGCCATCAGAAAGGCATCAACACTAAAATGCGCCAATACCGCAATTTTGGCATGGCCAATCCGGAAGGATATCGCAAAGCGCTTCGATTAATGAAGCTGGCAGAGAAATTCAATAAGCCTGTTATTACTTTTATAGATACTCCTGGCGCTTATCCCGGTATGGAAGCCGAGGAACGTGGTCAGGGAGAAGCCATTGCCCGTAACATCTACGAAATGATGCGCCTGAAAGTTCCGGTGATCTGTGTGATCATTGGCGAAGGCGCTTCCGGTGGCGCCCTTGGTATCGGAGTGGGCGATCGCGTGTTCATGTTGGAAAATGCCTGGTACACAGTAATCTCTCCCGAAAACTGCAGTTCTATTCTTTGGCGTAGCTGGGATCAGAAGGAAAAAGCTGCCGAACAGCTTAAGCTGACCGCCACTTATATGCATGAGTTTGGTCTGATCGACGGCATTATCCCCGAACCTGTAGGTGGTGCTCATTGGGATTATAATGAAGCGGCCGCGCTCATGAAACCTTATCTGATTAATACCATTGCTGAATTAAAACAGATCGAACCGCAGGAACGTGTTCGAAAACGGATCGAAAAATTCAGCAAAATGGGATTCTGGGACGAAGTGCCTGCCTGATGATTAAATCGGCCTGACCACTTAATTAAGATTTCAGATTCTTTTATCCCCAGTTTGCAAAAGGGCGGGTACCAACCTGCCTTTAATATTATTTTTACAATAATCGAAAAGCTCCATAATATGTCGTTGCAACAATTGTTAACCGGAACCGGTGTGGCTCTGGTAACCCCTTTCAAATCGAATGCAGAAGTTGATCTGGACGCACTCGGCAGAGTGATAGACCATGTTATAAATGGTGGTGTGGAATATGTAGTTACACTGGGTACTACCGGTGAAACACCCACCCTGAGTAAAGAAGATAAGATCGCCATCATTCAATACACTTATGAAAAGGTGGCCGATCGTGTGCCGGTGGTTGTAGGCGTAGGCGGTAACGATACCTATAATCTCATAAAAGATCTGGAAACCTTCCCTCTTGAGAAAGCCGTTGCTGTACTAAGCGCCAGTCCCTATTACAACAAACCCTCGCAGGAAGGGATATTTCAACATTATAAATTATTGGCGGCTGTTTCTCCCAAACCCATCATTCTTTACAATGTACCCGGAAGAACCGGTAGAAATGTAAATGCGGCCACAACCCTTCGTTTAGCCAAAGAAGTCTCCAATATTGCCGGTATTAAAGAAGCCAGTGGGGATATGGGACTCTGCGCGCAGATCCTTCGCGATAAACCAGCCGATTTCTTTGTGGTAAGTGGAGATGATGCGTTGGCGTTGCCGCAAATCGCTTGCGGCATGACGGGTGTTATCACTGTTGCCGGAAATGCCTTTCCAAAAGAATTCTCTGATATGGTACGCTATGCATTGAGCAATGATTTTGTGAATGCCCGCCGGATAAATAATACCCTGATCGAGGCTTATGACCTAATGTTTGCCGAGAATAATCCTGCCGGAGTAAAAGCCTTTATGACAGAGCTGGGATTGTTAGAAAACCACCTTCGTTTGCCGATGGTGCCTTTAAGTGAAGGATTGCACAAAAAAGTGCAGCAATACCTGGGTAAATAAGTTTTCAAATAATTCTTTGCAAAACGCCCTTGTTCCAAAACAAGGGCATTTTTATTCGTGCGAATGCCAGCGCGCTTTTATACAGACCCGTTTTTCTATTATTTCTTGATCCGCACACAAAAGGCCCCCTCCAATAACCAGAACGACCAGAGTCATGCATTATCAAACCTAATTAACGTGCAAATTGAGCCTGATTTGTTTGTTCCTCATAATCCTTACCTCAAACCTCATCCCTTATACCTTATAACTTATCACTTTTCACTCTTCTGTTACCTCCCGGCTCCGGTCCCCGGCTTGCACCCGGGGTTACTGCTATTGAACCCCTTCGGGATTGCTATGACCCAGGCTCTTTAAAAGAACCATCGCCATACTTATAACTTATTACTTATAAACAATAACTCTAAACACCCCCCACTTAACCCTTCCTTAACCTTTTTGGCCTTATTTTCGCACCCGGAATACAAATCCCTTGGGGGACTGGGCCCGGATTGAAATATAATTTTTTGTCATTTTATTGATTATCTTATATTTACAACCCTTACCGAGAATTAAATTATAATAATTCAAGGCAGGTGCCCGTTATAAACCAGATTAGCTGTAGCACTTTTTCACGTTAAAGCTCTGACCAATGCAGCAGGTTGTGCACTTTAAAATAAAAAAAACAGCACCTCTATTAGTGCTGTGTTTCTCCGCTTTGCTCCTTTTCTCATTTGGCCCTAAACCAGTGATGAAAACTGTTATTGCCTGGCATAACCTCAACTTTTTCGCCCCGTATACCATCCATTTTTCCGACAATACACCGGCTTCTTTCGCTTCCGCCCACCAATTTATTTACGACAGCCTCGACCTCGAATCAATCGGCCTCTCCCGCAACGTATTTGAACTGGCATTAAAAGGAATGGAAAAATTGCAACGCGCCGGTAAACTTCAATACAATATTCTTTCCATCGCCGACTTCAGTAAACCCAGCACCGATAAACGCCTTTATGTAATCGACCTCGATCAGGCTTCCCTGTTATTCCATACCTGGGTAGCTCATGGCCGTAACTCCGGCGAAGAAATGGCCCGCTCCTTTTCCAATAAGCCCCGCTCCAAAAAAAGCAGTCTGGGTTTTTATATAACCGGACAAACCTATTTCGGCAGCAACGGATTCTCATTGAAACTGGAAGGAATGGAAAACGGAATCAATAATAATGCCCGTCAACGCGCCATTGTGATCCATGGGGCCGACTATGTAAACGAACGCTATATCCAATCACAGGGATATATTGGCAGAAGCCAGGGCTGCCCGGCCGTTATGTCTTCTGTATCTGGTCCGCTCATCAATACCATCAAAGAAGGCACCTGCCTCTTCATTTACCATCCCACCAGCACCTATACCAGCCGGTCCTCTTTCTTAAAATAGGTTTATTCACATACTTTACTGGAGTGGTAATAAAAAAGGAAACAGCCCTTGCATGGGCTTTATATCTTTGAACCACAATTCAGTAGAAAATGCTTAAAATCGGAATCTTAGGAGTTGGCCATCTGGGCAAATTTCATTTGAACAACTGGAAGGAGATCAATGACGTTGAAATCGTTGGGTTCTTTGATCCGCACGACCCCACCGCTCAGGAAGTTTCCGAGAAATATCAGATCCCCCGATTCCTTGACCCGGAAACATTGATTGAACTCTGTGATGCCGTAGATATTGTGGCCCCCACCAACCACCACTTCGACCTTTGTAAAATGGCCATCCGTAAAGGCAAACACGTTTTCGTGGAGAAGCCCCTGGCCAACAGTATGGATGAAGCCCGTGAGCTGGTTCAACTGGTTCGTGAATCAAATATCAAACTTCAGGTGGGCCATGTGGAACGTTTCAACCCCGCATTTCTGGCCACAAAAGACGTATCCCTGCAACCCATGTTTATTGAAGTGCACCGTTTGGCCCAATTCAATCCACGTGGCACGGAAGTAAGCGTGATCCTCGACCTCATGATCCACGACATCGATATTATTTTAAGCATCGTAAAAAGCGAAGTGAAACATATCTCTGCCAGCGGAGTGGCGGTAATGACCGACACACCCGATATTGCCAATGTACGCATTGAATTCAATAACGGCTGTGTGGCCAACCTCACCTCCAGCCGCATCTCCATGAAACGAATGCGCAAAATGCGCCTTTTTCAAAAAGATGCCTATATCGGGATCAATTTCCTCGATAAAAAAACAGAGATCATTAAGTTGAAAACACCACAAGACGTAGAAGCTTTTACCTTCGATCTCGACACCCCTCACGGTAAAAAAACCATCGCAGTAGCCAATCCACTGATCCCGGAAGTAAATGCGATCAAAATGGAACTGGAAGAATTCAGAAATGCCATCCAGCATAATACCCCCACACGTGTAAGTGAAGTAGACGGTTTTCGCGCGATGGATGTAGCCCACCAGATCCTGCAAAAAATCCAGAACAATTCCATTTCCAGTCGGTCCTGAATATGAACGAACCCAAAAAGATCCATAGCAATTGGTATGTAGGCAGCGACTATATCGCTGCCGTACTGGCCTGGATCATTTTGTACTTCACCCGCCGTTACCTGCTGGAAGAAGCCATCACCGTTCAACAGCGATTATACCTGAACGATAGATTCTGGTGGGGCATCAGCCTCCTGCCGCTTTGCTGGCTGATCTTTCACACCCTGCTCGGATCCTACAAATCCCTGTACCAGAAATCCAGACTGAATGAATTCTCGCTCACTTTTATCAGCAGTCTTATTGGCTGCATCCTGGTTTTTTTTCTGATCGTGATAAATGACCCGCAACGCAACTACACTTATTACTATAAAGCCTTTTTTGTGTTCTTACTCGCCCAGTTCCTGCTCACCTGGCTCGGTCGCTGGTTCCTGCTGTCGAGAGTGAAATCCCAACTGGATGCCGGCATCATAAAATTCAAAACGCTCTTATTAGGAAGTAATTCCACCGCAGAACGGGTCTACCAGGAAAGTAAAGACGGGTTGGCCACCATGGGTTATCACTATACCGGTTTCGCCGGCGAAAAAACAGCGGGCCATGGTATCGAAAACCATTTGCCACACCTCGGTGGCATCGCCGATCTGGAAAAGATCATTACAACACATCATATAAAACTGGTTGTTCTGGCTCCGGACGAAAAGGAAAAAATGCCTGCGAATTCCTTGCTCAGCCGACTGAGTGATCTGGATGTGGAGATCAAAATAGTTCCCGACATCATCGACATCCTCTCCGGGTCTGTTAAAACAAACAATGTAATGGGCGCTGTGCTGATGGATATCAAAACCGGTTTAATGCCGAACTGGCAACAAAATATAAAACAGGTAATCGATGTAGTGTTTGCCATTCTGGGACTGCTGCTTCTTTCCCCCCTGTTGCTCTACACAGCCATTCGGGTACGCCTCTCTTCACCGGGCCCCATCTTGTATTCACAAGAAAGAGTGGGCTATAAAGGACGCAAATTCCGCATTTATAAATTTCGTTCCATGTGGCCCGATGCGGAAAAGAATGGCCCCCAGCTCTCCTCCGAAAACGATCCCCGCATCACCTCCTGGGGCCGAACCATGCGTAAATGGCGACTGGATGAATTACCACAATTGTGGAATCTTTTAAAAGGCGAAATGAGTCTGGTTGGGCCAAGACCCGAACGGGAGTTTTATATAGAACAGATCAAACAGCTCAATCCCTACTATACTTATTTACTCAAGGTAAGACCCGGACTTACGTCCTGGGGCATGGTGCAATTTGGATATGCTGAAAATGTAGCCGAAATGGTAGAGCGAATGAAATATGATCTGATGTATATCGAAAATATATCACTCGCCCTCGACCTGAAGATCATGCTTCATACCCTCCGGATCATCTTTACCGGCAAAGGCAAATAAAATATATGCAGAAAGTTAAAAAAGCCATCTTAACCTACTCATGGCTGTTATTTCTTCCGGCACTCGCATTCAGCCAGAACGAAAACTACTGGCAACAGGAAGTGCATTATAACATCCGGGTTTCCCTAAACGATTCCAGTCATACCCTGCAAGGCAACTGGCAGCTTGTATATACGAATCACGCGCCCGATACCCTGACTTTTCTTTGGATCCATCTTTGGCCCAACGCCTACCAAAACGAGCAAACCGGATTTGCCAAACAGCTTAAATCTGATAAAGCCGATTATAACAAATTCCGGAAAATGGAATCCGGTTTTATCGACGGACTGGCGTTTTCCACTGCAGGAAAACCACTGGTTGTTTTGCCGCATCCGCAATACAACGATATTATTAAACTGGTATTGGACCGGCCTTTATTCCCTAACGACAGTATCAAACTCAGCACCCCATTCCGGGTAAAACTTCCGGGTTATTTTTCCCGTTCCGGACACGAGGGACAGCAATACATGGTATGCCAATGGTATCCCAAACCAGCAGTTTACGACCGCAAGGGCTGGCATGAAATGCCCTATCTGGATCAGGGTGAATTCTACAGTGAATATGGAAGTTTTGAGGTATCTATTACTCTTCCGGAAGACTATGTGGTAGCCGCCACCGGAACATTACAAACAAGTAGTGAGTGGCAAAAGTACAAGGCCATTGGATCGGAAAACCTACGTCAACGCGAAAACAATAAACAGGTATTATATTCTGCCAGTCAAAATAATAAAACCAAAACCCTGCAGTATTCAGCAGAAAACGTACACGATTTTGCCTGGTTTGCAGATAAGGATTTCATCATTCAATATGACACCTTGCAATTGCCCAACGGAGTTTTCGTTGATGCCTTTACTTACCACCAACCCAATGGCAACCCCTTTTGGAAGAACAGCATTTCCTTTGTTAAAGATGCGGTACGGCAATATTCCGGCTGGCTCGGTGATTATCCTTATCCCGTAGTACAGGCAGTAGAAGGACCGGCCAACTCGAATAGTGGCGGAATGGAATATCCCATGGTTACTCTGATCACTTCACCTGATGCCGATTCTGCCGGATTGGATGCTGTCATTACCCATGAAGTTGGGCATAATTGGTTTTACGGTATTTTAGGAACTAATGAAAGAACCCACCCCTGGATGGATGAAGGTTTGAATACCTATTATCAGTTCCGCTACGAAGCCCTGAAATACCGCTCCAATAGCATTTTCGGAGGCATGCTCCCGGCTGAATTTAAAAAATTACCGGTTGATGAATTTTTAGCCAGAATTTATACCATTCTAAACACGAATATGCCCTCCAGAGCCCCGGTAAATACCGCATCGGCCGATTTCCCCAATAAAGAAGACTATGCGAACGTTGTATATCTTAAGACAGCCATCTGGCTCTTTTTACTGGAACGGTCGCTCGGCATAGACGTTTTGGACACTGCGATGAAAAGCTATTTCCAAAAATGGAAATTCAAACATCCCTATCCCGAAGACCTGAAGCACTGCCTGGAGCAAAGCAGTAAAAACGGACTGGATGCGTATTTCAATTTGCTTGAAAAACAAGGCAACTTCAAGTAAAGGCTTTCTCTTTAAATTTGAAAAAAACAAGGATTGAAAAAGAGGTTATTATTTCTATCAGTTTTATTCCTCTCCCTTACCGCCCGGAGTCAACAAGACTACTGGCAGCAGGAATTGCAATACCGGATAGATGTACAGTTGAACGACAGCAATCATTCGATCAATGGTTTTCTGCAACTGCAATACCGTAATAATGCTCCCGACACATTAACCTATATCTGGTTTCATCTTTGGCCTAATGCCTTTAAAAATGATAAGTCTGCATTCAGTGAGCAATTGCTCCGGAACGGGCGGACCGATTTTTACTTTTCTAAAAAAGAACAACGTGGTTATATAAACCGGCTCGATTTCAGACAGCAGCATACCACCCTGAAAACAGAAGATCACCCTGCCTACATGGATGTTATTAAAGTGATACTGGATCGCCCGCTTCCTCCGGGCGCCAGCGTGGAGATTACGACTCCCTTTCATGTTAAATTGCCCGACAATTTTTCGCGGGGTGGTCATAAAGAGCAGGAATATCAGATCACGCAATGGTATCCCAAGCCGGCTGTTTACGACCGGAATGGATGGCACCCCATGCCTTATCTGGATCAGGGAGAATTTTATAGCGAGTTTGCCCGATACGATGTCCGCATTACTGTTCCTGAAAACTATGTTGTGGCAGCAACAGGTAATTTGCAGAATCAGGACGAGATCAACTGGCTTCGAACCAGAGCCGGCTTCAAAGATCCGGTGGCGGAAAGCACCAAAAACAAACAATGGGGCAGTCCAAAATCAAAACCAGGTATACCTTCTGCCAAAAAAACAAAAACACTGCAGTATACACAGGATCGTATCCACGATTTTGCCTGGTTTGCCAGTAAACGCTTCGTGGTACAGCAGGATCAGATACCCCTTCCATCCGGAAAAATGGTGCAGGCATACGCCTTCTATACACCGGAAAAAGCCGGTCAGTGGTCGGGCAGTTTAAAAATGATCCGCAATGCCCTGCTTTTCCGCTCCAGAGAAATTGCCGAATATCCATTCAATGTGATCTCTGTAGTAGAAGCACCGATGGGGTTTGCAGGGGGAATGGAATACCCCACCATAACATCCATCACTCCTATTGCCTCAGAGAAAGAACTCGATATCACCATTCAACATGAAATTGGCCATAACTGGTTTCAGGGCATCCTTGGTAGTAATGAACGGAAATACCCCTGGATGGATGAAGGCCTGAATACCTTTTATGATCTTCGTTACGAGAAAGAATATTATCCTTCCACAGAAAAAAAAGCCGGAAAACGCCCCTTCCCTGCCAGTATTGAAAGATTAATGCTGAATACACTGGCCAATGAAAACAAAGACCAGCCGCTGGGGGACAGTTCAGAAGCCTATACCCCATGGAACTATGGACTTTCTGTATATTATCGCACCGCCTTCTGGCTACAGGAACTGGAGCAAAAAATAGGCAAAGCCGCCCTGGACAATGCCCTTCGCTCTTATTATGAAAATTGGAAATTCAAACATCCCCAACCGGAAGCCTTTTTACAGGTATTGGAAAATCAGGGCGGTATTTCTGTAAGCGATAGCAAAGCTGCTTTACTTCGTACAGGCATGTTAGATAGTATGCGATCAAAACGTCCCCTTCGCTTCTCCCTGTTCTTCGACGCTTCGCAAAGTCATAAAATTCAACCCATCTCATTATTCCCGTTGCTGGGGGGCAATGTGTACGATGGAATACAACTGGGGGCTGCCTTGCATAATTACACCCTGCCGTCTTCGAAGTTCCAATTCCTGCTGGCACCCTTTTATGCTACCAAAAGTAAATCACTCAATGGATTGGGGCGTATCAGTTATACCTGGAGACTAAACGACAAAGTTGAAAAAATAGAATTGTCCCTTGCGGGCGCCCGTTTTTCCACCCTCGCTGGCATTGACAGTAACCAGCACAAGATCTTCGGGAACTTTCAAAAATATACGCCCTCCCTTCGAATAACTTTTGCCGCCAGAGATAAGTTCTACTCCAGAATCAGTTGGCTGGAATGGAAAACCTTCTTAATAGGTGAAAGAGGATTTCAATACAACATGAACAGTGTAGATTCCCTGTTCTATCCGGCTCCGGGAAACCTTCAAAACCGTTTTCTGAATCAGTTAACTTTCCGGATACAGGATTTTCGTGCCCTTTATCCTTTCGATGTTACCGCCCAGGTGCAGCAGGGGAAATCATTCTATCGGGCCGGCCTTACAGCGCATTACTTTTTTAATTACGCCAACGGGGGTGGCGCCGGCCTTCGCTTTAATGCCGTGAAATTTGGATATATAGGAGAAAAAACGGCTGCTAAAGAATTTGAAACCTTGCCTTATCAACCGAAACTCACCGCGGTGAGAGGATATGAAGATTATACCTACAGTAATTATTTCATTGGCAGAAATGAAAATGAAGGATTTGCCTCCCAACAGATCATGATGCGGGATGGCGGATTAAAAATCCGGACCGATCTGTTCCAGGACCTGCAGGGAAGAAGCGACAACTGGACAGCATCGCTCAATCTGACCACTACCCTTCCACCTGCTATTGTTCCGAAATTTCTACCACTGCGACTATTCCTCGACGTGGGAACTTATGCCCCTGTTTGGCAAAAGGGCAGCAGTAAAAGCCGTTTCCTGTATGTGGGAGGTTTACAATTGTCGCTACTGAATGGTGGTATTAACATTTATGCTCCTCTATTATACAGCAAAGAGTTTAAAGACAACCTGAAAACTGTACCGGAGGAAAATAAATTCCTGCGCAGAATATCTTTCTCCATAGATCTGCAGCGCTGGAATCTCCGGAAATTCACCGGCAACCAATTCCCTCTTTAATCATGAAAGCGTTACTCCGCCTTATCAAAAGAGCCGATCTGGATCTCCATAAATGGGATCGGTGTATAGCGGAGGCGCCTAACGGACTTATTTATGCGTACAGCACTTATCTCGATCATTTGTCGCCTCATTGGGAGGCATTGGTGCAGGGTGATTACGAAAGGGTGATGCCGCTTACCTGGAAAAGCAAATGGGGCATGGCTTATCTGTGCCAACCACCCTTTACGGCTTCACTGGGTATTTTTGGGGCAGGAGTGAATGCCCGGGATATGGCTCTTTTCATCGACCATATTCCGCGTCGTTATCAACTCATTGATATCGATCTCAATCATGGAAACCTTCTCTCGCCACTACCTGAGAATTTCAGGATCCGGTCGAATTATGTATTATCTCTTCAGACCGGCTATGAAGCAATCAGAAGCAATTATCGCGATAATATAAAACGTAATTGTAAAAAAGCGGAGCAGGCCGGTTGCGTGTTCCGTGATGATATTGAGATAACGGAGGTAATGGAATTAGCGGCGCAATATTCGCCGGCGGGTAAAGAACTGAGCAAGCAAAACAAATCGGCCTTTCTTGCCCTCGCCAGCCACCTAAAAACAAAAGGAATGGCTGCCGCACACGGCGTGTATGATTCCAGAAATAATCTGCTGGCTTCGGCTCTGTATTTCTTCTCCCATAACAGAGCCTATTATATTTTAGTAGGTAACCACCCGAACGGGAAAACCATCGGCGCCTCGCATTGGCTGATCGATCGGTTTATCGCAAAACATGCAGGCAACCCGCTACTGCTCGATTTTGAAGGAAGTGATGTGCGTAACCTTGCCTTTTTTTATAGTGGATTTGGCGCCCGGGAAGAACAATACACCGCTTATTATTTGAACAGACTCCCCTGGTGGCTGGCCTGGATAAAAAAATGAGTTTCGCCGATTAAATACCCATTTCACGTTCTTCCAGAATCTTTTCGGCTATGAGCAAGTCTATGGGACGTGTAATTTTCAAATTGCTGGTCTCCCCTTCCACAAGATGGATCTTTACCTGTAAACGCTCCACCACGCTGGCTTCATCGGTAAACCCCTCTTCATAGTCCTGTTCAAACGCCGCTTTGATCAAGTCGCTGTAAAAAGTTTGGGGTGTTTGTATGATGCGTACTTTGTTTCGGTCGATCATTTCGTTGCCTCCAATGGTTTCAATGCGGATACTATCAACTGCGGAAATGGCAGGGATGGCGTTGCCATAAGCCATCGCTTCTTCCACGCAACGTTGCACCAGTTCCGTGCTGATCAAACAACGCACACCATCGTGAACCATCACAATCGAATGCTGATGAATATGATCCAGCCCGTTCTTAACAGAATGAAAACGGGTAGCCCCGCCAACGGTCATCCAAACCCTGTCGGGATCCATACTATCCCGTATGATCTCCAATCCGGTTTCCAAATGGCTTTCCGGTAATACCAAAATAACTTCCAGATCCGGATAGGATTCCAGAAAAGTGTTGATGGTATACCAGAGTACGGGTTTTCCGCGCAGTTCCAAAAACTGTTTGGGAACCGCCGTACCCATTCGCATGCCGGAACCACCGGCTACTATGACGGCATATTTTTTCATTAATTACTCTGCTCCTTCTTCATCCAGAAATTCCCGTTCGATCTCTTCCATCTGCACAATATCCCATGCTTCACTTTCTGTAGGGGTAACATTCATGATTTCCAGTAATCCCTGCGCATCAAGCCACTCTTCCACAGCCGGTTGCAAACAGCAGCAGACAAAAGATGCCTGATGCTCGTAAAAGGTTTGCTGTACCGATACCAACGCCTCTGCTGCAGCTACCTGGAGGGATTGAATGTCTTGCATATTCAGAATCACATTTTTAACGGACTCTTTCAGGTAAGGAAGCAAACAATTTTGAATGTCTGCTGTCATATTTTCAGACAAATCCGGTTCCTGGACTGTTATGACATGGAATTTTTCTCTGGTATCAATTTTGACCTGCATAATGCGTTATAGTTGTTCACAGCCGTTGATAATAAGGCGGCCGGACAAGTCAAAAATATTCGTTATTATTGTATCAAACACAATTAATTAGAAAAAATATGGATAATAATTTTTCAGCCCAGGTTAAGGAGATCATCTCGTTTAGCAGGGAAGAAGCCTTGAGGCTGGGAAATGATTTTATCGGTACCGAACACCTCTTGCTGGGTCTTATCCGGGAAGGTGAAAATACCGCCATACGGATTCTGAAGAGCTTTAATGTGGATCTGTATGAACTCCGTAAGGAAGTGGAACTGGCGGTAAAGGATAAAACCGGTAAAAACATTGCCAATATTAATAGCCTGCCGCTTACCAAACAGGCAGAAAAAGTAATTCGGGTAACGGTACTCGAAGCAAAGGCGCTTAAAAGCCCCACTGTGGAAACCGAACACCTGATGCTTTCTATTTTGAAGAACAAAGACAATGTGGCTACGCAAATCTTAAATCAATTCGACGTGGATTACGATCTTTTCAGAAATGAACTGGGTGTAGTGAAAAGCAATGATACACGCAGTGAGTATACCGATGATAACGATGACGATTTTGATGAAGAGAAGAAATTCCAGCAGCAGAAACCCCGTGCCGCCGGCAATTCCAAAAGCAAAACACCTGTACTCGATAATTTCGGTCGCGACATTACCCGTTTAGCTGAAAGCGGTGCGCTTGACCCTATTGTTGGTCGTGAAGAAGAGATCGAACGTGTATCTCAAATTCTTTCCCGCCGTAAGAAGAATAACCCGATCCTGATCGGTGAACCCGGTGTAGGAAAAACAGCAATCGTAGAAGGTCTGGCGCTTCGTATTGTACAACGCAAGGTTTCCCGTGTGCTGTTCGACAAAAGAGTGATATCGCTCGACCTCGCAGCTCTGGTGGCAGGAACGAAATACCGCGGACAGTTCGAAGAGCGTATGAAAGCGATCATGAATGAACTGGAGAAAAACCGTGATGTGATCCTCTTCATCGACGAAATTCACACCATTGTGGGTGCCGGTGGCGCCAGCGGGTCGCTCGATGCCAGCAACATCTTCAAACCCGCCCTCGCGCGTGGTGAACTGCAATGTATTGGTGCTTCTACGCTGGATGAATACCGCATGTACATCGAAAAAGACGGCGCCCTCGACCGTCGTTTCCAAAAAGTAATGATCGATCCGCCCAGTGTGGACGAAACCATTCAGATCCTTACCAATATTCAAAGTAAATACGAGGATTATCACAACGTGGCCTATTCCCCTGAAGCCATTGATGCCTGCGTGAAGCTGAGTGATCGGTATATCACAGACCGCCTGCTTCCCGATAAAGCAATCGATGTTATGGACGAAGTGGGTGCCCGTGTTCACCTGAAAAATATCAATGTTCCCAAAGAGATCCTCGACCTCGAAAAAAAGATCGAAGACGTAAAAGGCGAAAAGAACAAAGTGGTGAAAAGCCAGAAGTTCGAAGAAGCTGCCTCCCTGCGTGATACAGAGAAAAAACTGCAGGAAGAACTGGAAACAGCCAAAGCCAAATGGGAAGAAGAAAGCAAACACAAACGTTACCCAATAGACGAAGAAGCCATTGCAGAGGTCGTAAGTATGATGACCGGCATACCGGTGAAGCGTATGGTTCAGGCTGAGACCGAAAAACTCCGCAAAATGGCAGAAGACATGAAAGCCATGGTGGTGGGTCAGGATGAAGCCATCGTAAAAGTGGTGAAAGCCATTCAACGTAACCGGGTTGGATTAAAAGATCCTAAAAAGCCAATCGGAACCTTTATCTTCCTCGGCCCTACCGGTGTTGGTAAAACGGAATTGGCCCGCTCGCTCGCCCGTTATATGTTCGACTCCGAAGATGCGCTGGTTCGTATCGACATGAGTGAATACATGGAAAAATTCACGGTGAGCCGTTTGGTGGGGGCTCCTCCCGGCTATGTAGGTTATGAAGAAGGCGGTCAGCTTACGGAGAAAGTACGTCGCAAACCCTATTCAGTGATCCTGCTCGATGAAATTGAAAAAGCACATCCGGATATTTATAATATTCTGTTGCAGGTACTCGATGATGGTCAGTTAACCGATGGTTTGGGAAGAAAAGTAGACTTTAAGAACACTACTATTATCATGACCTCTAACATCGGCGTGCGTCAGTTGAAAGACTTTGGCGAAGGCGTAGGTTTTGCCACACAGGCGCGCACCCAGCATGCGGACGAGAACAATAAAGCAGTAATCGAAAAGGCGTTGAAAAAAACCTTTTCCCCTGAGTTCCTGAACCGTATTGATGATGTGATCATTTTCAACTCCCTTACCCAGGATCATATATTCAAGATCATCGATATCCTTCTCAAAGGTGTAATGAAGCGATTGAACAACCTTGGTTTCTCGCTGGAACTTACAGAAGAAGCCAAGAAATATATTGCTGAAAAAGGATACGATCAGCAATTCGGAGCCCGTCCGCTGCACCGGGCCATCCAGAAATACCTGGAAGATCCGCTCGCAGAAGAGATCCTTAACATGACCATCAAACCCGGTGATGTACTCATTGCCGATCTGGATAAGGAAAATGGTAAGCTCCGATTCACCTTTAAACCTTCCGAAAAGGAGAAATCAAAAGCCTGATAAATAATAGCTTTTACGAATAACTAAGGCCCCGCTACTAAGCGGGGCCTTTCTTGACTGCAGTCAATTGCAAGTCCACAACTTTTGAAATAATTTGACGTTTATCAAATAAGTCCCTTGGTTAACACTTTTCGGAACTCGATCAAATCGCTTTTGCGAAACAATCCTTCCCGGAACATGGTTAAAATCCAATGCTAATGAAAACCGGGTGACTTATGGTAGTAGGTCACGTAATCGTCCCCCACTACATTATTGCCGCAAATTCATTTTGAAACATAAATGGATTGCGGCATTTTTGTGCTGGCAATGGAAAAGAAAATCATCATCACCATCGACGGATGGAGCAGTTGTGGCAAAAGCACCCTGGCCCGCCAGTTGGCACGCGAACTGGGCTACGTATATATTGATAGCGGCGCCATGTACCGCGCCATCACTTTATATTTTCTTCGAAATCATACCGATTGGACCGACCATTCCGAAGTGCTGGCGGCCCTGAATAATATACACCTGGAGTTTCAGTCGAATCATAAAACCGGACAAAGTGAAATGTATCTCAATGGGGAAAATGTGGAATATGTGATCCGGGACCTTGTTGTGGCTGAAAAAGTAAGCGAAGTAGCTGCTATTAAGGAGGTTAGAACCTTTGCCGTGGCCCAGCAACAAAAAATGGGCACCAAAAAGGGTATCGTAATGGATGGCAGGGATATCGGAACCGTGGTATTTCCTGCTGCGGAACTCAAGATATTTATGACTGCTGAAAACGAAATCAGGGTACAGCGCCGGTTCAGGGAACTTTATGAAAAGAACCCGAATGTAACCATGGAAGAAGTAAAACACAATCTGGAAACCCGTGATTATATTGATTCTCACCGCGAAGTGAGCCCTCTCCGACAGGCCGATGACGCCCTCATTCTGGATAATAGCGCCATCACTGAAAAAGAACAATTGGCCATTGCTCTTGAATGGGCCAGGAATCGCAAAGGCTAAAGCCTTGGAAATAGCAATAAAACTGATTCCCAAGCGTTTATCGAAAGACGCCGCTTGACTTTTTGTCGAGGAAGTACTTTATTTGTCCTCTTTTTCATCCTATGGTATTTAATAGCATCACATTTTTAGTCTTTTCCGTTATTTTCTTCCCTGTTTATTTCACCTTGAAAGGGAAGGCAAGAGTATGGTGGTCACTCCTCGCCAGTTATCTGTTTTATGGCTGGTGGGATTGGCGCTTTTTGAGCCTCATCATGCTGTCTACCTTCATGGACTTTCAGTTTGGAAGTGTGATTGGCGGTACCCTTGACGAAATCAAGAGAAAACGAATTCTCATTTTCAGTATGGTGATGAACCTGGGTTTCCTGGGTTTCTTTAAATACTTTAATTTCTTTATCGACAGCTTTGCAAGCCTGATGCATTCCTTCGGGTTGCAGCCCTCTATGTCTTCATTGAATATTATTCTACCGGTAGGTATCTCCTTCTATACATTTCAGAGTATGTCTTATACCATTGATGTATATAGAAAAGAAATCCCGGTTGAAAAAAGCCTGTTGAATTTCGCCACCTTCGTGGCCCTTTTCCCGCAATTGGTGGCGGGCCCAATTGTTCGGGCTGCTGATCTTTTGCCGCAAATGGGAGAGGATAAAAAATTTGAATGGAACCGCTTTTATTCCGGCATGGGAAGGGTATTGTGGGGCTTCTTCAAAAAAGTAGCAATTGCCGATTCCATTGCCCCCTTTGTAGATCAATGCTGGCTCGATCCCGTTAAACTTTCGTCTCTTCACCTCAGCATTGGCGTTATACTTTACTCTTTTCAGATCTATTGCGATTTTTCCGGATATTCTGATATAGCTATTGGATTGGCGCGAATCATGGGCTATGATTTTCCTGAAAATTTCAAAACACCCTATTTCTCCAAAAGCTTTAGTGAGTTCTGGACCCGTTGGCATATTTCCCTATCCAGTTGGTTGCGCGACTACCTTTACATCCCTTTGGGAGGAAACAGAAAAGGCAAATGGGGTACCTACAAAAATAATATGACCACCATGCTGCTGGGAGGTTTATGGCATGGGGCAAACTGGGCATTTGTGTTCTGGGGCTTTTTGCATGGGTTATACCTGATCTTGCAACGCATGATCACGCCTGTTTGGAAAAGCATTTACACTGCCCTGCATTTCCCTAAATGGTTGCGTAGTGGCATCGCTATGCTTACTGTTTACATCCTTACGAATATTGCCTGGATCTATTTCCGGTCCGGAAGTTTAGGACATAATAGTTTCAAAACCGCTAATCAGATCATGGTTGGCATATTTTCCTTTGAAGATGTAAGTTGGGCTGGAGTGTTTAATAAGTTTCAGATCATAAAAGGAGCTATCGTAATTGGTATAATGCTGATCGTAGAAACCAGCAACCCCGGAATGCACTGGAATCAACGCCAGGTAAATCAACCGTTACTCCGACTGGCTTTATTTTGTGGATTGATCTGGCTGATCGCATTGTTCGGGACATTCTCAGCAAATTCATTTATTTATTTTCAGTTCTAATAAGCCGTACGTATAAAATGAAAAAAGTTCTCTGGATATTCTTATTTGTAGCGGTGGCCTTTGCAGGTGACCGTTTGATCGGTTGGTATCTGCAAAAACAGATCAGCGACAGCCAGTTCCGCTACTCCAAAATGTATCGGGGAGAAGGCGCTTCAGACCTGTTGGTAGTGGGTAATTCCAGAGGCTTAAATGTTTACCTGCCGGCGGTGCAGGAACGCAGCGGCCGAAATGCATTCAGCATCTGCTACAATGGTATGCCGGGCAACATTGCCGAAGTCATGACAAAAGACTATCTCGATAAATACCCTGCTACCAAAACTGTTTTTCTGGAAGTGTGTATTGCTGAAATGGCTGATGCCAATCTTATTCCCGGATTCTCTACCTACATCACCAACTCTGCCCGTATTGATTCCCTCTTAAAAGTAGAATCCCCCGATACCTGGTATGGTTCCAAAGTATCTCATATTTTCAGATATAACAATGAAGTGTCTCAGCGGGCACTCTATTATAAGAACCGGTCTGATAACGATTGGATCTCTGAACGCGTGATCACACCTACCCTGATCAAACAGGCACCCAAATATGGAATGAAATTCGCCGCCGATCCCAAACAACTGCAGTATATTCAGCATATCACCCAGTTCTGTGATGCACGTGGTATCGAAGTCAAATTACTGATCGCCCCCTTCTATCCGGGATTCAAACTCGATAACAGGGAGCTTTTTAAGCGTCATATCGAGGAACTGACCGGAAAGACCGTTCATGATTATAGCTATAATGTAAAGGATACCTTTGCCTTCAGCGACTATTTCCATTTGAACGAAAAAGGCGCCAGGGAATTTGTAGAGCAACTCTACCACGACAGTATTCTGACCAACAAGCCCGCACTCGCCCATAAAAAATAAGCCTGCTATTGGTTTACAGTTAGTTGTCTGTTGAGGGGATTTTTTTATGCCCCTGCTATTGTATTTTAAGACCTGGCGCTGTATTTTGCTTGCCGGTCCGGTAACGGTTACCGTTTAATCTGAACACCTATGAAAACAACAAAAGCACCAGCTCAATGGCTGGCATTAAGTGCCCTCCTGTTTTTCTCCTGCGGTCACTGGAATTCCAACCAAATCTCTTCCCGTTTACCCGTAAAATTAAAAGCCTTTGTATATGCTGTAGCCACGCATGCCGATGAATTCAGGCTGGCTAATAAAGAGGCACTGATTCAAACCGGTCAGCACATCAATTTATTTGTGCCCTATACAGTTGAGGGCGACGAGATCCGGTCGGCCCGGTTAAGCTGGATCGATGCAGGAAACGGTGAAGAATTAAAAGAAGTAATTTTACAACCTTCCACCGATCTCTCGGTGATGAATATAAAAGTTCCCGAAGAATTACAAGGTACCCGTTTCCTTTTTGCCAGTGTACCGGTAGAAAATAATCTGGCCGGTCATACAGTCAGCATTCATTCCAAAATTGAAAGTCAGTGGAGATCTGTAGATGATAAACTCGAATCCGCCTTCAGGATACAATAGTTCCAAAATGCATTCAAGCCTCCGAGATCCGGGGGCTTTTTTATTGGTTTTGGGCTGCCGGATCAACTGTTGGCAAAATATTAAGATTCACAAATCGATGTAGGCACAGTTTTGAGTACATTTACAGTAACTAAAATCTACCGGATGAATTGGTTCTTTTTGCAGATCGGGAATCCACCCGTTATCAATACCGACTCCATTATCAATGCACAACGGGCTGCTGCCAACGCCTCTTCCAGTATGAACCTGATGGATATGCTCACCAATGGTGGCCCGATCATGATCCCGCTGGCATTGCTGTTTATTGTGGCTGTTTTCTTCTTCTTCGAAAGATTCATTGCCATACGTAAAGCCAGCAATATTGATCCCAATTTCATGAATATTATCCGCGACAATGTGTTTTCCGGAAATGTTTCGGCCGCCCGCTCCCTGGCCAAAAACACTCCCAATCCCGTTGCCCGGATGATCGATAAAGGGCTGCAGCGAATCGGCAAGCCTATTGATGCCATTGAAAAAAGCATGGAAAATGTAGGCAAGCTGGAGATCTATAAAATGGAAAAAAACCTGTCTGTACTGTCTTTGGTATATGGTATCGCCCCCATGTTTGGCTTTCTGGGTACCATCATCGGTATGTTGCAGTTGTTTTACAATATCAACTCTTCCGGTGAGTTTACCCCGGCACAGATCGCTGGTGGTATCTATACGAAGATGATCACCTCTGCAACGGGTCTTATCATTGGCTTGTTGGCCTATGTAGGGCATAATTTTCTGAATGCCCAAATTGATAAAACGGTTAACAGAATGGAAGCCGCCAGTGCTGAATTCATGGACATTCTCCAGGAACCCACCCGCTGATCTTCCCATTTTAATAACCCATTCAATCAAATAATATGAACCTGAGAAAAAGATTAAAAGGCGGACAGGAACTGCATGCCGGAGCGCTGAACGATATCCTGTTCATACTCTTGTTCTTTTTTCTGATTGTGTCAACATTGGCTAATCCGAATGTGATCAAGCTTTCCACTCCAAAGGCCAAAAGTGATACCAAGGCCAAACAATCGGTTATTGTTAACATTAAGGTAAGCGGTGAATATATCATCAATGGTAAAAGCATCACCCTGCCCGATATGAAAAATTTTATACAACCATACTTACTGAAGGATTCTGCCCAGGCAACCATTGCTATTAATGCCGACAAAACCGTTCCGCTCGAAAATGTAGTGGCTGTAATGCGGGTGGCACGTGAACTGGGTGCCCGCACCACCCTGTTGGTAGACAATAAAGTCAATTAATGATCAGGTGTTTTTTTGGGCACGGACCATCCGGTCCTTTCCCTGCATGTCTTTTTTCAAAACAACATTGATATATCCCAATTGGTGGAATAAGGCTACAACTTCCTTCCCATAATATTCATGGATCTCAACATAAATCCATCCGTTTGAACGAAGTTTGCTTTTGCCCAGTTCGGCTAATCTCCGATAAAAAATCAATGGATCATCATCTGCTACAAACAGGGCCATTGAAGGTTCAAAATCCCGCACATGAGAAGCGATCTCTTCGCGTTGTTGCAGAGGTATATAAGGAGGATTGCTAATGAATATATCCGCTTCAGAGAGTTTGTCTTCCTGTTGCCGATCCAAAAAATCCATCTCAATAAACTCCAGTTTTTTACCCACACGAGCAGCATTCTCTTCGGCCACCTTCAGCGCCTCTCTGCTTTTATCAACAGCTTTTACAATGGCCCGGGGTTGCGCAGCAGCAATACTTACCGCAATACACCCGCTTCCGGTACCGATATCGGTCACCAGTACTGTGTCGCTGGCAGACTGGATAGATTCCAAAACCCAATGAACCAATTCTTCTGTTTCAGCCCTCGGGATCAATACTGCTTCGTTTACATTAAACCGATGTTTATAAAACCAGCAATACCCAATAACATATTGAATGGGCCGATGGCCGGCCAGTTCCTGCATCCAACCCTCCAGGAGGGTCCTTTTAACGGAGTCGATTGGTTCCTGCCGGTGCAGTACCAATTGGGCACCTGACCAGCCTGTAAGCGCCTCCAACAGCATTGCACTCATTGCCTGCACCTCTGCTTCCGGGTACAATTTTTCCAGACGCTCCATAATTTCCTGCTGTGCTAATTGAACTGTCATGGCCGCAAACATACAAATAGACGGGCAATACCAGCCATTTGGGTGGGAGGGATTGGTTATATTTGCCGATTCAGTTGCATGGAATGATCCCCCACGAATTCTATATGAAAAGATGTTTGGAGCTGGCGGCAAAATGGGCCGGCTTCACCGCGCCCAATCCAATGGTGGGTGCCGTATTGGTGTATCAGGATCGGATCATTGGCGAAGGCGCACATGAGTATTATGGCGGGCCGCATGCAGAAGTGAATTGCATTCGTTCTGTAGCGGAGTCAGATACATCCCTGATTCCCGAATCTACCCTTTATGTAAGTTTAGAGCCTTGTGCCCATTACGGCAAAACACCCCCTTGCACACGACTGATCCTACAGCATAATATACCTAAGGTGGTAATTGGCTGCAGGGATCCATTTGAAGCGGTAAATGGAAAGGGTATCGAACAATTGACAACAGCCGGTACCGAACTGGTAATAGGCGTTTTGGAAAAAGAGGCCCGCACGCTGAATGCTCCCTTTTTCTGTTACCATCAAAACAAACGGCCCTATATCATTCTAAAATGGGCCCAAACCGCCAATGGCATCATGGCGGCCAATAAAAAAGAAGAACGCTTACTGATCTCCTCCGAGGCCAGCAATCGGCTGGTGCATAAATGGAGAAAAGAATCTGCCGGTATACTCATCGGCACCCAAACAGCCCTATTAGATGACCCCGCGCTGAACAATCGCTACTGGCCCGGTCCCTCTCCTGTAAAAATAGTGCTGGACCTGAACGACCGGCTTCCAGAAACACTGCGGTTATTTCAAACAGGAACCCAATTGATCATTACCGGAAAACAAAAAAAACCTTCCGGAAATATCAGCTATATTACCGTAGATCCGGAAAAAGACTGGATGCAAGAGATGTTAATTTCGCTTTACGAAAGATCCATTCAATCTGTTTTGGTAGAAGGAGGCATCCAAACGCTCCAATCTTTTTTGAACAGAGGTCTGTGGGATGAAGCACGCATCATTACCAATACAGAAATGCAGACAGCCGGACTTAAAGCACCCGAAAAACCGATGGGAAGCAAGGTATCTGAAGAAAGGATTGGTGCGGACCGGATCGACTATTACATAAACGAAAAAAGCAACGACGCCTGATATGTTATTGTTACTGGCCAGTATTATTTTATCGTCTTACCTCACGTTATCATTCAAACTGGTGGAACGCTGGGGGTTGAACACCTTTCAGGTGATCGTTTTTAACTACCTCACCTGTGTGGCAACCGGCTCAATTGTTAACGGAGCCTTCCCCATCGGGCCGGCTATTACAAAAGAACCCTGGTTTTACTGGGCCTGTTTAATGGGTGCTGCCTTCATATCACTATTTAATTTGATCGCCTTTATTACGCAGCGTTTAGGGGTTGCTGTGGCATCGGTGGCCAATAAACTTTCACTGGTAATCCCCTTTCTGTTTTCCATTTACCTGTACAAGGAAACGGCCGGCGCCCTGCGAATTCTCGGAATCATTGTGGCCCTTACTGCCGTAGTACTCACTTGCTGGCCGGCGCCCCGAAAAGAACATACAGAGAGCCATAAATTATCACCACTCCTTCTCTTTGCCCCGGCATTATTGTTTATCGGAAGTGGCTTACTGGACACAATGATAAAATATGTAGAACATCATTTTATCAATCGGAGCAATCAGGATAGCTACCTGATATCGGCCTTTGCCGCCGCCGGCACTTTCGGTAGCCTGTATTTACTACTCCAATTCCTGACAAAAAAACAAACCTTCTCCTGGAAAGCACTGGCAATGGGTATCGGGATCGGCATTCCGAATTATTTTTCGATCTGGTGCTTAATGAAAGTATTACAGGAAAATGCCGGAAACAGCTCGGCTATATTACCCATCAATAATATGGGTATTGTTTTATTCAGCACCGTTGTAGCAATGTTATTATTCAAAGAAAGGCTGAGCGGGCTCAACTGGGCGGGAATCATTTTATCACTGGGTGCCATTGCCCTCATTGCCTTTGGTTAATATGAAAGAAGCCACGCACTATAGTACGATCACCCAAAACGGTACCGCTGAATTCAAAGACAGGGGTAGTAAATTTCTGGCCTACGCCTTTCCTATCGAATCCATTTCAGATTTTAAATCCTGTATGGAAGAATTGAAAAAGCAACATCCCAAAGCCAATCATCATTGTTTCGCATATAGATTAGGGTTCGATCAAAATAATTTTCGCGTGAGCGATGATGGCGAACCCTCGGGGACTGCAGGCCGGCCCATTTTAGGTCAGCTCGACAGCAAAGGCATCACCAATACCCTGATCGTTGTGGTGCGTTATTTTGGCGGCACGCTATTGGGGGTTCCCGGACTGATCAATGCCTATAAATCGGCCGCTTCACTGGTTTTGCAAACCACACCCGTAACACAAAAGCCCATTGAAGTAGTGTACAATATTCATTTTGATTACACACGCATGAATGAAGTGATGCACATTCTTAAGCAAACCAATTGCACTGTATTGGAAAAAGAGATGAATCTGTTTTGTCATTTTACCACTGGCTTGCCCAAGAGCCGCGCAGCGGAAATCCTTTACCAGTTAAAAGAAATTCAGGGAGTGGATATACAAAAAAAAGGAGCCTGAGCTCCTTTTTTAATTTTATAAGGGGGCTGTTTTTATCGGAAGCGAGGGCTCACCACCAGTTCTTTTGAAGCACTATTATGCAAATAGAACCCCTCTCCTGTTTTAACACCCAGTTTTCCAGCATTCACCATATTTACCAATAAGGGACAAGGAGCATATTTCGGATTACCGAATCCTTCATGTAACACATTCAGGATCGCCAGACAAACATCCAGTCCAATGAAATCGGCTAACTGCAAGGGCCCCATCGGGTGTGCCATACCTAATTTCATCACCGTATCGATCTCTTCTACTGGTGCTATACCTTCATACAAACTGCAGATGGCTTCATTAAGCATCGGCATCAGGATCCGGTTTGCAATGAAGCCCGGATAATCGTTTACCACACAAGGTACTTTACGCAGTTGTTTACTCACTTCCACAATGGCTTCTGTAACGGCAGCGGTGGTGGCATACCCATTAATGATCTCAACCAGTTTCATCACCGGCACAGGATTCATAAAGTGCATCCCGATCACTTTTTCCGGTCTTTTCGTAACAGCCGCAATCCTTGTAATGGAAATAGAAGAAGTATTGGTGGCCAATATTGCCTGTTCCGGTGCATGAGCATCCAGCTCGCGGAATATGGACAATTTAAGATCTACATTTTCAGTGGCGGCCTCAACCACCAGATCTGCATTTTTAACCCCTTCTGCAATAGAAACGGAAGTAGTGATATTCTGGAGGGTTCTTTCTTTCAGCTCTTTTTTAATGATCTCTTTTGCGATCAACCGGTCCAGGTTTTTAGAAATAGTAGCCAATGCCTTCTCCAATTGGGCCGGGTTCACGTCTATCAGTACTACCCTGAAATCATGCTGCGCAAAACTATGGGCAATGCCATTCCCCATGGTACCGGCTCCTATCACTGAAACATATTGAATACTCATAATTGTAGTTTAAGAGTCAAAAATACGCATGTTCTTCAAAAATCCCTTTCCCCGGGATTAAAGAAATATACCCGCTGAAGGGTATTGCTGTACCTGCTGCTACGGTTAACTTTAGAAGATAATATCATGCATTTAATCCGCAAAAAATTATCTCTGGGCGATTGGTTGCTCATCGCTGTTAATCTGATACCCATTTGGGGGGTATGGTTTGATCAATGGAATGCCCGTGAAGTATTCCTTATTTATTGCCTGGAAACGATCCTGATCGGCCTGATCAATATTCTGCGGATGACCATCACCTCCTTCTTCAGAAAAGAAGACGTTTGGAATACGACCGGCACCCAACAAACCATGGCCAGTAGTTGGCTCTTCATTTTTTTCTTTGCGGTACACTATGGCTTTTTTGTAGCGATACAGCTTTTTATATTCTGGGGAACCTCCGGCGCTGAAACGGCTCTGGGGATAACCGCCTTACGCTTTCTGTTACACTTTCCACAATACCTGAGCACGGATGCCCTGTACTGGATGGGAACCATGCTTATCAGTTACCTGATGATCGTTTTAAAAGATTTCATCCTTTCGGGGAAATATAAGACCGCTTCTCTTTCCCTGCTCATGTTTGAGCCCTATGAAAGAATCATCATCCAGCAATTCACCGTGATTGTAGGGAGTTTGTTTCTGGGATTGGGAGCCGGTCAAATTTTCATCACCATTTTTGCGGCCATGAAAATATTCATCGAAGTATTCTTTGACTTTCCCCGGATACTGCGGCTCACAGCAGCCAAAGAAGCATTAGCGCGCTCCCGAAAGCAATAATTTACATTCCTGGATCAATCGATCTTTATTGATCGCAGCCGTACCCACTTCTTCACAAACCAATCCACCGGCAATATTAGCCACTTCTGCCATCAACCGCACATCACCTGTTGCTGCATAAATAAGAGAGGCAACTGCTATTACGGTATCGCCGGCTCCGGATACATCGGCAATATTACGCAGATGCGACGGGATAATAACAGGCTCTGCATCCTGCTGAAAGAATACACCCTTCTCGGAAAGAGTAATAAAAGATATCTCGTGCCCCAATTCCTGTTGCAATTTTTTATGTACCGCTCCCATCGATTGAGCATCCACGGTATCAAGATGAATATTCAGCCCCTCTTTCACTTCCTTCAGATTGGGTTTAAAAAGTGTTACCCCCTGATAGCTGAAAAAATTCTTCTTTTTGGGATCTACCGTGGTATATATTTTTCTTTCGCGGCACCAGCCAATTACCGTATCAATCACATGAGACGTGAGCACGCCCTTATTATAATCTTCAAAAATGATCACCTGCGGTTGAACGATATCCAGATACTGCCGTATACTCTGTAATAATTGTTGTTCTTCCGTTTTGGAAATATCACTGGTGGTTTCTGCATCCAACCGCATCATTTGCTGATTGCGGCTGATGATACGGGTTTTATTTGTGGTAATACGCTTATCGCTCTTAATGATATAGGTAGTACCGATTCCGCTTTTGGCGAAGAGATCAGAAAGATTCTTGCCGTCTTCATCTGTTCCAATAACCGACATAATGTGAACCGGTGCCCCCAGCGCCACGAGATTCAATGCCACATTACCGGCACCACCTATGCGCAATTCTTTTTGATCCAGTGCCACAACCGGCACAGGGGCTTCCGGTGATATACGTTCCACATGCCCCCACCAATAGGTATCCAGCATCACATCTCCGATCACACCAATTTTTACCTGAGAAAAGCGACCAAATAACTGGTCGATATCAGTTACGCTCATTATTGCTGTTTTTTCTGTTTCGAAACGGCTACGAAATACAAAGGTATACCAACTAA
Source organism: uncultured Chitinophagaceae bacterium (assembly GCA_964555605.1). GTDB lineage: Bacteria > Bacteroidota > Bacteroidia > Chitinophagales > Chitinophagaceae > Endoryza. The sequence continues at coordinate 5,358 of CAZKSY010000045.1, read as the reverse complement.
GGTAATTCCGAGACCCCACCCGGCAAATAAGGGCTTCTGAACAATCAGGGCAATACAGAATGCCGTACCCATAATGATATAAATGATCGGCAATACAGGATAACCAAAAGCTTTATAGGGGCGCTCAGCGTCGGGCTTTGATTTGCGCAAACGGAAAATGCCATAAATAGTGAGCACATAAAATACCACCACTACAAAAGCAACCATGTCCAGCAAGTCGCCATATCGTCCACTCAAACAAAGAATGCTGGCCAATACACATTGTGCCCAAAGGGCCCATTCCGGTACGGCATTTTTATTCAGCGTTCCCGCTTTCTTAAAAAACAAACCATCCTGTGCCATAGTGTAATACACCCGGGCACCTGCCAGAATTAATCCGTTGTTACAACCAAATGTTGAGATCATGATCATCACAGCGATCACATAAGTACCCATATCGCCAAAGATCACATTGGAAGCCGCTACGGCCACCCGATCCTGTTTTGCAAACGCAATGTCCTGTAAAGGCATTACACTCATATACATTAAATTGGCTGCAACATAAATCACGGTTACGATCAGCGTACCAAGAAAAAGACTCAGGCCGATATTTCGCTTGGGGTTTTTGATTTCTCCGGCAATAAAGGTTACATTATTCCATGAATCACTGCTGAAAATGGAACCTACCATGGCTGCCGCAATCGCACCTAATAATCCCGGTCCGGCAATATCCGTCCAGGAGGACGTTCCGGTATCCCAGGATTTTGATACCCAGGCATTTTCCCAGTTGGCCTGCCATATGTCCGATTTTGCCGCCAAAAGAAAACCAAAAACAATCAAACCAAACAAGGATAGCAGTTTGGTCACCGTAAAAGTTGTTTGTATCAGTTTGCCTCCCTTAATCCCTCTCGTATTGATATAGGTAAGGAAAATGATGAGCACAATGGAGACCAATTGGGCGGGATAAACCTTGAATGCACCCAACTGAAAAAGGATATTCTCATCTGTCAATTCCAGTACCGGAAAAAAGTAACCGGCAAACTTCGAAAAAGCCACCCCTACTGCCGCAATGGTAGCCGTTTGTATCACAGCAAAAAAACTCCAGCCATACAGAAATCCGGCTAACGGATTATACGCCTCTTTCAGGTACACATATTGGCCCCCGGCCTTTGGATACATGGCACTGAGCTCACCATAACTCAAAGCCGCCGTAAGCGTCATAAAACCGGTTATAAGCCACACCAGAATAAGCCAGCCCGCACTGCCTACATTGCGGGTGATATCGGCACTTACGATGAATATTCCCGAGCCGATCATGGAACCGGCCACGATCATCGTGGCATCCATTAATCCTAAAGTTGGTTTGAATGAGGGAGAGGATCCTGACATATTAATTTATTATTAAGGGAAGATAAGGAAAAGCCGGAAACAAAAAAGCCTTGCACGGGCAAGGCTTTCCAATATTCTGAGGAGCTAATTAAGGCTTTTTCTTTCCTTTTTTATATTCATCATTCAGTCCCTTGATGATATCAGTAGTGATATCATACATGGTATCCTTATAATAGATCATCACTCCGGGCTGATAGGAGAAAATATAAGCATAGCCTTTATTTGTATTGTAGGTCTTTAAAAAGGCTTCCACATTATCATGCAAATCGGTCATCAGGTCCATTTGCAACTTCTTCATTTCCTGGTCCAGCTCCACTTCCTTTTGCTGGAATTCCTGCTGCATACGCGCTAATTCGCGCTGAGCGGCATCAGCTTCCGACTGTGTCATATTCTGTGCCTGCGCCTTATCCTGAAGCTCCTTCAAACGCTTCTGATAACGGAACTGCAATTCACTTAACTGCGATTTAATGGAGTTTTCCTTTGTCTTTAATTGGCCCTCCGCATCTTTGAATTTATCATAATTGGATTGCAGGGTATCAATATCAAAATAGGCAATGCGGAAATGCACACTGTCGCCACCAGATACTGTCCGGTTGATCTGGTTCTGCAGCTTTTCCGTATGCGAAAAATGCAGGAAGTACAAAATACCAACTGCTACAATAGATACAATACTAAGGGGTGTAGAAATTTGCTTCATCAAGAGCCGTTTTGCGCAAGTTAAAAGGTTCCCTTCAATAGAAGTGTTAAAAAAATTAACAAATCAAGGGTTTCTCTATTCAAAAATAAAAAGCAGGAAACCGTAGTTTCCTGCTTATGTTGATCAGTTGAAAATATTACTCCTCCTCATCAAAGGTCATGGCCTCACGTGTCGTTTGCAGCAACTCATATTCTTCCTTGCTACCTACGATCATGTTCTCGAAATCACGCAAGCCGGTACCAGCCGGGATCGGATGACCAGTGATCACATTCTCCTTCAATCCAAGCATATCATCGCTCTTACCCTGGATGGCTGCACTGCTCAGTACCTTCGTCGTTTCCTGGAAGGAAGCCGCAGAGATCCAGCTTTGTGTTCCGAGCGATGCTTTGGTAATTCCCAATAACACGGGCTCAGAAGTCGCCGGATTGGCATCACGATATTCCACAGGCTTTTTATCAGAACGACGCAGCAGGGAGTTCTCCTCACGGATTTCACGCAGACTAACGATCTGGCCCGCACGCATTTTTGTGCTATCGCCCGCTTCGGTAACAACCTTCTTATCAAAGATCCAATCGTTCTCTTCAATAAAGTCAAAGCGATCTTCCAGGTCCTCCTCGAGGAATCGGGTATCACCCGGATCCTTGATTTCAACCTTCTTCATCATCTGACGAACGATTACTTCAATATGCTTGTCATTGATCTTTACACCCTGTAAACGATACACTTCCTGGATCTCATTCACCACATATTCCTGTACAGCGAATGTACCTTTGATAGCAAGAATATCTGCAGGAGATATCTGTCCATCAGACAATGGCGCACCCGCTTTGATAAAGTCGCCATCCTGTACCAGGATCTGACGTGTTAATGGAACCAGATATTTCTTCACCACACCGTCCTTCGCTTCTACCACAATTTCACGGTTACCACGCTTAATGGCACCGAATGAAACCACACCATCAATCTCACACACAATCGCAGGGTTGCCCGGATTACGTGCTTCAAACAATTCGGTTACACGTGGCAGACCTCCGGTGATATCTCGCTGCATACGCAGTGTTCTCGGGATCTTCACCAAAACCTGACCGGCGCGTACATCTTCCGTTTCATCCACCGTAATGTGCGATCCAACAGGAAGGTTGTATTGCTTCACATCCTTACCACCCTCTACAATAAGGGTAGGTATCTTGGTTTTGTCCTTTGTTTCAATAACCACTTTCTCGCGGTGACCGGTTTGCTCATCGGCCTCTTCACGATAGGTGATACCCTCAATAACGCTGTCAAATTTGATCTGTCCGGCGATTTCTGCAACGATAACGTTGTTGAATGGATCCCAGCTACAGATCGCTTCGCCCTTCTTGATCTGCTGTCCGTCTTTAACGAACAGGATCGCACCATAAGGAACGTTATTAGTAATGAGGAGACGGTCATTCTTCACGTCCATGATACGCACCTCACCGGTACGACCAATCACCACCTGTGTTTTCTCTCCTTCATTATTCGTTGAAGCTACCGTACGCAATCCATCGAACTGGATGGTACCATCGAACTTCGCGAGCAATTGTGATTCAATTGAAGCTGATCCGGCCACACCACCCACGTGGAAGGTTCGCAGGGTCAACTGTGTACCCGGCTCACCGATCGACTGTGCCGCAATGATACCTGTAGCATCCCCTTTCTGGGCCAGATTACCTGTTGCCAGGTTCTTACCATAACACTTCACACACACACCACGTTTGCTTTCGCAAGTCAACACAGAACGGATCTCTACGGTTTCAATACCGGCCTCTTCAATGGCTTTACCAATATCTTCAGTGATCTGCGCACCACTCTCCACGATCAACTCCTCTGTTACAGGATTCAAAACATCGTGCAGTGAGGTACGACCAATGATACGATCGTACAATGGTTCAACGATCTCTTCATTATCTTTCAACGCACTGGTGGCAATACCACGCAGTGTGCCGCAATCTTCTTCTGTAATAACCACGTCCTGAGCAACGTCCACCAAACGACGGGTCAGATAACCCGCATCGGCTGTTTTCAGGGCCGTATCCGCCAGACCCTTACGGGCACCGTGGGTAGAGATAAAGTAATCCAATACGTTCAAACCTCCTTTGAAGTTCGAAAGGATCGGGTTCTCGATGATCTCACTGCCGGATGATCCAGATTTACGTGGCTTGGCCATCAATCCTCTGATACCACAAAGCTGCTTGATCTGCTGCTTCGAACCACGGGCTCCGGAATCAAGCATCATATAAACAGAGTTGAAGCCCTGCTTGTCGCTGCTCAATTCACGAATCAATGTTTCGGTAATACGGGTATCCACACGGCTCCAGATATCTACGATCTGGTTGTAACGCTCGTTGTTGGTGATCAATCCCATATTGTAGTTATCCCACACTTCATCCACCTCAGATTTCGCTTGCTCCAGTACATCTTCCTTGATAGATGGGATGATCAGGTCGTTGATATTGAACGACAATCCACCCTGGAAGGCAGTACGGAAACCTAACTGCTTGATATCATCCAGGAATTTCGCTGTCTTGGGAACGTTAGTAATTTTGATGATGTCGCCAATGATCTCCCGCAAACTCTTTTTGGTCAATAGCGCATTGATGAAACCAACTTCTTTCGGTACGTGCTGGTTGAAGATCACACGTCCAACGGTAGTTTCAATCAGCTTGGTAACCAACTCACCTGCATTCGTACGAACCACTGCTTTCACCTTGATGAATGCATGCAGGTCTATTTTACCCTCATTATAAGCGATCAACACCTCGTCGGCACTATAGAACGCCTTGCCTTCTCCACGAATGGTTTCAGTAGCGGTCGTTTTCTTACCCTTGGTAATATAGTACAGTCCAAGTACCATGTCCTGCGAAGGCAGGGTAATGGGAGCACCATTCTGCGGGTTAAGAATGTTATGAGAAGAAAGCATCAGCAATTGGGCTTCCAGTATTGCAGCATTGCTCAAAGGCACGTGTACCGCCATCTGGTCACCATCGAAGTCGGCGTTGAACGCAGACGTAACGAGCGGGTGCAATTGTATTGCTTTTCCTTCAATCAGTTTTGGCTGGAAGGCCTGGATAGACAAACGGTGCAGTGTTGGGGCACGGTTTAACATTACCGGGTGACCTTTCAGAATATTTTCCAGGATATCCCAAACAACGGCTTCTTTACGGTCTACCAGTTTACGGGCAGACTTCACCGTTTTTACGATACCTCTTTCGATCAGTTTACGAATGATGAATGGCTTGAACAGTTCGGCAGCCATATCTTTGGGCAATCCG
>CAZKSY010000044.1:0-32343 GCA_964555605.1 uncultured Chitinophagaceae bacterium | reverse complement strand
TCCGCCAGGGGTATGTTAAGCGGAGCCCCTCTCACCTCTCACCTCTCACCTCTCATCTCTCACCTCTCACCATTCACCTACACCCCCACTTCCCTTGGATCAGCATATCCCGCCAATCCATAATTCCGGATCTGGCTTTCTTCGGGATTCTTCACATGCCATTCAAACTCATCACGGAAATGGCGGATCGCTGCTGCCACTGGCCAGGCTGCCGCATCGCCCAGCGGGCAGATGGTATTGCCTTCAATCCGTCGCTGAATATCCCACAGCAGATCTATATCGCTTGATTTTCCTTTACCATATTCAATATTGTGGAGGATCTTTTCCATCCAGCCCGTTCCTTCACGGCAGGGGGAACACTGACCGCAACTTTCATGGCGATAAAAACGAGCCAGACTGAGCGTATGGCGTACCACACACTGGTCTTCATCCAACACTATAAAACCACCTGAACCCATCATACTACCGGTAGCAAAGCCACCGTCGCTCAGGCTTTCATAATTCATATAGCGCGTTTCTCCCTTCGCTGTTTTCAATAACAGGTTGGCCGGGAGGATGGGAACGGAGGACCCGCCCGGAATACAGGCTTTCAATTTTTTGCCGCCTGCAATTCCACCGCAATACGCATCACTATAGATGAATTCCTCCACGGAAATGGTCATATCAATTTCATAAACGCCCGGCTTATTGATATTACCGCAGGCACTGATCAGTTTTGTTCCGGTAGATTTACCGACACCGATCTTCGAGTAGGCTTCACCGCCATGATTGATGATAGGCACTACCGCCGCCAGTGTTTCCACGTTATTCACCACTGTAGGACAATCGTATAAACCTTTCACAGCAGGGAAGGGTGGCTTGATACGAGGATTACCTCTTTTACCTTCCAGACTTTCTATCAGCGCTGTTTCTTCACCACAGATATAAGCTCCCGCACCGCGTTGTACGTAGATCTGGCAATCGAATCCGGTTCCAAGGATGTTTTTCCCCAACCAGCCATTGGCATTTGCTTCGGCAATAGCCTGCTCAAGAATATCGGGGATCCAGGCATATTCGCCACGGATATAAATATAGGTTCGGTTGCTGCCCAGGGCATAGGAAGCGATCACCAATCCTTCGATCAGCAAATGGGGCAAGAACTCCATTAAATAGCGATCCTTAAATGTACCGGGTTCGCTTTCATCGGCATTGCATACCAAATAACGGGGAACGCCTTCCGGCTTGGCCAGAAAACTCCATTTCATACCTGTGGGGAATCCGGCACCACCACGACCACGCAAGCCGCTCTTCTTCACCTCTTCCACTACATCGGCTGGAGACATTTTAAAGGCTTTTTCCACCGCAGCATAACCACCTTCACGACGGTATACTTCGTAACCGCGTATACCCGGAACCGTAGCTTTGTCTAATAATAGTTTGACACCCATGTTATCTTCTGATATTAAATTTTCCGATGACTTGTCAAGACCCGGAAATTGATTTTATGATTGTTTCGCACTTTGCCGCAATACAAGTTTCCACTCGCCTTTTATCCGTTCCCAGTATTGCAATACAAAAAGTTTCAATTTCACCTGCGTTGCGTCCAGCTTAACTTCTACCTCCACCTGTTCTTCCACAACAGCCTTTTTCCCCATCATCCTGATCCGCACCTGTGCCGGTTTTATTTGCAGATAGGTCAAATGCCCGCTGCGCATATCATTCAGTACGGCCTGTTTGTCTTGCACCCAACCATTGGAATGACCGAAGACCAAACGGGGGCTGACTAACTTCCCGATCAGCGCTTCATTCTTTTCGACCAAGGCCTTTTCAAACTGTTGTACCGCTTGCAACACCTTTGAACTGTCTTCCTGCGCTATACCACTAACCGAAACAAAGAGCCCTGCCACCAACAGAAATGCCACCCTCCTCATCGCAACCATATTAATTATTTGCTGAAGCGTGTTTACGACACTCTTCAATGATTGCATCTACTTTTTCACGGGTGAGGTGTTCACGGTAATGTTTGCCCAATTGCATCATCGGCGCATACCCGCAGGCACCTAAACATTCAACTGTTTTCAATGTAAACATGCCATCTTCGGTGGTTTGACCGGGCTTGATGCCTAATTTCTCACCGATATAGCGAATGATATCATCGCTACCACGTAACATACATGGTCCTGTTTGACAAACTTCGAACAGATGCTTGCCAACAGGTTTCAGATTATACATACTGTAAAAAGAAGCCACTTCATACACTTCAATAGGCTCGAGTTGCAGCAGGGAAGCCACATAGTCCATTGTTTCGGAGCTGAGCCAGCCGCCAAATTCCTGCTGTGCCAGATGCAACACGGGGATCAGGGCACTCTTCTGCTTTCCTTCCGGATAGCGTTCAATAATGCGTTTTACCTCCTGCAGTTTATCTTCTGAAAATGTCATATTCAAAACTCTTAATTTGAAAATTCATACATCCCATCGGGATGAAACTTATGCGTCCATTTCGCCGGCGATCAAATTCAATGAAGACATGGTAATGATCGCATCGGCCAGCATTCCCCCCTTTACCAATTCTTCAAATGCCTGATAATACACAAAACAGGGGCGGCGGAAATGCAAGCGGTAAGGGGTACGTCCGCCATCACTGATCAGATAAAATCCCAATTCTCCATTTGCGCCTTCAACGGAGTGGTAAACTTCTCCGGCAGGAATATCCACTTCACCCATTACGATCTTGAAATGCCAGATCAGGGCTTCCATTTTCGTATATACATCTTTCTTTTCCGGCAAATAATATTCGGGGGTATCGGCATGAAATACTTCCGCTTCAGCACCTTTAAACTCCTGTACTTTTTTGTAGGCCTGATTCAGGATGCTTAAGCTTTGCCACATTTCCTGATTGCGCACCAGGAATCGGTCGTAACAGTCGCCCGTGGTACCTACCGGAACAGTGAAATTGAAATCTTCGTAGCTGCTGTAAGGGGTATGCACACGCACATCGTAATCCACACCGGCGGCTCGCAGGTTCGGGCCGGTGAAGCCATAATTAAGGGCTCTTTCGGCAGAAATAGGACCGGCACCGATAGTGCGTTCCATGAAAATGCGGTTACGGGTAAACAGGTTTTCAAACTCCTTTAATACACGGGGGTATTCGTTCAGGAATTTTTCGAGTTTTTCAAACGCTGCAGGAGTGAAATTCCTTTCCAGGCCGCCAACGCGCCCAATATTAGTAGTAAGGCGGGAACCACATATTTCTTCATAGATCTCATAAATTAATTCACGGTATTGCATTACGTAAAGGAATCCTGTATACGCACCCGAGTCAACCCCTACAATTGAGTTACAAATCAGGTGGTCGGCGATGCGCGCCAGTTCCATGATGATCACCCGGAGATAATCTACCCGCTTGGGTGTTTTGATCCCCAGTAGTTTCTCTACGGTAAGATGCCAGCCCATATTATTAAGCGGGCTGCTGCAATAATTTAAACGGTCGGTAATGGGCGTAACCTGATACAGCGGTCTGCGTTCCGCCAGTTTTTCAAAAGCCCGGTGAATATAACCGATGGTTTGTTCTGCCGAAACAATACGCTCCCCGTCTAATTCGAGGATATTCTGAAACACACCGTGTGTGGCAGGGTGTGTAGGACCGAGGTTGAGCGTTGTCGTTTGTTTCTCAATGGAACCTTCGGGCAACTTAACGTGATGTATCGTACTTGTTTCGGACATAATCATTTAATTTTTGAAGCAGCATCTAAACAAAACATCTGATTTTTTTTCGCGGCTGTGGTGAAATATCTTGCTTTCACGTGCAACATTTTGAAATCAGATCGACCCTCCCCTTCCAAACATTTCATCATCCTTATCGATACGGGTTTGATCTTCGAGCGGAAACTCTTTGCGCATGGGGAAATAGTCCATTTCATCCACATTCAGAATGCGCTTGAGATTGGGATGTCCAACGAAATTGACCCCGAAAAAATCATAGGTTTCTCTTTCCATCCAGTTGGCTGCTGCATACAATGCGGTAGCGCTGAATACATCCGGTGTTTGAATATCGGTATATACTTTAAACCGGATGCGTACATTATCGACCAGATTATGGAGGTGGTAAACCACCGCCAGTTCCTTCCCTGCCAGATGGGGATAATGAACCGCCTGCAGGTCTGTTAAAAAACGAAACTTCAGCTCTGCATCATCGTACAGGAACTGAAGTACTTTAAGGTTGAGGTCTTTGGGCGCTTCAAAACTCAGCATGCCATAAGGTTCGGAGAAGCCGGTAAGCTGATCGCCGAATTTCTCCTGGAGTTTGTTTTGAATCGCTTCGTTAGTTAGGCCCATGTAAACGTTATTTAGAGGATGTTGTCAATATAACATCCTGATTTTATTGAATTCCGTAACCCGTCATCAGTTCTTTATACTTATCGCTGTTTCGGCGACGGAGGCTTTCTTCTCCTACCAGATCCTGAATACGAAGGAAACCGTCGATAATGGCTTCGGGGCGGGGCGGGCAACCGGGAACATATACATCCACCGGGATCACCTGATCAATACCCTGCAAGACGCTATAGGTATCAAAAATACCACCGCTGCTGGCGCAGGCACCAACGGCCATTACCCAACGAGGTTCGGCCATTTGTAAATACACCTGACGAACCACAGGTCCCATTTTTTTAGCGATGGTTCCCATCACCATTAAAAGGTCGCACTGACGGGGGCTGAAGCCTACTCTTTCGGCACCAAACCGGGCCAAATCGTAGTGAGAGGCCATGGTAGCCATGAATTCGATACCACAGCAGGAGGTAGCAAAAGGAAGCGGCCACATGGAATTTTTGCGGGCCAGACCTACAGCCTGATTTAAACTGGTGGCAAAGAAACCCTCTCCCATCATGCCTTCAGGCATTTCCTTAACAAGCTTTACCTGTGTTTGGCCGTATATATTATATTGTACCGGACGAGACATATCAGAAAATTTGAATAGTTGATAATTAGAAGATCAGAACCGATTACATCCAGATAACAAGGCGGGTGATGTAAAAGTTTGCCATCATCATCCTGTATCGGGATGAATGCATTCGTCAATACATTATTAATCTTCCCAATTCAAAGCACCCTTCTTGATAATATAGATGAATCCGGCCAGGAAAAAGGCCACAAACATGCAAACGGCCATGAATCCATCCCATCCTAAATCTTTAAAAATCAAGGCATAAGGGTAAAAAAAGATCACTTCCACATCGAATAATACGAATAGGATCGCGACCAGGAAATATTTAATAGCCATAGGATGCCGGGCATCGCCATGGGTTTTAATACCACTGGAAAAGTTGGCTAATTTGTCTGACGTATTACGTTTCGGCCCCAGCAAATGAGAACCACCGATCATTACTATTACTAAAGCTATAGCAATAAATAATTGAAGACCGATAGGGAAGTACCAGAAGGAACTATCAGGGTTCTGTGTGGAGGCGGAGATCTGCAACAGGTATTGAATCATATACCTTACTGAGTTTGAGCCGCAAAAATACGGTAGGCATATTGAAAAACAATGTCACACAGTCAAATAAAAAATAATGCTCCGGAAAATTCCGGAGCATTAAAATAGGTTATCTGTCTTTCGAACCGCTAGCCCGATTTGGCACCAGTGGCCGCGCCTCCGGTACGCTGTTGCGGGCGGGCGGGTGTATTAGGCTTGTTTCCGGCCTGCTGCAGTTTTTCAATAAACTCTTTGGCAGAGGCATTGGTAGGATCCAGATCGAGGATCTTCTGCAACCAGGCAATGGCAGCAGCTTTATCTTTTTTCACGTTATTATGGTAGCTGGCCAGTACACCGTAGGCCTGAATGATCTGACTTTTGTACTTCACAGAATCGATACGCTTTCCGGCTTCGGCCAGTTTTTCGTATTCGGCGGCTGCCAGACCCAGCTCAAACGTAGTGTCTTTAGCCTGCATGCTACGGGCAGCCCAAAGGAAACCAAAGATCTCGTTCGGGTATTTACCGCGATACACATCGAACAGGGCATAGGAAGAATCGTAGTTGGCGGCCTGATAATGGGCGAAACCATAATCATACAGATCGCGGTTATTAGGCTTGGCTTTGGAATAATAAATACGACCCAGCCAATCTGCCTGTGCCTTACGATCGCCTGATTTTTTTGCCAGATCGGAGGCTTCGCGCATCAGGTCGAACTTATTGGTCATAGACGTATCAGTATCAATAGCCAACTGATAATTTTTATACGCATCGGTATATTCATTCAAACGGCCCAGCAATTTGGCATAAAAAGAATAGTCTTTGGTAACCACATCTTCCGGCTTTTGCTTGGTAAAATACTGCGCCATAAAGTTTTTGGCATTCACTGAATCTTTCAGGTCGTCGTAGCTATAAGCGATCAGTTTGTAATATCGGGGATCAGCCGCAGCACCTTCTGCATTGATCTTTTGCTGCGATGCAGCGATGGCCTCTGTATACATTTTACGTGCCCAAAGAATGCTGATACGATCATACTCGTTACTGGCTGAGGGGTCAGACACGGCCAGGTATTTATCAAAATATTCTGCCGCTTTATTGATATCGCGGAAGTAGTAATAATAATAGAGTTCATAAATAGAAGGGGCATAGCTGGGATCCAGACTTACCGCCTCTTCAAAGGCCGGAAGGAAATAATCTTTATTGTTCTGGGTAAGATACACCATTCCGATCTTGTGTTTCGCTGCGGCCATCCGGGGATCGAAACCGAGTGATTTAGTGAATGATACAACGGCATTACCGCCATCGATCAGTTTACGGTAGGCATCACCCATTATAATATAGGTATCGGCGTTCTTGAAATCCTTTAACTGGGTGCCGAGCATCAGTTTCTCTACCGCATAGGTGGCATCGCCAGCTTTCGTTTTCACGTTGGCCAATCCAACAGCATTGATCACGTTAATGTCTTTGCCTTTGGTGAGACTGATAGCCGTTTCAAAACGCTGACGGGCATCGTTCGTTTTACCTTCCATTAATTCGATCTGTCCCATACCGGCCAGAATCAACGGCGCATTGCCATTCTGGGCCAGGGATTTGGAGAATAATTCCTTCGCCCCTACCGAATCTTTTAATCCCAGCAAACTCTGTCCAAGCCAGTAAACGGCCTCAAGGTTATTAGGGTTGGCAGCCAGCACTTTTTCAAGAGTTTCACGGGCACTTTTATAACGCTCATAATAGAAGAATTTCTTCCCCTGTTCCAGGGTTTGAGCGTGTAAAAAACTGCCTGCAATTAAAACTCCGGCTACTAAACTGAATAATCGCTTCATTTGCGGTTGCTTGTTTTTAGAGTTTGTAAATGTATAAAAACCTTTTTACTCTGAAATATCCATATTTTGAACCTGAAAACTCATTCTTGCGGGCAGCAGATAGGCTCTTTTAAATATCCGCTGTCCTTTCTCGTAGATGAGGAAATTACGGAACCCGCTGCCAAGGCCTTCATAATTTTCTTTTAAAATGTAAAATAAAGGCCTGATCATGGGATAGCGTCCCAGGAATATATTCGCTTGATCTGGAGTAACATAGGGGCCTTTCACGCAACCCCGGCACTCTACAGAAGCCAATCGCACCGATTTCAAAAAACTTTGCTGATCGGGGTCATCTTTGTTTCCGATCCAGGAAACACCGATCAAACCCAGGGCATCTTCGTTTTGGGATACGTAATTCAGCACGGCTTCGCTTCCGGCGGCCCCCTGAACATTTCCACCCATGGGTTCTCCTTTTAAGAGCGAATCGGCTACAAAACGTACGGTACTGGTTGAATTCCGGCCATCCATAACCACTTTATACTTATAGCCACTGGTGCCTTTTACCAACGAACGGATGTCCTGCATGGTAAAAAGGTTGTCTTTAGCCTTATTATTCACGATTACGGCAATGGCATCGTAGGCCATGATGCCGAATTTAGGGGTATAGCGCAGGGAGTCTTTGAGAATATTCTGTTCCTTTTCACTTAAACCACGGGTTACAATAACCATGCGGATACTATCTACATTGAGGTCGCGGAGGCAATCGGCCTCCGACTTATAATGAACCACAATACGGGCGTTGGGGTGCTGTGATTCAAAGACCTGGATCTGAGAATCGATCACGGGCTTGAAAGACTCATCCGCGGATATATGAATAGTGCCGCTGGTGAGTGTTTCCTCGGGTTGGGCTCCTTTGTTAGTGCTGCAGCCGGTTGCAAGAAAGGCGGAGGATAAGGCTACAATTAACAGGAACTTAAACATGGCGAAAGCGTGGTCCTGGTGCTTCATTCGTTAAAATAATTTTTCTTGTAGCCTCGGTATATTCGGAAAACACCATAAAGCAAGCATAAACCGGCAAACATGTAGCGGAAAAGAGGTTCTAAATCAAGCGTAAACCCTATAAAAGGGGCGATTGTAAAGAACACGCCAAATCCAGCAATGATCAATCCCATTCCATAGTCGAGTATGGATCGGCGGCCAGTGTACGCTTTTCTTTTATTATCGTCGAATGATGATGACATGACAAGTGCATTCCAATCCGGGCAAGTTAAGTTTTTTACGTGAAAATGAAACCCGGTCATTGCCATATTTTTAAAATTTACACCAATGGTAACGACCGGGTGCCGCTATTAATCTGCCGGAACCTGAACTATTACAGGAAGGGTGAAATACACATTAACTTTTTTACCGTTCTGAATACCCGGTTGCCATTGAGGCATTTTGCCCACTACACGCACCACTTCTTCATCAAACCCATTTTTCCCGGCACTCTTCACAATGTCGATTCCCTGCACATTCCCTTCTTTATCCACTACAAAGCGGCAACGGATTTCCATGCGGGCACCTGGTTCCATTTCATCGAAATCAAAACGCAGGTTTTTATGCAGAAAACGGATCAATGCCGCATCACCACCGGGGAACATCGGCTGTATCTCACTTTTTTCATAGATCGCCGGCGCTTCTTCTGCAGGTGCCACAGGAGCGGCCCCTTTGTCTCCTTCCCCATTATCTTTGGCTGCAGATTGGGAAGCAGGCTCCCCTTCTATATTTTCCTTTCCGATCCGCACATCTTTATCCAACTCCTTTATTTCGGGAGGAGTGGTTTCGGTTTTTTGCACCATCACAGGAGTGGTATATTGCACCGTTGCTACTTTCTTTTTAGGCGGCTCCACTTCTTTGGGAGGTTCGGGTATTTCGAAGGTTACCAGTTTAACAGAATCATGCAAGCCGCTCAGCGCAAATTGCGTAGAGGGTGTTTTACCGCTCTTCCAATACTGGAAAAAAACGAATAGTAACACCATACCGAGCATACCACCCAATGACCACAACAATCGCTGATTATAGTCGCGACGAAGGGTATACGCACCATACTCTTTATTCCTGTCTTCGAAGAGGATATCGAGAACATCCGCCTGTAAAATCATTTCCGGTTTCATACTTGCTGGTTTTAGTATTAAGAATCAATTCCAAAAAGGCGCGCGCTTTCCATTCAGATGCAGGATTCTTTCAAATTCCATAAATCAGGTTAGAAAGGCTTTCTCTTTCGCTGGCTCCCAAACTATTGTATCTTCGCGCCATGAAAATTCTGATGGTGTGTCTGGGCAATATCTGCCGCAGTCCATTAGCTGAAGGAATACTCAGAGACAAGGCTGCAAAAGCCGGTTTGAATTGGGAAATAGATTCTGCGGGCACCAATGGCTATCATAACGGCGAAGCCCCACATTATCTTTCCCAAAAAGTGGCCGCCCATAATGGGATCGATATCAGCCGGCAGCGGTCCAGAAAGATCAGCAAGGCCGACCTGAAGTATTTCGACATTGTGTATGCGCTGGCAACGGATGTGATGGAGGATATAAAACAACTGACCGGAGATTCCTATGACCCGAAAAAAGTTCGTTTACTGTTAGAGGAGCAATTCCCCGGGGACGGATTGGAGGTGCCCGATCCCTGGTATGGACCCGAACCAGGGTATCATGAAGTATTCCGCCAGATCAGTGACGTGTGTGATGTGATCATCCAAAAATATCAATGATAAAAGACCGGATACCATTCAAACAAATCAATGGGCCGGAACCCTTAATTTAAATTTTTTCTTTCCATGGCTAAAGTAACTGTAAGCATTCCCCAGGGCACCCGCGATTTCGGGGCGGAGGTAGTGCGCAAGAGAAATTATATAATTCAGCGAATCCGCGAAACTTTCGAACGTTACGGTTTCCAACCGCTCGAAACACCGGCCATGGAAAATCTCGAAACCCTGATGGGTAAGTATGGCGAAGAGGGTGATAAGCTCATTTTTAAGATCCTCAACAATGGCCTGAACGAAGAAAAAAACAAGGCTAAAGCCCTGGCTGGGTTTGAAAAGGTTTTACAGGGGAAAAATGACAGCGGATTAACAGAAAGAGCCTTACGGTATGACTTAACGATCCCGTTTGCCCGTTATGTAGCGATGAATTATAACCAACTCACCCTTCCCTTCAAGCGCTATCAGGTACAACCGGTGTGGCGGGCCGACCGTCCGCAAAAAGGCCGTTACCGGGAATTTTATCAATGTGATGCCGATGTGGTAGGAAGTACTTCCTTGCTGAATGAAGTGGAGTTGAGCAGTATTTACCATGAGGTATTCACAAAACTGGGCATGAAAGACTTCGAGCTACGGGTGAATTCCAGAAAAATACTGGCCGGACTGGCAGAGACTTGTGGTGGTGCGGATCAACTGATTCCCATTACGATCGCCATCGACAAACTGGATAAGATCGGTTTGGAAAAAGTACAGGCGGAATTGAGCGAAAGAGGAATGGATGAAAAACAGATCCGGCTTATAACCCAATACCTGCAGATAGAAGGGAGTAATCCGGAAAAATTAGAGAAGATCAGTCTGCTGCTGGCGGAAAGCACCATTGGCCAGTCTGGTATAGCAGAACTGCGTTTCCTGTCTGAAAGCGGACTGCTTCCGGCCGATTGTCCGCTGGTAATTGATTTCACCCTGGCCCGTGGATTGAACTATTATACCGGGATCATTTTTGAAGCCAAAGCACCGGCCACGGTTAAAATGGGCAGTATTGGCGGGGGCGGCCGTTATGATGACCTCACCGGATTATTTGGTGTTCCGGGCGTACCGGGGGTAGGGATCAGTTTTGGGCTCGACCGCATATACGATGTACTGGAAGAGTTACAGTTATTTCCTGAATCGATCAGTATTGGTACGCAGGTACTATTCTTTCACAATGGCGAAGCGGAAGCAAACGCCGCTTTCCGGCTCATGCAGACACTCCGGCAATCGGGGGTGCGCTGTGAATTGTTTCACGAACAAAGCAAATTCGATAAACAGTTCAGGTATGCTGAAAAGAAAAATATACCGTACATCATAATCATAGGCAGCCGGGAGCTTGCAGAACAGAACTTTGTGTTAAAAGATCTCCGGTCGGGGGAACAAAAAACCGTGGCCATGGCAAATTTGACAGAAATTAACTTTATTTGAACTCTAAAAATCAAATCGCATATATGAAACGTTTATCCTTTGTATTCGTTCTTTTTGTTTCACTCACTGCGTTGTTTACTTCCTGTAAACAAGGCGCCAAAGTAGATGTACAGGCTCCTAAAGATGCCCTGGTGGTGGTATATGTAAATACCCCATCCCTTTCCTCGAAACTAAGCTGGGAAGAAATCAAACAAAGTGAGCTATTTAAGGAGGCATATACAGAAGCTTCTGATAGTTTGTTACGGGTATTATTACAGGATCCTGAAAAATCGGGTATGGATACAAAGGCCGCTTTCGTGTTTTTTGTAAAAAAACAGGGCAAAGGCGGCTATGCTGTATTTGAAGGCAATGTAAAAGATGAAGCGGCTTTCGAAAATTTCAATAAAGAAACCAGCAAACAGGGAGCCGTTTCAAAAGCAGGTGAGGCCAAATCAATGCTGCTCAAAGAGGGCGTGGTGGTATACTGGACCGGAAAGAAATTCGCCTATGTAATGAATACACCCATGCCAGACGCTTTTTCTACGGTGTTGAACAATACCGGAGAATATAAAGAACCTTATAATTTCCCGACAGATAGTTTGACTGCTTTTGCTGCCGGCACACTGGCTTTAAAAGGAGATGCCAGCATTGGGGATGACAATCGTTTTGCGGAAATGGTTAGCGGTAGCGGCGATATCCATCTGTGGGTAAATGGTGACAGTTATCTTTCCGGATTGAGCGGGGGAATGCTGGGTGTTACCAAGGCAGGCGATTTGCTGAAAGGCAATGTATCTGCTACATCACTGGGTTTTGAAAATGGCAAGATCAATGTAACCTCACGTTCTTATGTAAACGAACAACTGGCAGGACTGTATAAAAAATTCCCTGCCAAAAAACTCAGCGCCGAGGTTCTGAACCGGGTGCCTTCTAAAAATGTAGTAGCACTCGTAGGCATGAACTATCCTCCGGAAGGATTAAAAGAATTGGTGAAACTGACAGGGCTGGATGGTATTGCCAACGGGTTTCTGGAAAAAGTGGGTTACAGCATTGATGATTTTATCAAGGCAAATAAAGGAGATATCGTGCTGGCGGTTACCGACCTCAGCATAAAAACACAACAACGAACCATTGGAGGCGAAGAGGGTGAAGAGCCCTTTACCTATACCAGCAGTGAACCGGATATGAAAATTCTGTTCGCAACTTCCATCAACGACAAAGCTGCTTTTGACAAACTGATTGCCACGCTGCTGAAAGAAGGTGGCGACATGAAATCAGCCGCAAAAGATGTTACGTATCAACTGGATAACAATTGGTTCGTTGCCGGCAATAATGCCGACTTTAACAGTCAGTTCCTGAAAGGTGGCAACAGTAATCTTCCGATGGTGAGCAGACTTACCGGAGGCAGTTTTGGTGCGTTTGTAGACATTCAAAAGATCATCCAGGCTGCTACCGAAACAACTAAAGACAGTTTAAGCCTTGAACAAATGAAATTATCTGCCAACATGTGGCAGGATGCGCTGATCACGAATGGTGAATTCAAGAATAATTCCATGACCACTTATTTTGAGATCAACCTTATGGATAAGAATAGTAACAGTTTAAAGCAACTGCATAACTATTTCGGCAAAATGGAGGCGATCAATAAAGCCAGAAGAGCCAGTGCCCCACCATTGCTGGTGGAGCCGGTTCCATCTGAAGAACCTGTTATTGAAGCGCCGAAGTCGCCCGAAAACTAATTTAACTCCCTACATAAAAAGCCACCGGCCCCATTTGGAAGTGGACCGGTGGCTTTTAAATACAGGTACTATGGAATTGCAGTTAAAAAAGATCCTGCCTACTTATTTCGAGGAAGGCCGAACCGCCGGTTCCGAGATCTGGGGAAAAGAACTACGCTGGAAAAAAGGTGCTTTGATCAAGATCGTGGCCCCATCGGGAAGTGGCAAAACTTCCCTGATGTCGTTCCTGTATGGAATGCGAAAAGATTTTACCGGCAGCATTCAACTGGACGGGACTGTTTGGAATGAATTGTCGCCTGAAGAAATGGCGCGTTTACGACAAGAGCAGTTAAGCATAGTATTCCAGGACCTTCGACTTTTGCCAGAGCAAACGGCCTTTCAGAATATCAATATCAAACGGCTGCTTCGACCTTTTCATGAAGCATCCCGCATATACGAGATGGCCGAAAAACTGGGTATTGGTTCCAAGATGAATGCATTGGCCAAAACCTGTTCCTATGGGGAGCAACAGCGGATTGCCATCATCCGGGCGTTGATGCAACCATTTAATTTTTTATTGCTGGATGAGCCGTTCAGCCATCTGGATACGGCCAATTCAAAAAAAGCCATGGAGCTGATGCTGCAGGAAGCAGCGGACCGTAATGCGGCCATCATTTTTGCTGATCTGGAGCGCATTGATTATTTCCCGTATGAACAATTGTATCATCTGTAAATAAACCCCGACATGGCTTTATCTTTTCAACCGATCAAACCATTACTATATACAGGAACCAACCGGAGCTCGCGTTGGTTCAGTTATATCGGTTTGGGTATTGGAGTGCTGCTCTTGCTGTGTTCCATTCAGATGTACCTGAATATTCAAACCCTGTTGGGGCAAGATGCCCCGCGCAAGAATGGCTACGATTTCATTTCGGTGCGAAAGGATATTACCAATGAAACCATGGGCAGCACGGAGAAGAATATGTTTAGCGAAACGGATATCGAATCGATCCGCAAGCAACCCTTTACGGAGGACGTAACACCACTGCTGGCCAATAATTTCCGGATCCAATTGAGCGGGGGGAATCTGGTGCCTTTTGTAAGCGACTTCTTTCTGGAAGCATTAGACGAAAAATTCATTGATACGGTTCCGCCTAATTTTACCTGGCAGGAAGGGCAGGAAGAAATACCCATCATATTTGCCTCCGATTTTCTGGAGATCTACAATGTATTTGCACCGGGATATGGCCTGCCCCAGTTATCGGAAGAAACCGCCACCAGTATGGGCATACTGGTTATTTGCTATGATGTTACCGGACAGAAACATACATTCCGCGGACGGATCGTTGCCTTAAGTGACCGGATCAATTCCATTCTCGTGCCCACACAGTTTATGAACTGGGCCAACAAAACCTATGGCGCTCCATCTGCCGCTGCACCCTCTTCCCGACTTTATATCAAAACAAAAGATGCCAATAGTCCGCAGTTCCTTACCTATCTCAAGGAGAACAGACTGGAGGTAAACAAAGACAAAACAAAATTCGGTCGGGTAAAACTGGTGCTGCAGGGAATCTTCAGCGGACTGGGTTTGTTTGGTGTTCTGGTGGTGGTGCTGGCACTGATGCTATTCTCTTTTTATCTGCAACTGATGATCGCAAGAAGTAAAGACAACCTGCAATTATTACTGACGCTTGGTTATTCGCCCGATTGGCTGAGCCGAAATGTATCAAAACAATTCATTCCCGTTTACCTATTGGTTGTTTTGGGAGCTTTAGCGATCACGCAATTGATGCAGTTTGCGTTTCATCGATTTGTTATGCTGAGCCGACCGGAACTTTCGGGTATGGTCCATTATTCTGTTATTGGGGTGGCGTTGTTCCTGATCCTGTTGTCGGCTGTAGTGAACTTCAGAATGGTGCGAAAACTCCTGTATAAATTATACTAAAGGATAGTATCTTGGGAGAAATCCCCGGTTCATGAAAAAGTTCTTCCTTCTTTCTGGAGTTATGGCGATCGTATACACCGCCCATACCCAGCAACCTGTTTTCAATCTGTATGATGCGATCGACAACTATTTAACCGAACGGATTCCCGCCGATCAACCGGGGGTAGCGGTATTTATAGGTAAGGATACCAATAAAATATTTTTTCAATGGGGTTATGGCACTGCAGATCTGAAAACAAAAAAGCCAATTGATACGAAAACACTGTTCAATCTCGGATCCGTTTCGAAAACCTTTGTGGCTTTTGGTATTCTCAAATTACAGGAAGAAGGGAAATTATCGATAGAAGATCCGATCACTAAATATTTCCCAGGCTTTAAAAACAAGTCGCTGATTCAAGACATTCGTATCAAACACTTGTTGTCGCATACATCTGGCCTGCCCGACAACCGCCCGGTAGAGCGGGACAGTATTTTTTATCTCACAGCCAAAGACGATGCGAACTGGGCACCCATCATGCAAACAGATAAACTGAATTTTCAGCCAGGGGAACAATATGAATATTCCAATCCTGCTTTTAATGGGCTGGCATTGATCATTGAGAAAGTGAGCGGCATGCCCTGGCAACAGTATCTTCAAAAAAAGATCATTCAACCCAGTGGGATGAAAAATACCGTGATCACCGATGGGGCATTCCCTGATAAAGGTGTATCACATGCTTACCAACAAATTAACGGGCAATGGTCGGAATATGATTACGGTGAGTATCCTACTTTTTGTGCGTCGGGAAACGGAGGCGTTTGGAGCAATGTGGAAGAACTTTTCAAATATGAAATAGCTATTCAAAAACACCTCTTTTTGTCGAAAGAATCGATCGAACTGTCGAGAACGATCTTTACCCCTCCCAATTGGAAAACTGCCACTGCGCCCTTTATCGGCTACTCATGGTTCATGACCAACGTAGAAGGATTGAAAGCAGAAGGACATGCCGGTGATCAGGGAGGATTTCGTGCAGAGTATTGCTATTTTCCGGAAAAGAAACTATTCATTGCGATCCTGAGTAATGGCAGTCATGATTTGATACCGATCCGCAATCAGCTCATAAAATATTTAAAGCTGGCGACTTTATTATAGTATCAAACGCCTTCATAAATAATAGCAGCCCCCTGCCCTACGCCGATACACATCGCAGCCATCCCGTAACGGGCATTGCGGCGTTTCATTTCGTGAACCAGTGTGGTGGAAATACGCACGCCACTGCAACCAAGCGGATGGCCCAGGGCGATGGCACCACCGTTTACGTTTACACGTTCCAGATCGAGTCCGAGATCATGAATGCAAGCGATGGATTGGGAAGCGAAGGCTTCATTTAATTCTACCAGTTCCAGATCATCCACTTTTAAAGCAGCGCGCTCCAGTGCTTTACGGGCGGCCGGTACAGGGCCAATGCCCATGATGGATGGGTCTACACCCGCTACAGCCATTGCTTTTATTTTTGCGATGGGACGCAGGTTATACCTTTCTACCGCCACTTCATTGGCTAATAGCAGGGCTGCCGATCCATCGTTAATACCCGAGGCATTACCAGCCGTTACCGTACCCTCTTTCGCAAAAGCAGGTTTCAAGGACGCCAGACGGTCCATAGACGTACGACGCGGATGTTCATCTTTCTCGAATACAATTTTCTCCCCGGCGGCATTTACCACGGGCACAGCAATTATCTCGTCGTTCCATTTCTGCTTCTCCAGTGCATTGAAATAATTCTCCTGACTCCGCAAGGCGAATCCGTCCTGAGCCTGACGGCTGATATTCCATTGTTTGGCTACATTCTCGGCTGTTTCACCCATGGAATACGGATGATACAATTCAGCCAGTTTCTTATTGGTAAAACGCCAGCCAATGGTAGTATCATATATTTCCGGAACCCGGTTCCAGGGGGTGGCCGATTTGGCCATTACCAGCGGAGCGCGGGTCATACTTTCCACCCCGGCGGCGATCATTAATTCTCCATCACCACATTGTATGGCGCGGGAGGCATCCATGATGGCCTGCAAGCCGGATGCACACAAACGATTCACCGTGGTGCCCGCGACTGTAACAGGTAAGCCCGCCAGCAAGGCGGCCATCCGGGCCACATTACGGTTGTCTTCCCCAGCCTGATTGGCTGCACCTGCCACCACATCTTCAATTGCATTCATATCAATTCCCGGATTGCGTTGCAGGATGGCTTTGATACTATGGGCTAACAGATCGTCGGGACGTATTCCACTTAAAGCACCACCGAATTTTCCGATCGGCGTTCGAACCGCATCAATAACGTAAACTGTATTCATCATTTACCAGATTTAGGGATTTTACACAGTAGTCTGATTTACAGGTGATGACCACTCCAAAACCACCCTTCAAATATCCGCCAAAAGAATCAATTCCCGATAACCCCTTTTCATTGATTATCTTTGCGCCATGTTTAATGGTAAACCTCAGAATATCAGGGACTTGTCAAAAGAGGAACTGATCGAATTGTTTGAAAGCATGGGCGAAAAGAAGTTTCGCGCCCAGCAGGTATATGAATGGTTATGGCAAAAACATGCCCATAGCTTCGCGGATATGACCAACCTGAGCAAAGACCTGCGTCAGAAACTGGGAGAACAATTCAGCTTCCCGGCCCTAACCGTGGATGCTACCCAGTACAGTTCCGACGGCACCGTTAAGTCAAGATTCCGCACCCATGACGGTCATTTGGTAGAGGGTGTTTTGATCCCAACGGATGAAAGAAAAACCGCCTGTGTTTCTTCTCAGATCGGCTGTAGCCTGTCATGCAAGTTTTGCGCAACAGGATATATGGACAGAAAACGTAATCTGAATTTTGATGAGATCTACGATGAAGTGGTATTGATCAATCAGCAATCAGAAAAGGTTTACGATAAAAAACTGAGCAATATTGTTTTTATGGGCATGGGCGAACCCCTGCTCAATTACAAGAATGTATTGAAGGCCATAGAGAAGATAAGTTCTCCCGATGGACTCGGCATGAGTCCCCGCCGCATCACTGTATCTACTGCCGGCGTTGCCAAACAGATCCGTCAATTAGGTGATGACCAGGTTCGTTTCAAACTGGCGCTTTCCTTACATGCTGCCAATGATGCGAAACGGAATGAGATCATGCCCATCAACGACACCAATAATATCAAGGCGTTGATAGATGCCCTGAATTATTTCTATAAGCAAACAGGCAACGAGATCACGTTTGAATATATTTTATTCAAAAATTTCAACGATAGCATCAAGGATGCCGATGAGTTGATCAAGATCTACCGGCAGGTTCCGGCTGATCTGGTGAACATAATTGAATACAACCCTATTGATGCTGCCGATTTCGCCAAGCCCGATGAGAAAACCATTGAAGCTTTTATGCAGCATCTGGACCGCAACCGGGTGAATGCACGTTTAAGAAGAAGCAGAGGAAAAGATATAGATGCCGCTTGCGGACAGTTGGCGAATAAGGGAGAGGGGTGAGAGATGAGAGGTGAGAGGTGAGAGATGAGAGGTGAGAGATGAGAGGTGAGAGGTGAGAGGTGAATGCAAGCCGAAGCTTTTCCAACTCCGCTTTCCAGCTACGTCGGATAAAAGCGAAGGCGTACGTCTTGTGGGTTAATAAAAAAACATTTAACCGCGAAGGCGCGAAGACGCCAGGATACACGAAGACCCCAAACCCCATACCCCAAACCCTAATAGAACAACCACATAAACAACAACCAATAATTACTGTTGTAAAACAGCAAATCGATCAACATGGCAAACAAACCTTTCGACAAGTTCATCCAAACCAAAGAAAGCGGTGCGAAGAAGAAGGAACGCATCCGTCAGGAAAAGAAAAAGATCCGCAAAGAAACCCAGGAGTATTTCGATAAAAAGAAAGAAGAAAAAAGACTCATGCGGGAACAGTATCGCAACCAGCGCATGCAGAATCCTTTCACCAATCAGTCTACCAAGGGCGGTCCGGTTGAAAGACCTACGATCACCAAAAAAGCCTCTCCTGCTAAACCAGACAACAAAAAGCCTCTTGTAAAAGCGGGCGCTAAAACAACCCCAGCAGCAGCAGGTGAAGCACCGGTAGCCAAAGCAGGCTCTAATGCCAGCATGCCTTTGAATAAATATATTGCCCATGCAGGGATCTGCAGCCGCAGAGATGCCGCAGATGTGGTCCGTTCCGGCAAGGTGGTTGTGAACGGGCAAAAAGTACTGGAGCCTGGTTTTAAAGTAAAGGATAGTGATGAGATCAAAGTGCAGGGTAAAAAGATCTTCGCTCAACGAAACCTCGTTTACATTTTATTGAATAAACCCAAAGACTTTATCACCACAACAGAAGATCCGCAAGGCCGCAAGACGGTATTAGATATTGTAAAAAGTGCCACGACCGAAAGAGTATATCCGATAGGACGGTTAGACCGCAACACCACCGGGGTATTGCTGTTAACAAATGATGGTGAATTGGCGCAAAAACTTTCCCACCCCAGCTATGAGATCAAAAAGATCTATGAGGTTACACTCGACAAACAACTGACCAAGGCACATTTTGATACGATCGCAGCAGGTGTTACACTTGAAGACGGATTTGTTCAGCCGGATGCCTTAGCCTATCCTGATGCCAAAAACAAACATATTGTTGGGATTGAGATTCACTCGGGAAGAAACCGGATCGTTCGCCGGATCTTTGAAAGTTTGGGATATGATGTAAAAGGGCTGGACCGCGTGATGTATGCGAATTTGACCAAGAAGAATGTGGATAGAGGCAAATGGCGTTATCTTTCAGAAAAAGAAGTACGTTTATTAAAGTTCCTGAATAATTCTTTCAAGAAAAAAAGCAGTCACTGATCATCATGAACGCCGCTCCTACACCATACATCCCCGATGCCTGGGAAAAAGTTAATTGCCCCTTCTGTGATTCGGAAGATGCTTCGATTTACGAACGCTTTGGCAGTAATCTTCAATACACCTATGTGTGGTGTAATCATTGCCGTCTGATCTATCAGTCGCCCCGACCTGTATATAACCAGCATTTTATTGATGCCTGCTACAAGGATTATTATCAATATGCAGATAATATCACCATCAACGATTTCAGTGCGATCCGTGAATCGGGGGTTTCCATGTTCCAGCAAGAAGTGGCCCATCTGATGCAGTTTGATCAGCAGCGCAAAGCGGTATTGGATATCGGTTCGGGTATGGGCACTTTTTTATACGCTGCCAAGCCGCATTATCCCATTGCTATCGGACTGGATGTATCAGAGAAAATGGGGCAGTTTGTATCCCGTCAGGTAGGTGTACCTGTGCATATCGTACAATTTGAAAAATACCAACCCGGGCATAAATTCACCTTGATACATATGAGTCATGTAGTGGAGCATGTGCCCAATCCGAATGAGTGGTTGCAAAAAGCCAAAGAGCTGTTAGAACCCGGAGGTATATTGGTAATCAATGTGCCCAACAAGCGCTCCATGAGTTTTGTAATGCAGCATGTATTTGTGAAACTGGGACTGAAAAAACAATTCAGTTCTTCCTGGAGTGATCCGGCCCGCACACCCGACCATTTATTTGAGCCAACGGTAAAAGCCATGAAATTCCTGGTAGAAAAGAACGGATTCAACGTATTGGATCATTTCACCTATAGCCGGAAAGATCCTGTTTCAAAAAAATCATTCTTTACCCGAATCATGAATCGCTGGTTCTATACCGGCAGCAATCTTTCTTTTATTGTAACACCCCGTGCCTGATGACAAAGCTTCCCGAAATAGTATTGGAGAACGAATTTGTTGTGATCCTTAACAAGCCCAGTGGGCTTTTAAGCATTCCAGACAGGGAAGGCAAGGAGCCTTCTGTAAAGTCGATGCTTATTGCCAAATACGGAAATATCTTCACTGTACACCGGTTGGATAAGGACACCAGCGGTATTATTGTTTTTGCAAAAACAGAAGCCGCGCACAAATTGCTTTCGGTAGCTTTTGAAGAAAGACAGGTGCAGAAATATTATGAGGGGATTGTGACCGGCACGCTGTACGAAAAAGAAAAGACCATCAGTGAACCGATCCTAGAACATCCGGCGAAGAATGGCACCATGATCATTCACCAAAAGGGTAAACCTTCGGTAACAGATTATAAAGTGCTGGAAGAGTTTAAGCGTTTTAGTTATCTGCAGTTTCAGATCCATACCGGACGCACCCATCAAATCAGGGTTCACATGAAAAATGAAGGCCACCCCATCATTTGTGATCCCTTGTATGGTGATGGCGCCCCCGTTTTACTTTCAGCGCTTAAAAAGAAGTTCAAACTCTCCAAAAATGAGGAGGAAGAACGTCCGATCATGAATCGTTTAGCCTTACATGCTTCCCGGCTGGTGATCGAACTACCCGATTTCCCCTTGATAGATATCAAAGCCGAACTACCCAAAGACATGAGGGCATTACTGCAACAGTTGCGGAAAATAGCAGGGAATAAAGGAAACTGACCATTCCCCCTTTTCGTTTGTTTTTACAGCTATATTTGTCTATACTTACAAACTGAACAAGCGCATCAATGGACATTAAACTTATCTTATTGCTGGCCGGCAACCTCGTACTTTGGTTGCTTACCAGAAGTTTACGAAAAAAAAGGGGGGTCCATACCCTTTTTATCATCCTGCTATCGAGTTTGGTCACCCTTACTGTAATTGAAATTACTTACCGCTTTATTTTAAAAAAAGACCCTATTGTTACAGAAAGCAATAGAAACTTTGGCACGTATGCCACCCATCCGGTGGCCGGTTATATGATTGCAGATCCGGGTATTCTGGAAATTAAAAAATCTACCCGAAGCGGTGAATTGATCTATGATTCAAAGTATCATTTAATGGCTGATACCGGAGCCGGTTCTTTTGGCCTAACGCATCGGGTGGGTTACCAGCATGGGGCCGGCGACAGCAGCGAGTTGGTGTTTTTAGGCTGTAGTATCACTTTTGGAGAAGGCCTGCAGGATGAGGAAACCCTGGTTTACAAAACAGGTAAGGCCCTTTCACAAAATGCACTTAACCTGGGTTTATCGGGTTATGGCACCCATCAGGCCTATTCAATTTTCATGAACCGCTATAAGGGGCGTCGTGACGGAGTGAAAAGAACCTTTGTATATTCTTTCATCCCGGATCATATTCTGCGGGCAAAATGCATATATCCCTGGAATCTGCACGATCCGTATTACAGTGTTCAGGGCGACTCGCTACATTTGGAAGGCAAGGCCCAGAAACACAGTAAATATGCGGGCAATTATACTTTTGCCAAATACTTATCGGTTTATAACACATTTACCTTCGTAACAGATATTGCTACTTCATCTATGATAGCGAAGGCCGACAAAGATGTGCAGGATGAAGATTACAATCGGGTGTTTTATATGCTTCGGGACATGAAGAAAGAAATCGAAGCGAATGGCGACCGGATGATCATCATTTATTGGGACAAATACCAATGGAGAGATAAAGACGATGCTAAAATTGTGGATCGTACGCGCATTGAAAGAGCGCTCGGATCATTGAATGACAGTAACAGCAAGGTAATCTCTGTTTCGGCTGCCATTGATGTGAACAACCCCATTTACTTTTTTAAACTCGATGGTCATCCCACTCCTGCAGCGAATGAAAAAATTGCTGCATTGCTATTGACACAGTTGAAATAATCGAATTTTAAACCAGATAACCAAACAGGTTGTCGTTTTTATTCAACTCGGTATAGTTGATATTATAACGAGCCATATTCTGCATTAAAGCCTCATAATCTTCTTTACTGCGCAGTTCAACCCCCACAAGAGCCGGGCCGGTTTCTTTATTGTGCTTCTGCATATATTCAAAGCGAACGATATCATCACCCGGGCCGAGAACATGATTAACAAACTCTTTTAATGCGCCGGGGCGCTGTGCAAACCGGATGAGGAAATAATGTTTCAATCCTTCATATTGCAGGCTGCGTTCTTTGATCTCCTGCATGCGATCGATATCGTTGTTGCTACCACTTACCACGCAAACCACTTTCTTTCCCCTGATCTGATCGGCATAGTCGTCTAAAGCCGCAATGCTCAAAGCTCCGGCAGGTTCCACTACAATGGCGTCTTCATTGTATAACTTAAGTATAGTGCTGCACACTTTACCTTCGGGCACCAGATGCATGTCGTTAAGCACCTCCCTGCAAATTGAAAAGGTTATTTCGCCTACACGTTTTACCGCCGCACCATCAACAAAACGATCAATCGATTCAAGTGTCACCGGTGCACCGGCTTTTAAGGCCTCGTACATGGAAGGCGCTCCTTCTGGTTCGAGACCGATAATTTTTGTTTGCGGCGAAAATGTTTTGAAATAGGCACCCATGCCGGCCGACAATCCGCCACCTCCTACGGGTACGAATAAAAAATCTACCTGCGGCAGATCTTCCAACACCTCCACTCCTACAGTGGCTTGTCCTTCAATAATACGAAGATCATCAAAGGGAGGTATAAAGACCATGCCATTGGCTTCTGTATATTCTTTCGCTGCCTGGGCACAGTCATCAAATGTATCGCCCACCAGTTTAACATCCACAAAACCATCGCCGTGCATTTTAGTCTGACTGATCTTTTGATTGGGCGTGATCACCGGCATAAAGATCACGCCACGCACATTCAGTTTCTTACAGCTGTAGGCAAATCCCTGCGCGTGATTACCGGCACTGGCGCAAACTACGCCCTTCGATAATTTTTCGGCGGGCAGGCTGCTCATCATATTGTACGCACCGCGGATCTTATAGCTGCGCACCACCTGCAGGTCTTCACGCTTCAGATATACTTCACAGTGATATTTATGCGAAAGATTGCTGTTGTATTGTAACGGAGTTCGGTTAACCACCTTTTTGATACGTTCGGCAGCTTCTGCATAATTCAATTGCGGCAAATGGAGGGTAGTTGTGGTCATGGAGATAAATTTCAAACAGCTCCCGACAGACGTTTGTCTATCGGGAATACTGTTTGATGCTGGTTGCTTATTTAGCGGGTTGATTTTCGGGGCGAAGAGAACGAACCGTTTTACCGGCCTGCCACATTTCGCTGTCACGCAGTTCTTTCAATTCCACTTCCAGTTTCTCCCGATAGTCGGGCTGTGAGTTCGAATCGATGGAACGCTGGCTTTCCTTACCGGTGGCCACACTCTCATACAGGTCGTTGAATACCGGCAGCGTAGCATCGCGGAATTTCTTCCACCAATCCAAAGCACCACGCTGGGCGGTTGTGGAACAGTTGGCATACATCCAATCCATACCATTTTCAGCTACCAGAGGCATCAGTGACTGGGTCAGTTCTTCCACTGTTTCGTTGAATGCTTCTGAAGGAGAATGTCCTTTCGAACGCAATACCTGATATTGGGCAGCAAAAATACCCTGGATGGCGCCCATCAGGGTACCACGCTCACCGGTAAGATCGCTATAAACCTCTTTTTTGAAATCGGTTTCGAACAAATAACCACTACCTACAGCAATTCCCAAAGCGATCACACGCTCCTGCGCCTTTCCGGTAGCGTCCTGATAAATAGCATAAGAACTATTCAGGCCACGACCCTGCAGGAACATGCGACGTAAAGAAGTACCGGAACCCTTGGGGGCTACCAGGAATACATCCACACCTGCGGGAGGAACAATGCCGGTTTGATTATTAAAGGTGATACCGAAACCGTGTGAAAAATAAAGTGCTTTACCGGGCGTCAGATATTTTTGAACAGTCGGCCACATGGCTACCTGGGCTGAGTCGCTGAGCAGGTAACAAATGATTGTGCCGCGCTGTAATGCTTCTTCGATTTCGAATAGTGTTTCTCCGGGAACAAAACCATCTTTAATAGCCTTATCCCATGTTTTGGAATTTTTACGCTGACCAACGATCACGTTGATACCATTATCGCGTTGGTTCAATGCCTGGCCAGGCCCCTGAACACCGTAACCAATTACGGCTACCGTTTCATTCTTTAATACTTCCTGTGCCTTTGACAGTGGGAATTCTTCACGTGTTACCACATTCTCTTCCACACCGCCGAAATTTAATTTTGCCATTGTTGTTTTGATTTATGAGTGATGATTGCTTGCTATTGCGTTTTGATTTAAAACACCGATACATGAATTATTAATAAATGATCATTGATCATTACATGGTGAAAACATGCTCCTGTTCGCCGAGGAATTCATTTTCTACCGGTATTTCTCCTGGCTCAGAGCGTTCAAAGTCTTTTAGTTTTTTATGAAAGCCCTCGCTGTTCTTGATGATCGCTACACGTGCTGAACGAACAAACTCGATCAGTCCGAATGGCTCGAGTACTTCCACCAGTTTCTCTGTTTCTTCCCGATGACCGCTGGTTTCAAAAATGGTATAATCTTTACGGATCAAAACTGCCCGGGCGCCGTGTTCACGGAGTAAGCGTTCCACTTTTACTTTCTCCGCAATTTCGTCGGTTGGCACTTTATATAATGCGAGTTCCTGCCATACGATCTCATCAACGGTATTGAAATATGCTTTCAATACATCTACCTGCTTTTCAATCTGGCGGCAGAGCTTGCGTACCACTTCTTCGGTTTCGTTGATCACAATGGTAAACCGGTGAACGCTTTCCACTTCACTGGGCGAAGTGTTCAAACTTTCGATATTGATCTTTCTTCTGGAAAAGATGATGGCAATACGATTCAACAGACCCACCTGATTTTCGGTATAAGCGGTGATCGTATATTCCTGTTTCCCGCTTCCGGCAGCGTTGGCATCCGGACTATACAGAAAATTTATAAGATGATTACTATTCATGATTCGTTAATTAATCGAACTAAATAAGGATTACATTTCTCAGATCTCTTCTTTGCTCAGTACGATCTCGGCTACTCCCCTGCCCTGCGGAACCATAGGGAATACATTATTCTCCTTGCCAACCATCACTTCGAGCAAATAGGCTGCATCGTTTTCCAGCATCTGCTTCAGTGCTCCACGTAAATCGCTGCGCTTTGAAATGCTGTTACCGGCAATACCATACCCTTTGGCTACCTGCACAAAATCCGGACTCTGGATATCGACAAAAGAATAGCGGCGTTCGTGAAACAGTTGTTGCCACTGACGAACCATACCGAGATAATTATTATTCAGGATCAGCAATTTTACATTTGGCTTGAACTGCATGATCGTGCCCAGTTCCTGGATGGTCATCTGGAATCCGCCATCACCAATTACAGCCACCACCGTACGATCGGGGGCACCGAATTTGGCACCGATGGCTGCCGGCAAGGCAAATCCCATCGTTCCCAATCCGCCAGAAGTGATATTGCTTTTTGAATTTTTCATCGTTGCATACCGACAGGCCACCATCTGATGCTGGCCCACATCTGTCACCACAATTGCCTGACTATCGGTGAGCTCATTCAATTCACGGATCACTTCCCCCATTGTAAGTATTTCGGAATCCGGATGCAATTCAGGCTGTATAACTTTAGCCTCTTCCTTCTGCTGGCAATCACGGAATTTTTGCAACCACTGCGGATATACTTTGGCTTCGAGCAATTCAGTTAAGAGGGGAAGTGTTTCCCGGCAATCACCCCAAACAGGCACATGCGCTTTTACATTCTTATCGATCTCTGCCGGATCAATATCCAGATGGATCACTTTGGCCTGCTTGGCATATTTGTCCAGCCGACCCGTTACACGGTCATCAAAACGCATGCCCACTGCAATAAGCACATCGCATTCATTGGTAAGCAGGTTGGGGCCATAATTGCCGTGCATCCCGAGCATGCCTACCGCCAACGGATGATCCGTTGGAATAGCACTCATACCCATAATGGTCCAGGCGGCAGGCAATCCTCCTTTTTCAATAAAACGGGCAAACTCCTTTTCTGCTTTACCCAATATAACGCCCTGACCAAAGATCACAAAAGGACGCTCCGCTTTATTGATCAGTTCCGCGGCCTCCTGAATATATTCCTTACGTACGATAGGCTTTGGACGGTAACTTCTTATATGATCGCATTTGGCATATCCCGCAAAATCCACTTTTTGCAATTGCGCATTCTTGGTAATGTCTACAACTACCGGTCCGGGACGACCGCTGGCAGCCAGATAAAAGGCTTTAGCAAGTGTTTCAGCGATCTCTGAAGCATCCGTAACCTGGTAATTCCATTTGGTTACCGGCGTTGTAATATTGATCACGTCTGTTTCCTGAAAAGCGTCTGTACCCAATAGATGAGCAAACACCTGACCGGTTATACAAACCAATGGCGTACTGTCGATCTGCGCATCAGCCAATCCGGTCACCAGATTGGTAGCACCCGGTCCACTGGTGGCAAAAACCACACCTACCCGGCCACTGGCACGGGCAAAACCCTGGGCCGCATGGATCGCTCCCTGCTCATGGCGAACGAGAATGTGATTGAGGTTGTCATGATGATCGAAAAGGGCATCATAGATGGGCATGATCGCACCGCCGGGGTAACCAAAAATGGTATCTACACCTTCGGCGAGGAGCGAACGCATTACGATCTCAGATCCACTGATCGACTCAGTCTTCGTCTGTAACGCAGCCTTCTGCGGCTGATTTAACGTGCTTTGCATATTTATAAAGAATTCCTTTGTTAACTTTTAATGCGGGTTGTTTCCAGTTTTTCTTACGTTCGGCGATCACCTCCGGAGCTACTTTTAAATTGATGGAGTTGGTGGTAGCATCCAGTTCAATGATATCATTTTCGTGTACGAATGCCAGTAAGCCACCTTCATGCGCTTCGGGGGTGATATGACCGACGACGAATCCATGGGTACCACCACTAAAGCGTCCATCGGTGATGAGGGCTACTGATTTACCTAACCCGGCTCCAATAATAGCAGAGGTAGGCTTCAGCATTTCGGGCATTCCCGGAGCCCCTTTGGGTCCAACATAACGGATCACTACCACATCACCCGGCTGTACGCGTTTATTTTCAATTCCTGCGATCAGTTCTTTCTCGCCATCAAATACACGGGCCGGACCGGTGAAACTTTCGCCTTCCTTTCCACTGATCTTTGCGACGCTTCCGCCTTCGGCGAGATTGCCGTATAAAATCTGAAGATGTCCGGTCTTTTTAATCGGATTCTCTAAAGGAAGAATGATGTGTTGCTGTTCAAAATCGAGATCCGGGGCATGAACCAGATTCTCCGCAATGGTTTTTCCTGTTACAGTCAGGCAATCGCCGTGCAGCAAGCCACAACGCAGCAAATACTTCATCACGGCTGGCACACCACCATATTGATGCAGATCCTGCATCAGGTATTTTCCACTGGGTTTAAAATCTGCCAGTACGGGCACTTTATCGCTGATGGCCTGCACATCATCCTGCGTAAGGGCTACATCCACGCTTTTTGCCATAGCGATCAAATGCAATACCGCATTTGTGCTGCCGCCCAATGCAATCACTACCGTTATGGCGTTTTCAAAGGCCTTACGGGTCATGATATCTTTTGGCTTAATATCCTGTTCCAGTAAATAACGGATGGCCTTACCTGCTTCTAAACATTCCTGTTTCTTCTCTTCACTTAAAGCCGGATTCGAAGAAGAATAGGGAAGACTCATACCCAGCGCTTCAATGGCAGAAGCCATCGTATTCGCTGTATACATACCGCCGCAGGCACCCGCACCGGGGCAACTGTGCTTTACTATTCCAAGGAAATCGGCTTCCGATAAATTACCAGCAATCTTCTGACCCAATGCTTCGAAGGAAGAAACGATATTGAGATCCTGTCCCTTATAATGACCGGGAGCAATGGTTCCTCCATATACCATGATGGCCGGGCGATTCAATCGACCCATGGCGATCACTGATCCGGGCATGTTTTTATCACAACCCGGTAAGGCGATAAGGGAATCATAATATTGCGCGCCGCAAACGGCTTCAATACTATCTGCGATAATATCGCGGCTTACCAAAGAGTAACGCATTCCATCCGTACCATTGCTGATACCATCACTTACACCGATAGTATGAAAGATCAATCCTACCAGATCCTGCTCCCAAACACCCTTCTTCACGATCTGCGCCAGATCATTCAGATGCATATTACAGGTATTGCCATCATATCCCATACTCACCACCCCCACCTGCGCTTTCTTCAGGTCTTCATCAGTTAAACCAATACCATACAACATGGCCTGTGCGGCCGGCTGTGTGGGGTCTTGCGTGATCGTTTTACTGTACTTGTTTAATGCTTCGCTCATTGCAATTTTTTTATTCTTTTATCCAGACGATTGAATCAATTTACTATTACCATTTCGTTCTCTTCCACCCTGTTCTTATAGGCTTTTTGGATCTTGTAACTGATGGTATCCTGCCAGGGTTTCGGAAATATATACGCATCAAGACTTTCAAAGCCCACCACTTCAGCAGCCGTACCACAGAAAAAGGCTGCGTCGGCACGCTTCAGTTCCTCCATGGTGATTTGTTTCTGCTGCACAGGTATCTGCAGTTCGTCACACAATTCTAAAACTGTTGCACGGGTAATACCCGGAAGGATATGGCCTGTTGCCGGTGTAAATAATTTTCCGTCTTTTTCATAAAACAAATTGGCGCCGGGTGCTTCTGCTGCAAAGCCATTCATATCCGTCAGCAATGCTTCATCAAAACCTTTTGATTTTGCTTCCTGGCTGGCGAGAATGGAATTCACATAATGACCGGCAGCTTTTGCCTCGATACGGAAACCACCGGGATTGGGACGTTGAAAAGAAGAGGACATGACGCGTAATAACTTCTCTCCGAGAAACGGCGCCATAGCCCAGGCTTGAATAACGATCAGTGATTCCTCATTCTTTACAAAACTCATATTAGCGGGGGCATAAACAACGGGACGGATGTAGGCATCCTGCAATTTGTTACGCTGTAATACTTCATAGGTAGCTGCGATCAGTTCATCAACAGACCAATGATAAGGCAGGTTAAGCGAATCAGCCGAACGCTTGAGTCGTTCGAAATGTTCCACCGCCTTGAAAATCTTTGTTTCTCCTGCAGCCGTGCGATACGAGCGAATGCCTTCAAATACGGAATAACCATAGTGAAGACTCTGACTATAGAGATCGATCTTTGCATCGGCGGCTTTTACAAAAGCGCCATTCCAAAAAATCACCGTTTCGTTATCGTAATAGGTAGCCATAATTTTTATTTTTTTAAACAGATTCAGGTATAAAACAAAAAACCCGCCTCGAAGGAGGCGGGTCGTATATTAGATCGTTAGAATCATAAACATCCACCTCCGTTCGAAACAGGAATAATAATAATCACCACCACAATAATTATGGTGTTCAGAACAGTGTGATTATTTAAAACTTGCTTCAACATAGAGGTGTGCTATTCTGCGAATATACACCTGCCTGTTTAAAAAAAGAACTTTTATTTGACGCCTCTTTTGTTTTTTAGATAAAAGAGTGGTCCGGTTTGGAGTTAATCTCTTACGAATCAAATAATAGTGGACTTACGCAATTCAATATTTTCTTTCTTGATCGAGCCCGGAATTTTTCCACTCACATAATCGCCGATCAGTTCACCGATGGTAGACGTAAAATAGAAATTGGTAGGGTCAATATCTTTGGTCACAAAGCCATGTTGCAATGTCCACTGCACTGCTTCACGGATTTTTTCTGCTTCTTCCTTGAGGTCAAAATGATCCAGCAACATGGCCGCAGAAAGAATCGATCCGAGCGGATTCGCAATATCTTTACCAGCCGCCTGCGGATAAGAACCATGGATGGGCTCGAACAAAGCAGCCCCTGTGCCAATTGATGCGGAGGGCAGCAGACCCAGGGAACCACTCAGCACACTGGCCTCATCACTGATGATATCACCAAACATATTTTCGGTCAGTACTACATCAAATTGTTTGGGATTCAGAATGATCTGCATGGCGGCATTATCTACAAACAGAAAATCCACCGCTACATCATTATACTGGGGGGCAATTTCCTGCACCACTTTACGCCAGAGGCGGGATGTTTCCAGCACATTCGCTTTATCTACCAGTGTAAGACGTTTGTTTCGCTTTTGCGCATACTGAAAAGCCAGGTGCGATACACGGGCGATCTCTTCGCGGGTGTATACACAATCATCCGCCGCACGATTGCCATCTTCACTTAATTCTTTCTTACCAAAATAGATCCCACCGGTCAGTTCACGAAAGATCACAAAATCCACTCCCTCCATTTTCTCGGGCTTCAACGGAGATAAATGCTGGAGGGCAGGATAGGTATTAACAGGACGGATATTCGCAAACAATTGCAAACTTTTACGCAGTTTCAACAAGCCCTGTTCGGGACGCACTTTAGCGGTAGGGTCGTTATCATATTTCGGATGACCAATGGCACCGAAAAGAATGGCATCACTCTTTAGCGCTGCTTCAATAGTGGCATCGGGCAGGGGGCTACCGGTTTTATCAATGGCATCGGCTCCCATCAAACAATACTCATAGGTAAATTCATGTCCATACTGTTGCGCTACGGCATTCAAAACACGCACCGATTGGCGGGTCACTTCCGGACCAATGCCATCGCCTTCAATAACTACAATGTGCTTTTTCATATTATATCTTTTCGTTTTCGTTCTACTGTACAATCATGGATCGTTTCCGCTCATCTATTGGCTTCGAATTGTTCGATATCGCTTTTTACACTCAGCAGGTAGTCGATATCATCAAAACCATTTAACAAACAGGTTTTTTTATAGGCATTAATGTCAAAAGATTCCTGTTCGCCGGTGGCACAGAGCGTGATCGTTTGCGCAGCCAGGTTCACCTCCAATTCGGTTTTATTATCGGCATTTACGGCAGCAAAAATCTTATCCAGAAAGGCATCTGTTACCTGAACGGGAATAAGAAAATTATTCTGCGCATTATTCTTGAAGATGTCTGCAAAAAAACTACTCACCACCACATCGAAACCAGCATCTTTTATGGCCCAGGCGGCATGTTCGCGCGATGATCCGCATCCGAAATTCTTGGCTGCCACCAGTATCTTACCACTGTAAGACGGATTGTTCATGACAAAATCGGCCTTGGGCTGATTTTCATCATCGTTATGAAAACGCCAGTCGCGGAATAAATTTTTACCAAATCCCTCACGGCTGGTCGCTTTTAAAAAGCGCGCGGGAATGATCTGATCTGTATCGATATTCTCGATATTCACCGGAACTGTAGTGCTTTTAACTATATTAATTGCTTTGCTCATTTGCTGTTTATTACT
>CAZKSY010000043.1:30012-32598 GCA_964555605.1 uncultured Chitinophagaceae bacterium | reverse complement strand
CGCAGAGGCGCGGAGGGCGCGAAGGCACGCAGAGTCAATTTATGCATTCGCTTTAATCCGACGCTGCCAAAAGCGGAGTTGGAAAAGCTTCGTCATACATGCACCTCTCACCTTTCACCTCTCACCTCTCCCCTCTCACCTCCCCCTCACGGCTTCAAGCGAAACACCTGCACCACTTTATCTTTCTTCCCGGGTTCCCGCCGCAGCAACACCAATTCATTCACGTCAAAAGATTCCGAAAAACTTCTTTCCGCGAATTCCTTCAACGCCTGATCATAAATAGACGCCGGTATATACGCTGCGATATTCAAATGCGGATGCCATTCAAAACGAATTGGTGGACATTCATTCGATACCAGATATTCATCCAGAAAACGCAGCTTTCCTAACAATTCCTGAATGGGCTGGTGATCCATCACCCGCAGATAAATTGAATAGGCCGGAATGCCACTATAATTATTAAACGTGAGCGGAAATTTCCGCTGACCCGAACAGATCCGCAACATCCAACGGATGAGCATGTCTTCCATAAACTCCTTGGAATTGAAATGCGCCAGTACAATGCCGGGCATCGACTGATCCCCTTTGCCCCACTGGTACTGCTCTGAAAAATACTGTCGCTCCTGAATGATCTTACCATGCAATTCCAAGGTGGGTTGTACCAATAATAGATACTCCCGCATAGAAGCAGCCTCTGAAAAAATCCCCCCATTCCGTACAGGCGACGAAAGCCCGCCCGCTGCAGCAAACCGGCCCTGACCGGTGTACTGTACCGCCCCATCCATCATAAACAAAATTTGAACGATTAAATATTTAGCATAAATTTACTAAAGTTTTTAGCACATTCCAAATTTATTTTTATGGAAGAAGATTTTTTCAGTCCGGCCTACAAAGGCTCCAAAAAACTCCGTCAGCAGGACATTCGTACTGCCAATGCCACGGGCTTTGGTGCTGCCGCCGATGATTATGCCGAACGTGGTATCGACCTGAACGAGCAACTCATAATGAACAAAGCAGCCACCTTCTTTTTCCGGATGGCAGGCGATGCCATGACCGGCGCCGGCATTCAGTCGGGTGATGTATTGATCGTAGACCGCAGCATTGCTCCATCTAACGGGAAAATAATCGTGGCCGCCGTAGATGGCGAATTGTATGTCCGTCGCTTTCAAAAAACGATAAAAGGCATTGCTCTTTTAGCCGAGGGCGGGAAAACTGCTTCAATGCCTATTGGCGAATTTACCCAATACCAATGCTGGGGCGTGGTAACAGGCGTGGTGCACCTGCTGGAACCTTCTCTCCGGGCCTATCGGAATAATAATAGTTCTGCTTACTTTAAAACCTCCCGCTGATATGATCGCGATCGTTGATTGTAATAGTTTTTATTGCTCTTGTGAGCGATTGTTCCGTCCCGACCTGATGCATAAACCCGTGGTAGTACTCAGCAATAATGATGGCTGTGTGATCTCGCGCAGCGATGAAGCCAAAGCCCTGGGCATCGCGATGGGCGTTCCCTATTTCCAAGCGAAAGAGTTGATCAAACAACATCAGATCGCGGTTTTCTCTTCCAACTACAATTTATATGGCGACCTGAGTCAGCGGGTAATGGACAGCCTGCGTTATGTAAGTTCGCCCGAAGCCGTGGAGGTATATTCAGTAGATGAAGCCTTTATCGATCTCAGCAGTTTCCCCATCAGCGATTACGAACAGTTTTCGCGCGATACGAAAGCATTAGTGGAACAATGGACGGGTATTTCCGTTTCGATTGGTGTGGCACCTACAAAAACCCTGGCCAAACTGGCGAATAATATTGCCAAGAAAAATAAAAAAGCTTCCGGATGTGTAACGGTATTGCGCACCCGTGAACAGCAAAAAGAGGCCTTGGAAATGTGCCGGGTGGGCGATCTCTGGGGGGTGGGCAGGGCCTATGCAGAAAAACTGGAAGGCTGGGGCATCACCAGCGGCTGGCAATTGGCGACGCTACCGGAAGAATGGGCCCGTAAAAACTTAGGGGGTGTGGTGGGCAGTCGGTTGATCCGGGAACTCAGGGGCATACCGTCCATTGACCTGAAAGAGGAATTGGTAGAAAAAAAGATGATCGCCACCACCCGAATGTTCGGCTCTGCCGTTTCCGATATACAAAGCATCCGGGAAGCCGTAGCCACCTATACCTCAAGGGCAGCCGAAAAACTGCGCCGGCAATACAGCGCCGCCAGCCGTATCAGTGTTTTTATGGTGAAAAAAAGCGAGCACCATGAATTGAACTTCCATCGGGGCGTTACCTGTACCCGTGATATGTTTTTACCCGTGGCCACCTCGAGTACACAGGAACTGATCAAACCCGCTCTCGGACTTGTCAACGCATTATACGAAAGTGGTATGGAGTATAAAAAAGCCGGGGTCATGCTGAGCGGACTCGTTCCGGATGATTCTATTCAGGGGAATCTATTCGATACAACAGGGAAGAATCAACACCGTAAGCTGATGGACATGATCGATAATATCAATTTCAGTCAGCGCGACGATATGCTCAAATTCGCCGCCTCGGGCACCAAACGCGATTGGAAGATGCGTCAGGAAATGCGCAGC
>CAZKSY010000043.1:0-29912 GCA_964555605.1 uncultured Chitinophagaceae bacterium | reverse complement strand
GTACACGGTGGGAAGAACTGCGGGGGGTGAGGTAAGTAGTGAATAGTGAATGGTGCCTGTATGCCGAAGCCTTTGGCGAAGGCATAAATGGTGCCTGTATGCCGAAGCCTTTGGCGAAGGCATAAATCGTGAATCCGGTCCGTTTGCCGGAGCTTCTCCAACTCCACATTCGAGCTACTTTAGATAAAAGCGAATGCATAAGTTACCTCCGCGCACCTCTGCGCCCTCTGCGTCTCCGCGGTTAAATGTATTTCTTCTTAACCGCCAAGACGCAATGACGCGGGGGTAGGCGAAGTTATATGCAGAAGTTATATGTATTAAAACCCCTATATATTCTGCTGTAAATATGACCCGAATCATTTTATTTTACCCCATTTGAGTATTACTTTCGTCGCTCAAATTTTTCATAATGATTCGCATCTTATCCGCTTTTCTATTTGTACTTATCCTCAACACTGTTCAATCCCAAACACTTATTATTGGTGGCGCTAACGGTAACGGAGATTTCGAAAATGGTTCCACCGGCTGGACCCTCGTAAATGGCTCCCAAACCAATAAATGGGTAGTTGGCGCCAATGCCACTCCCGGCGCCACTGGCAATGCCATTTATATCAGTTCTTCTCCCAGTGCACCCTATGCGCACCAGTACGATGTAACGGCTCCGGCGTACTCCTACTTCTACAGAGATATTGCTGTTCCTCTTGGCACTAAAACCTTTTGGATCAGTTATGACTATATCAGCAATGGAGAAGCAACGCCCGATGGTTCGCTCTTTATTGCCCGCGATGCCCTTCGTATCTGGGGCCGCAGTACAACCACTATCGTAACTGCCGGACAGGAACTTAATAACACATTTGTGGATGCTGGTGCCGGCTTCTATAATCAGTCCACCTGGAGATACCGCTACAGTGTTCCGCTCAACGTAAGCGGATTTGAAGGAAGTAATATCCGGGTGATCTTCCAATGGTTCAATAACGGCAGTGGAGGCAATCAACCACCCGCCGCTATTGATAATATCGAAGTATATGCCAGTTGTCAGGAACTGAGTTTTATGTCGGCCGACCAAAACCTTACCGCTACCAGTGCCTTGATGGTTTGGAATACCATTTCAGGGGCTACCGGTTATGAACTGCGTTTTAAAAAAGTATCTGAACCCAATACGGTCCCCAGTTATACCAATCCCATCACCATTGCAGGCGGAAATAGTTTTTCATACAATCTTACCGGTTTAACACCCGGCACCAATTATATTGCCCAGATCCGTCCTACCGGTCTTACTTGTACCGAGTACACCCTTCCCACCGCCTTTAGCACGCTTACGCCTCCGGCCAATGATTCCTGTGCCGGTGCTACTACTTTAACAGTGGAGCCAACAGCTTGTGAAGGCATCCCTGCCAGCTTCTATGGCACCACTCCTACAGCATTAGCCAGTTCCTGCAATTATGGTGCGAACAATGATGTGTGGTTCAAATTCACCGCTACACAAACCAAACATTATATCCAAACAAAAGCAACTGAATATAATTCCAGTTTTTATGCCGCCAAAGGCATTACCTTATTCTCCGGTGATTGCAACAATCTTACGCCGGTGGCCCTGCCTTGTGCCACTACTGCCTTCTCTGTTCCACAGTATGGTGATGTGACGCGCTTAACGGCAACCGGTTTAACGCCCGGCACCACCTATTATGTACGGGTGAATACCAGCAGCAATTCGAGTTATTTAAATTTCAAGATCTGTGTGTTCAATGAGATCCCTGCGCCCAGTTGCGCTACGCAGATCTATCCCACAACGGGCACCCAGATCAACTTCGGTATTCCCACCACCTTCCGTTGGTCAAAAGCCACTAATGCAGCCGGATACCGCGTTCGTATCATTCAGCAATCGGGTGCTTACTCCGAATATCATACCACCGATACCAGCGTGGTATATACAGCGCCTTTTGCCACCAATCATACCTGGACGGTAGAACCATTCAATGCACATGATCTCAGCGCCATCTGCGCTCCCGTTGCATTTACTACCTGCCCCGGTGTCGCTTCCACGATCACGATCAGCGCCCCCAATGGCAATACCAAATGTGCCTGGGATCCGATCCTGCTGACCGCCAGCAGCGGCACCAATATTCAATGGTTCCTGAATAACCTGCCGGTACCCGGTGCTACAGATGACAGTCTGTATGCTGTTACCAATGGCTCGTACACTGTACGCGTGGTGAACGGTAGCTGTTATGAAAATCCTTCCAACAGCATTCAGGTAAACAATCTGCCAACGCCTGTTCGACCCAATATCAGTCCCTTGAATGATACTACGGTTTGTCAGGGTAATACCATTACCTTCTCCGCTAATTTCAACATCAATAACCAATGGTTCAATGGCAGTACCGCCATTGCGGGTGCCAATGCCATCAACTATGCGGCCAGCACCAGTGGTAATTACTACCTGCGTTGCATGAACAGCAGCACCGGTTGCTACAGTTATTCTGATACCGTGGCTGTAAATGTGATCGCTACTACTACGCCTACCATCACTGTTACGAACGGACCAGCCATTTGCAATGGCGATAGCGCGCGCTTAAAATCAAGTGCGCTGGTGGGCAATCAGTGGTATAAAGCCGGTGTGGTGATTGCGGGAGCGACCGACACGGTTTACTTCGCGAAAACCGCTGGTGATTATACAGTAAAAACAACGATCGGCACCTGTATTTCTCCGGCCAGTACAGCCACTACCATCACTGTTAATAATATTCCTGCCACACCCGCGATCACCCTTACCGGTGGCAGCAGTTTCTGTGCGGGTGATAGCGCTAAACTTACTTCCAGCGCCGCCACAGGAAATCAGTGGTACAAGAATGGTACCCTCATCGCAGGAGCCACCGGAACGATCTATTACGCCAAAGAAGCAGGCAGCTATACTGTAAAATCAACCGTAAATAATTGTACCTCGGCAGCCAGCACAGCAACTGCCTTAACGGTGAACCCGCAACCGGCCAAGCCTACTATTACCGTGAACGGATTTATTCTAACCTCCAGTACCGGTACGAGCTACCAATGGTATCTCAACAATTCGCCGATCAGTGGTGCTACAGCCGCTACGCATACGGTATTGATTGCCGGCAACTATAAAGTGGAAATCACCGATGCGAATGGCTGTAAGAATATTTCTGATAATGTGAATGCTATTACCACCGGATTGAATGAGGTTGTTCTCGCTGGTTATACGATCGCTCTCTTCCCCAACCCGGCACCGCGCGATATCAATATCGTGGTTACGCCGAATGGTTCGGTTCGTAAGGAGTTCAAGGTGTCGGTTACAGATCTGAGTGGTAAATTATTGCTGGAACAAAAACTCCGCGATGGCAATAACAAGATCGACATCTCCAAACTGGCTGCCGGCGCCTACATGCTGAGCATCAAAAATGGCCAGGGAGTGAAGACCGTAAGAATTGTGAAAGCGGGTTAAGAATGAAATAAGAAGAGATTCTTGTAGAAATTACATTGCGTTCCCTTGCGCCCCCGCGCCTTGGCGGTTAAGAAAAAAATACACTTAACCGCCATGACGCAAAGACGCGAAGGAACGCAGTTTTTTTACGCCTGATAAATTTGAAAAAAACCAACTCGTTGCGTCGCCGCGTGAAACAATTATTTCATTGCCCCGTAAATAACTTCCATCACTTTCGGGCGCACACTCATTTTTAAAAACCGGTTGGCATCTCCGTTATTCACCACACGGTTACTCAACATTATAAAGGTCAAATGACTTTCCGGATCCATCCAGATACAAGTGCCCGTGAAACCGGTATGTCCAAACGTACGCAGCGAAGCCGATAAAGCCGGATAAGGCTCTTTCCGGGTGGCATTATCTTTCTCCGGTTTATCAAACCCCAAACCCCTGCGGCTATCACTCTGATAAGCCGTGAAATAATCAATGGTCTCTTTCTTGAAAAACCGTTGTCCGTTCAGTTCTCCCCCATTCAGCAACACTTCTCCCAACACCGAAAGATCATAGGCATTACTGAACAATCCCGCATGTCCGGCTACACCACCAAACATCGCTGCACCCGGATCATGTACATCACCATGCAATTGCTGCTGACGGAATCCAGGTTCATTCTCCGTAGGAGCAATATAATGCAGCGCGAAGCGCTCACGCGGTTTAAAGCCTGTACTGTTCATCCCCAAACGATCATAAAAGGTTTCTTTCACATAACGATCCAGGGTTTTGCCCGATACCGCTTCCACGATCATACCCAATAAAATAAA
The DNA here is from genome assembly GCA_964555605.1 of uncultured Chitinophagaceae bacterium. Classification (GTDB taxonomy): domain Bacteria; phylum Bacteroidota; class Bacteroidia; order Chitinophagales; family Chitinophagaceae; genus Endoryza. The sequence continues at coordinate 25,652 of CAZKSY010000043.1, read as the reverse complement.
ATCATTATCACTGTACAGGTATTTTCCGACAGGCGCCACATCACTACGGGCAATGCGTACATACATGGTATCGATCCAATCATTACGCAAATACATGTTCTCCGCTACGCGGATGCGGTGCAGGCTGTCGGACCGGTAAGAATAGTATTGGAATAAAGGAATATTGAACAAGGCGGTATCCACTGTTTCTCTGTAAAAGGGAATCCAGGCTTTCAGTCCGGCCTGATGCAATATCACATCCCATAATTTGATGTTTTCTTTATTGGTACCCTTCATCTGCGGCAGGTAATCGCCCAGGGTCTTCTGCAGATCGATCTTTCCTTCTTCATATAATTTCATCACCGACACGGTAGTGGCCATGATCTTGGTAACAGACGCCAGATCATAAATGGTTTCAGGATAAACTGCTTCTGTGCTGTCGTACGACAAATACCCAAAAGCTTTTTCATAAGCGATCTTACCGTCTTTGGCCACGAGTACCACCGCACCGGGAATAGCCCGCTGTGCGATGGCGTCATTCACGATCGAATCGATCTGCAATAATTTTGTCATGTTGAAACCCAGATTCGCCGCCGGCACTTCAGGCAATAATCCTTTTGCAAATAATCCAAACCCATAGGGCAGATCGGCACAAACGGTTACGGGTAGTTGCCCCTTCGGCGTCACCCTTCCATATAACATATCAGCCGCCACAGCCTGTGTTATCGCATCATCTTCATAACAGGCCAGCAGGGTTTTAGCAGCGCAGAAATTTTTGATCGCATAAGGATTTCCAAAAGCAAAGGTGATGGCAGGCATTTGCTGCTGCACCTGATTCAGGAGCGTGATCGCCGCGGCACTGATCTGGAAATTATTGGCCGGCCGGCGATTGTACGCGTGCAATCCGATCACCACCACATCATACTGCTGTTTTAAATACTGTGCCAGCAGGTCGGCCTTTTCTGGCGATTGCTTGTAATCGAAATAATACACATGCGCATCATAATCGTTACGGAGTTGTCTGGCGAATTCATTATCCTTTGTTAATCCAATCCCCAGATAGGCCACTTTTTTCGTACGGGTGAGGGGAAATAGATTCTTTTGCTCATTCCGTAACAGGGTGATAGCATTCTCAGCGATCAATCTTGTGGTGCGGGTGATGTCTTTATTCAGATCCTCCGTTAAATGATAGGCATTCACGGGTGTCCAGTTCGCCAATCCATACTGATACTTCGCATATAAGATCTTCTTCACGCGGTTATCAATATCCGCCCATTTCAATTTTCTTTTCTTAATAGCCTTTTTGATCAATTCCAAACTACCGGGAATATCAGCAGGCAAACACAAGAGGTCATGACCGGCCAATACGGCTTGCAGCGACACCTCTCCGCCGGGGAAGAATTTGGTTACGCCCTTCATCTCCAATGCATCGGTAAAGGTTAGTCCGTTAAAACCGAGTTCCTTACGTAATAATGTCGTAATATTTTTATAAGAGATGGAGGTTGGCCGGTTCGCAGTATTATCGATCGCGGGTACCGATAAATGGGCCGCCATAATACTCGGGATCCCAGCTTTGATCGCTTCGCGGAAGGGATATAATTCGAGCGAGTCGAGTTCTGCACGTGTTTTGTTGATGATGGGGAGGTCGTAATGAGAATCAACAGCCACATCCCCATGTCCGGGAAAATGCTTGGCACTCGTCATAATATTCATATCCATCATACCCCGCATCATCTGAATGCCGTACTGCGCCACTTTATATTTATCCTGTCCCAGACTGCGATCGTTGATCACCGGATTATCCGGATTATTATTCACATCCAGTACCGGTGCGTAATTCACCTGTATGCCCATGCGCTTACATTGCTGTCCCAGCACTCGGCCATATTCATAGGCAATAGAAGGGTCCTGCACCGCACCCAGCATCATGGGCCGGGGAAGAGACCGCACACTATCCATTCGCATGCCCAAACCCCACTCACCATCGATCGTTACCAGAATGGGCGTTTTGGCCATTTGCTGGAAGCTATTGATCCGTTGCGCCTGCTGCTGGGGGCCACCCTGGAACAAACAGATTCCCCCCACATTGTATTTGGTGATGGCATCGGTGACTGCCGAATCCAGAAAAGTGGCATAGGGCGAGCCGGCCTGTGCCGGTCCGGAGCTGCGGATAATGAACATTTGGGCTATTTTCTCGTCCTTACTCAGCGTTTTGAATACACTATCCACCCATTGATCGGCATTCAGGTTAGAACGTTTTTGGGCAGAAACAGACAGACCGGTCAGTAATAAAAGGGAAATACAAAATGACTTCATAACTAGAAGATGTGCTTACAATTATTCAATGTAAATTTGTCGCCCCGCCCGAAAATAATGGTTGAGAATGAACCCTTTAGATTCGAACCGGCGGGAACGAATTCAAATTACGATAAAATTGGCCGACAGCATTCAATTATTACCGGATAACATTGCGAATCAGATCGCAGCTGGAGAAGTGATCCAGCGGCCAGCCAGTGCCGTAAAGGAATTACTGGAAAATGCGGTGGATGCCGGCGCCACCGAGATCAAATTGATCATTGCCGATTCGGGCAAATCGCTGATCCAGGTGATCGATAATGGCAAAGGCATGAGTGTGACGGATGCCCGCATGTGTTTCGAGCGTCATGCCACTTCCAAGATCTCCAATATAGACGACCTCTTCCGCATCCGTACCATGGGTTTTCGCGGCGAAGCCCTTGCTTCGATTGCTGCCGTGGCGCAGGTAGAACTCAAAACAAAACGCGCCGAAGATGAAGCCGGCACCTATCTGGAAGTCGATAACAGTGTGGTAAGAAAGCAGGAACCCGTGGCAGCCGTGAATGGCACCAGCATTGCCATGAAGAATTTGTTCTTCAATGTGCCCGCCCGCCGGAATTTTCTGAAAAGCAATGCGGCTGAAATGCGTCATATCGTCGACGAGTTCATTCGTGTGGCCATGGCCTTCCCTGAAATATTATTTTCTTTAACGAGTAACGGGCAGCAGGTTTTTTATCTCGAAAGAGGCACCCTGAAACAACGGATCGTGCAATTACTCGGTTCGCAATACAATGCCAAGCTGGTCACGGTACAGGAAAAAACAGACTACCTCAATATCTACGGATTTGTAGGGAAGCCCGATACCGCACGTAAAACACGCGGCGATCAGTATTTTTTTGTCAACAGTCGTTTTATCAAGAGCCCTTACCTGAATCACGCGGTGATGAATGCCTATCAGGACATGATCGCGGGGGATAGTTTCCCGCTCTATGTATTATTTATTGACCTTGATCCGGCCCAACTCGATATCAACGTGCATCCTACCAAACAGGAGATCAAGTTTGAGGATGAAAAGATCGTGTATGCCTTTGTACAGGCGGCGGTAAAACACGCATTGGCGCAGTTCAGCATTACGCCAACACTGGAGTTCGACCTCGATCCTTCCATTCAGCAACTTGATGCGGTAACCAAGCCTTTTACTGAAGACAAGCAGGCGGCCGCCACCGCTTCGGATATATTCAAGAATTTTACCGAGCGCTATCAGGCGCATACGGTTTCACCCGGCTCCAGAAGCGGATTTCCGGCCATGCCGGGTACGTCAGATGGCCCCAAATTCGAATCACTCATCGATCAGTTACGCAAAGACGGGGGGGAACAGGGCTATTTTGATACGGTGGGTAGCAGGGTGGCTTCCAAAATGGAGATGGTGCCGTCTACCACCATTCCCTATACCCAATTACATCAAACCTATATCGTGGTTTCTACGAACCGCGGCTTTATACTGGTGCAGCAGCAATTAGCGCATGAGCGTATCCTTTATGAACGCTACAGTGCCGCCCACACCGGCAAACCGGTGGCTGCCCAGCGTAGTTTATTCCCGGTGACCCTCACCCTTCCCGCTGCCGATGCGGTATTGCTGGAAGAATTGCGCACCGACCTCTCGGCGATCGGTTACCTGATTGAACCTTTTGGCAAAGACAGTTTTGTGATTCAGGGAACACCCGCCGATGTGGAGCAGGGTAATGAAAAGCAGGCGATCGAATCCTTACTGGAGCAGTTCAAGCATTTCAGTAGCGATATGAAATTCTCGCGTCGCGAGAAACTGGTCAGAAGCCTGGCCAGTCAGCACGCCATCAAACCCGGCACAGCACTCTCGCAATCAGAAATGCAACAACTCATCACCGACCTCTTCCAATGCACACAGGCAAACGTCACAGCCAACGGCCAGCCGACCTATATTGAGTTTAAGAGCGATTATTTGGAGCAGATGTTTCGAAAGTAGTACGTTCTGTGTTTTAAGTTTTAAGTAGGGGCAGCACTCTTACTACTTACAACTTAAAACTTATAACTTTTCCCACAGATTATACCTCAAATAAAACTGCAACGCCCTGTTCCGATCGATCACATTCGGCATGTTGGGGCTTACCTGCAAGTTGATATAATTTCCCAATCCCTGATTATACCGCATCCCTACCGCAAAGCGCTTCCAGTAATACTGCGCATCCAGCAGCACCCGGAACTCACTGCTGTTGAGCCGGCCCGATAAACTATCGTTTCGAAACTTCGAATAACTATAACGCAAAAGCGTGTCCGTACGCATTGGCATTATCGAATTGCCCGCCCGGTATTCGGAATAGGCAATACCACCGAGCAACGATGAAAACTGCAACCCGGTTCCCAGATAAAAATTCTTGAACGGACTATAATAAACTGATACCGGCAAATTGAAATAATAGAGTTTTTTAGCAAAGATAGAAGTGGTGACATAGCGGTTATTACCCGGAGCCGATTGTTCCCGCGTCAATTGCGAAAGCAAGGCAGGTCGTATAAACTGTGGATTGATCAGTTGCACTTCGGCTTGTAAAAAGGATTCCTTTCCCAAATGATATTGTACATGCGGAGTAGGGAGATAATCTGATACCGTATTCTGCCCGCCATTGAAATTATAGGCCACGGCCTTTTGATCAGAGATCGGAAAAGCCAGCGGCAGGGCGAGTCCGAATACGAATTTCTGCTGTTCGCCTCTTCCCACTTCGCGGTTATGCAATTTTTGCGTACGCTCCGTTACCTCTTTGAATCGACTGCGTTTGGGCACCGGGATCATTTTGTGGTGGATGGCTGCGCTGTATTGTGCAGACAGCGAATCGGTAAGCAACAGGCCGGTATTCAATGAAATAAAGGAATGAAATTTATTCATCCTTATGATGGCTGGCCGAAAAGCAAGGGCTTCCTCTTGATCGTACAATACTGAATGGAGCTCCTCTCCCCGTCCGCCAGCAGCAGGATCCGATTTTTTACCACCTGATTTTTTCCGATGATTCAGAACTCTTGCTTTCTCATAGTAGGAGCCCGCGTCGGAAACCACTTTTTGCCTTGAAGCAAGAACCGGATCCTTCGATATCGTTTTTATAGTGGCGTTCTTCTTCCCAGAAACTACAGGCGCCTCTTTGCGCTTTATGGCCGACGCTTCTTCAACGACGCGAGCGTTTGACAACGGCGTATTGGATGTTATAGCTTTTGCTTCAACTATCTTTTCCCGTTTATCAATAGCCGCTGGTGGGGCAGGGTCCGCAATTTTATTTTCAGGATCTGCAGTGGATGTATTTGGATTCGTGCTTACAACTGCTTTATCGGTTACTTTACTGGTGATGGACGGAGAGGCACCTTCTCGCGTTGTTTGATCCATGTGGATGCTGGCATCGGTTTGCTTATTGTCCGAAAAATACCAAACCACGCTCACGAAAACGAGCAGTAGCAGTAACAGTCCGCCCCATTTGCCCCATCGTTGCCAACGAAAAAATACCCCGCCTTCCGGCAGCTCCCGATCGAGCCGCGCTTTTAAGTCGGGCCAATGACGGACGGGGTCACCCACAGGCGGCAACTGTTCCAGCCCTTCGGCCAGGTGTTTTTCGTATGGTTGTTTTTCTATCATTGTTGCGGTACCGAAAGGGTGACGAGCAATTGTTTTAACTGTCTGCGGGCTTCACTTAAATGCCATTTGCTGGTGCCTTCGCTGATACCGGCCATTTCGCCGATCTCGCGATGATTATATCCTTCCACCACATAGAGGTTGAAAACCATTCGGGTGGCAGGCGATAATTTTTTCACCAATTGCAGTAATTCCTTTGAGCCCAATCGCTGGATGGCTTCTGCCTCAATGCCGGGTTCTTCGGCACGTTCCAGTTCCATCACCGAAAATTTATTCTTACGCCGGATGAAATCAATAGCCGCATTCACCATGATCTTGCGGATCCAGGTGTATAAAGAAGCCTTATGACCATCATACGTATGGATATTTTTATACACTTTCATGAAACCATTGTGCAATACTTCTATAGCATCTTCTTCCTGGCGGGTATAGCGCAGGCACAAGGATATCATGGGCCCATAGAAACGTTTATACAACTGTTCCTGTGCCTTGCGGCTGTTCGAGATACAACCGTTTATTAATTCAATATCGGCGGGTTCCTGAGCCAATAAATAACTGCCATTAATGATCCGGGACCGGAATTATTGCGTGAATGATATCCTCTCTTCTCACAAAAACTATTCCTGATCCTGAAGGTCAACAGGTACGATCTAACTATTATTGCCTGCATTACCCGAACAGGGAACAGAGCGCAAACGCTTTCTGAGCCATTATACGCAAAGCGATGCGGCAAGGGTTGGGAAGATCAGTAGGAATTACGTATATCGTTGAGAAACAGCTCTACTTTCCGTCGAATAGCTGTGGCCGAACCGCGGTGGTTATTGACCAGCACGGAAAAGATCAGCCATTTGCCCGATTTTGCCTGTAGATAACCGCTTAAACAAACCACCCCGCTGAGGGTACCGGTTTTGGCATAGAGATACACGCTGTCGCCTTTGAAATAATTAGACAGGGTGCCGCGGCCACCGGCGGGGAAGAGGCCTTTCACCCGCTCCATACCAAATTCGGTTTGCAAACGATTCAGGATAGAAACAAAATCCTGCGGGGTGAACAGATTATACCGGCTCAACCCGCTGCCATCGGCCCAACGGGGTCGCTGGGGAAGATCCTTGAATACCGAGCGAAGCAAGGAGTCAATAATTTTCCCGTCATTTTGATAGCCGAGCATTTGCTGGCTCACCATCATCAATACCTGTTCGGCATAAAAATTATCACTCCGGTGCATCATGGGTTTGAGCAGGGAGTCGGTGGATTGGGAATAGATCGTATGTGTTTCGGTTATACTGCCGGGTTTCGGGTTCCAGATGGTTATCTCCTTTTCTACCGCTGCTTTCAGTAATTCGAGGCCCGACTTAATGCCAAATGCAACATAGGGCACATCCTGCAGGGCTTTTTTCTCTTTACCTTCTGTAATGGTGAACACATTGTCTTCCCGATTCCGTTGCACCATAAAATTCTTTGCGCTATCGTTGGGATCGAAGCGTACTTTCCATTCTACCTCGGGAATGGAGTAGATGGTGGTGGAAACATCAGGCTGACTGCTATCATATCCCTTGGGCGTTTCAATTTCCTGTACCCATTTAATGATATTACCATAAACAGGAAGAGCACTGCGCTCCACCATATAATCTTCATTGAAATCGTCCCAGCTCCATCCACTGCCCAGTGCTTCCGACTGCCAAACGGCATCGGTGATGAAAAGATTCCGTTCTTCTTTCTTTAAAAAATCCAATACGGGGTGATGGGCGAAATCGGCGTGCAGCAAACTGGGGTCTCCTGTAGGGATCAACAACAGGCCCTTGGGTGTTACAGCATATTTGATACCGGGCAGGCTATCGCCCAAAAATTTGAGCGCCGTATAGCAGGATACGATTTTTATATTGGAAGCGGGCACAAAATACGTGGCTCCATTACGTTCAAAAAGGGTTTTTTGCGAAGAAGGATCATACACACTCACTCCAACCACCGCATGTTTCAGGATGGAATCATTATAAATATTGCGGTTAGCCGAACGGATGATACTCTTATTAGCTACACAGGAACTCAATAATAAAGCAGCGGCGATCCACAGAAATAAACTGCTGGAAGGAAACCGGTACATATATTTTTTGAAAGAAGGATTCATCATACCAACAGCTTTAGAATAGTATACGTAGGGGTTATGAGGTTATTCGCGTTCCTGGGCCCGCAGCCATCTTTCCGGAATTTCATTGCTGCTGGCGAGTAAATAGTCTTTATAGGAGCAGGCGATGAATTTTCCATCGGGCAGTTGCATCCACCAGCGACCTGTTTTTTTGCTCTGCAGAAAAGTGGTTTGAACTTCTGCAAACGCCATATGATACTCGTTGAAAGAATCTTTTTCGTCGAGGGAGGCTTCACGACGGCCGCGGCTGCGTCCATCGAGGAAATACCACAGCATGTGACTGATCTGTTTGGCGGTGAGCAGATTTTTATCATGCTCCGGAATATATCCGTACAAACCGATGGTGTTTACATTGGGGCTCATACCGGCATAACGCATCAGCACACAGGACTCTTCGCCGGTGAATCCATTGGGTGAAATGGTATTGGAAGGAGCAAACGCATGAGCTATGGCCGAAATATCGAAACTAAACAACTGACAGTTGCGGATCACCGGTTCCATCTCCTCCAGACTTTCCTTCACATTACCCAGACGGAAACAATCGAACCGGAGTTTATCCATGGTTTCCAGCATCCGCGGGTGCACATAATAGCTTTGAAAACCGATATGGTTATAATGACGGAGATAATTGGGTTCGCCGGTGAGCATTTCCATGAGGAAATTCTCGGAGCGGTTCTGGGAATCGAGGTTTAAGTCGATGAGGGCATCCACACAAACGGCTTCAATGATTTTCTTGCGTTCTACATAAGCGCCGTATTGAGCGAGGGTGAGGTCGTGCGACCCGCCCAGTATGATAACAGTTTTACCGGCGGCATTGAGTTCATGCAGAACGGTTTTGAGAGCTGCATAGCTATCGCCTAAGGCGGCACCGCTTTTTATGTTGCCGATATCAGCGATGCGCAGATCGGTATGCCAGTAATAAGTTGAGTAAAACTGGTGGCGGATCACATTCGGGGCATTGGAATCTGCCAGCAACTGCCAGGATCCACGGGTTTCATTGCACCCAACGATCACGATATCGGCCTCCTCCACATCGGGGAACTCCTCTTCGTGTGCCTGAACTTTTGTGCCCAGTTGTCCATCTTTATATCCTTGATCTTCGGAGATCTGGTAGAGGCTGATGGGGTCTAAAAAATCGGAAAGGGAATGCCATAAACTCATGGATGCAAGTTAATAGAAAACGGTATTGTGGTGAGGAAAAAAACACGAGGAGGGGGTGTTTTCACGAGGAGATGCCATCTCCTTTTTGTACCGTACCGGGAAAACAGCAGCCGAAAGCGTTTTTTCACGAGGAGATGCCATCTCTAATTTGTACCACAAAACCTACATTTCGTATCTTCGCCCCCATGGAAGATCTGCTGCAAAAAATTGAACTCTATAAAAAGGAAATCAGCGAAACCGTTGCCGATGGCATGGACTCGCTCGAAGCGTACCGTATCAAATTCCTGGGTACCAAAGGCATCGTGAAAAACATGATGTCCGAAATGAAAAACGTAGCCGTAGAAAAGAAGAAAGAATTCGGTCAGATCATGAACGAATTCAAACAATACGCCGAAAGCCGCTACGAAACATGGAAACAGGAAATGGAAGGGCAGTCCGACGGAAAATCCGCCGGCATCGACGTTACCCTGCCCGGCGACCCCATCCCCGTGGGCAGCCGCCATCCGATCAGCCTCATGCGCAACCAGATCATCTCCATTTTCCAACGCTTAGGCTTCGCCGTAGCTGAAGGGCCGGAAATTGAAGACGATTTTCACAATTTCACCGCCCTCAACCTTCCCGAACACCACCCGGCCCGCGACATGCAGGATACCTTTTACATCCAGCAAAATCCCGACTGGCTGTTGCGCACCCACACCAGTAATATCCAGATCAGAGAAATGGAAAAAGGCCAACTGCCCCTCCGTATCATCTGCCCCGGCCGTGTATACCGCAACGAAACCATCAGTGCCCGCTCCCATTGCTTCTTCCATCAGGTAGAAGGTTTATATATTGACGAGAACGTTTCTTTCGCCGATCTCAAACAAACCCTGTACTTTTTCGTACAGGAGATGTATGGTAAGGATGTGAAAGTGCGTTTCCGCCCTTCCTATTTCCCCTTTACCGAACCCAGTGCCGAAATGGATATCAGTTGTCAGATCTGTGGTGGTAGCGGTTGCAGTATCTGTAAACGCACCGGCTGGCTCGAAATCCTTGGATGCGGTATGGTGCACCCCAACGTATTGAGCAATTGCGGCATCGACCCCAACAAATACACCGGCTTTGCCTTTGGTATGGGTATCGAACGCCCGGCCCTGCTGAAATACGGCATCACCGATATCCGTTTGTTCAGCGAGAACGACGTGCGGTTCCTCCGGCAATTTACCGCAGCAACATAACGGAGCGCTATTTACTGATTTGAATATTTGATTATGACTATTGCTTCCATTTGCATCTGCGGCGCCGGTACCATGGGTTCAGGCATTGCACAAGTGGCTGCTACTGCTGGTTTTCATGTGATCATATTTGATGTAAATGCCACAACCCTTCAGCATTCGCAACAAATGATCGATCAGCAACTGCAACAACTGGTCGCAAAAAATAAAATACAGGCCGATGAGGCCCGCTCCATTCTGTTACGCATCCGTTGGGTAAATGATATCAATGATTGTATTGCAGACCTGATCATTGAAGCCATTGTAGAAAAAGAAGCCGCCAAAGTGGCCCTTTTCAATCAACTCGCCGAAGTAAATCACAGCGAAACCATATTTGCTACCAACACCTCTTCCCTTTCCGTACGTGCAATCGCTGAAAAGGTAATGCAGCCTAGTCGTGTCGTAGGCATGCATTTCTTCAACCCCGCGCCACTAATGAAACTGGTGGAAGTGGTTTCTACGCCGCATACCCTTACTGCCGTAACAGAAACCATCGAAACTGTGGCCCGTAAAATGGGAAAGGTAACCGTTCGCTGTATCGATGCGCCGGGATTCATCGTAAACCACGTCGCCCGTCCTTACTACCTGGAAGCCCTGCGTTTATTAGAAAAAGGATGGGCCGGTATCGAAACCATTGATGCCGTTATGGAAGCCAGTGGTTTCAAAATGGGACCATTTAAATTGATGGACCTGATAGGAAATGATATTAACTATGCCGTAAGCTGTTCGGTATACGAACAATTGGGCCAACCGGAACGACTCAAACCTTCCGCCATTCAGGAAGAAAAAGTGCGCGCCGGAAAATTAGGACGTAAATCAGGTGAAGGGTATTACCGTTATCAGTAAGGAATCGCCAATTAACCTATATATTCGCTTCGCCAAATTACAGCGCACTATTTAAACTCTCCTTTTGCAGCGATCAGTATTCATAACAGGTGGCACCGGATTTATTGGTGCATATATCATCAAAGAGCTCGTCGCCCGCGGCTATCGGGTGAAAGCCCTGCGTCGGCATAACCATACCCCGTTTTTTATTGAGGCCTCCGTTTTTAACGAGGTAGAATGGATCGAAGGCGACCTGTTTGATGTTGTAGCCCTCGGGGAAGGCATGAGCGGATGTGATTATGTGATCCATTCAGCAGCCGTTGTTTCTTTTCTGAAAAAGGACCGTTCGAATATGTATCGCACCAATGTAACCGGTACCGCCAATGTGGTGAATATGGCGATTGAAGCCAATATCAAAAAGCTGGTGCATATCAGCAGCGTGGCCGCCCTGGGACGTACCGCGCATGGAGACAAAGTGAATGAAGAAAAGAAATGGGCCGAATCGGACATCAACACCCATTACGCGATCAGCAAGTATAAAGGTGAAATGGAAGTATGGCGCGGTATGGGAGAAGGATTGCAAACGATTATTTTAAATCCGAGTACTGTGATCGGTTATGGCGACTGGAACCAATCGAGTTGCGCCATATTCAAGAATGTATTCAACGAATTTCCCTGGTACACCAATGGCATCAATGGTTTTGTAGGGGTGGAAGATGTGGCGCGTGCCGCTGTTGCCCTCATGGAAAGCGATATTCATAGCCAGCGCTTTATTGTAAATGCCGATAACTGGTCGTTCAAACAATTATTTGAAACCATTGCAGAAGGATTACATCGCAAACCTCCTGTAAAAGAAGCCACACCGTTGCTGGGACAAATCGCCTGGCGTTTGGAAAAATTAAAATCGCTGTTTACCGGCAAAAAACCACTGCTTACCAAAGAAACCGCCCGCATTGCGCAAAGTGTAACCTATTTCGATAATAGTAAAATTCTGGCCGCCTTACCGGGATTCACCTTCGGCACTTTACGTGAAACCATTGCTAAATCTTGCCAAAACTACCTCGAAAAGCCCCAAAAGAGTTAATTGGCAAAATAGTTGGAGGTATTTTGCGTTCCCTATCATCAATCCCGCACGGACATGAAAAAATACGTTCTGTTACTATTGCTGTGTGTATGCGCTGTTGCCCTTCAGGCACAGGAAAAAACCATCAGTATACTCGGCAAGGTGGTTGACTCCAGTTCACAAACGGTATTAGCAGGGGCTTCGGCGTTTTGTCCGAATACCACTTATGGCACCATCTCCAACAATAACGGCTTGTTTTTTCTTCGTTTGCCACAGGGCGGATATGATCTTGTGATCTCTTATACCGGATACGAGAAACACCTACTCCGGATCGATAACAATTTTTCAGTAACAGATACCTTGGTCATTCTGCTCAAGAAAGAAGATAAGACTATGACAGAAGTGGCTGTGGTGGGGAGCACAGAAGTACCGGATGGATTTGCGAAATACGGGGCTTTCTTTATAGAGAATTTTATTGGCAATACACCAAATGCCGATCGCTGCACGATTAAAAATCCGGAAGCCCTGCGTTTTTATTTTTATAAGAAGAAGAATCGCTTAAAAGTAACCGCACGGGAAGATCTGATCGTAGTGAATGATGCACTGGGATATACCATTCGCTACCAACTGGATTCCTTCAGTTACGATTACACGAGCAAGATCAGCCAGTTTACCGGCTATCCGCTTTTTACCGAGATCGATACCACAGAGTCCGTAAAAGCTATGTATGTGAAGAACAGGGCACGCACCTACCTGGGATCACGCATGCATTTTATGCGGGCTTTATATGATAGTTTGGTGGAAGAAGAAGGGTTTATTGTTGAACAACTCAGCAAAGAGGGCAATGAATTCAAAGGAACACGTATCAGCAATTTGTATGACAGCCTGCATTATGCCAACGACAGTGGGTCGGTGGTGCTGGACTGGAATGGCAGTTACCGGGTGAGTTATAAACCGGTATTGCCCGACAAACGGTTCTTAACACAGTTTAAATTACCAACAAATACCAGGTATCAGATCACCGTATTGGATATTGCGAATGGATTTATCATAGAAGAGAACGGCTATTTCTATGAACAATATGATGTGGTGAATACGGGCTATTGGGCCTGGAAAAAACTGGCGGAGCTGCTGCCCTACGATTATGAATATGAATAAAGGCGGTTCTAATAACCGCCTTCAATACTTACTTATTTCCTTTCATAACTTTCTCCCATAGTTCCGGGATTCGTTTTACCCAAACCAACTCACGTCTCTTTTTAGCAGCATCTTCTACCGGTGTGCCCCAATACACTTTATTTCCTTCAATAGAAGAAGGCACACCACTCTGTGCCAGAATAACGGCATTGTCACCAATAGAAAGCGTTTTACTGATACCTACCTGACCCCAGATCACCACGCCATTGCCAATTTCCACTGCGCCGGCAATACCTACCTGTGCAGCGATCAAACAGTTCTTGCCAATAACGGAATCATGCCCGATATGGATCATATTATCCATTTTGGTGCCCGCACCAATGGTGGTATCATGCGTTACCCCACGATCGATGGTGCAACCGGCACCGATCTCTACCCCATCTTCGATCAATACACGACCGCAACTTTCCATACGCTTATACCATTGGGCGCGATCTTTCTTCGTGTTATAATAAAAGGCATCGCTGCCGATAACGGTACCTGACTGAATAACCACATCATTGCCCAATTCGCAATGATCGAGTATGGTTACATTCGGATGAATGCGGCAATTATTCCCGATACGAACATGTTTTCCAATAAAGGAACCGGGCGCGATATAGGTACTGTCGCCGATCACGGCAGTAGGATCAATAGACTGGGTGGCCGGAATAAAAGGACGAAAATGTCGTACTATGGTTTGATATGCTTCGAACGGTTGCTCCACGATCAATAACGCTTTTCCCTCTGGAAAAGAGGTTTCTTTATTGATAATTATGAAATCGGCAGCCGATTGAATACATTTATCATAATACTTTGGATGGTCAACAAATACCAGATCACCCGATTCCACTTTATGTATTTCATTGATTCCGGTTGCAGCCGCAGTGGTATTACCTACCAAACGGGCACCGAGCAAATCAGCCAACCAGGTCAAGGCAACAGGAGAAGGAAACTTCATAGCTGAACATTTTTACAAAAATAGGATTACACTTTCATCCATTGATAATTAATTCAAAGGGGCATTTTTCATTGGAGAAATGAACTGTATTGAAAGAATAAACGAAAAATTATCGAATGAAAACTATGATCATCAATAGTGATCCTATATCATCATTACCACAACCTATCACCCTCGTTGCTTTCCATCATCACTATCAGTAAACACCTATTGATATATGGATTTCCACAACATTGCGGATAAATGTGAATAAAATTTCTTTAAAAAATTTTTTATGTAGAAAAAATAATATTTAATATTGTGTAGGGAAATTTATTTCCCGGTACTTACTAACCCATCCACATAATAATCTCCTGGTTCACCAGGAGGTTTTTTTTTGGGGTAAGGGCCCGTGAACGTTTTGATGGTAAATAGAAATACACTTAACCGCAAAGGCACAATGGACGCGAAGGTCCGCGGAGTCAATTCACTATTCCCGATTGACGATTCACGATTCACCATTCACGTTTCCCCTCTCCCCTCTCACCTCTCACCTCTCATCTCTCACCTCTCACCTCTCACCTCCAAAACCCCTACCTTCGCATCAAATCATACGCGCATGCTCAAATCAATGACCGGATTCGGAAGAGCCGAAAAACCTGTAGGTGATAAAACCTTTCTGATCGATATTAAATCGCTCAATGGAAAACAATTCGAATTATCACTGAAGATGCCCGCTTTCCTCAAGCCTTTTGAATTTGATATCAGAGCATTGCTGTCGAACAAACTGGGAAGAGGAACCGTAGACTGTACGATCAGCCTGAAAGAAAGCGGCGCCGCTAAACCGGTAAGTATTAATACGCATCTGGCAAAAGCCTATTACAAACCCATTGCCGCATTATCAGAAGAACTCGGTCTGGATCCTTCTCAGATCCTCAGCTCCTTACTGAAACTGCCGGAAGTGATCACACCTACCGGTGAAACGCTTACCGATGAAGAATGGCAATTATTCACCAAAGTGGTGGATGCCGCTATTGATGATCTCAACCTCCACCGTTCCGAAGAAGGCCGGATCCTGGAAAAAGAACTGGAACTGCGCATTGATAATATCCGTGTACAGCAAGACCGCGTGATCGAACTGGAACCCCTCCGTAAACAAAAAGTAAAAGATGGTCTCACTAAAGTGCTGGAAGAAAATGTAGGGAAAGAAAACTATGATCCAAACCGACTCGAACAGGAACTCATCTATTATATTGAAAAGATGGACCTGACCGAAGAGCAGGTGCGCCTGAAAAATCATTGCGAGTATTTTAAACAGATCCTTGCCGAAGAGGGCGACAGCAAAGGAAAGAAACTCTCTTTCGTATTGCAGGAGATCGGTCGTGAGATCAATACCACCGGTGCCAAAGCCTACGACTCGTCCATACAGAAATGTGTGGTACTCATGAAAGATGAACTCGAAAAAGCCAAAGAACAGGTTTTAAATGTTCTGTAACGGCATATATATAACTGTTCTGTATTTTTGAAAAAAATAGTCCATTGAAAAAGCTACTGGCCTCCTTATTCTTACTGACCTTACTCGCTGCCTGCGGAAAGATCAACCTCGCCGAAAAAAATGTGGTCATCCCGCAGCAGGCATGGTCTGCCAGTTTTCAACCACGGATCGAATTCGATATCAATAACGATAGCTCCTCGCTTTATAATATTTATGTAGTGTTGCGGCATAATGATGCTTATCGGTATAAAAATATCTGGATGGAAATAGCCCTGCAGCCACCCGGCGATTCAGCTTACACCACACGCCGTGAACTGCTGCTGGCCAATGATGCCAAGGGTTGGCTGGGTACCGGAATGGACGATCTGTACGAACACCGCATTTTGCTTACTGATAAGCCCACCCTGTTTGCCAAAAAGGGAAAGTATGTTTTTACCCTGAAACAGATCATGCGCGAAGACCCTCTGGAAAACATCATGAATGTGGGCATCCGCATTGAAAAGGCTAAGGAATAAACGGCTGCTATGCAACCTTCCGATAAAAAGAAACTCACCATTGCCACTTTTGTTTACTGGATCCTCCTGCTCTATATCATTGCCGCATTGATATGGTGGTTTGTATCCTTAGAACGTCAGAATGATCAGATGGCAGCCCTGCGTATCGAATCATTGAATGCGTTGCAACCAAGGCCCGACAATTACGAGCAGCAATTAACCTTTCTAAAAGACCAACAACACCGGGGCACCACCAAATACATTGGGGAAGGCCTCACCTTTCTCGCCCTCATACTCGTGGGTGCTTTTTATGTGTTCCGCGCCGTTCGGCAACAGATCAAAGCACAACAGCAGCAACAGAATTTCATGATGGCCATTACCC
Organism: uncultured Chitinophagaceae bacterium; assembly: GCA_964555605.1. Classification (GTDB taxonomy): domain Bacteria; phylum Bacteroidota; class Bacteroidia; order Chitinophagales; family Chitinophagaceae; genus Endoryza. The sequence continues at coordinate 8,797 of CAZKSY010000043.1, read as the reverse complement.
ATGAATTAAAAACCCCCATTGCTGTTACCAAACTCAATCTGGAAACACTTCAAAAACACCAACTGGATGAAGCCCGCCGAACCAAGATCCTGCAAATGACCCTTCAGGAAACCAACCGGCTGAATACCCTTACCAATAATATTCTGGTATCGTCGCAACTGGAAGGCAACCGCTATAGTTTTACCCGGGAGGAACTGAACCTGAGCGATCTGGCCACCAGTGCCGTAAACGATTTCAAACACCGCTTCCCCGACCGCAACTGGCAATTGCAGATCGAGGAAGAAATGGAAGTTACCGGCGATTCCCTCCTGCTCACCATCCTGCTGAACAATCTGCTGGAAAACGCTTATAAATACGCCCCTCCGACAGCACCCATAACATGCGCCTTGGAACAACGCGATAACCAGATCCTCCTGATGGTGAGCGACAGAGGCATGGGCATTCCCGATGAAGAAAAGAAGAAAGTGTTTGAAAAATTCTACCGGATAGGAAATGAATCAACCCGAACCGCCAAAGGAACCGGTCTGGGCCTCTATTTATGTAAAAAGATCGCTGCCGATCATAATGCCGACATTTACGTGACAGACAATACGCCCACAGGGACTACCTTTGTGGTTGCATTTAAAAAATGAAATGGACATGAGCCAGAAACTCTCGATACTACTGGTAGAAGATGAAGAGAACCTTCATGAAGCGCTCAAACTGAATTTGGAACTGGAAGGCTATGAAGTTACCTCTGCATTTACCGGGACTGCCGCTTTGGAAAAAGTGGAGAACGAGTATTTTGATCTGGTGATCCTTGATATCATGCTGCCCGAAACAGATGGCATCCAGGTAACAGAAACCATCCGTATCAGAAATAATGATGTGCCCATCCTGATCCTGAGCGCCCGCAGTACCAGTGCCGATCGCGTGCTGGGCCTAAAGAAAGGAGCCGACGATTATCTCACCAAGCCCTTCAATCTGGAAGAACTCCTGCTCCGCGTGCATAAACTGATCGACAAAAACCAAAAACTTCTCGATAAAGATACCGTTGGCGACACCTATTCCTTTGGAAAAAACAAAATCGATTTCAAAGCACAGGAAGCCATCAATAAAAACGGCGAAGTGATTCAATTGAGTAAGAAAGAAGCCATGTTGCTGCGTTTGCTCATCGAAAACAAGAACGATGTGGTGCCGCGTGAAAAGATCCTGCAAACCGTTTGGGGTTATAATGTGTATCCCACCACCCGAACCATTGATAACTTCATTCTGAGTTTCCGAAAATATTTTGAAGAAGATAGCCGCAACCCACAGTATTTCCATTCCGTTAGAGGCGTTGGCTATAAGTACAGTGAATCCTGAGTAACAAACGGCTCTTACAAAGAATTTAATTCCCGAACGATCTCATCCAATGATTGTTGAATGGAAATAATGGCCTCATTGCCCTGGTCCATTCCATATAAAGCAAGTTCGCATTGCTGTAATAAAGCATGTATCTGCTGAATGATAGCGGCTGAACAACCCTTTTCCGTCAGCGCTGCTTCCAGTGCGGCTTTGTTCCAGCGGATGGGCTCCAGCTTTGTTACCGCACTTATAGACTCCCATAGAAACTGTTGCAGGTGCCGGTAAAAATTACCGCGCATTCCTTCTTCAGGAACGATTTTTAAGCTATCCGGTACGGCAATAACCGTTTTCACAACAGGGGCTGTAACGGCTACAGGCTTTTCACTCAAAACCAGTTTGTCCTTCTTACTCATCCGGAACTGGTATAATACCCAGCTAATGATCCCCAATACCACCAGCGCAAACCAATAACGCTCCCGGGGAACCGAAGACGAAACGGGTTCGGCTACAGCAGCAGGACTTACCCTGTCGTTTCCGGCCCGACCCACTTTGATCGTAAGCGGTTTGGATTGACAGTATTTATATTGGGCCGAAGCCGGATCGAAATAGAGCATTTTAACGGCAGGAATGACCACTTCCCCCGATTCAGGTGCGGTAAAGGAATATCCAAAATGCTTTCTTCCCTTCAAAGGAAATGTAAACCGATCAAAGTCTTCTCCCACTTCAGGCTCCGCCGTGTCCACACCCACCGGCCACGCGACAGAGGGAGCTACAATTAGAGGGAAATTACCTGTCCCGTCCACCACCAGCCGCAGCTTTACCAAAGAACCCGGTTTTACTACTTCTGAATCCGTTTCCATCCTAAGGGAGAATTGCCCCACCGCACCACTGAATTGTTCGTTATTGGACGAAGGCAGGGGTTTAACCAGAATGCTGAGTGGTGCGGAACTGATCGTGGTAACATAATCGACCGCATCAGCAGTGGCACTTTTGCCGGCCCTGTTCAATAAAGACTTTATCTTATCTGCTTCCGGCTCGGTGCTGAAATGCACCGTACATTCTACCTGTGCCGGCTCCAGTGTTAACGCACCGGCCTGCAAGGGAAACAATTGCACTTTACGCACCAGATTAACATAATAAGCTTTCCCATCCAACCACTCTTCTTCCGGTTTGCTGTTGTAGGCATCGACCATTTCCAACACACTGAAACCGCTCAATGCCGGCCGGCGCAAAACCCGGGCGGAGGTATTAAGTGCCGAATATAACTTATAGGAAACCGTTATGCCCTCGCCGGCATAACATTGCCGTGTATTGGCAACAACCCGCAGAAAAACATGCTGACGCAGTTTGTCCGCCATGCTCTCGCCGGCTTTTAACTGGGAATTCTGCTCGATCTGAACCGACTCTCCTGCTTCATTGCTGCGTGCCGCTGGCGTTCCAACCTCAATCCGGGCAACTTTGGACCATACTTTTTTCCCATCGATCACTGCCACCGCTGGAGGCAATGTGAACTGACCTTCGCGCGTGGCCATTAAAACTACAATACGGGAATAAGCCTGTACCAGACTCGTGCCCTGTGAGGATAATACCTGACTGCGGTTTTCAAAACTATCGAGCACTTTAAATGACGGGAATGAAGGCAATTGAAATTGTGTTACAGCACCGGCATCCTCGATCACATACTGTACCTGAAAGGTTTGCCCCAATCGGACAGGCCCTTCGCTCACGGTAGTATAAAACCGCATCTGTGCCTTTAGGGTAGAAGAAAATGAAGTAGCTGATAAAAGTAATATGAGTAGAAATCGATAGATAGCCGTCAGTTTGCCACAAATGTAGCGGTATCCCCTTCGCCGTACAAGTGATGCCGGGGTTAAAGCCACGTTAAAAGGATGATTGGTTTACAGATCGCCTTTTACCGGACGAACGACCAACTCTTCCACACAGGCCTGCGGAGAAAGCGCGATCGCGGTTTTGATCAGTTGGGCAATATCAGATGCTTCCATGATCCGCTGCGGGTCAATACCGGATCCACTCCACGAATCGGTATAAACAGCCCCCGGTAATACATGGGTTACCTTGATTTGATGCGGGATCAATTCCTTGCGAAGATTTTTAGAAAATCCATACAACGCAAATTTGCTGATGCTGTAGGCACCACCATTGTCATAGGCGTCCAGAGAGGCAATGGAGCAAATATTAAAAATATGACCCCGCTGCTGTTTGATCATTTCGGGCACCAGCACACGGGTAAGATGATAGGCACTGAATAAATTAATAGCCAGCATTTCGTCCAGAGACCCTTCCGGTTCGTTGATAACACTTCCCGGATTAAACAAGCCCGCATTGTTCACCAGCACATCCGGCACGGCCTTGCCCAGGACCCAACGACCAAATTGCTTTACTTCCTCCTCCTTCCTGAGATCAGCGGGAAAAATATTCACCGTGCAATCATCCACCGCAGCCATTAATTCGGCCTGCAGGGCTTCCAGTTGAGAACGGTTGCGGCTGCATAAAAACAGGCTGTTTCCGGGTGCTGCCAGCGCTATGGCGGTAGCACGACCCAATCCTTTCGACGCTCCGGTGATCACAATATTCATGAAAGAAACTTTATACTGCGAAGTACGATTTTTTTCCAATACGTTCCGCCCGTATTTTGCAGCATGAAATACCGGCACCTGTTCTTCGACCTCGATCATACCCTTTGGGATTTCGAAACCAATAGTCGCTTTACCCTGCTCAATTTATATGAAAATCTTTCGCTGCGCGATCTGGGCATCGACGATTTTGAGCGATTCCATCAAAACTACCTGGTTCATAATGAACGGCTCTGGGACCGATACAGAAAAGGCTTTATTAAAGTAGATGAATTGCGGTGGAAGCGGTTTATGCTGGCCTTGCTCGACTTCAAGATCGGCAATGAAAAACTGGCGCGTCAGATGGCTGTCGAATTCCTCGACCTCCTGCCCACACGCACACATTTGTTTCCCCACACTATTGAAATGCTGGATCATATGAAAAACAAAGGGTATCAGTTGCACCTGATCACGAACGGTTTTGAAAAAACACAACACAGCAAACTGCAGTATTCCGGACTCAGTGGTTATTTTAAAGAAGTGATCACGAGTGAAGGCAGCAACAGTCTCAAGCCGCATAAAGAGATCTTCGATTATGCACTGGAGCGGGCGAAAGCCACCGCCACAGAAAGTGTGATGATCGGCGATGATCCGGAAGTGGATATCCGAGGAGCGAAGAATGCCGGCCTGGACCAGATCTATGTGGACCATATAAACAAACCCATTGCCTTCGAACCCACCTTCCGCGTAACCGACCTCAAACAATTAATGGACATCCTCTAACCAAAAATATAAATGGGAAACCCGATTCACTCAGGTTTCCCATTTTCAAATCTTCAAATTTTCAAATTCACCCTATTTGAACTTACCCAACACCGTCACTCCTCCCTTCACTACTTCTCCCAACTTCACGGTGATTTCTGTTCCAACGGGCAATAACAGGTCTACACGACTGCCAAATTTAATAAAACCATATTCGGCTGCCTGATCCACTTTCTGACCCACCTGTAAATAATTGATGATACGCTTGGCTAAGGCGCCGGCAATCTGTTTAACAAGGATTTCGCCGTGTTTACCTTTGAGCACAACAGAGTGACGCTCATTTTCGGTGGAAGATTTCGGGTCCCAGGCCACAAGGTATTTTCCTTTGTGATATTGATTATACACTACTTCACCGCTGATCGGGTTGCGGTTCTGATGCACATTGGCCGGACTCATAAATACAGATACCTGCAAACGACGGTCTTTAAAATATTCCACATCGGTGATCTCTTCAATTACGACTACTTTCCCATCGGCCGGGCAAATGATCAGATCCTCTCCGGTGGTCAGTACACGATTGGGTACACGGAAAAATGAAATGATAAACAGCAGCAACCCAAGCGTGGCAATAAAGATCACCCAACTGAGCCAGGGCCAGTTGAAACTGATAAAATAAAATGAACAGAGATTGATGATAGCAAAGAGAATGGCGGTGATCGCAATGCTCTTATACCCTTCCTTATGTATTGTCATGTCGCAAATATAGGAAATGACGCTCTTATGCCCTTACGGGAAGTGTTTTAGAGAAGAGAAGTGTTTTCCATCACGAGCATTACATAAAGCCAAACAAAAATGCTGGCAATCAGTAAGGAGTCAAACCGATCGAGAAAACCACCATGACCGGGCATAAAACTACCACTGTCTTTCACACCGGCCATTCGCTTCAATCGCGATTCGAGCAGATCGCCCATGGTACCTGTGATAGCAGCAATGGCTGCGATGATCGCCATATGATAGATAAAAGGACCAACAGAAAAACCCCAGTAACCAACTGCGGCTACCACTCCAACACTAAGCAATACACCCCCGATAGTACCTTCCCAGGTCTTTTTGGGGGAATAGGAAGAAAGCGGTGTTTTACCGATCAGGGACCCAACGATATACGCCATGGTATCGTTGATCCAGATGGAAGCGATCACCAGTATCACCAGATAGGGAGAAGCGATGTTTACAACAGCGTAGATCGTAGAATATTCGTGCGCCCGGAACAGGTCCACCAATAAACCCCAACTCAGGGAAATATACAGCAGGCCAAAAATGGAATGCGCCAGATTTTTAGGCCTGATCTGTTTGGCGAAGAGCAATTCGATCACGGGCAATAAAAAAACGGAAACGATTCCCAGCCACCAGCCCAGCGCATGTAACGTAAGTCCGAAAAGGGTAAAACTATCATCCGTAAAATACAGCATTAAACACCAGCCGGCGATCATGACACCATACTTATGAAAGGGAGATATCTCGGCATAGGCCGGATCGATCAACCCCACCAGCTTTTGATATTCAACCCAGCAACCAAAATGGATCACACTGAACAACAGAAAAAAACTCCATTGATTCCAGAATAAACCGGTTAACATAACTGCTGCAAATATGATGGCAGTAAGGGTTCTGGTTTTAAAGGTGGCGATATGCAGTGCCATAGTGTTTGAAGAAAGATATTGAGTATTAAAGTGAATTTAAGCGGAATATGGGGATTCGGGATGCACTGCCTCCGTAGCAAATTCCTTCTCCCAGGAGGCTGTTGATTGCTTGCGATAAAAATAAACGATCGCAAACACCGTAAAACCGCTCACGATGGCCATCAGTACCGGCATACCGGGATTTTTATCCGCCGGCACATCCATATAAGTCACGGCCAACACTTGAAGGGCATTATTAAGGAAATGACCGATGATGGCCGTCCAGATGCTGCCACTATACCAATACAACACGCCCAGCAGTACGCCGAGAAACATTCTGGGTAAAAACCCCTGAAATTGCAAATGCAACGCAGAAAACAAGGCGGCTGCGATCAGAATACCCAGCCACACGTTTTTTGTCATATAGATCATGATCCGCTGCAATACAGCCCGGAAGCACAGTTCCTCCCCGATGGCAGGCAACAAGGCAATGATGAAAACATTATACGCCACTTCCCATCCATTGCCCGCTTTCAGAAAAGCTTTCATTTGCTCAGCCGTATCTTTTTCCATGGTCATCATCCACGAAGGCAGGGGCACACGCTGATTCAATTCTCCCAAAAAGAACACAAAAGGCAGGGAAAGCACCATGGCCAATCCGGCCAGCGGATACATATTTTCCTTTTCGGCTTTTCTGAATCCCAGATAATGGCCCTGACTATGACGAAATACCATAAAAGCAAACAAGATAGCCGGCAAACAAAATACCACGATCGAACTGAGGCCTTGCATCAGCTTCATCATCTGCAGTATTTCAGGGCGCTTGAGGTCGAATACCGGTTTGGTCAAACTGATGCCATAACCCTTGTAAACCAGCATCTGAATAGAACCCAGCAGTATAAATCCAAAGGCGAATAGTCCTATGAACAATAGAAACTGCATGACCGGTGAAGGGATCTTTAAATATTTGCTCATGATTGGTAAATACAGTGCAGGGAGTTATTTTTGCTGTTGCAAGATAAGGAAAAGGAGGGTGGGATGGGGAGTTGTAAGTGGTATGTGGTATGTGGTGTGTGGAATGAGGGGTGCGTTAACTGGTGTGTGGCAGGTAGTACCTCCAGTTAAATAGCTTCGTCAGAAAGAAGCGCAGCCTCTCCTCATGAAACACCTCAAACCCCATACCTCAGAACGAAACGCAGCGTCGCCGCGTGAAACACCCCACAACTCAAACCTCATAACCCATACCCCAATTTAAACTATTAAACTTCGCACCATCCCAAACATAGGCAACATACAATTACCCGAGTTTCCGCTTCTTCTCGCCCCCATGGAAGACGTGAGTGACCCGCCCTTCCGCGCCGTTTGTAAAGACAACGGCGCCGACCTGATGTATACCGAATTCATCAGCAGCGAAGGACTGATCCGCGACGCCATCAAAAGCCGCCACAAGCTCGATATTTTCGATTATGAACGCCCAATCGGTATTCAGATTTTCGGAGGTGACGAAGAAAGCTTGTCCCTGGCCGCCAAGATCGTGGAAGTCACCAACCCCGACCTGCTCGATATCAACTTTGGTTGTCCGGTGAAGAAAGTCGCGCTCAAAGGCGCCGGCGCAGGGGTGCTGAAAGATGTGGACCTGATGGTTCGATTAACCGATGCCGTGGTAAGATCGACCTCCCTTCCTGTAACGGTCAAAACCCGATTGGGCTGGGACGAGAATTCAAAAAATATTGAAGAAGTAGCCGAGCGTTTACAGGATGTCGGCATTAAAGCATTGGCTATTCACGGACGCACCCGTGCGCAAATGTATAAGGGCGAAGCCGACTGGACCCTAATTGCCAAAGTGAAAAATAATCCGCGTATCAAGATTCCGATTTTTGGAAATGGCGATATCGATAGTCCGGAAAAAGCATTGGAATATAAAAACCGTTACGGCGTAGATGGCATCATGATCGGTCGCGCGGCGATCGGTTATCCCTGGATATTCAACGAGATCAAACATTTCATGAAAACAGGAGAACATTTGCCGTCTCCATCTATTGAAGATCGTATCAATGTGTGCCGCAAGCACCTGCATAAAAGTGTGGAATGGAAAAACCCGATCGTTGGGGTGAATGAAATGCGCCGCCATTACGCGAATTACCTGAAGGGGCTGCCTAACATTAAAGAATACCGCAACAAACTTGTGACCATTCGCGAAGTGCCTGAGATCGATGCCGTGCTCGACGAGATCGCAGTTAAATATGCGGGATATACCTTCGAGCGCACCCCGATCAATCTGATCAATTATCACGAGAAGTGTCCGGTGTAAAGGAAGTGAATAGTGAATAGTGAATGGTGAATGGTGAATGGTGCCTGTATGCCGAAGCTTCAGCGAAGGCATAAATGGTGTTCGTAGGACGGGTCTTCAAAAAAGGCATAAATTGACTCTGCGTACCTCCGCGCCCTCCGCGCCTC
>CAZKSY010000042.1:0-32779 GCA_964555605.1 uncultured Chitinophagaceae bacterium | reverse complement strand
TTCTCATTCACATTACACTGCGCCTGAATTTCTGTAGAAGGCAGCGTGAAGGATAAGAGTAACAGGGCAAGGCCATGTTTAGGGGTAAATTTTTTCATTAGTATCGGGATTTGAGATTTGAAATAATTATAAGACCTGATCACTGTTCTAACAGTGATAACAGACTTTTCCAATAGTCGATCGGGGGGTAAATAACCGGCCTTTTAAAGGGTTGCCGGCCATATGGAAGGAGTAGAGGGTTTTCATAGTTGTAATAGTAACGCATACAAATATGCGCTTTTATGTCGGATTAAATAAACAGATCCTGTAACGAATCTATTACGACAAATGTAGTGTTCGTAGTATGTAATGTCCAGATATACTACTTGACATATATCAGTAACCACTACACTATTTTAGAAAACTAAGTACAACCCTTTAGCCTGTGTTAGAAACTTACCTCTGACTACTTAGCATAAAAAAAAGTCCCGCAATAGCGGGACTCTCAGCATATCAGTAAGTGTAAACTTTATTTGTATTGAGGGATCAAGCCGTTGGCCAGAGCCACCATTTTCTTGATGCCTTCTTCGGGAAGATTTCCTTTTTTGAAATCAGCCATTACTTCAGGCAGTTTGTTTTCCATTTCCATGAGGAAATGTTCTTCAAACTCTTTTACCTTTTTCACAGAAACTTCGCGGAGCAAACCTTGTGTTCCCAGATAGATGATCGCTACCTGCTTTTCTACTGCAAAAGGTGAATACTGTGCCTGTTTCAGGATCTCCACGTTACGGGAACCCTTATCCAGAACCAGTTTCGTAGCAGCATCGAGGTCGCCACCAAACTTAGAGAAAGCTTCCATCTCACGATAGAGGGCCTGGTCGAGTTTCAGTGTACCAGCCACTTTCTTCATGGATTTGATCTGCGCGTTACCACCCACACGGCTTACAGAGATACCTACGTTGATCGCCGGACGGATACCTGCGTTGAACAGGTTACCTTCCAGGAAGATCTGACCATCTGTAATAGAGATCACGTTGGTAGGGATATAAGCAGATACGTCACCGGCCTGCGTTTCAATGATTGGAAGAGCGGTTAAAGAACCACCACCTTTCACCAAATGCTTGATGGAATCAGGAAGATCGTTCATGTTCTTGGCTACGCTGTCATCACCAATAACTTTTGCGGCGCGCTCGAGCAAACGGCTATGGAGATAGAATACGTCACCAGGATAGGCTTCACGACCCGGAGGACGACGAAGCAACAAGGATACTTCACGATAAGCCACCGCCTGTTTAGAAAGATCATCATAAATGATCAGGGCAGGACGTCCGGTATCACGGAAGAATTCACCGATTGCAGCACCTGCAAATGGCGCATAGAACTGCAACGGAGCAGGATCAGAAGCAGAAGCGGCTACGATGGTAGTGTAAGGCATGGCACCGGCATCTTCCAATGTTTTCATTACACCTGCAATGGTAGAGGCCTTTTGACCGATCGCTACGTAAATACAATATACAGGCTTACCTGCCTGGAAAAATTCTTTCTGATTGATGATGGTGTCAACCGCAATAGCCGTTTTACCGGTTTGACGGTCACCGATGATCAACTCACGCTGACCACGACCGATGGGGATCATGGCATCGATCGCCTTGATACCTGTTTGCAAGGGTTCTTTTACAGGCTCACGGAAGATTACACCCGGAGCTTTACGCTCGAGAGGCATTTCATATTTTTCGCCAGCTAAAGGACCTTTACCATCAATGGGTTCACCCAGGGTGTTCACCACACGGCCAAGCATTCCTTCGCCCACATTAATAGAGGCAATTTTACCGGTACGACGCACTTTAGCGCCTTCTTTGATGTCACCGCTTTCACCCATCAATACCACACCCACATTATCTTCTTCGAGGTTAAGGGCAATGGCACGTACGCCATTCTCGAACTCTACCAGTTCACCGCTTCGAACATTGTTCAAACCGTAAACGCGGGCAATACCGTCACCCACCTGCAATACCGTACCTACTTCTTCGAGGTCGGCTGCAGCATTAAAGTTGCTGAGCTGCTGGCGCAATATCGCCGATATCTCATCGGGTTTAATTTCTACCATGATTATGCTGTTTAAATCGTTTTTAAGTCTTGTTATTTCCCGGACCCTTGTCCACTCTTATCGAATCTTATATATAAAGTCATTATTCATGAACTGCGCTTTGATCTTATTCAGATCATAGGCAATGCTCGCATCCACCAGATTATCGCCGATCTCCAGAACGAAACCGCCAATAATGTCTTCATTCACCACAGATTCCAGTTCGATCTGCTTCATGATGGTTTGTTCCTGCACTTTCTGAATAATGCTCTGCTTCAATTCTTCGCTTACAGGTGCTGCAGTGGTTAACCGAATACTGTAAATACCTTTATGCTTTTTATACTGATCGATAAATGCGGTCAGGATCTCAGGCAAAAAATATTCACGACCCTTGGTCACCAGTAATTTATTGAAAAGAGTTACCAGTTCTCCGGTATTACCAGCGGTAACGCCATTGAGTACACCCAGTTTCTTATCGGCCTTGATCACAGGGCTTTTCAGAATGGTAACGAAATCCTTGCTTACCCGGCAAACCTGCTGCAGATACAATACATCCTGATACACTTTCTCCAGTTGGTTCTGCTCTAAGGCTAAACCCAACAGGCTCTTTGCGTATCTGGCTGCTAAACGGGGATTTTGCATGAATGCTAATTTGAAAATTTGGTGATTTGAAAATTTGAAAATGCCTGCGCATTCCCAAATCAGGTCAATCAGTTGAGTTTTACTTCGTTGGTCAGTTGCTTGATGAAAGTTTCCTGCTCACTCTTATTACCCAACTCACGACGTAAAACTTTCTCCGCTACTTCAATAACCAGTGTACCCACCTGATTTTTCACATCGGTGATAGCCGCCATTTTTTGTGCCTGAATAGCCGCTTGTGCATCCAGTACAATTTTGTTGGCTTCAATTTTGGCTTGTTCTTTGGCCTCATTGATGATACGGTCTTTGGTATCACGTGCCTCTTTCAGCATCTGCGCACGCTCTTCACGGGCTTTTGCCAACAGGGCTTCGTTCTCACTCTGCAATTGCGCCATTTCAGCTTTTACACGCTCGGCAGTAGCCAGCGAATCATTAATGGTTTGCTCCCGCTTGCGGATAGCACCCAAAATGGGCTTCCAGGCATACTTGGCAAGAACGAACAATAACAGCAGGAACGACAACGTGGTCCATACCACCAGTCCGATCTCTGGCTTAATAAGGGGGTTTATTTCTAAAAAGAACATAGTCTCAATTAGTTTTAAAGAATTTTTTAAAAGCCCCTTCCGCCCTTTGCTTGGGGGCTTTTAATGTTGTCCAAATCTTACAGACCGAGGAATGCGATAACGCACGCAAACAGAGCCACGGCTTCCACGAAGGCAGCAGCGATCAACATGTTTGTCTGGATTTGAGAAGCCATTTCAGGCTGGCGGGCCATGCTTTCTAAAGCTGATCCACCAATGCGTCCGATACCAATACCTGCTCCGATAGCAGCTAAACCGGCACCAACAGCAGCAATAGTTCCTGTCATTGTTTATGGTTTTTGTTTATAAATTAATGATGATGGTTATCGTGATGTTCTTCAGTAGCTAAACTGATGTAAACAGTAGATAACAGGGTGAATATGAATGCCTGGATAAATGCTACCAGTAATTCGATCATACTAAGCGCCAGTGTAAACGGTACCACCACAGCGGCAACAGCCAGTGATTTCAACACAAAGATCAAACACACGATACCGAGGATCAATACGTGACCGGCGGTGATGTTGGCAAAAAGACGCACCATGAGGGAGATCGGCTTGGTAAACACACCGATGAACTCAATGGGGGCCAGGAATAATTTCATGGGAACCGGTACGCCGGGCATCCAGAAAATATGCTTCCAGTAACTGGCATTACCATTTACATTCACCAGAATAAAGGTGAAAACCGCCAGGGTGCAGGTAAAGGCGATATTACCACTCAGGTTTGCAGCACCAGGGAAAAATGGCACCAGTCCCATCAGGTTATTAATAAGAATAAAGAAGAATACCGTTAAAAGAAAGGGAAGATATTTCGCATGACGGTGACCCAGGATCGGCTTGGCTACATCGTTTTGGATCATAACGATCACAGGTTCAATGAATCCGGCGATACCACGGGGACCCTTGATACCATCAGGCTTGCTGTAACGTTTACCCATGCTCACGAAAATGAGGAGTAGTACCGTTACAGATAATAATAAGGAGGCAACGTTCTTTGTAATAGAAAAATCCCATAAAGAAGCGGTAGCTTCTTCATCGATGGTTGTTTCATCTTTAAATGCTTTGATCTTTCCATCAACTACGCCATAGAGGTAATTCCCCTGGTATTTCTCATGTCCATGGTGAAAATGACCGGAAGAGAAGACTTCCAGACCTTTATTGGTGTAAAGGATCACCGGGAGGGGAACGGAAATATCACCCACCACATGCCATTCGTGTGCATCTTTGATGTGCTCAAAGATCACTTCCTTGGGATTAAACTTTTCCTCTTTACCGGCCTCATGACCCGCCTCAGCCCCATGTTCCTGTGCCCGGGCAATATTCGATGAAAATAATATGCTTAGGCTGAAAACCGCTACCAGTAAGGATTTGATACTTCGAACCGTCATACCTGTCTGTAAATTTGGCGCAAAGATAAGGTTCGACAGGCTAATTACCGAGAAAATAATTCAGGGTTTTGAGTGATTTTAAATGGGTGCAGCGGCATTTTTTTTTACCTGTGGCTTCCGTCTGGCAAAAACCCTATTAATCTTTGATAATCAAAATTTTGTAAAATACAATAATAGTTTGCTTAAAGGAATCGGGGGCTATTGTGTAACCGAAATTTCCGGTAGCAAATCCCTCATTTTACAACCGAAGAAATATAAGGTTGATAATCAGTATATTATCGCGCAAAAGCAGACAAAAACCGGATGAAATATTGGCCTAATAGGGTACGGCACAAAAATACGGTTGTAACCCCTTAGGGTTTTCAATCATATACAACCACCATATGCCACCTAAGCATGCTTCACCGGATGTTTTTCAAACTGCATTTTATACAATCCCGCATATAACCCTCCCATCGCCAGCAACTCTTCATGTCGGCCCATTTCTTTGATCTCCCCCTTATCCAATACTATGATCTTATCGGCTTTGCGGATCGTACTGAGGCGGTGGGCGATAATGATCGAGGTGCGGCCAGCGATGAGTGTTTCGATAGCTCTCTGAATCAACAATTCACTTTGCGTATCAACGGAAGATGTTGCTTCATCAAGTATCAAAATAGACGGGTCATACAATAAGGCCCGTATAAAGGATAACAATTGCCGCTGCCCTAACGACAAGGTGCCGCCTCTTTCCATCACATTAAAATCATAGCCCCCCGGCAACTGCATAATGAAATCGTGCATGTCGATCATTTTAGCGGCTTCCTCAACCTGCTCACGACTGATGTCACTATTGCGCAACGTAATATTATCCATCACCGAACCAGAGAACAAAAACACGTCCTGCAACACCACTCCAATATTCCGGCGCACCGATTCCGCTTCATATTTTTCCAACTCCTGTCCGTCGAGCAGGATCCTCCCTTTTTGAATATGATAGAGCCGGTTCAACAAACTGATGATTGATGTTTTGCCACTACCGGTATGCCCCACCAAGGCAATGGTTTCTCCCGGATTCACATGGAAAGAAACATCTTTCAAAACCGTTTGCCCTTCTGTATATCCGAATGAAACATGATCAAATTCGATCCGGCCCTCCAGTTTTTCCGGACGCAAAGCCTCCGCCGGTGCCGGTGGAATAAAATCATCGTTGTCCAGCACTTTAAACACCCGCTCACTGGCGATCATTCCCATCTGCAATACATTGAATTTATCAGCGATCACGCGTAGCGGTCTAAACAACAGATTCAGATACATCACAAAAGCCATGATCTTACCAGCCATTTCTGAAGCATCTGCGGTGTTCAGTGAAAGGGCCGTGGTGGCTGCCCACCATACCAATAATCCAATCGAAAACGCCAAAATGATCTCTACTACAGGAAAAAATACGGAATAGGCGAATATGGCCCGGATATTCGCATTTCTATGTTCTTTATTGATCGATTGAAAACGCTGCAACTCTTTATTCTCTGCCGCAAAGGTTTGTACGATTTGCATGCCCGTTAGATGCTCCTGCACAAATGCATTCAAACTGGCCACGGCATTGCGCACCACCATAAAACTCTTGTTCACCGACTCTTTGAAGAAATAGGTAGCTACGATCAGAATCGGGAATGGTGCCAAACAGATCAGTGTTAATTGCCAGTCGGTATAGAACATCATCACTAAAATAGAAATGATCGATAGAAAATCGGCCACGATCGGGATCAGTCCGTCGGCGAAAATATCATTGATCGATTCAATATCATTGATGGTACGGGTGGTGAGTGTACCGATCGGCGTTTTGTCGAATTGCGACAGATTCAACCCAAGTACCTTCTTATATACCTGCTGGCGCAGATCATTTACCACATGCTGTCCCAGCCAGGCAGTGATATAAGTGAAATAAAAACGAAAGCCGCTTTCCACGATCAGCAGTCCGATCTGTATCACGGTGATCCAAACCACCCAATTCAGATCGCCACTGGCGATAAAATCATTCACCGTAAGCTGAATCAGATGTGGCCGTATAGGAGCCAATACGGCCAACAAGACAGAAAGAAACAGGGACAGAAAAAAACGCTTCTTATAGGGTGCCGCATAGCGAAACACCCGCTTCAACAAGGCTAGATCCAAAAATTTCTTTTTCTCTTTTTTCTCCGGCATATCAATTGTAAATATACTCCTCCCCTCCTAATACACAGGAGTTAATATGTGAACGGTTCGCAGTTATAGAAAATCCCTGCTCAGCGGCTTAATTCTCCCCCATCGACTTGCGGTAGGCCTTGATAAAAATAGCACCCAGGTTTTTGAATGGCGGAATATAATCGTCGAATTTTTCCTTTGCATCGGCAGTGGTAAAGCGTGCACTAAGATCCTTCCACATACCCACCCAATCGATATTTTTTCCTGCGGCCAGCGACGCATTGATGGCCTGTAAAATGGGCTCATTCACATGCATGGTGCCGGTTTGTTTCGACGAAATGATATGGGCATCATTACTGATAGAAAGCACCTCATTGATATTATTATATCCGCCGCAGGAACCGAGGATCACAATACGGGCCGATGGCATGATTCGTTTCATGGTTGATTTCACGTGGTAACTATGACCCCGATGCACAAATATACTGGGGTGAATATTCCGGTCGAACAGATAATCATTTAGATGATCTATGGCCGTTTCCTCCGGATCATTTTCACCAAAAAGAGGCTTATTTGCATAGATCTGAATTTTCTTTCCCTTTGCAGTGGCAAGCACCGAAACCCATTCGGCATTTTCCGATACTTTCCAGTTAGGGTTATTCCGGAACATCGACATAAAACTCACAAAGGAATTTTGCCCATCCTTATCCTCATCTCCATAAAAAAACACCTGCATCACAATACGTCCGCTATCATCTTTTAAAGAAGCATTGTCAACAGTATAAACCGGCGGGATGCCGAGTTCTTTCGACAGATCTACTTTTTTGGCGGTATCGGCCGACTCAAAAAGTGATTGCAAAATATGATACACGGCCATACCTTTCTTGTTTCCATTACGGGTGTTTTTTTCCAGATTCCATTCGGTTTGATCACGAATAAAAGCGGCGAGACCAGGGTTCTTATCCATGATACTGCTGTAGGAATCGGCCACATCCACTGCTTCTTCTGTGCCTTTTGTTTTTTCCAATCCGATCACAAAGGCTTTCATCAAAACACTATCGTTCCCCTTTTCCATCTTACCCAAAAAATCGGTGAGGGTATTATAGCCTGCGCACATCTTGATGAACTTTCTGAAGTAATCACCATGAACACGCATCAGCAAACTATCGGCTCTCGGCACCGGCATGCGTTGGAAAATCCGGGGGTACACGCCTTTCACAAAACTGGAGGTATAAATCTGATCTTCACTGAGCACCGCGATATAATAAAGTTCCTCAGCAGTGAGTCCTTCAAGCCGTTTGAACCGAACGGCTTCACTGTTTTCAGAATGGAGCGCATTGATTTCATTTACAAAATGCTCTTTTGCCTTTCGCGCCATCATATCCGTAAGAGCCTGCATCTCGCGGGCTGTATCGCGCAGCGGAGGCAGTACCCGCGCAGCATAATCGACCCGTGTTTTAACCATCAATCGGTAATAGGCGAAATCATCATCCTTCACCCGGTCAATATCGGCAATGGTCATTTTCCCTTTCAGTAAATTATCAAAAAAGGGGAAATAGAGCCGGCCGCTTTTATTATTCGCCATGGTAGCTACCAGGTTCACCAGGGTATCGGGATGCCGGCGGATGCGATTCCCCAATTCATTTCGGGCCTGAGCGAAATCGTAGAGTTTGGAAAGATCGCGGTGCGCAGCGATTACAATAAAACTATCTGCAAACGGAACGTATGGATTGTTACGTAAAACAGTCAGAATCTCTTCGGGATGCAGATCCAAATATTTCCGCAACAATTCGATCCGGCTGCCCGGCACTCCGGCGTTTTCAGACGGGTAAAGGAAACATTCCACCAGTATTTTCCCCACAGGATAATCGCTTTTATATATAACCGGGAAAATGCTTTCGTTTTGCTGATCCAGTTTCATCGCTTCTTCGAAAGAAGCTACCAGTCTGGGACCAATGGCCACCGAAAAATCCTTCTTGTTCCAATTATCACAAAATCCTTTCACCATTAACTCAATGTTGCGCAGGTATTTTTTCTTGGTATTATTGGTGGCAATGGTATCCAGCTCAATAGAACGCTGCATTTCATCTACCCGCACAATCATGGCACTGGTTAAATGCAGGTTTACGGAGGGATCATCAGACAATTGAATGAGGCCGGATTCATTCAATAAACGTTTTTGCTGCTTGTCAATATTATCATGCCATAGCAGGCGGTCGGTCGCTATTTTAAACGGCGCCGTATCCTGAGCAAAAACCAGCACAGGAATCATCAATACGAGCAGGAAAAGGCCTTTAATAGGTTTATTCATAAATGGTTGGCGCTATGCAGCGGTGCAAAAATAACACCAAATAGCTGTTATTCTATGAAAGACCGCCGGAAAGGCATTAAAGTGGCTTAACAATTTCATAATTGCAGAAAGCAGTCGGTTTCGGGGCATTCTGCCTAAGTTGGGAACATAAATCCCAGTATTAAGAAATTATGAACTCCATATGAAGATTTTATACCCTGTGCTGCATTATGTAGGTTTGTGGAAATTTAGACCCAACATGGAGCAAAAAGGGCAAAAAGTGCTGATTGCAGATGATGAGCCGGATATTCTGGAGATCGTAGAATATAATCTCCGGAAAGAAGGCTATGAAGTGATCACGGCCAAAGATGGTGATGAAGCTCTGGTAAAGGCTAAAATGCATCAACCGGGGTTGATCATCCTCGATATCATGATGCCGAAGAAAAACGGGGTGGAAGTGTGTGAAATGCTCCGGTCTCAGGCTGCCTTCAAGCAAACCCTGATCATTTTCATGACAGCACTGAGTGATGAAAGTTCCCAGATCAAAGGGTTGGAAACCGGTGCGGATGACTATGTGAACAAACCCATCAGTCCAAAAGTACTGGTAAGTAGGGTAAATGCCCTTTTCCGCCGGGTGCAGAAAGCGCCTTCGGCAGATGGTATCATTAAAATGGAACCATTAGAGATCGACCCATCGAAATATGAAGTAAAAGTGAACGGGAAGCAGATTGTTCTCGCCAAAAAGGAATTCGAGTTACTGCATATGCTGGCATCCAAACCGGGCCGGGTTTTCCTCCGCAACGAAATACTGAATCAGGTTTGGGGCAATGATGTGATCGTGGGCGACCGCACTATTGATGTACACATCCGAAAAGTCCGTCAAAAATTGGATCTGGATTGCATCACCACAGTTAAAGGTGTTGGTTACAAGTTTGATTTGTAGTTTTACAGCACATGTTATCTACCAAAAATTTATCGCCACGACAATTGGCAGCCTTTACCGCACTGCTGATTTCTGTACCCGTATCTTTAGGTATCTGGGCCTTTTCCGGTAATTGGAAAGTAGGACTGGGCTCCCTGCTGGTGGTATTCATCGGGGGTTATGCCCTCATTAATTTTACACTGGAGCGATTCATTTACCGGAAAATTAAACTCATTTATAAACTGATCCATCAAACCAAACGCACCCAGCGCGAGGAGGTTTATTTCAAATATATTTTACCGCAGAAAAGTATTGATGAAGTACGTAAGGATGTAGAAGAATGGGGAGAAAGGCAACAAAAAGAAATCGAAGTATTGCAGAAAAACGAAGCTTACCGGAAGGAGTTTCTGCAAAATCTGGCGCACGAATTCAAGACTCCCATATTTGCCATTCAGGGATATGTAGAAACGCTGCTGGGCGGTGCCCTGGAAGATGAGGAAGTGAGCCGTCGCTTTCTGGGAAAAACAGCGAAAAACACGAGCAGACTGGTGAATCTGGTTAAGGACCTGGACGAAATCACCCGACTGGAAAGCGGGGAGCAGTTATTGTACAAGCAGAATTTCGTTATACAGGACCTGATACTGGAGGTGTTTGACCAATTATCCATAAAAACCCAGGGCAAAAAAATTCAAACCAGTATCAAAAAAGGTTGTGAAGTACCGGTTACCGTTTTCGCTGATAAAGAACGTATCAAACAGGTTTTGATCAACCTGGTTTCCAACGCCACAAAATATGGCAAGGAGAATGGTACGATTGTAGCTTCTATTTATAAGACTGATGACGTACACTTTCTCACAGAGATCAGTGATGATGGCATCGGCATTGAGGAAGAACACCTCCCCCGCCTCTTTGAGCGCTTCTACCGTACCGATGAGGCCCGCAGCCGGGATAAAGGCGGTACCGGTCTTGGCCTGGCCATTTGCAAACACATTATCGAAGCGCACGGGGAAACCATTCATGTACGCAGTACGCCCGGCATTGGCACTACTGTTGGATTTACCCTCGAAAAAAGAAGAGATTGAGTCCAGGGCAACTGGGTATTGCTTAGTGTTACACGTAAACAAGATTAAGCGCTTATACCTAGCAGGGAAAACTATCCTGTTCTTCGGATATAGGGAACCTTGATACGGCGTTCTACTGGGGCGAAATCCAACCTGTATGAAAACCTTATTATTCACCTTCCTGTTCCTGATCATTCTGATCCCTGTCAGGTCGCAGATATGCGCTGACCCTGTCAAGATCATCAGTTACGATACCACACTTCACGGCGCCGGAAATGCCGGTTACAGCATAAGCTTCCCCAAATTCAACCCTACACTGGGCACATTAATGGAGATCCTTATTGAAACAAAGATCACCCTCAAATACAGTTTTCAGTTAGAGAACCGCGAAGTGATCCCGATCTCTACCTATCGGGTACGGGTAAACAGAGAAGATGAATTAAGTGGCCCCAGCCTTGCCGTCCCGATTTTTAATAGCTACACCAAACAATACGGGATGTATACGTTAGGTGCCACAGACGGCATCACCGGCAGTGGACCCGATTTTATGGCAGCTGGCCCGCTTTTCGTCATGAACAGAGTGACCATCGCAAATACTTATTACAATACTGCAGACTATCTGGGCATTGGCAATGTCAATTTTGACCATCTTACGACCACCTACTCTTCTGTGTTAGGAAGCGTCAACTATAACTTTAACGGTACAGCTGAGGACACAGTAGAGATCAAGCTCAGCTATCTGTATTGCCCTACCTGGTTCCTGCAGGCCAACTTGTCTAGTTTTAATGCCAGTACCATTAACAATAACAGGATACAATTAGAATGGACCAGTTTGAATGAGATGGAAGGCGGTCGGTATGAAATTGAAATGAGCAGGGATGGCAGAAATTTCAAGGCCGTGGCTGAAGTAAAAAATCATCCGGATGCAGTAGGCAATGGCTATTATCAGTTTACCTACGGCATTCAATCGGCTGATGAAAACAAAGCCCTCTTGTTCCGTATCAAACAGCTCGAAAAAAACGGCAGTATTCGTTATTCCGGAGTGAAGGTGATCGACCTGCGTAGCAAAGAGGAATATGGCCCCAAATTAGTACCCAATCCCGCAAGCCAAATGACCCAATTGCTTTTCAGTAACAGGGAGCGCGGCAACTGGCAAGTGGACATCTACAATGCTAATGGACTGAGATTGCAGCAATACCATTTCAGCAATGCCCTTTCGGGCCGGTTGGATAAGATTGGAAGTTTGCCTAAAGGAGTTTATTTCATTAAAGCAATTGAAAACAATTCACGCAAACAGATACAGCAAACTCTTTTCAAGCAATGATCAACCTCCCGTCGAGGATAGCATTTGATATTTTCTATTAAAATAGATATAGGAAAGTACTGTACTGACTACCCCGATCACAGCGAGTATTAGTACCGTTACAGAATAAAAATGCACCCAGTTCAATGTGGGCCTACCCATTTCTTTCCAAACTAAAATGCCCATACTTCCCAAATATCCCCAGGCATCAGCGATATAAATAAGAAATCCAACATTACCGGCAACACGGAAGGAAGCGATCATCCGTTCAAAAAAAATAGCATTAAATGGAATATAACCCATGTACAGGCCTAAGCCTGTCAATTGCATCCACAGCAATCCGTTCATCCTACCTGTTACAAAAAGTAGAGAAGCGGAGCCGGCAAGTAAAAATCCGGCAATGATCACTATATGTATGGTCCGAAAAGCAAGGATGTTTTTACGTTGAAAAACCAATAATGCCATCATAGTTAAAACCAGCAAGGAAGTAATGGTTTCTGTGCTGGTAAATAATGCCGGTCTGGAACCATATCCAAGTTCATTCCACATATTCGACATGAAGTTGTCCCGAAGATCGCGCATCACGGTAAGGAAAACATAGGTAATTATAACCATCAACAGCCCAAATCCAAATGCATGGAGAAACTGCTTTCGATCGGCCCGCAGCATAGGCAAGCGAGGGGTGCGCTCGGCAATATCTGCTTCGTCGGGTACAGGTATTTTCTCCATAAAATACAAGCACACTAATAAAGGAATGGCAAAAACAAGTCCGGTGCAAAATCCGAGCCACTGTTCAGGAAGCGAGAAGTAATCGCGCAACCATACGGCCACTGTTCGACTGAAGCCCCCAGCGAATATGAAACTTACAGCCATTGCAGAGCCTATGAAGTCGGTACTTCGTCGCCCTTCTACATAACTAAAAACCACGCCCCATAGAAACCCAAGCGTAAAACCATTTATAAATAAAAAGGGAATTCCCCAAGGGGCGGACACCAATGCGAATCCCAGTAAGGCAGCCCAAGCAATCCCCACCAGCAGCAAAATGACTTTCCATCGACCAATGCGTTTCAACTCTGCTATAAATCTGATCCCAAAAAACTTACTGCTCATATAGCCAACGCCTTGACTGAGTATCAATAAAGCTTGATAAGAAAAATCACCCACTTTTACTCCTTCAAAAGTAGCCACCGTAAAAGACTTCCGGTAGGAAAAAACACAGGCATAGGTAAGAAAAGAAATTAGTGCCGTGTACAAACTGCTTTTCAATATCGCATTGCTTTTGTTGGAGGAAGATGATGGGAGCATCTTTAAAATTAAGGAAGATGAAAGAAAACCCACTTATCAAATTAATGCAACAAAACAATGGTTAATGCATTCCTGAAAAGCACGACCAAATAGAATTTATAAAAATTACTATTTCCTATAAAAAGTGAAGGCGAAACCTGGAAAGGTTCCGCCTTTTTGAACGAACTGCTTGCGTCGATTGCTGTTAAACCTATTTTATGATCCACATATCGGCATTGATATCATCTTGTCCGCCGAACTGACGCTGTAAGGCTTCTGTAAGATTGGTACCGTTAGTGGTTCTTTCTGTTCCGGGGTATTGAAAACGCTTGGGGATCTTTCCGCTGTTACCTGTCCCCGGACCATTCTGAGCAAATGCAGGGAAACCGGTGCGGCGGTAGTTGTAATAAGCCTCATAACCTGAATTCTGGAAAAATGCAAGGTACTTCTGATGCAAAATCTGCTGCAAACCTGTAGTGGTATTACCTGCATATTTTACAGAAGGCTGATTATAATAATCATTGAATATAAAGCTTACGGCAAAACTGATATAGTCACCGCCTTCACTCACTTTACCACCGGGCTTCAGGTAAAAGAACGTGTTGGCTCCTTCCTTGACACCGTAGAAGGCGATGGAAGCTTGCATGCCTTTTTTATACCAATCCTCTGCATCACCGCTGATCCAACCACGATTGATTGCTTCAGCAATATTGAAACACATTTCAGGATAGCCAACCAAAATGGTATTCTCGGCAGTATAGTTACTGTAATAACGCTTTCTTCCATAGAAAGAATAACTACCGGGCACATAACCCGGACCGTTATCGATACCGGCTTTGGAAGACATATCGGCCAGATCTTCGGCAGGACTGGCACCAACATACGCGGCATGATCGGCTGCGGTTAAACCTGATTTCAATTTGGAACCCGCAGGGTCAGCAACAACAAATGTACGTGGATCCTTCAGGCTGGTCAGCAAGCCGAGATAGGTGGAGGACATGTTGTAACGTGTAGCATCAAAACCGAAGTTATCAGGGTTGCTTGGATATTTATTGAAAGGATTGATCCAAACAAATTTGAGATTATCCTCCATATCATTCAGGATCGGGTAATTGGTTTTATTACCGAGCACTTTTGCGAAATCAGCTTTGATATTAAGCGACGCGTCTGAATCCTTCTTGCTTAACTGGATCAATACACGTAAACGAAATGTGTTCACTACCTTCTGCCATTTGCGCAGATCATTGTTGAAGTAAAAATCACCCAGCAATGAATTATCTGCCGCAGAAATTAACGCTCCAAAATCCGTATTGGATTCTTCCAGCCATTTCAGGATCTGCACAAAAACATCCTTCTGGGTATCATATTTAGGATGTAGAAATTCCGTGCCCTTCAAGGCTTCGGCTAAAGGCAGATCTCCCACACGCATGGTCATGTCATAATACAAATAGGCGCGAAGAAATTTACCGAGTGCCGAATATGGATTCTGCTCCTTACCACTGGTCTTGAACGCTTCTTCTTCCATTTTGATCACATTCTTCAATGTGGTGAAGTACAAAGAGGCCCCTGACCAATTGTACTCCTGATTGCCATAATAATTATAGTTGCAGCAGGCAAACTGATTCCAGCGATGCTCGATACCCCAGGGCCGCTGGTTGATACTGTTCTCAATGCCATTCAGTACCAACGACGCAGGAACCGACTCAGGGCTGTTGGGATTCTTACCCAATTCGTCGAAGGTTTTACTGCAACCCGACACCAGCACCACCAATACAAACAGGGCTATTTTTACCATTTTCATATAATTCGTTTTTGCTATTAAGTTTAGAATACAATGTTGATGTTTACACCATAACGTTTGATCGTAGGCGTTTGCAAACTGCTGGAGGTCTGACTACCTGCATACTGATCAATATCCACATCTTTATGCTTTTTGTCGGCGAAATAGAACAGGTTACGGCCTACGAATGAAATGCTGGCAGACTTCATAAAGGAATTACGGATGAATGATTCAGGAAGGGTATAACCCAAAGTGATCTCACGTAACTTGGCAAACGATTTGCTCATGAGGTTTCCTTCGGCAGTAGAATTGTAACGACTGATATAATCCTGCAGATACGTTTTAGTCGTATTGGGGCCGAAAGCCAGATCTTTGTAGTTGGTGATCTGACCGGTTACCGGATCATATACCGGTGTGCCAGAAGTAACCACTACCCCTTCTCCAACCCAGGTTTTGTTACCCAGATAATCCTGGTAGCGGGCTTCACCCATGGCTCCCTGAACTGTTTCGATATGACGGCCTCCACGGAAACTCTGTCTGCGGATATAGTTCTCCATAGTACCTCCTACTCTTCCATCAACCAATACCGTAAGGCTAAAACCTTTATACTTGAATTTGTTGGTTACACCCCATACCCAATCCGGATTGGAATAACCCAGGATCTGATTTTTCGGGTAACGCAATGGGCGACCACCTCCGTCGTTTACAATTTTTCCATCAGGCGTGCGTACAAAAGCCTGGCCCTGATAAATATCCAAACGATCGCCTTTCTTTACATAAAGATCTCCTACCAGAATGGAGTCAGTCGGTAATTCAGCATACGTCTGCTTATACGTAGACCAGTTCACCTGCGCTTCCCAACTGAAATTCTTTTTACGGATCGCCGTAGCATTCAGGGCAAGCTCAAAACCTTTGGTTTGATATTTAGCCGCATTGATGAAAATGGCTGTATAACCTGTGGTTTGAGAGATCGGGTTACGGAAGATCTGCGGACCATCGATATAGGTAAAATATACCGCATCGAGAGAGATCCTGTTCTTCAGGAAACGGATATCAAATCCGGCTTCATAGTTACTACGCGCAGCGGTTTGAATATCATCGTACAGATTGTCGGTATAGTATGCTGCACTGGTATTGTTATAATCCAGGCGGGTATTATAAACCTTGCTCACCAAATTATAGGTTGGGCCATCATACGATGTAGTATAAGCCGATCCATAACCCACCGGATAAGAAGAAGGTCCGATATATGCCGACGTACCACCATCACGCACATTGGCATAAGATCCTTTCAATTTGAAGAAAGAAATGGCTTCCGGAAATGGAAGGTAATCAGTAAGTACTGTACTTAAAGACAGGGATGGATACGTTCCAGGCTTTGATCCCGGAATGGCAGAAGATTTATCGGTACGAACGGTTGCGCTCAGGTTTACATAATTCTTGTACGAAAGATCCAATGAACCATACACACTGTTCACCTGCATTTCAGAGGCGAAATTAGACGCAACGATCGGGTTACGGGAATTGGCAAAGGTATAGATACCCGGAACGTTCAGATAGTTCGTAGTTGTGAAGCTGGAGTTGAACCGCATACTGCGGATATTGCCTCCGGCTACTGCCGATACATTCAGCGCCTTTGCGATTGTTTTGTTGTATTTCAGCAATAATTCGGTATTGTTCTCAAATAATTTGCGCACATCTTCACGATAATCACCACGGGCCTCTTCTCTACCATAAGAAGTAGCTGAAAAAGGAAATTTTTCTGTGCGCAACAAATCATATGTGGTCATGGAGGCACGGGTAACCAACTCCAGGTCACGGTTGAATTTATAGCTTAAGGTTGCATAACCATAGAAGTCATTTTTATAATGACCACGTAACCATTCCTTGGTCATGAACCAGGGGTTGTTATAACGCTGATATTCGGCATAGATCTGCTGCACACCTTCTTTACCAGGCTGCCAATAATTCTTCATGGCATCTACATCCCAGTCGGCTCCACCCCAAAGGATCATATTATAGATCATACTGTTTGGGCCATAGTTCACATCGGGTACATTTGGTGTGTACTGACGATTGTAGTTCACATTGGCTTCAAAGCGTAGTTTATTTGAAAAATTATGTCCAACGGTGGTATTAAAGTTGATACTGTTCAACTGTGTATTGGGAACAATTCCTCTTTGATAGTTGTGCGTGAGCGAAAAACGCAGATCCGATTTTTCGGTATTCGATGAAACAGAAAGATTATTGCTGGTCACCAATCCCGCTTGAATAAAACGGGAAAGATTGTCTTTTCCACGGGCAATCCATGGCGTTCCTTGTCTTACACCTGTTACCGGATCGAGGGGGCTATCATACTGTGGAATTAATTGGCCTTCAAACTTGGGCCCCCAGATATCGTAATCTCCATCATTCAAACCACCGCCACGGCCATCTGCGAATGCATAGCGTCCATGGTCGCCAGGGCCATATTCATCCTGTACTTTTGGAATGGCGTTAAAACCTTTTTCCACCATGGTACTGGAATTGAATTCCACTGAATACCCACGTTTGTCCTTCGTGCCTTTCTTTGTGGTGATAATGATGGCACCATTCACAGCGCGGTTACCATATAAGGCAGCCGCAGTGGGTCCTTTTAAAATGGAATACGACTCTATATCATCGGGACTGATATTCCACGTATCGGAGTTAATAGGCACCCCATCGATCACATAAAAATTGAGGCTATTACCACGCAGCAATACCTGCGGACGACCGAGGATTTCAGAAGAGGCACCAACAGACAGACCAGCCACTTTACCAGCCAGACCGTTAATAGGATTGGTTTCTCTGGCTTTTACCAGATCTGAACCCTTCACTTCCTGAACGGAATATCCCAAACGCTTGGCCTCCTTTTTAATACCCAGTGCCGTAACCACTACTTCATTCATGGCTTTGGGATTCAACTCCACGGTGATCACATAACTGGACTGTTCACTAACAGTAAATTCAAGTGGTTTAATATCCACGCCGGTTAACAGGAGCACATCGCCCTGTTTGGCAGTGATCACAAACAAGCCCTCTGTATTGGAAGAAGTGCCTCTGTCGACTCCCTTCAGTAATACAGATACTCCTGGAACGGGCGATTGGTCACGGGAAGAAACCACTTTTCCTGAAATAAGCTTTTGTGCGAATAGGGCTATCGGAAGAACAAATAGCATGAAGAGTAAAACACTCTTTCGCAACAAGGATGAGATTTTTAACATAAACAGTTGTGTTTTAAGAAATGCATTTAAGAGATGACAAAACTATCCGACATCTATTATGAGATTCTTAACACAAGATGAAGCAATACTTAAGAGAATGTTACCTCAGCATAAACAAATAGCCATTCCTGTGTGCAAATACCGGGAAAGCCGGCCACTAATATTTTGATAACATTTAAAACATACTGACATAATATTAAAGACAGACTTTTAGTAAACCCGTGTATCAATGAGCAAACGTTCTCTAGATGTTGTTGTAATATCCGATGTGCATCTTGGCACTTATGGTTGCCATGCCAAAGAGTTGGTCGCCTATCTGAAAAGCATTCGGCCGAATATTCTGATCCTGAATGGAGACATTATAGATGGCTGGCAGTTCAGCAAAAGATATTTCCCCAATAGTCATATGGCGGTGATCAAAGAGATCATCAATATGATGATGAAAGAAGGCACCCGTGTATTCTATATAACGGGCAATCATGATGAATTGCTCCGGAAATATTCCGATATACAATTGAGCAATTTCACCCTCACGGATAAACTCGTACTGGAGATCAACAACAAAATGACATGGATCTTTCATGGCGATGTATTTGACAATACCACCAGAGGGGCAGCCCGGATGCTGGCCAGGATGGGAAGCACAGGTTATGCCGCATTGATATTGTTCAACCGTTTTATAAATTCCATTCTTAAGTCGCTGGGTCAGGAAAGAGTTTCGATTTCAAAAAAGGTTATGGCAGGGGTTAATAAAGCCATAGTAAAAGTGAAACACTTCGAACAGATGGTGGCAGAAATGGCCATCGAAAAAAAATACGATTATGTGATCTGCGGCCACATTCATCAGCCGGAAAAAAGAGTGATCGAAACAGGAAATGGCACCGTTACCTATTTAAATAGCGGCGATTGGGTGGAACATCTTACGGCATTGGAATATCACCATAACGAATGGAGCGTATTCCAGTATGAAGAAAAAAACTTCCAGCATCAGATCATTCAAATGAATCGCGAAACCGAAGTGATCACGGATGAGATCAATTTTCATATCAATTCTTTAGCAATATAAATACATGAATATACTTTACGCAGTACAGGCAACAGGTAACGGACATATCAGCCGGGCCATGGAGCTATTACCTTTTCTCCACAATTATGGTAATGTAGACTTATTCCTGAGTGGAGCTAACAGTACCCTTGCATTGGATGCCCCTATTAAATACCGGAGCAAAGGCCTTAGTTTATTCTATACCTGCAATGGGAAACTGAACTATCGAAAAATGATGCCGTATTTTTCACCGGCTCGTATCTGGAAAGAGGTGCGGGATCTGCCGGTTGAAAAATATGATCTCATTTTGAACGATTTTGAATGTATCACAGCTATGGCCTGTGCCCATAAAAAGATCCCCTCGGTAAACTTTGGTCACCAGGCGAGTTTTATGTCGAACAAAACACCCCGCCCCGAAAAGCAAAGCCGTATCGGAGAATGGATATTGAAAAATTATGCCCGGGCCGATCAGTATGTGGGATTGCATTTCGACAGCTACGACGATTTTATTCTGTCACCTGTAATTAAAGCCTCCATACGAAAAGCGGAAGCTGTCAACAAAGGACATTTCACTGTTTACCTGCCTTCTTATTGCGATGCGGTATTGGAAAAGCATTTTCTTCCCCTGAAAGAAGGCCGGTTTGAGATTTTTTCCCATGAAAAAAAGCAACCTGAAACCAAGGCGAATATTCGTTTTATCCCCGTTGAAAAGGAAGCCTTTAACCAAAGTTTGATACTGTGTGAAGGGATCATTACCGGAGGCGGATTTGAGACCCCGGCAGAAGCCCTTTATTTAAAGAAGAAAATGATCTGCATTCCTATCAGAGGCCAATACGAACAACAATGCAATGCTGCTGCCTTAAAAAAATTAGGCGTAACAGTGCTGGATAAGCTCGACGATGATTTCGGAGACCATATGCAATCCTGGATGCAATCATCACACACCCCTACCGTTCACTACAAGCACGATACAGAAAGCATCGTTCACACCGTAATGATGCGGAGTACGAATATTGGTCAACACCTTCATATCCCCTACCCCGACCTGATCTTTAATTAAGAAAAACCAGCCATTGTGATGAAAGCCTGTTTTTACAAGACAGGCTTTTTTTAAATAAAAACGCTCCGTAGAAACGGAGCGATTCTTTACATGAGAAAATTCTAATACTCTTTAGTCAGATAACCAAAAACTGCATTGCTTACTGGGCGCAAGATGACACTTTACTATTAACGGAATATTAAACCGGATTATCCGAATATTAAATCAGAAAAAAAGACCGGCCACATTGGTAGCCGGTCTTTATTACAGGTGGACTAATACTATTAGTTCACACCAAATCTTGTCCAACCTTTCCACCAGGTCGCTTCGGCACCAGCAGGAGCGATGGCACCGCGGAAGGTTACGGTAGTGAAGAAGGCATTGGTCAGCTTAGGATCAGTGAAGCTGGCGCCATTCAGAATCTTCTGATTACCATTACTACCAGCAAATGGAGTAGGATCGGGTGCTGCATAGTTGAATGGCTGGATCAGTTTTGCATCAGAAGAATTCACCAGAATATCATTATTAAAGTAAGGAGAAGTAAACCAGGTAAGGATGCTGGCATCGTTTGCCCCTGTGGGAGCACTGGCGCTTACTGTATATTTTACATTTACTGTATTACCGGCTAATGTAGTATTACGGATGCGTAAGGTGCTGTCGTTAATATTCAGATCTGTGGGCGATCCGGTGCTGGCATCAATTAAAATACCCTGAGGCCATCCCATGATAATGGAATTGAAAATTGAGATAGAGGAGTTACGACGGATCTGGGCGCCCGCACGATACAGGGAATTTCCTGCATTTCCTAATGTAGCCCGGGGACCGATGGCTGTAATATTGCTGAATATAGCTGATGTCTTAGGAGCTACTGTGGTACCACTGGCATTATTGTCACTCTCAAAAGCTTCCGACGTAGAGATGTCGGCAATCAGTGAATCACGAATGATCAATCCAAACTGCACTTTACCGCTATAGCCATTATCTGTATCGAAATCATCATCCTGTGTTTTGTAAGCCACGAGGTATTTACAGTTTACACTTCCACCAAACCATTCGAAAGCATCATCTTTTGCAAGAATTACCTGTACGTGGTCAATGGTGGTACCATTGCCCACACCTGCCATTGTTAAACTGTTCACCTCTTTATCAGGCTGAAATGCATAGCCTGCATATTCAATACGAACATAACTCAGCACACCAGAATTATCATTGTCTACCGGAGTAGGCGCCACAGCGTCACCTGATCCGGCCAATCCATCTCCATTGGCATTATCAATACCCCCTTCAACCTGATACAACCCGCTTACGCCATTAAAACTTGTATTGATTGCTGCTTTACCCAATAAAATAATTCCACCCCAGTCGCCACTGGCAGGATTGGGAGAAGCTGAAGTAAAGATGATCGGTTCAGTAGGTGTTCCAACAGCATTGATTTTGGAGCCGCGCGTAATGATAAGCGCTGCAACATCGCTTCCACTGAAGGAGCCCTTAATAACCGTACCTGCTTCAATATTCATGGTATGGTTGCCTACCATATAAACAAGTCCTTTCAGAATATAGGTATTCGCCTTTCTAAGCGTGGTATCTGCATTGATACGACCGGTAAGGGTGATCGTTTGGCCGGTTGGAGTGCCTCCTCCGCCATTCACGATGATGATTTCTTTTTCACCATCCATTTCAATTTTACGGCAACCCGAAATTGAAGCAGAGAGTAAGGCAGCGTACAGAACAAATTTTTTCATTAGTGTATGTTTTGAAAGATTTTAGAATGCGTAATTAAAACTCAGGCTGAAGGTGGTTCCGAATCTCCGGGTAAACCGATAGGCATCTTTGCCTTTTTGGAAATGCGTTTCCTTATCAGCATTCTGATAGAAATATTGTGTTTGATTTAGTATATCTGAAATGTATAAACGCAATTCTCCCTTTTTGGCAAGAATCTTTTTTGCCACCTGAAAATCCAGTATAGAACGGGGGGCTTCATAAATATCCGGAGAACCGGCACCTGAGGTAAGGTCGCCTACCAGGTAGATCCGCTCACCGATACGGTTGAATAAAACGGTGGCATTCAAACCGGCTTTTTCATAATCATAAAGCAGACCGATATTCAACAAATAAGGCGACTGTCCTTGCAAGGGTCTATCCACTTGTAACCCTTTATCAGATATACGGCTGTAGATATATGCACCATTGGCCTGCAGTGTAAAATTCTTAAGCGGTGTGAAGAAATCCAGCTTCTTACGGATTTCGATCTCTGCTCCATAAGTGTTGGCCTTTTCAGGATTCTGATAACTGAAGGTGCTGGCGCCACCACTACCCTCGTTAAATATCTGTTCAATAGGATTGTCAAAATACTTGTAAAACAAACCGGCGGTGAATACTTCTCCGGCTTTGGGATACCATTCATAGCGCAGGTCGAGGTTGGTTACTTTGGTGCGCTTTAATGATGGATTTCCCTGAACAGAAGCGTTCAGTTCAAAATCATAAATATTCAGGAACGACAACTCACGCAACTCAGGACGTATTACGGTTTGTGAGCCTGAAATGCGGAGATTTGTTTTTGAATTAAGTTTCAAGGTGGCGTTTAATCCGGGCAACAGGTCTTTTACCACTGTATGTGTGTGGCGCGGATCTGAAGCCTTAACACTTCCCACCAACTGATCATAACTTTCGAAGCGCAATCCCCAAACCATACGCAAAGCCGGTGTAAACTGATTGTCCATTTGCACATAGGCGGCATTCAACAAGGTATTGGCCAGATAACGGAAATTACGTCCCTTGATGGCATCAAAACCTAATCCCACCCCGGTACCATCACCAAAATTCTCTCCGGCAAACACCTGCTCTGCGGGGAGCTGACGTAAAGCCACGTCGTCTTTAGGTAAATAATTAGCGAACAGCTTGGCATCAAACAAACGGTCTTTTACCTGCATCATATATCCAGCTTTCACCGATTGTTTTTGACCAAATAGTGTATAAGAACCCGTAAGGTCACCACCCGCCGTATATATATAATCGCTCAGATCCTGATAAATGCGGCTTCCGCTTTGCTGCGAAAGTGTGTTTGAAATGATCAAACTATATGGTGCTGTGGAACCCTTCACACGTGAATACAAAATCCGGCGCTGATCGGGTGTATGTCCATCCAGAATATTAAATGCTCCATACCATTTCATTTTCAGAAATGGTGCAATACTATGTTCGCCATTCAACTGGCTGGTAAAAAATGTATTTTGTCTGAAGGTTAATTCCGTACCCCTTAGTTCTTCTTCCCGATTGTAATCAATACCGGAACGTCTGGTGATGAAATTGGAATTATTTACATTCACAATAGATTTCAGGGAAATTTTATTGGCAGAATTGATTTGAAGCGATAAACTTCCTAATGCACCCACTGAAACGTCTTGCGCATAACGCTCATCATTAAAGTCGTAGTTAACACTGAATATAGAAGAAGCCAGTGAATTGGAGCGATTGATCAAATGCAAGGTACGGTGGCTCTTATTGTAAGTGATACCTACAGTACCGCCAAAGGATTTTCCGAACAACTTGGTATTGAATCCCCCGTTGATCTGAAAGCTCGCATTAAGTGGCGCAGTGATCTTCTCCGGCGCCCAGGCATTACGCATTGATTCTCCGATGGCCGTTTTCTGTGCAGGAGTTAAAACATCAAATTCAGCTTTACGGGTATAGGTAGAAGGGAGTGAGCGGGTACCGTCATCAATTCCCAACCAATCCGTTTTACCACCTTTATCGCGATAGAAATCTTTGCCAATCGTTTGGGTATTAAAACCGGTGCCCACCTGAATATTAAAAAATCCTTTGGAAGGGATATCTTTTGTATTTACCTGGATCAGCCCACCGGCCCACTCGCCCGGATATTCCGGAACAAAGGCCTTATTGATCACAATATTGTCGATCATTGCAGCGGGTATCAAATCGAATGAGAAGGTCTTACGATCAGGTTCAGTACTGGTAAGCAATATACCATTGATCATGGCCTGATTATAACGATCGGCCAATCCACGTACCACAATAAAACGTCCCTCCTGTATACTGGCACCTGGTGTACGTTTCAACACCTCACTGGTATTACGATCGGGGGAGCGGCGGATGGTTTCTGCTGAAATCACAGAAGCCACCGTATTCGTATTCTTTTGAAATGAAATAGCTGAAGAAGCTGTTTCACGACGGGCGTTAGAACGGGAAGCGGTTACCGTAACGGTTCCCAGATCCTTACCCTTTACTTCCAGAACAATGTTCAATTCGGTTACTTTGCCCGCAACGATCTCAATGTCGTCTACTGTTTTCTCAATATATCCAACAGCGGAGAACACAACGGTATATTTTCTGTCGGGAGAAAGGTTCAGGGAGAATTGTCCATCAATTGAAGTAGCCGTTCCACCAGCCGCACCACTGATCTTTACAGAAACACCTGCCAGTGGTTCATTTTTCCCATTAAGTACTTTGCCGGTCAGTTTGCCATTCTGAGAAAAAGCAGAAACGGATACCAGTAATAATATAAAAAGGAAGAATCGATTTTTGCTCACAACTATCTGTTTAATTGAGTGCAAAACTATTCTCCCTTTGTTACGGGCAGGTTATGGCAGCGTTACCGAATTGTGTGTTTAATGTTACCGGAATGTTACCAATACTCAGAACCGGTATTGAAGCCTACAGGTGAAGATGTTGTCCTTCAGGTCGTTAGTATACCCGGCCTGCTGCGTCTTCTCATTCTTTATCATATCGTACCAGAAAAATAATTTAAGGTTCTCGTTTACATAATAATTATATCCCAGCGACAGGGTGTTATATTTAATATTGGTAGCATTTATATTCGCTCCGGCTTTACCGATCTCATTCCCTGAAACTTTAGTGTTAGGGTCGTACCAATCGTATTTCACCCCCAGTTGATGGTGGCTGTTTCCAATATTCTGCAGGAAATAGAAAAAAGCTCCGTTGAAATTTCTGATATAGTAACCGTCGGTACTATTTAATAATACACCTGGTGTTTCAGAGGTAGCTGCGCTGGCTGTTTGTTTGCCCCACCAGTACTCTGCACGTATTTCGGTGGCACCCCAACCATGTTTCCACTTCAATTGCGCATCAAGGCCCCGATAGCTACGCGGATTTTTTTCATTAACTATAGCTGCACTGGAATCTACTTTGAAAAATTTGGAACCATTCTCCTCTTTCATTTCGTATCGGTACTTTGAGTTTTGGATCAATCCACCCTGCAGATAAGAAAATGCGGCCGAGAGGGTGAGTTTTTTGGTAAGGGGATAGGGTTTCAAAGCTACCCGACCAATGAAATCTTTAAACCCATCAAATTCACCGGGACCGTTCAACCCCTGTCCATTGAAAAATCCTGCGTCCAATTTAAGATAATGGAGTTGATCCTTTTTACGTCGGGAATCAAAACTCACCATCGCCCCCAAATCGCGTTCAGAGCGCATCAGTATTTGCGACATACGGCCGCGCTCTGGTGATTCCCGATCGGAAGACGAAAGGTTTACCTCATAGCCGAAAGGCCGTGCGAAAACACCGGTAGTGAAGGAAAATCGTTCATACTTATTATCAAACAAGCGGGCCCAAACATCCCGAACCACCACCCCACGTTCAGAGGCATCAAATTGAAATACAAACTGCATGGAAGGTTTATGATCCTTGTTCGAACGAACATAATCAATACGCACCCTGCTTCTTCTTAACATGAAACGGCTGTTGGCATTGGGTGCGAAATCACCCCCTTCATAACTTTTCTGTCCTTTCTCTTGTGCCAATTGAAATTGTGGCTGAATATATCCACTGAACCGTAACCGGTCGAACCGGCTATACATATTGAGCATCCCCTTACCCATATCGGTAGTGGTGTCAATCATATCCATAAGAAATTGGGCCTCAGCAAAATAGCTGCTTATCAAAAACAAGGCCAGCCAACAGGCTTTACGAAGAGTTAATAATGATTTCATATTTGCGTAACGTTGCGCAAAGGTAATCGGCCCCGTAAAGGGGTATATTAAGAAATTGTTACCAAATCAAGGTCAGTAAAACGAGATAGGGGAAATATGAATCTTTGCGCAAAATTAGAAATATGGGTCTCGAATCAATCATGAAACTGTTTATGCCAAAGGACAAGGTTTTTTATTCCCTGTTCGAAGAAGTGGCTGATAATGTATCCAAAATGGGTAAGACGTTAAAAGAAGTAGTTAGTGAACCGGATTATGATAAACGTGCAGCAGTGATAGCAAAAGTGGAAGATCTGGAACACATGAACGATGATCTTACACACAAGATTTTTACTGAATTAGGCCGCAACTTTATTACACCATTCGACCGTGAGGATATCCACTATCTGGCTACAGCACTGGATGATATCTGCGATTATACTTTCGCAACAGCGAAGAAGATCAACTTTTACAAGATCAACCCGAACGATCCCGGTATTCAGAAAATGGCGGAGATGATTGAGCAGGGATGCGATCAAATTGCCAATGCTGTAAAAGAATTGCGCAACATGAAAAACATGCGTAAGATTACTGATGCTTTGGTTAAAGTGAACAGCATTGAAAATCAGGCCGACGATATTTTTGATCTGAGCATCGATCGTTTGTTTGAAACAGAACCCGATGCTAAAGAGGTTATCAAGAAAAGAGAAATTTATCAGGTGATGGAAATCGTTACAGATAAATGCGAGGATGCCGCTAATGTGATTGAATCAATCATCATTAAATATGCCTAAAAGGTTCCTTTAAATTTAATTAGCTGTACAATTTGCACTTATGACCTTTTTAATTGTAATTATAATACTGGCCCTCGTATTTGACTATATCAATGGTTTTCATGATGCGGCCAACTCCATTGCCACGATTGTTTCCACCAAAGTGCTTACGCCTTTTCAGGCGGTATTATGGGCAGCGATCTTCAACTTTGCCGCTTTCTTTGTTTCAAAGTACATTGTTGGTGAATTCAAGATCGGTAATACCGTGGCCAAATGGGTAAATGCAGAATTCATTACACTGGAAGTAATTTTTGCCGGACTGATCGCGGCGATCACCTGGAACCTCCTTACCTGGTGGTTCGGCATCCCTTCTTCTTCTTCCCATACACTGATGGGGGGCTTTATAGGTGCTGCGCTGGCCCATGCACAAGGTTTTTCCGGCGCGGGCAAATCAGTGATCAACTATGCAAAAGTGATCCCCACTTTCTTATTCATTTTCCTCGCCCCAATCATTGGAATGCTCATCGCCTATATCATTACGGTGATCATTATAAATATTTGCCGGAAGGCGAATCCTTATAAGGCAGAAAGCTGGTTCCGAAGACTGCAGTTGGTTTCCTCCGCCTTATTCAGTTTGGGCCATGGAGGTAATGATGCGCAGAAAGTAATGGGCATCATTGGCGCTGCTTATATTTTCCAGTATAAACAGCAAGGCATTGAAATGAATTTCAGTGAATTTGTAAACACGCATATGTGGGTACCGCTCGCCAGCTTTATTGCGATTGGTGTGGGTACCATGAGTGGGGGATGGAAGATCGTGAAAACGATGGGAACCAGAATTACCAAGGTGACTCCACTGGAAGGGGTGAGTGCCGAAACAGCCGGTGCGCTTACGCTATTCCTGAGTGAAAAACTGGGTATCCCGGTGAGTACCACACATACCATCACCGGATCCATTATTGGGGTGGGTGCCACGAAACGTCTTTCTGCCGTTCGCTGGGGCGTTACCATCAACCTGCTCTGGGCCTGGATCCTTACCATTCCGGTAAGTGCTTTACTCGCCGCAGGCGTCTATTATCTGCTGCAATTATTCATGTAATCATATTTCTATTTTTTTTGAAGGGGCCATTTCCACGAGAAATTGCCCCTTTTTTATTAGGAATATCTGCCGAACGGCAATATTTTAGCCTTTTAACTGTTCATACGCTAACCCTTTACACGGCTTTTTTAATAAAAAAGTTCTTACTTTAAGAATAGGGCCTAAACTCATACTATGAAAGGAATCATTTTAGCCGGAGGCTCCGGCACCCGGTTGCACCCCATTACGTATGCCATCAGCAAGCAGATCATGCCTATTTACGATAAGCCCATGATCTATTACCCGCTTTCCACACTGATGCTGGCAGGAATCAATGAAATTCTGGTAATCTCCACCCCATACGATCTTCCGCAATTCCAGCGCCTCCTGGGCACAGGAGAGCAGCTGGGATTAAAATTCTCCTATGCCGAGCAGGCTGTTCCCAACGGACTGGCACAGGCTTTTGTTATTGGAGCCGACTTTATCGGAAACGAACCGGTGGCATTGGTTCTTGGGGATAATATATTCTATGGTGCCGGTTTGGGGGAACAACTGGTGCGTAATACAACCCCGAATGGCGGCATTGTTTATGCCTATCACGTGAGCGACCCCGAACGATATGGTGTAGTGGAATTCGATAAAAACAACCAGGTTATATCCATCGAAGAAAAACCCGCCAAACCAAAAAGCAACTATGCTGTTCCGGGATTATATTTTTACGATAACGATGTAGTATCGATTGCGGCGGAATTGAAACCAAGCCCCCGGGGCGAATATGAAATAACGGATGTAAATAAAGAATATCTTCGCAGAGGTAAATTAAAGGTATCGATCCTCGACAGGGGAACCGCCTGGCTCGACACCGGCACCTTTGACTCCCTGATGCAGGCCTCACAATTTGTACAGGTAATCGAACAACGTCAGGGTATCAAGATCGCCTGTATTGAAGAGATCGCCTATCGCAAGGGATTTATTAATGCCACTCAGTTAGAAAAAATGGCCCAGCCATTATTAAAAAGTGGCTATGGTCAGTACCTCATGAATATACTTCAAGACAAATAATCAAAGACTATTTTGAATCGCATATGAAGAAAATACTGGTAACCGGTGGCTGTGGCTATATTGGATCACACACGATAGTAGACCTGGTAGAAAATGGATTTGAGGTGATTTCGGTTGATAACAATTCACGCTCGACGCCGCGCATTTTAGAAGGACTGGAAAAGATCGTTGGAAAAAAAGTAAAGAATTACCGTGTGGATCTTTGCAATTTCGACGACACGTACGCCATTTTTCAGGAGAATGATGATATTGCCGGAATCATCCACTTCGCCGCATTCAAATCTGTTAGCGAATCAGTGGAACAACCCCTGCTTTATTTTGAAAACAATATTACATCGCTCATCAATCTGTTGAAGTGCGTACAGGAATTTAATATTCCGCATTTTGTATTCTCTTCTTCCTGTACTGTTTACGGGAATCCCGATAAAATCCCTGTAACGGAAAGCACCCCACCCAAACCGGCTGAATCGCCCTATGGTTATACCAAACAAATGGGGGAACAGATCATCAATGAATTTTCTAAAGCCAACAATACCCAGTGCGTACTACTACGCTATTTCAATCCGGTAGGCGCACACCCAACCGCTTTAATCGGTGAATTACCTATTGGGAAGCCCGCCAATCTGGTTCCCGCCATCACCCAAACGGCTATCGGCAAATTGCCTGTGATGACCGTTTACGGAACTGATTACGCTACCCGCGACGGCTCTTGCCTGCGCGACTTCATCCATGTTTGCGATATCGCTCATGCCCATACGCTTTCGATGCAGTATCTGTTCGCCGGGAAAAGCAATAAGCGTTGTGAAGTGTTCAACCTCGGCACCGGAAACGGCGTAACCGTTCTGGAAGCAATTCGCGCTTTTGAAAAAGTAAGTAAAACAAAGCTCCATTACACCCTCGGACCACGCCGCCCCGGTGATGTTATCGCCATTTATGCCAATAATGATCATGCTAAAAACACATTGGGCTGGGAAATAAAATTCGGACTGGAAGACATGATGGCCACTGCCTGGCGTTGGGAACAAAAGCTGAAAACCGATGAACAGTTTTACCAAAGCAAATCAACCGGACTCAATTAAAAATGATAACAGCCTCCATTAAATATTTTTCAGCGACCCTTTTGTTGGTCGCTGTTTTTTTAGCTCCCGAACTGGAACAACGATCCGTATTGAATGATAAAATATCCATTCTTGTTCCCAAAGACTGGAAGCCTATGCCGGAATCGCTCAAGAAGATCAAATATCCCGGAGAGAAACCACCTCAACTTGTTTTAAGCGACCGGAGCGGAGGTCTCTCCCTGGCCATTAATCATACAGGAAGTAAAGCTACTCCAAAGGAGCTTGGACGTTATGCACAGGCATTAGAGAATAGTTTGCGCAATGCTTACCCCGATGCGATATGGGAAGGGATCGGCAATGAAAAAATAAACGGAAAACAGGTCTGCTATTTCAAGGTAATCACTGAAACCGCCGACGGCAAGATCTATAATCAAATGTTCTTTACCGATCTCGACAGCACCCTGTTGATCTTTTCCTTCAATGCCATTGAAAAGAGAATAAAAGACTGGAAACCCATTGCAGATTCGATGATGTATTCGTTGCGGATAAAGGGGGGGTGAATCGGGAATCGTGAATCGTGAATCAGAAATCTACTCTGTGTGGCTCCGCGCCCTCTGCGCCTCTGCACCTGCGCCATAGATTCAGCGCAGGGGCAGCAGTTAAGTGTATTTTTCTTAACCGCCAAGACGCCAGGGCCTAATGAACCGCCACGATTCACCATTCATTATTCACCATTCCCCTCCCTTCCCCAATTTTTATTTCTTATTACTGCCTTCCTTCCGTTACTTTGCAGCACCAATTTTTCCCCATGTTAAAGGACATACAATCAACAGGACAAAAGGACACCCGTAGCGGATTTGGCGATGGTATTGCCGAAGCAGCAAAATCGAACCCCAACATTGTAGCGTTAACGGCCGATCTGGCCGGCTCGCTGAAACTTAATCAGTTTATGAAAGAGTTTCCCGACCGTTTTATTCAGGTTGGTATTGCCGAAGCGAATATGATCGGTATTGCAGCAGGTTTGACCATTGGCGGCAAGATCCCGTATACCACTACTTTTGCCAACTTTTCTACCGGCCGTGTGTATGATCAGATCCGGCAGTCAGTAGCCTATTCCGGCAAAAATGTAAAGATCTGTGCCTCTCATGCCGGTTTAACACTGGGAGAAGATGGCGCCACCCACCAGATTCTGGAAGACATCGGTTTAATGAAAATGTTGCCTGGAATGACAGTTATCGTGCCTTGCGATTATGCTCAAACCAAGGCGGCCACAATGGCGATAGCCGATTATGAAGGTCCTGTATACCTGCGTTTCGGTCGTCCGGTATGGCCGATCTTCACCAGCAACATGCCATTTGAGATCGGAAAAGCACAGTTCTTCAGCGAAGGAACGGATGTTTCCATCTTCGCTTGTGGCCATATGGTGTGGAAAGCTATTGAAGCCGGTAAGATACTGGAAGAAAAAGGCATCAGCGTAGAGGTGGTGAACATTCACACCATTAAACCATTGGACGCAGAAGCTATTCTGAAATCAATTCGCAAGACCAAATGTGCTGTAACAGTGGAAGAACATAATGTGATCGGTGGTCTGGGCGATTCCGTTGCTCAGGTAGCCGCTAAAAACTTCCCTGTTCCCATCGAAATGATCGGCACCAATGACACTTTTGGTGAAAGTGGTACGCCAACTCAACTGTTGCAGAAATATGGTTTGGATACACCAAACATCGTGGAAGCAGTAGAAAAGGTAATGAAACGCAAATAACTGATTTACAAATAACAAAAAGCCCCATGCCGAAAAGTTTGGGGCTTTTTTAGGTATGGGGGGGATGGTGAATGGTGAATGGTGAGTCGTGAATCGTGATTCTTGGCGTTTCATTGCGTCTTGGCGTCTTGGCGGTTAAGAAAAATACATTTAACCGCAGAGGCGCAAAGGCGCGAAGCCACGCAGAGTCGATTTATGCCTATACTTTTATCTGACGGAGCTGGAAAGCGGAGCTGGAAAAGTTTCGGCATACAAGCACTATTCACCATTCACTATTCACCATTCACTATTCAC
>CAZKSY010000041.1:0-33318 GCA_964555605.1 uncultured Chitinophagaceae bacterium | reverse complement strand
CGCTGCCACTCTGCCAGGAAGAAATAGAATAATTTATTCTTAACGATGGGACCTCCTACGCGGAAGCCATAGGTCTTGTTTTCAA
This sequence comes from uncultured Chitinophagaceae bacterium, assembly GCA_964555605.1. Lineage (GTDB taxonomy): Bacteria > Bacteroidota > Bacteroidia > Chitinophagales > Chitinophagaceae > Endoryza. The sequence continues at coordinate 33,233 of CAZKSY010000041.1, read as the reverse complement.
ATTTGGCCACTTTGGTTCTTTCTACCACATCAGGGAAACCTGGCTTGGGAATTGCCACGGGGGATTTACCGGTCAGGTCTTCATTTCTGTAAAACAACCATGCAGATCCTTGTACCTGGTTGGTACCGGAGCGGGTTACCGCATTGATGGCACCACCGGTAAAGTTACCGAACTGGGCATCAAAGGGAGAAAGGATCACCTGGATCTGATCGATCGCGTCGATAGAGATCGGGGCTACACCTGCCTGACCACCATTGGTACCGGAGGCAGCCAGACCAAAGATATCAGTGTTGTTAGAACCATCTATGAAGAAAGAGTTGTAACGGTTATTCTGACCGGCGAATGCTACACCACCATCACCAGTTACCTTAACCTGAGGAGTATAGCGCAGGTAATCGTTCAGGCTGCGTCCTACGGATGGCAGGTTGGCCATTTTATCACGACCGATACTGGTTTCTGTACCACCTTTGCCAGACGTTGCCGTACGGCGTTGGATAACAGTAACCTCAGTAAGATTGGTAGATTTGTCTTTAAGAGAGAATTCCTGCGTAAAGCTTTCGCCCAGACTCAGGTAAACATCTTCTCTTTTTTCCTCATTAAAACCGACAAAACTCGCTGTAATGGTGTAAGGTCCACCGGGGCGAAGGTTGTAAAGGTTATAGCGACCGCCGGCACGGGAGGCCACGCGGTATACGGTACCTGTGGGTACGTGAGTGGCTGTGATGGTGGCTCCTACGAGGGGTTCTCCTGTAGCCGTTTTAACCATACCGCCAATGCTACTGTTCGTTTCCTGGGCAGATAGGGCAAATGGAAATAGCAGTAACGCAAGCAATAAGCGTACAATTCTCTTAAGCATATTAGTTTTGTTTTACAATTGCAAAGAAACAAATAATGCATAAATATAGGAAACTTAATATCAACAAAATCCCCCCCTCCAAAAACCCTGTTTCACCTTGATATTTGGCTATAAATTGGGGCTGTCCACCCCCTTTTTTAGACCCTGTTTTTGGCTACCTTTGCCCAAATTTCTAAAATGCTGGATTCAATTGAAAGTGCGATAGAGGACATGCGTCAGGGGAAAATGGTGATCGTGGTAGACGACGAAGACCGCGAAAACGAGGGCGATTTCATCGTTGCCGCCCGTTATGCCACCCCCGAAGTGATCAATTTTATGAGTAAACACGGCCGGGGGCTCATTTGCGCCCCGCTGCTGGAAGACCGTTGCGCCGAACTGGGGCTGGAGCTGATGGTGAATAATAATACCGCCCTCCATGAAACGGCTTTTACAGTTTCAGTAGACCTTTTAGGCCATGGCTGTACCACCGGAATCTCCGCTTCCGACCGTTCCAAAACCATCTTGTCGCTCATTGATCCGGCTACCAGGCCTGAAGACCTGGGCCGACCCGGTCATATTTTCCCCCTCCGCGCCAAAAAGGGCGGGGTGCTGCGCCGGGCCGGACATACCGAAGCGACCATTGACCTGGCAAGGCTGGCCGGTTGCGAGCCGGCCGGCGTACTGGTGGAGATCATGAACGAGGACGGTTCCATGGCCCGTCTGCCGGAACTGCTCGAGATCGCCAAAAAATTTCAGCTCCGGATCGTTTCGATCAAGGACCTCATTGAATACCGATTGAAAACAGATTCCCTGATCGAAGAGATCGTTCGGGTGGATATGCCTACCCAGTTCGGGCATTTTAAACTGGTCGCCTTTGGCGAGAAAAATACCAGCAACGAACACCTGGCCCTGATCAAAGGGGAGTGGGATAAGGAAGAACCGGTTCTGGTGCGCGTACACTCTTCCTGTTTTACCGGCGATATTCTGGGTTCCCTTCGTTGCGATTGCGGCGACCAGCTCCATGGAGCCATGCAGCAGGTGGAAAAGGCCGGCAAGGGCGTTATTCTTTATATGAATCAGGAAGGCCGCGGCATCGGCCTGCTCAATAAACTCAAAGCCTACAAATTGCAGGAAGGCGGAATGGATACGGTAGAAGCCAATCTGCATCTGGGCTTCCCCATGGACAAGCGTGATTATGGGGTAGGGGCGCAGATATTGCGTTATCTGGGAGTCACTAAATTAAAACTCATGAGTAATAATCCGCGCAAACGGGCGGGATTGCTCGGGTATGGCATTGAAGTGGTGGAGACCGTTCCATTGGAGATCTGCCCCAATCCGCATAACGAAAAATACCTGCAGACGAAGCGGGACAAAATGGGTCACGATATTTTAAAAGGATAAATGATCAACCACCCGCACGGGTAATCGTACTGTCAGCCACCGGAACTTGATCCTGTGGCTTTTTCTTTTTCCGGTCGTTGCGCCAGAGGTCGCTGAACTTTTCAAAATCGCGGCGGTAAGAAATAGAGGCCCCTGAACGATTCTGCTTTCCGGTAGCCGATTGGTAATTATAAGTATCACGGTAGAAGAAGGTCAGTAATAATTTTCCATCCGGGCGCAGTTTCCATTCTGCGGCGATATCGGGCAGGAACTGCAGGTTGTTAGACGCCTGCGCCTGTGCCGGCGTAAAACCAAAATCGAAAGCACTACCGAAGGTAAACGTCAAACGCTCATTGAATAAGCTGCGCGATAAAGAGAAGTTTACATTGGTACGGTCAATATTGAAACCACCGGAATTGCCGTTATTCAGCAGGTAAGAGCCATTGTATAGCTGCGCATTGAAGTTCACCTTCAGGCTTTCGTCTTTGAATAACTTTTGTACGATGTTCGAGAACTGCTTGTTCAGGGCATTTGATAAGGCTCCCGAAATACTATTCACCACTATGCCTTCCATGGCCAAACTGCCCACACTGCTCTGGCTGCTGGTAGACATGGGACCGAAACTGTTAAAGATGATCAGGAACGCAACCTGTTTGTTCAATTCATTCTCGTCACTCTTGATCCGGCTCAGGATAGCCATGGCCGTTGGGTCGTTCCGCAGATTGCTGCCCTGGGGCAGATCAATATTAAAGGAGATATTAGGCTGTGTCAGTTTGCCCTTGATCAAGGCAGATACCAAAACTTTCCCACGGTATTTCTTTACGTCGTCATTTAAACTGGCCCCCACGCTGCCGCCCGATTTGAGGTTGGAAGCATCCAGTCCGAGGTCATTGAATTTTACATTGTCGGCCTCATACTCTGCGGTCACTTTTAATTCCGCATCCAGGGGATTCCCGCTCCAGCGGATATAACTGCCGGCATCACCCGGAAGATTAAACGGTTTACGCAGCAGTGATTGGAAATTGAAATTGTAAAGTCCTTTGTCAATATCAAACTGTCCGGTCATTTCCAATTCACCGGTGGTGGATGCTTTTAGTTTCAGGTTACCATGACCAACGGCACTCATCACATCATTCGTGAGTTCGTCAAGGATCACGTTCATACTGGCGAGGTTGTTCGCGGTAATGTCCAGATTCATCGTAAGCTTGCTCGATTTGCTCAGGATGGAGGTTTCCATTTCGGTACCATAGGTTTTCCATACAATGAAATCGGCCTGGCCACTTTCCCGGCCATCGGCCGAGCGGATGAAAAATTTAGAACTATCGGCCGGCTGCCCTTTAATATTCATGACCATATCTTCTACCGGTCCGGTCAATGAAAAATTGGTTTTAGCCACCACCCGACCATAGAACGGATCGGTGCGCTCCGGCCCCGTATTCAGTACCAGAATTTTATTGCTGGAAAGAGAAAAGTCGAAATCCATTTTATCGAATGACTGATGCCGCAGAATGCCCTTGCTTACATAGCCGGCATTTCCAACCAGATCGGCAATGACGAAACTGCCAAAGTCGATACGGTCGTCTTTGAACCGGATGGTGGCATTCGGGATCTTGTAGGTAACATTGGTGTAATCAACGGTGAGCATTCCATTGGTAAGATCCACCGTGCCCAGATATTTTAATGCATCAACGGGACCTACTATGCGAATTTGTCCCTTGGCGATCCCGGTCACATCCTTGAAGATGCCTTCCAGGTATCTTTCCAGCAGATCGATACGGGTTCCGTTCAGGTTGGCCATAATATCCAGCGGCTGATCGGTGGTGCTGTCGAGGGTATTGTAGATACCCTGTATATCGAATTTATAATCCTGATTATCGGAGATTCCCGAAAAATTCACTTTGCCGTTTCGTTTGTTGTAATTGGCATTCAGGGAGATCTTTCCAACGGAGTCGTCGTCTAAACGGAATTGCTCGGCATCGCCCTGCAGGTCTACCTGCATTTTTCCGAAAGGATCGATGATGTCGATATTAGCCGTGAGCAAGCCTTCCAGCCGGTTGGTGGAAACTACGTATGGGGCAAAATCGCCGATATTAAGCTTTTGTAATTCGATCCGTATGTCATTGGTATTGCCGATCTCTGAAGGCATGCTGGTGATACGGATCTCCTGTTGTCCGTTATAGATCTTCAGGCCTTCGGCCGAAACGAGATCCTTACTCAGGATCAGTTCTCCGTTCTTGTCGATCAACCAGCTTTTGCCATTGATGTCAAAGGAGGATTCATTAAACAGGATGCTTACCCCATTTCGTTGGGTAATGACTTTCGCAGATAAATTGGCCGCATTCAGGGTTTGATTGGCACTGGTTACAATGCGCACATCTGAACTGTCGTTGGCGCTGCTGATGGTAATATTGGTGCCAGGGAAATGCAGGCTGTCGTTGATATAAACATCTCCGATGCTGCTTTGTAATGCGATGCGGTCCATATTACCCGAACCCTTAAGCGACAGATCATAAATGGCAATATTCCGGAAATTGAATTGCGGGATCTCGGCATTTACATCGAGCAGGTTCTCTTTATTGTTGATGCGTCCGGCGATGGTGCTGTAGTTGAAACCGCTGATATCGAGGTCGAGCAGATGGATATAGTCTTCGACATTTTTCGTGGTTACCACAAAACTGAAGTTCTCATTCTTCAACTGATTTTTCGATGGCTTGATATAGCTGGGATAATATTTATTGAGGAAGGTTTGAAAAGCCGCCGGAAGATCTTTGATCGAGAATTCACCGGCAAGGGCCGCATCAAACTCATTGCTCAAAACGGTGATCACTTTGTTTTTGTCTTCCACTTTGGATTCTACCAATAATGAATCGAAGGGGATGCGTTTCCCTTCATTGAACAGACTGGCTTCATAAATGCGGGCAGAGCCGATAAAGTTGTCTATATTATTGCCACTGAAATCGAAACGGAATTTCCCGTTGAATTCGATATTCGACTTTGCGAGATTGATCTTTTTAAGGTCTGCTTTAGCAATATCAGCGTCAAAATCGAATTGCGGGATCGCATCCTTGAAATTGATCAGACCATTTAATCTGGCATCGAGATTGGGGTCGTTCGATACGAAAGAGCCATTGAATAATTTCTGCGCAACGGTCCCCTTGATCGTAAGGTTATGATAATTGTATTTGTTAACTTCTAATTGTTCAATGCTGCCATCGAGTTTGGCATTCAGGGCCGCCGCACTGATCCCGGTGCCGTCCACTTTTCCCTTAAAGGTGATACGTCCGATTTCTGCCACATCGAGGAAGGTCCCCAGATCAAAGGAACTGGTTTTAAGGGTACCACTGTAACGGGGTACGCCCTTAGCAGGCAATTTCATGTTAAGGTCGCTTACCACCGTGCCAAGACGTGTTTCCATGCTGCCATAGGTAACAAAGTCGTTGATAAACCCGGTAAAGTTTCCTTTGAAACGAACATATTCCAATTTATCCAGTCGCGGTTGCGAGAGTTCTTTCAGGGCCGGAATGAGCGTGGAGGCGTCCTCGTAAGTCGTTCTGAAATTCTCGGCCTCAAAGTCTATGAAAGTAGTATTGATGTCGGGCAGCCCGGTCATTTTGATATCCCCTTTCAGATAGGTGTTGTTGCCGGCCCGGATCTCAAGGTTTTTGGCGATCAGATCGTCCACGGTGCCGGATACCCGACCATTCACTTCAATGGTTTTTTTCCAGTTTTTCATAACCGGAGCGAAATACGCAATATCATCGGAGTTGAGGGTGGCCTGATCGAACTTCCCTTCCAGCTTTACTTTTGAAATAAAATCACCCATATCATCAAAACTGGCATAACGCATGGCATAGAAATTATGCAGGCGGCTATGAGGTGTTTGCAGATCGAGTTGATGAAATTCCATCGCTTCGGGATGGAACTTTAATTGGGCTTCCAGTTTTGTTACAGTAAGGCCACTCCGCTCTTTGGTTTTCAAACTGGCATCAGCGAAAATCGTATCATGTATCCATTGTACATTTTTGAACAAGCCCTGAATATCGGCGAAGTCAATATGGTTTTCGTTGAAATAACCGGGTTCAGAAGGCTCGTTACCGATGATGGATTGAAAACGTCCGTTTTTCAATTCTACTTTATCGATGGTAACGGCCCAGTCGCCGGCATTCCAGCGCAAATGTTTGGGATCGTTAATGATCTTTGCAGGGGATTCTTTAGGGCGCAGGGAATCCGGACGGTTGCCCTCATAGTTGCGGATGGTAAATCCGGGATCAAGAAGGGTGATCTCTTTGAGGTGTACACGTTTACCGGGAAGGTCGAATGCTTTTGCTTCGAGGTAAAGTTTGGCAATACTCATTTCCTGGTCTTCCCCCCGCCATCCATCAGTTTGTACAAAGGAAACCCGTTCCAGCTCTACTTTTTCGAGGGCAAGACGTGGGGCTTTCCCTCCGCCGGAAGAAGCGCCTCCGCCGAAATAATCGGCCAGAAATTGATAATTCCAAACAGCGGTTTGGCGGCTCAAATGGATATGCGCATCGCGCAGCCCGAGGTAATGAAGGGTGAGAGAGTCTTTCAGGAAGAACCAATCGGTAATATTCAGGGAAAGGGCACCGGCATAAAGAAGTGTATCCTTATTCTGGTCCTTGATCAGGGTGCCTTCCAGATGCATTTTATTGAACAAACTGAAATCCACCTTATCGATCTTCACTGTGGTTTTCAGGTCTTTCGACAATTTATTCGTAGCAATACCCACCAGCCAGTTTTGCACCAGAGAGGTTTGCAAAGCCAGCCATAGCAACAGGATCAGTGCGATCAGCACCAACAGGGTCTTGCGGGTTATCGTCCAAAAACGTTTCAGGAAATCAGTTAATTAGCTGTAAAATTAGGTATTACGGATTGCTGTGCAAATACAATACCAAGCCGCCGTATATTTTAACCTATTGATGATTAAAACGGCTGGTTTGCATAGTTTCTTTTTGCCGTAATGGCAAGGATGCCGGGATTAACAGAATCTTAATGTCTTTCAGGGTCTGAATTCTTTGGCCGGATCCTTTACACCAGGTTGCTGGTTATAGGCAGCGGATTGGCCTTTGGGGATCGATAAATTCATCCAGTCTGCTTTTTTGATCATCCGGCCCAGGTATACGATCTGTCCGATATGATACGGATAGTGCGCCAATTGCCGGTTAATGGCATCAATAACTGTCAGGCGTTCGTTTCGGATGGTAACGGTTTTGCTCATATCATCGGCCTGCAGCTCTTTCAGGGCTTGAAGAAAAACCTGCCAGCCTTCTTCCCAACGTTTTAAACAGTCCTTTTTACCGAGTTGCCCTGGTTCGAATTCGGCATCCCGCTGGCGCCATTCTTTCTCGCCGTCTTCGGTGAGGAAATTGGTCCAGCGCGACAACATGTTCCCATGCATATGCTGTATGATCACCGCAATGCTGTTCGATTCCGGGTCGGGACAGTAATTGAAATCGTCCTCCTCCAATTGCTCAAATGTTTTTTCCGCCAACTGTTTATAGTATAATAAACGGGCGGTGGCGGTTTGCAGAAAATCGCTTGCAGGTGACTGGTTCATTGGATCTGTTTAACCGTAAAACTACAATTACTATGGCTGCCGCAGGGTTAATAATTGTTTGAAAAAATTTAATTTTTGCCACTTATCCTTTATTTTTACTGGAAGTATGATCCTGTTTTCACCAAAACTAAAATTTTTGCACATGAGAAAAGTCTCCATCCTTTGGGCACTTTTGGTTATTTCCTCCCTGAGCGTTTTTGCTCAATCCAAAGGTAAAAGCCGTACCGGTGTTATTGCCGGCGTTAATATCAGTCGTCAGTATGTAAGTGTGGCAGGCGAACAAACCTTTTCTGATTTCAAACCCGGTTTGATCATAGGACTGCAACGTGAAATTCCCCTGAGCGATCGTTTCCTGTTCCAGCCCGGCTTACAATTCAACCGGATGGGGGGAAAGAACAGTGCAGGAACCACAAAACTCAGCTATCTGGCCATCCCCACGTTGTTTAAATTGAATATTTCAAAGAAACTCGGTCTGGTAGCCGGCCCTCAAACCAGTTTATTACTGGCAGCTAAAGGAACGGATAATTTCAATGGCGAAACCGATCTGAAAGATGATACGAAATCGGTAGATCTCGCGGCACTGGCAGGAATTGATTATTCCTATGGAAAGAATCAAAGAGGCATTTTCGGTGTTCGTTATCAGGCCGCATTAAATAATATTCAAAAGCAAACTGCGGTGGGCGGTTTTACACGTAACAGTGGGGTGCATGTGTTTTTTGGCTATCGTTTTAATTAATCCCGATCTGATTATAATTAAAAAGGGTTCTGTACTACAGAACCCTTTTTTTATGCGACTGATTTTTTCAGTAACCGGCTGCATGATCATCACCCCGCTTATCACCCACCGCTTCAAATCTGCCATCCGGTAAAATACGGATCACTTCTGTGCGGCCAATCTGTCCGCGGTTACTGGTTTTATACCCCATTTTCTCCAGGGCCGTCTTCACCGAAGCGGGGAAGTCTGACTCAATAAAAATTAGATCCGGAAGCCACTGATGGTGGAATTTGGGTTTATTCACGGCATCATAGGCGTTCATATTGAACTCCAGAACATTCACCAGGGTTTGAAACACCGAGGTGGTAATGGTGGTGCCACCGGGAGTGCCCACGACCAAATACGGTTTATTGTTTTTTAATACGATCGTAGGCGTCATAGAGCTTAGCATGCGTTTTCCCGGAGCAATGGCATTGGCTTCAGCTCCTACAGCACCATACATGTTTGGCACACCGGGTTTCACACTGAAATCGTCCATTTCATTATTCAGTAAAAAGCCTGCTTTTCCTACTACGGTACGACTGCCATAGCCACCATTCAGGGTGGTGGTAACGGCCACTGCATTGCCGTCTTTGTCGTATACACTTAAGTGGGTGGTTTCTTCACTTTCCGGGAATACACCCGCACCGGTTTGTTTACTGCTGCCGGCTACACCAGGTTGGTAGTCTTTCATACGCTCTTCGGCATAGGCAGCGCTGCTTAATTTTTGCACCGGTACTTTGTAAAAATCTTCGTCTCCCAAATACTTCGCCCGGTCGGCATAGGCCCTTCTTTCCACTTCGGTCATCAACTGAACCGATTCAGGGGTTTGGAATCCATAGGAGGCAATAGGTTGTTTTTCGATCATACGCATCATCTGTGGAAGCAACACGCCGCCACTGCTGGGCAGGGGCATGGTAACGATGGTATATCCTTTATAATCGAATACAACCGGTTGGCGCACTTTCGCCTCATAATTTTTCAGGTCGTCGAGGGTGATAATTCCTTTTCCCCGTTGCATTTCCTCTACGATGAGTTGTGCGGTTTGACCCTCATAGAATCCTTTTTGACCGCCGCGCTGGATGCGTTTCAATGTTTCCGCCAGATCTTTCTGGATCAGGGTATCACCGGCTTTCCAACCACCCGGTTTAATAAAAACCGGAGGGATGGTATTGAGTTTTTTGAAATCGTTTTGGTACGCATTTAATCCGCGGGCTTCTGCCAGTGTGATCACGAAGCCTTTTTCTGCCAGTTCAATCGCCGGGGCGATCAGTTTTTTCATGGGCAAACGACCGTAGGGGAGGGAGGCGAATAAACCGGCCGGGGTGCCCGGCACTCCGGATGCCAGGTGGCCATCAAGGCTCTTGGAAGTGATGGCATTGCCCTTTTCGTCGAGATACATATCTTTTCCGGCCGCACCGGGGGCCTTTTCGCGGTAATCGATCGTAACGTTTTCGCCGTTCTGCAAGCGGGCAACCATAAATCCACCGCCGCCGATATTTCCGGCACCGGGATATACCACGGCCAGGGCCCATTGCGTGGCGATGGCAGCATCTACGGCATTGCCACCCATTTTCAGTATCGAGAGCCCTACTTCACTGGCCAGTGGGTGGGCCGATACAACAGCCCCATTGGTCCCTTCCACCTTTTTGGTGATCGAATATTTATAGGCGTCGATATTGTTTAAACTACCCGTTTGCCGGGGAACGGAACAGGCCAACGGAAGAATCAGGAATAAAAGCGCATAGCGGTTTCTGGGTATCATGAAAGGAACGATTTTAGGGTCTAAAATAGGTAATCCTGCCCATCAAATCTGTCTTTTTTACTTTAGCGCTAAAATGCTTATTTTTAAGCAAGTTTTGAGAAAATATTCTATCTTTCCACCCTGTCTGATATTCCTGTGGGCCAGTTAAAATCAAACCAAACTGAAGTCAGCTTATGAGAAAATTCATCTACACGCTTCGTAGAGCAGGCTTATTCGCACTTATGCTGCTTGCTTTTCAATGGACCTTTGCTCAATCGACCGGAACAATTAAGGGAAATGTAAAAGATGCTGGTGGAAATCCGCTTGCCAGTGCTTCCGTTACCGTAGAAGGTCAGCGTGGTGGTACCTTAACAGATGCGGCTGGTAATTATGTTCTGAAAGTTAAACCCGGTTCCTATACCATCGTAGTTACCTATGTGGGCGCCACGGCGCAACGGTTACAGGCTACAGTGGGTGCCGGTCAAACCGTAGAACTGAATGCCAGTGTGAATGTTTCTGGTGAAATGACCGATGTAGTGGTACTCGGCTCCAGATCACGTCAGCCCCGTAGTAAATTAAACACCGTAGTACCGGTGGATGTCATCAGTGCTAAAGATGTGAAGCCATTTGCCCAAATGGACGTAACACAGATGCTTACCTATGTGGCACCTTCTTTTCAATCGGCCCGTCAAACCATTACCGATGGTACCGACCATATCGACCCGGCTGGCTTACGCAGTCTGGGCCCCGATCAAACCCTGGTACTGCTGAATGGTAAGCGATTGCACAATACAGCCCTCGTGAATATCAACGGTTCTGTAGGACGTGGTTCAGTAGGTACCGATCTGAATATCATCCCTGCTGCTGCCATCGAGCGCATCGAAGTTTTGCGTGATGGTGCTGCTGCCCAGTATGGTTCTGATGCCATCGCCGGTGTGATCAACGTGGTATTAAAAAAGAATTACAAAGGATTGAATATTTCTGGCTTACTCGGTCAGAACTTTACCAATATGCCTTATGCCGGTGGTGTAGACATCCGCGATGGTGCCAACCGTCAGTTGGATTTCAGCGGCGGCTGGGGCTGGAAAAATGGCGCCTATGTAAACGCCAGCGGTCAGTGGTTAAAGCGTGATGCTACCAACCGCAGTGGTCTGGATAATATTCCGCTTATTTATTATGGTAATGGTGGTGGACTGCCCGCTACTTCTGCCGTTCCTTCCGGTGTAACTACAACTGATTATTATCGTTGGTTAATGGATCAGGATCGTGCCATGGTGAATACCCGCGGTTACGACCGTCGTAATATCATTGCCGGTAACTCTGCCAATACCAGCACTTCTTTTTATGTGAATGCCGGAACACCGTTGAGCAAAGCAATAGAGCTTTTCGCTACAGCCGGTTATTCCAAGCGTACCGGTGCCGCCGGTGGTTTCAGCAGAAACCCCAACTCCTGGAGTCAGCAACCGGTACTGGCGAACGGACAGCGTTATTATTATGATGGCTTCCTGCCGATGATCAATACCGATATCACCGACTATTCTACCATCGTAGGATTGAATATCGATCTCGGAAAATGGAATATGGAGATCAGCAATGCCAGAGGTCAGAACACCATTCGTTATGATGTAAAGAACTCCGGTAACTCTTCCTTACCTGCCAGCAATAATGTACAAACCGAGTTTTATGCAGGGGAATTAAGTTTCCTGCAGAATACGATCAATGCCGACCTGAGCCGTAAGATCGATCTGGGGGCTTCTAAGTCTGTAAACGTTGCGTTCGGTGGTGAATACCGTTACGAGCGTTTCATGATCGGAGCCGGCGAACCCAATTCATATATTAACGGTGGTCGTCAGTTCCAACCCGATGCCATCCCTCCGTATCCCGGAACCTCTCCTTATTTCACCTTCAGCCCGGGTACTGCGGTATCTGGTTCTCAGGTATTCCCTGGTTTCCAACCTACCGATGCCCTGAATGCCAACCGCAGCATTTATGCGGCTTATGGTGATGTGGAATATAAAGGACGCAAACTCACCCTGGGTGCTGCGGCCCGTTATGAAACCTACGACGAAGCCGGATTCAATTATGATAATGTGAGTGGTAAACTGGCGGCCCGTTATGAAATCAATAAAGACCTCGCCATTCGCGGATCGGCCAGCACTGGTTTCAGAGCGCCTTCTTTGCATCAGCGTTATTTCCAGAATACGTCTACACAGTTTGTGGCAGGATTGCCTTCTCAGGCGCTCACAGCCAATAACTATAACCCCATTGTGCGTAATGCCTTTGGCGTAGATGCCCTGAACCCTGAAACCTCTAAGAGTGTAACAGCGGGTTTAGTAGGTAATCTGGCGAAAAACCTCACGTTCACCGTTGACGCTTATTTCATCCACATTGATAACCGTATCGTATTAAGTTCACAGTTCAATCGCAGTAATCCGCTGGTGGCTACCATCCTGAACGCAAACGGGGTAGATCCTACGATCAATGCCCTGCAGTTCTGGACCAATGCCATCAATACCGATACAAGAGGTATCGATGTGGTGCTGACACAGCGCTTCCGTTTGGGTGCTGGTAACGCTTCACTGTCTGTTGCCGGTAACTTTAATAAGAACTCTGTAGTGGGTGGTATCAATACCAATTCCAAGATCGATGATCCGGCGAATAACCCCAGTGCTAATGACGCAACCAAGAACCCTGCGAACGATCTGAAAACGGCTTTGTTCGACAGACAACAGCAGTCTCGTATCGAAGTTGGTCAGCCGCAGAGCAAGATCAATATCTCTTTCAGCTACGATCTGCGTAAATGGAATTTCCTGGCACGTACCGTTCGTTTTGGAGAGATCACATCTCTGGCCAATGCCGATCCTAACCTGCGCAATGCCGCAACAGGTGCCTACTGGAATGATATCGCTTTAGGTGCTGACCAAAAATTCAGTGCAAAGTGGTCTACCGATGTAGTATTCACCTATAAAGCTTGTGCCGGATTGAATGTTTCTATCGGTGCCAACAACCTGTTTGATGTATACCCCGATCGCGTATTCATCGATCCCAGAAATGATCCCAATGCTTATTATAATGCACCGGTGGCCAATTCACTGGGCGTAAATAAAACCACTGGTGGACATAATGCCGGTCGTGACCTCTCCAATCGCGGTCGCTTCCTGTTCAACGGAAATCAGTTCGGTGCCAACGGTCGTTTCATGTTTGCCCGTATCAGCGTAGATGTGTTTGAACTGGGTAAATGTGTGAAGAAGCCGGTGAAAGTAGTTCCACCACCACCTCCACCGCCACCACCTCCTGCTCCAAAAGACACAGATGGTGATGGTATCACTGATAATCTGGATGCTTGTCCTACAGTAGCCGGACCGAAAGTATTCAACGGATGCCCTGATACAGATGGCGATGGTATCGCTGATAAAGACGATGCTTGTCCAACTGTTGCCGGACCTAAAATGTTCAACGGTTGCCCCGATCGCGATGGCGATGGCATCCAGGATTCAAAAGATAAATGCCCTGATGTTTATGGTGTAGCCAAATACGAAGGCTGCCCTGTACCGGATAAGGATAATGATGGCGTGGCCGATGATGAAGATCGTTGCCCTGAAGTAGCCGGACCGGCCTCTAACTTCGGTTGTCCTCGTTTGGAAGACCTGAACTTCAATGCGAAGAATGTAACCTTCGTAACCGGAAGTTCCAAGCTTACCCGTCAGGCTACAGTTGAATTGAATACACTGGTAGACATCCTGAACAAGAATGCTAAACTGGCGATTAATATTGATGGTTATACCGATAATACCGGTTCTGCCGCCAAAAACCTTACCCTGAGTGAGAATCGTGCAAATGAGGTGAAAAAATATATCACCGACAAGGGTATTGATGCTTCTCGTTTAACAGCCGCTGGTCATGGTCAGGAAAAGCCACTGGCAGATAACAAAACCGCTGCCGGTCGTGCTCAAAACCGCCGTGTAGAATTCAGCGTGCGCAACTAATCGATTGTTTGCTATAAGGAATAAGGGCCGTTTTCGAACGGCCCTTTTTTTATGTCGCTTCGGAGAGCAGAAATTTCAGGTTGACTGCACTCAGAATAATTTCAATTGTGCCGCCGGCAACACCGGTTTGGGCTTGCTTCGGAAGGGTATTTCCGGGTCAGCAGTAATGGTATATACGGCTGTTTCCCGGTGACGCGAAGCGATTTCGATATGAGTGGAACCCGCATGAGGGAGAAAGGTTTGCCGCACTTTTTCCTGTGAATTATTGTGTTGCGACAAATGCCCCAATAATAAACAGGTCAATTGCGCATTACGATGTGAACGGAACAGTTCCAGGGCCTGATCATTTGATAAGTGGCCTTTATTACTCCGGATCCTTTTTTTCAGGTGCAGCGGATAGTGGCCATTCTCGAGCATGGTTTCACAATAATTACTCTCCAGAATGGCGGCATGACACTGACGGAAATGATGGATCAGTTCCTCGCAGGCATGACCCAGATCGGTGAAGATGCCTATATGAGTGCCCTTCCGGCTAACCACTACACTAATGGGTTCGGCGGCATCATGGAATTTATTGAACAGAATAATGTCCAGACCGCCTACAGTAAACCGGTCGGGAGCCGTACGCAAAACGATATTTTCTTTTTCCAGCGGCAGTGTCCATCCTGCCGCCGTTCCGGCCGTGGTATAAACCGGTAATTGGTATTTGCGGGAAAGAGCCGTAAGCCCGGTGATATGGTCCGAATGCTCGTGTGTAACAATGATCGCTTTTACCCGGTTGATATCGAGCTGTAATCGTTGCATCCTCCGTTCTGTTTCCCGGCAGGAAATACCCGCATCAATAAAAACGGCGTCGGTGTCAGTTCCCACATAATAGCAATTGCCATTACTGCCTGAATTAAGTGAGGCCAGTTGCAAACTCATTCGATAGCTGATTTTTTAGGTGATCCAACACAAATGTACGCTCTGGGAAGCCATGAATATCCATTCATCCATTTCCCTTCCGGTTGTTTTTTTGTGTGGGCCTCATTGCTTATTTTCACTGATTATTTTTAATTACTATGAAACGATTATTTGTCTTTGTGGCCCTGTGTGTGATGTCATTCTTTGCTTTTGCCCAGGTGCAGTCGCCGGAACAGTTTTTAGGATATAAGATCGGACAGCGCTATTCCCCGCATTTTAAAGTAGTGGGCTATTTCAAACAGGTGGCGGAGCGTAATTCCGCTATGGTGAAAATGGAACAGTATGGCGAAACCAATGAAGGCCGTCCCTTGTTTCTCACCTTTATTTCCACGCCTGAAAATATCAGCAATCTCGAGAAGATCCGTTTGAATAGCCTGCGCATGGCAGGTCAGTCGCCCGATAAAATGGCGCCCACCGAACAAACTCCCGCCATTGTATGGCTGAGTTATAATGTACATGGCAATGAAACCTCCAGTTCGGAAGCGGCCATGCTTACCCTCTGGGAATTGGTGAATCCGGCCAATGCCACCACCAAGGAATGGTTGAAAAATACACTCGTGATCATCGACCCCTGTATCAATCCGGATGGTCGTGACCGTTATGTGAACTGGTTTAATTCAGTGGTCGGCGCAAAGGCCAATGCCCTGCCGTTTACACGCGAACATATTGAACCCTGGCCCGGTGGTCGCCCGAATCATTATTATTTTGATCTCAACCGCGACTGGGCCTGGCAAACACAGATAGAAAGCCAACAGCGTTTGGCTAAGTACAATCAGTGGCTGCCACAGGTACATGTCGATTTCCACGAACAGGGCTATAACGAACCCTATTATTTTGCTCCGGCCGCCGAACCCTATCATGAAGTGATCACCGGTTGGCAGCGCGAGTTTCAGGAACTGATCGGTCGTAACAATGCCCGCTACTTCGATAAGAATGGCTGGCTCTTCTTTACCAAAGAACGCTTCGATCTGTTCTATCCTTCTTACGGTGATACCTATCCTGTTTATAAGGGTGCGATCGGCATGACCTTCGAACAGGGCGGCCATAGCCGTGGCGGTGCTGCCGTGATCAATGAAGACGGCGACACCCTCACCCTCTACGACCGTTTGATCCATCACTATACTACCGGCATGTCGACGATCGAAATGAGTTCAAAAAATGCCTCCAGACTGGTGCGTGAATTCAAGAATTATTACGACAAAGCCCGTAGCAACCCTCCGGGTGAATTCAAAGCTATTCTGTTGAAGAATGATGGCTCCGATCGATTGGATCGCTTGAAATCCCTGCTCGATCGTAATCAGATCGAATGGAATTACGTGACAGGCGGAAATTACAGCGGACTGAATTATTTCTCCAATAAAGTGGAAGCAGTGAAAGCGGAAAGAGGCGATGTGGTGATCAATATGAATCAGCCGAATGCCAATATGGCGAAAGTGCTGTTTGAACGTCAGTCAAAGATCACCGATTCGGCCACCTACGATATCACGGCCTGGTCCTTGCCTTTTGTGTTTGGTATCAACGCCTATGGTTTACCGGCCTATGTTACGGCCACCGCTAAAGAACTGGCAGTTGCCGCCGGACCGGCGTATATAGCTCCGACAGATCCTACGGCTTTTGCCATCCGCTGGACAGGCCTCCATAGTGCCAAAGCCCTCGCCGCCTTGATGCAGGCGGGTGTTCGTGTCCGTTATACGGAAGAGCCCTTTACGGCGGCAGGATTGAATTTCGGCAGAGGCACTTTGCTGGTGACCAAAACCAGCAATCAATCGCTGGGAAATCAATTGGAAGCCGCTGTAGCCAAAGCCACACAGGCATCCGGCGCTGAATACATAGCGCTGCCCAGCGGTTTTGTAGATAAAGGCTATGATTTTGGTTCTCCGCAGGTACATATCATCAATGCCCCCCGCGTAACGCTGTTAGCGGGAGAGGGTGTATCTTCTCTGGGTATGGGAGAGATATGGCATTTCATGGAGAAGCAATTGAAATACCCCGTGAATGTGGTATGGGGCAATGATCTTAATAAGAATATTCTTCGTCAAACGGATGTACTGGTGCTGGCCGAAGGGAACTACCGCATGATCAATGATAAAGCAGGTAATGAAGCCCTACGCGAATGGGTCAGCAATGGCGGTAAGATCATCGCCCTCGAAAGTGCCGCCGAACAACTGGCCAAAAACGATTGGGGCGTAAAAATAAAAACGATCGAAGAGGGTAAGGAAGAAAAGCCGGGTAAAGAAAGTCTGTTACGCAAATACGGGGAACGCGAACGCGACTTCCTCCGCAATTTTATTCCGGGTTCTATCTACAAAGTAGATCTCGATAATACCCATCCGCTGGCTTTCGGCTATCCGGAGTTTTATTATACCATGAAACAGGATAATACCCTCTTTGAATATATTAAAGAAGGGGGCTGGAATGTGGGTGCTGTAAAAAAAGATGCTCTGGTATCCGGTTTTGTTGGTACGTACCTGCAGCCACAGGTGAAAGACGGTATCGTATTCGGTGTGCAGGATATGGGCCGTGGTCGTGTGGTGTATCTGGCCGACAACCTTCTCTTCCGTAATTTCTGGGAGAATGGAAAACTGATGTTCTGTAATGCCCTCTTCCTTGTTGGGCAATAATAAAAATATATAGGGAGAAGAGTGGGGAATTCCCCACTCTCTTTTTATTGGGTAAACAATCGCTTTTCACGAACATTGTATCATGAAGTCACGGATATTGTTCCTGCTATTATGTATAACCTGTTTACAGGGAATGGGGCAACCAAAGGCCCGGCGGGATTTATCTGCTTTGCGCGTGATGCTGACGGGTGCTTTCACCAACAGCATGCAGGCAAAGCAGGATACCGGTTTTGCTGAAAGGGAATTGCTGGTGGCACAGGTTTGGAAAAAGCGTAAAGATGGCATCTGGCTTTATATGGAACAAAACCAGATAGACGGGCCAACGAAAACCATTTATCAACGTATGTGTCACTTGTATGTACAGGATGATTCCACCATTGTCGGACAGTTTTTCGATTTCAAAGAACCATCCCGTTACAGCGGCTGGACCCGTACGCCCCAGCGATTTGATTCGGTAAAATTCTATGCCCTCAGCAACCGGACCGGTTGCGAACTATTTTTACGAAGAGATCCTTCGGGTGTTTTTTCCGGCGCCACCGATGGAAAGGATTGCGGTTCGAAGAACAGGGAAGCACATTATTCCAGCACGGAGATACGGGTGAGCACGGGGCATATTGAGTTATGGGAACGTGATTGGGATGCAGCGGGTGTGCAGAAGGGTGGATCCATTAACGGTGCTTACCGGTTTCAGCGAAAAGTAAAAAGAACATAAAAGAGAACCTACCTATAAATTTTTGAGATGAGACGATTGCTGCTATCACTGCTGCTGTTTTGTGTTGCCTATACGGCGAACAGTCAACAACCTCCCAGCCTGACTTCTGCCGATATATTTCTCCGGCTGAAAAAACTGGAAGTACTCGGATCGGTATTATATATTGCCGCTCACCCCGACGATGAGAATACGCGCTTACTGGCCTGGCTGGCGAAAGAACGGCTTTATCGTACGGCTTATTTATCGTTGACACGCGGCGACGGCGGACAAAACCTGATCGGTGATGAACAGGGGGTGGACCTCGGCCTGATCCGCACCCAGGAATTGTTAGCAGCGCGCCGGATTGATGGTGCCGAACAGTTTTTTACCCGTGCCTTCGATTTTGGTTTTACCAAAACCACCGAGGAAGCACTGCAAACCTGGGACAAAGAAAAAGTTTTGGCGGATGTGGTGTGGGTGATCCGCAAATTTCAACCCGATATTATCATTACGCGTTTCCCGGAAGATGCCCGGGCCGGTCATGGCCATCACTCCGGTTCGGCCGTGCTCGCGCATGAAGCCTTCAGAGCGGCGGCCGATCCCAATCGTTTTCCCGAGCAATTGAAAAGAGGGGTGAGCGTTTGGCAGGCAAAGCGCATTATGTGGAACACGTTCAATTTCGGCACGACCAATACTACCAGTGAAGATCAGTTGAAGATCGATGTGGGCGCCTACAATGCCCTGCTGGGAAAAAGTTATGGAGAGATCGCTGCCGAAAGCCGCAGCCAGCACAAGAGTCAGGGCTTTGGTGTTCCCGGTAGCCGTGGACAACAATTCGAATATTTTACCCCGGTGGAGGGGACCCGGGCACGCACCGATATTATGGATGATATCAACGTACAATGGAATCGTTTGCCCGGCGGGGCCGCTATCGGCAAATCGGTAGAAGAGATCCTGACGCAATACAATCTTCTCCATCCTGAGCGTTCAGTACCCGCCCTCATCAAATTATATCGTTCCCTGCAAAGCCTGCCCGATTCCTACTGGAAGAAACAAAAGCTGACAGAAGTGGTGCAACTCATTGAATATTGCGGCGGTCTCTGGCTCGAAGCCAGTGCCAATGCCGAATATGCAGTACTGGGAGATTCCATGCTGATCAATGTGAATGTTAATAATCGGTTGGGGCTTACCGGTAAATTAACGGCCGTTTCCCTGGAAGGTCGCGACACCAGCATGAATCAGTTGCTTGAAGAGAACCGGAATTACAGTTTCATGCAAAAGATCTTTATCCGTTCAGATAAAGCCATTTCGCAGCCTTACTGGCTGGAAAAGAAGATGAGCCCCGGTTCGTTCAATGTAGAAGATCCCGATCAGATCGGAAAGCCACAGAATGATGGGTCGCTGTGGGCCCGTTTTTCGCTGGAGATCGAAGGCGAGAAATTTCAATTTGAACGTCCGGTGATGTATAAATATACCGATCCGGTGCGCGGGGAATTGTTCCAACCGATGGTCGTGGTACCCCCGGCAGCCGTATCCACCGAGCCCAGTATTGTTATTTTCCGCCAGCAGCAGATCGAAAAGCAACCGGTGCAGGTGAGTGTTAAAGCACACCGCAACCTGAATGGATATGCCGCCTCTGTACTGGCCCGTACCGGATCGGAAAGCTATAATAAAAAGGATTCCGCATTCGATGTGGCCAAAGGATTGAGCCGTGAGTACAGTTTCAGTGTTTCCAATAGCATGATGAAAGATAAGACACAGGATTTTGTACAGGCGTTTGTGGAGTTGAAGCAGAAAGATCAGGAGCAGGCCGTTTACCTCAATCAAACCAGTATTAAATACGATCATATTCCGCATATTCATTATTTCTATCAGGATGCCGTGAAGGTGTTGAATATGGACCTGAAAACAGTGGGGAAGAAGATCGGTTATATTGAAGGTGCCGGGGATAAAGTGCCGATTGCGTTGACGCAAATGGGCTATGAGGTAACGGTATTAAAAGAAAAGGATCTGGTGCCGGCGAATCTCAAACAGTTTGATGCCATCATTACCGGCGTTCGTGCCTACAATGTGAATGATTATATGGCCGCCCGCTATGAGGCGCTGATGAATTATGTATTTGAAGGAGGAAACCTGATCGTTCAATACAATACGAATAATTTTATCAGCTCAGTGAAATCACGTATGGGACCGCTGCCCTTTACGGTTTCCCGTAACCGCGTGACCGATGAAAATGCCAGAGTGGATTTTCTGCTTCCGACCCATCCTGTATTAAATTTTCCCAATAAGATCGGGGCAGCCGATTTCGAGGGCTGGATCCAGGAAAGAGGCATTTATTTCGCAGAACCATTTGACCCCTCGTATGAAGCGCCGCTTTCTATGGCCGATCCCAACGAACCGGCTCAGAAAGGAAGTTTGATCATCGCCAGACACGGAAGGGGCACTTTTGTTTATACCGGACTGGTATTCTTTAGAGAATTGCCCGCGGGCGTTCCCGGTGCGTACCGTTTACTCGCGAATATTATTGCATTGAATCATAAGAAAGCATTCTAATGGCAGAAGGAAGAAAGGTTAATACGAATGTAGCATTGGCCATTGCCATCATTTCGGGGGTGGTGATCGGTAAACTGATCAAGAAATTCGCGTTTGGTTTATTGATCGGCGTGTTTATCAGTTTGCTGTATGTACTGATCGCCACCGGTAGAAAAAAACGAAATTAAATCTGTATGACTGCTGATAAAAAAGATCATTACGGTACGGATCAGGAGAAACCCTTTCCAGAAAGAAAGTGGTATGCGGCCGTCTTGCTGACACTCGGCTGTTTGGTGCTCTTATTTTATTTCTTCACCAATTATTTCAAATGAATTTTTCAGGGATTGATTGGATCGTACTGCTGGGTACACTGACGGTTATTATGGTCTATGGCATTTATAAAAGCCGTACCTCCCGTAACCTGGAAGGGTATTTTCTGAGCGACCGGCAGATGCCCTGGTGGCTGGTACTGTTAAGTATCATGGGGACACAGGCCAGTGCGGTTACTTTTTTAACAGCGCCCGGACAAGCATACAGTGATGGGATGCGCTTTGTACAATATTATTTCGGATTGCCGATCGCCATGGTGGTATTGTGTATCACCCTGGTGCCCATCTTTCACCGGCTCAAAGTTTTCACGGCCTACGAGTACCTCGAACAACGCTTCGATCTGAAAACACGGTCCCTCACTTCATTTCTTTTTTTATTATCAAGAGGCTTGTCCACCGGTATCAGTGTGATTGCGCCTTCCATCGTATTGCACAGCATGCTGGGCTGGGATTTCTTTCTGACCAATATTGCCATGGGCGGATTATTGATCATTTATACCACCACCGGTGGGGCTAAAGCGGTCGCCTATACGCAACAGATCCAGTTCGTGATCATTTATGCGGCCATGTTCATTGCAGGCTGGTATGCGATCCATGGATTGCCCGAAGGGGTGGGCGTTACAGAAGCCTTGCACATCAGCGGAAAGGCAGGGAAGATGAATGTGATCACTACGGGCATGACGGAAAATGGATTCAACTGGAAGGATCGCTATAATATCTGGAGTGGTGTGATCGGAGGATTCTTTCTGGCCCTGAGTTATTTCGGCACCGATCAGAGTCAGGTAGGTCGTTACCTCACTGCCCGCAATGAGAAGCAAAGTAAACTCGGGTTGCTCACCAATGGTTTGGTAAAAGTGCCGTTGCAGTTTATCATTCTGGGGATCGGGTTATTCATTTTTGTATTCTATCAGTTTTATACCCCGCCGGCCTATTTCAATTTATCGGAGGAAAAAGGGATACTGGAAAGTAAGTATGCTGCTGCCTATAAAGAACAGAAACAACATTTCGATTCGCTGCAGTCGGCCAAACGTTCCGCCGCCATTCAACTGGCCGCTGCCGTGAAGGAGCATAACGAGACAGACGTTGATCCGCTGCGCAGTCAGATTCAGATCAATGAGGCGCAGTCAAAAAAGATCCGCGACAGCATCCGCTCTATTGCCCGACAGTACAATCCTTCCGGTGACGGCAACGATACCAATTATATCTTCCTTCGTTTTGTGGGCGATGTATTGCCGGCGGGACTGGTGGGTTTGATCATTGCGATCATCTTTTTAGCAGCCTGGGGCAGTATTGCTGCGGCCCTCAATTCACTGGCCTCCTGTACCATGATCGATTTCCATAAAAAGTTTTCGAAACAGGAATTGCGTCCTGAAATGGAATACCGCTGGTCTAAATTTTATACGATCCTCTGGGGTGTATTTTGTGTGGTGATCGCCCAATTCGCCTATAATTTCGGGAATAGTCTGATCGAAGCGGTGAACATACTGGGTTCCTGGTTCTATGGAACCATTCTGGGTATTTTCCTGACGGCCTTTTATCTGAAAAAAGTGAAAGGCTCCGCTGTTTTTTATGCGGCCCTTTTGGCAGAAGCGATCGTGATCGGTATTTACTTTCTGGATATCATTTCTTTCCTCTGGCTGAATGTGGTGGGAGCGGCGGCTGTATTGCTCTTTTCTCCCTTGCTGCAATGGGTATGGCAAAAGAAAAAGCCCTGATCAACGACCAGGGCTTCTGACAATATTCATCAGGAATTACTTCAACGATTTGATCAGGTCCTCGTTCAGCTTCACGTAATCGTCGTTCTTAGCCGCTTTCGCAGCAGCGATCGATTTCTGTGCTGTGGCGATCGCATCGGCTTTCTTACCCAGCTTCGCTTCGCAACGGGCTTTCTGATACAGTACCCAGAATGCTTCGGGTTGTTGTGCAACCGCTTTGTTGAACCATTCCAGCGCTTTATTCAGATCCTTATTATTATCTACATAATAAACAGCAGCGTTGAAATACGGACGGCTGTCCACATTCATCGCCTGATCGATCTGCTTCATTACTTTACTGTCAACATCGGCCAGGATGGGGAAGGATACAAAGGTTTTATCCCACATGATCCAGAGTTCGCAACTGTTCGACTGGATATTGCCAAACATGATGGTGAACGTTTCTACACTGAAAGGCAGGCTGCCCACAGGTACGGTTAAACGCACCACGTCCTGATCCTGCTTGTAAGCGGCCGGACTGGTAACATCCAGTTGCTTGCTGATGATGATGGTCCAGTTATTGGCGCCGGGGATCGACAGCAAACCATATTTTCCGGGTTTCACCAGGGTGCCGCCAATATTTACTTCTTCTCCAAACTGAAGCGTAGTAGCGTTATTCGCTCCTGTACGCCATACTTTATCGAAAGGTACCAGTTCGCCAAAGATGGCACGCTGGCGCATGGCCGGTCTGGAATAAGAGAGCTCAATGCTGGAAAGAGCAAACTCCTGTTTCACGGTAGTGGAAGGCGAGGGGGCTGGTGTTTTCAGTCCCTGCGCAGGGGCGGTAACCGCCAGCATCGTAGAGGCAAATGCAATAAATAGCAGCTTTTTCATATCAGGTAAATTTTGGCAAAGGTAGTGGGTTGCTTCAATTTTTATCAAGCTACTTCTTCCTCTATGCGGAAATTAATATAAGGATGTTGCAAGCCGGAAAGGGGGCGAACGGAAAGGGATGCTCTCAAAACAGTATTGAGGCCGGAAGCGTGGTCAAATGCCGGCATTTCAGAAACGTATGATCACCATGACGCGGTCTTTCCTGGACTTATTCAGTTTCCAGGCCGGCCCTTCCTTGATGAGGCGGATGGCTTCGGCATCCTGTGCGGCACCACCAGATTGTTCAATACGGAAGTCGCTCAATTCATTTTTCCGATCGATCGCAAAAGACACCACCACCTGAACCTGTTTCTGTCCTTTCAATTTATTATTGGCCTCCACATAATTTTCAAAAGCCACCCAACCGCCATCCGGTGTAGCCGTTTGTACCAATACAGCAGGTGCTTTTTTCAGGTAGGAATCCTTTTTCCGGGATGGCTGTGTGATCACCACTTCTGAAAGATTATTCTTCACGGGTTCCAGCGATAACTGATTCATGAAACCCTGGTTGTTCAACTGGAAATTCCGCGTGGTATACCCCACGGTGGATACCATCACGGTTACCTGGGTATCGGCCACAGGGATCTGAAACAATCCGTCTTTATCGGTCAGGAAAGTTTGTTGGGAATTCAAAGGTGTAATGGAGACATTGGCCAGTGGATTATTTAATGGATCCACCACTTTCCCTTTAAAGTAGTTATTGGCCATATTCATCATCCGGCTCTTCGTTTCCTCCTCTTTTATAGCAGCCGACCGGTCTTTGTTAAGGGCGGCTTCTTTTTCCAGTCTATCTGCTTTGGCCAGATCATCTGCCACTTTTTCTTCCACCGGTTTTGATAATTGATTAGTGGAATCCTGCGCAAAAACCGGAGCGGCAGGTGCCACTACCGGCGCCTTCGCCATGGAATGTGCTTTAACCGGAACATTTTTCAGCACCCTGGCCGGATAAACCGGTTCCACGGGTTTTAGTGCCGTACGGCTATCCTTATTGTCGGGAGCGGCCGAAGGGGCTGCAGCAGGTAAACTATCGGTAGATGGGTCGATAGCCGCCCCGGCTGCCGGTTGTTCAGCGGTGCCGGGTTGAACGGCCAGGGTATCGTTCTTTTCTTTGGAGGATAAATTCGTATAGATCCAGGTGCCCGCCACCAGAATAAGAACGGCTGCGGCCGCCATGCGGAACAGCTTGCGTTGAAAGAACGGTACTATTTTCGGCGGGTTCGACCGCTCCGCGATGGCTGCCTTCAGATCGGCCAGCGGCGCCATCACTTTTTCGGCACCATGTTGCGCCAGGGCTTCCCGCATCCCTTCAATGGCCTCTTCCAGGAAGGGGTCGTCGAGGGCGGCTTTTTCCAGGGCATGCATCTCCTCCGGGCGCATCTGCCCCGTTAAATAGGAGCGGATCTCCGCTGCATGATACTGTTTGTTATGTGTAGACCCGTCGTTCATCATTTCTTAAATAAGGGCAGGTCTTCCTCCTGCGATTGATTTTTTTCCATACAGATCTTCAGGTTCCGGCGGCCATTCTGTATAAAACTCCTCACTTTATTCCATTCAATACCGGTAGCGGCTGAAATATCATTATAACATTTGCCTTCCAGATAAAACAACTGAATGGTCTTTTTCTGTTCCTCGGGCAGGGTTTCCAGGCATTTCTCCATCAATTGGAGGTTCGCCTCCCGGCTCATTACACCATTCAGATGCGTTTCTTCCTCCGATTGCACAATGTCTGCCTTGAATTCTGTGGTTTTTAGGTTTTTGGGGGTCCGCAACTGCATTAAACAGTGGTTCCGCCCCAGGGTATACAACCAGCTTTTGAAATTATCCACTTCATGTTTGCGGAGTTTCACCACCAGCTCCTCAAAGATCTGCATCACCGCATCCTTAGCCGCTTCCGGATCCTTGAAATACTTTAAACATAAACCATAGAGCAGATCCATATAGCGCTGGTACAAGGTGGCCAGCACGGCCATATCGCCCGACTGCTTGTATTGCTGCACCAGCTCTTTATCCGTGCTTTCTTCGTTCGATATGTTCTTTAAAAATGCCAATGGTTTTCTTCAGGTTACAAGATAATCAAATTTATTTTTCCCTGCTTTTATGTAATGCCGAAAGGTTCGGAATCTATGTGATATAAAACCACACAATATGCAATACTACAAACAAATTAACACCGCTCCCGCTTCCGGTAACCGTTTATACCGTTTGCCACTTTCTTTATTTTTATCTGTACTCAGCTTTTCTTCCTTACAGGCGCAAACGAATGAAGGGGAGAAAGGTCTGGCATTAACAACCGCCCAGGCCCTTCCCATCACGCAAATGATTCCCCTGCAAACCACCCAATCAGGATTGCTCCAGGTAGCGGGTAACGATATCCGTATCGTGTTGCGCGATAGTGAATCCGGACAACCCATCGCCGGGGCCCGTGTGCTGATAGCCGGTCAGGATCAAATTTATCGCACCAATGAAAAAGGCGAACTGGTGCTGCCCCTGCTGTGGGGTGGATTGAATTGCCTTATTTCTATTGAAGCCAACGGGTATATTTCACAGCACCTGCGATTGACTGACGGACTCAATAATGATCAGGCCCTGTTTCTCGATAAACCCGATCGTACCCTCAAGGGACAACTTTGTAACGATGCGGGTCTGAATAAAGGCTACTGGAGTCCCGTAACCCAACCCGAGATCAAAGGCGTATTAAAACTGGCGGGCAAAACCGAAACAGGAGAACTTCCTTTTGGTAACGTGCCGGGCCAAAAAAATAAGTAGTATTTCATGATTGTTTTTTGATGCAATGGTTTTCTGCTTTTCTTTTTTTCTGGTTTACCCCGCTCCGGCGGGGTTTTCTTTTCCCCTCCTGCGCATCGTTTCCCTGAACAAGATAGTATCTTTAAGAAAAAACCGGCATGCTGCAAACCACCGTGAAATATGCGGAACTGCGTCCCGAAGCATTTCTGCGACGACTGCAGGAAAACCCCCTGGCCTATCTGCCGCTGGGCACCCTGGAATGGCATGGGCCGCATCTTCCCCTCGGGGCCGATGCCCTGCAAAGTGAAGCCCTGATGCTGGCCGCTGCTAAAAAGTACGGCGGGATCGTGCTGCCGCCACTTTTTCTGGGTCCCGATCGCATGCGGGAAGAACCGGATGGTACCGTACTTATCGGTATGGACTATGCGAAATCGACCAGCCCGGAAAAACAGCTACCGGGCTCCGCCTATTGGGTGTCGTATGATTTTTTTAAAGCACTGATCGCGCAGATTCTTTCCCAGTTGAAAAGGGCCGGATTCAAAAAAGTATTTGCCGATGGACATGGTCCTTCCCGACGCACCTGGTGCGAAATGATTCCTGTATGGGAGCAACAATTTAACATGAAATTGTATGGGATCACCGACGATCAGCGGGCCGAATGGAATTACATGAATGATCATGCGGCCCGTAACGAAACCTCCATTACCATGCACACCCATCCCACATTGGTGGATCTTTCGGTATATGCTGAAGGAGAACAAAGTCCGCTCACCGGGGTCAATGGCGAACATCCCTGTTTGGGCACCCCGGAATATGGGTCGGCATTATTTCAGCACGCCTTAAAATATCTCGGCACCCTGCTTACATAGATCAGGGGCGGAAAGAAGGATGAAACTGCTCCAGTGTTTTGCGCAGGAATTCCCGATCGAGATGGGTGTAGATCTCAGTGGTAGTGATACTGGCATGCCCCAGCATCTCCTGCACCGCGCGCAGGTCGGCGCCGCCTTCCACCAAATGGGTGGCAAAGGAATGCCGGAGGGTATGCGGCGAAATACTTTTTTTAATGCCGGCTTTCTGCGCCAGATCTTTCAGGATCAGGAATACCATTACCCGCGACAATCCGGAGCCGCGTTGGTTCAGGAACAGTATATCTTCCTGTCCGGGTTTTGATTTGATATGAACGCGGATATTATTCTTATAAATGCCGATATGTTTGATCGCAGTATCTCCAATGGGCACCAGCCGTTCTTTATCGCCCTTACCGATCACCCGGATAAAACCCACATCCAGATACAACTGTGAGATCTTCAGGTTCACCAGCTCGCTTACCCGAAGTCCGCACCCGTACAGGGTTTCAATGATCGCGCGGTTGCGGGTGCCGTCGGGCCGACTCATATCAATAGCCGAAACGATCTTTTCGATCTCAGCAAAGCTGAGGGTATCAGGTAATTTACGCCGCAATTTGGGCGCTTCCAGTAAATAGGTGGGATCGGCCTTCACGATCTGTTCCGTCAAACAATATGTAAAGAAGGAGCGGAGTCCGGAAATGATCCGGGCCTGCGAGTGGTCGGTCATACCCAATGAAGCGATCCATTTCAGAAAACGCCGCAGATCGGCAAGTTCCAGATCGGCCGGCGATTTGGGTGATTCTTCAGAAAGCAGGAACTGGGTGAGTTTGTCGAGATCACGCAAATAGGCTTCCACCGAATTTTCGGATAACGATTTTTCGAGTTGCAGCCAGGCTTTGAATCCTTTTTTATACGGTTCCCACATAATGTATATTCGGTGTGAAATTGAGAAATTTTCACATTCGTTCCCCAAAAACTTTTCCTTTCGTTTTTTTAACCATATTTGCACCTCATTCAATTCAAGTGATCCTTTATGCAGGTTAATCTCAGGTCCTTCCGTAGTAAAGTAAAAAAGAACAAGACGGTTTTCAAGCGTTTCCTTAATAAGTTACTGAAAGAGCAACCCCGTGGGTTAGATAAAATTGCGGCGGAAACCGATAAGGAAGTATGGAAAGAAACGGATTGCCTCAGTTGCGCGAATTGCTGTAAGACCATGTCGCCCACCTATACCACGGCCGACATCAAACGCATTTCTGCCCATCTTGAAATGACGCCCGATGCATTCAAGAAAAAATGGTTGCGCAAAGATCGCGGTGGCGATTGGTTGAATAAGACCGAGCCTTGTCAGTTCCTCAATCTGGAAAACAATTACTGCGCTATTTATGAAGTGCGCCCGAAAGATTGTGCCGGATTCCCGCATCATACCAAGCGCCGGATGGTGGATTACATGCACGTGTACAAACAGAACGTGGAGTATTGTCCGGCTACCTACAAGCTGGTGGAGAAGATGATGGACAAGCTGGGTTGATCACTATTCCCACCGGAAGCAGTCTTCCATAAAATAAAATGCTGCCGGACGACCTGTCACCAGTTCAACGGCTAAAATATCATAGCAGATGGCACCGTTCCACGCCTGCTGTTCCAGATAGGCCTGGGCGCAGGCCTGAAGACGTTGCCATTTTTTTTGGTGAACCCGTTCCTCGGGCCGGCCATACCGGCTGTTGCGACCGGTTTTCACTTCCACAAAATGCAGGCAGTTGGAACGTTGCGCAATAATATCGATTTCCACATGGCTGAAACGCCAGTTCCGGTGAAGAATGGTAAATCCATTTTGCCACAACCAGCCGGCAGCCAGATCCTCTCCCTTTTTTCCCGTTTCGTTATGTGTTGCCATAACAAGTTTGTATTATTGCCAACCAAATAGTTTTATGCAAACATCCGGTAATATATTCAGGTTAGAAGGGGTGGTACAACATTATTCCTGGGGCGGCAAGGGGTATCTACCGGCCTTACTGGGCCGTACTAACGCCGAGGGATACCCGTGGGCTGAATACTGGATGGGGGCCCATCCCAAAGCACCGGCCATCCTGCGGGGACAGGGTGTAGAACAGCTACTGGATCAGGCCTTGCAGGAGAACGGTGCGGTCTGGCTGGGGGAGAAGGTTCGGGCCCGATTTGGTGGATTGCCTTATCTGTTTAAAGTGCTGGACGTACAGGATATGTTATCGATTCAGGTGCATCCCAGTCAAACGGCGGCAGCGATCGAATTTGACCGGGAAGAGGCGCGGGGTATTCCGTTGGATGCGCCCCATCGGAATTATAAGGACCGAAACCACAAGCCGGAGCTCATGTGGGCGCTTGGGTCCTTCTGGCTCTTACATGGTTTTCTGGTGCCGGAGAAGCTCGAAGCACAGTTGCAGGCAGAACCGGAATTGGGTTTTCTGCTCAGCGATTGGCAGAACGCCGGCTATCGGGGTATTTACCAGCGCGTGATGGAAATGGGGCAGGAAGAAGTGAATACCCGGCTGCAACCGTTGATCGATCGCATACTTCCCTTGTATGAAGAGGGCCATTTGCCGAAAACATCACCGGCTTTTTGGGCGGCCAGGGCGTATAAAACCTTTTGCAGTGCGGGATATTTAGATCGCGGACTCTTCTCCATATACTTTTTCAATATTGTCCATCTGGAAAGAGGTCAGGCTATTTTTCAGGATGCCGGAGTGTTGCATGCCTATCTGGAGGGGCAGAATCTTGAACTCATGGCAAATTCGGATAATGTGTTGCGTGGAGGCTTAACCACCAAGCATGTTGATGTGCCCGAGTTGATGAAGCATGTGCTGTTTGCGCCAACGGTACCGGCCCCCTTGCAGGAGGTTTATGAGCCGGAGGAAGGATATTATTATTATCCCACGCCGGCTGCCGATTTTGAGTTGCATCGGTGGGCCTTGGCTGGCGGGGAGGAGCGGACCCTGGTGGCCCGGACCACCGAGATATACGTATTGATGGAAGGAACCATAACCGTTGCAGGGGCGGGAGAGGAGATGGTTTACAAAGGCGGGGAGAGTTTTTTAGCGACCAAGGGGGCTGCTTTTAAGGTGCGTGCTGCGGAAAACAGCTCTTTATTCCGTGCCACGCTTCCCCATTAACATACCGTGAATAAAATTGCGGCCGCCAATGGCGGGGTAAGGCGCAATTCTCCTATTTTTGGCACTTCAATTTGTAGAGAGTATGAAAATCAACAAAAACGCTATTGTATATATTGCGGTGATGGTCTTGGCGGCCTCTTTGTATCGGGTGATACCCGGTCGTCCTTATGGATTTGCACCACAGATCGCGATTGCCCTGTTTGGGGGCATGATCTTTAAAAACAGGGTAATGTCCTTTCTGTTACCACTGGCTTCCATGCTGGTTTCGGATGCCCTGTATCAGATCCTGTTTCTGAATGGCTATACTGATATCCAGGGATTTTATTCCGGGATGTGGGTGAATTATCTGTGTTTAGCTTCGGTGGTATTAATAGGCTGGGCCTTTAAGCAGGTTACGGTAAAGAATGTGTTGCTGGGGTCATTGTTAGGTCCCACCTGGTTTTTTCTGATCTCTAACTTTTTTGTGTGGCTGGGTTCGGTGAGCATTCCGCAAACCGGTGCCGGCTTGCTGCAAACCTATACCCTCGGGTTGCCCTTTTATCAATTTAGTGTAACCGGCACCTTGTTTTTCAGTGCGGTACTGTTCAGTGTATGGTATGTAGTGGTAAGAAAGAAATCGATCGTAAAAGCCTCCTAAGACGGCACATCATAACGTATAAGCCCCCTCGTGAGAGGGGGCTTTTTTATGGGAATTCAGATAAGCAGGTTTACAGGTAAAGAGAGAGGCGTGGCGGGCTTGTGCAGGAGGAGGGGGTTTTCAGAAAATTTTATTAAAAAACACATTGCCATGTTCTTCTAAATAAAATTTCAGTAATCAGCAGAACCAAGGGAATACTTATTTTGTCGATTTGCTAATTCTTTTGTACTCAATACCATCCCAATTAATATTTTTATTCGCATCAATACTCATTAATTCATTATCTAAATCTAATTGCTCAATAAAACATTCGTTGAAGGAAGGTATATTGATTATTATATGATTTTTAGCGGTGCTTGTAAAGAGTAGTTCAAAAATCTGAAAATAAATTCGTTGATAACATCGTTTGCCTGGGTGGCAATTAGGGAATTCATTCTTAATATTCAATGTAAAAGTGAAGTTTTGGCCTCTGGTAATCTTATTTTTTGGCAAAACAAGATGATTGTTGCTTGTTTGAAAATTTCCGATGCCATTAGGGAAAAAATAAGCATAAGTAAATTTTCCCTTAAAAAATGATTTGTCATCAGGTAAATTTACCTCGATATAAAAGCTGTCGTCTGCTGCTCCTTTCTCGTAGGCTATGTTATACTTAATTTTATTATAATCAATATTGTTTTTAAGTATAACTGTGTACTTGTTAAGCAATTCCCATTTGCCGATTGCGATTGTGTCAACACATTCGGCGGTAATTACATCAAGGTTTGTTTTAATTTTATGAATACAAAAAGATCCATCTTGCTTTAAACAGATCCGTTGATTTGTTGACTGAAATGTGCCTGAAAACTTCTTAGTGGATATTAGATTTGATTCTTGAGCTGCACAAATTTTAAATCCAAATAATAGAATCATTAAAAAGATTGCAATATTTGAAGGATATTTCATTGGTAAATTTTGATTATCAATAATGGCGGCCAACAACATCAGAATTAATATGCTCGAGTTTGGATGCTGATTCTCCCGGAATGAAACTTCCATCAAAAGAAAATTGAACTTGATATGCCTGAACCTCATTATTAATGACTTCGACTTGATTTCGGCCTGTATTAAATAGTCTGCCGTTTTCAGAAAATCTGAGTTCGCCCGCATTTAATGACTGTAAAACATGTATGCTTTCGTGTAAAAAAAGACCCAAGCTACTCCCCTCAACAATGATATTTTTTCCAGTTCCTTTTCTGACGTGATGAGATCCGTCGCTCTCAGAAGGTCCCTTGAAAGAATAATTATGATTTTGGTCTTGTCTCATTGCATTAATTGCTGCAATTCCCGTTTCAAGGTTAAGATTTAATGATTCAAGTTCTTTGTTTTTGTTCTCTAAATGTTTAATAGTTGAAATGGCTCTTCTCATTTCGCTTTTACTAATTTTGGGAAATCCAAATAACCCGGATACTACCGTTTTATATTGATCCTTCATCTGACTATTATTTGCCAATATCTTACTTTTATTATTAGATATTTTTGCTTGCGACTCGGCTTCTATTCGATCAGCCTTTTCTTTATTGGTACCTAAAATAGAGTCGCCTAATGGGTCATTAAATTTAATGGGATTATTACCCATTGAGGAGTATAAACTTTGTGAATAATCAGGCTTGCTATCAATTTGCCACCATTTTCCTAATTGTGGATCAAGACTTCTTAATGGAGTTGCATATAATTCTAATCCACTACCATCACTAAACTCATTATTTTGCAATTCACTACCAGCATTAAATTTCTTTTTATTTTCAGGAAGCCCGAAGTTTGCCGCTTTTCCGGAGATG
>CAZKSY010000040.1:0-34194 GCA_964555605.1 uncultured Chitinophagaceae bacterium | reverse complement strand
TTTATCTCAGGAAGAGCATTTCTCTGTATTTAGGTAACAGCCAGTATTGGTCATCTACGAGCAATTCCAGTTTGTCTACATGATAACGGATCTTATCAAAGTAAGCATCCTTCACGGTACTCTGGTAAGCAATGGCCTTTTCACGGCTACCGGAAAGTTTATTACAAACCTTACGGGCTTCGATCATTTTCTCCACCAGGTCGCTCACCTTGTTGGTATGGTCGGCAATTTGCTCCAGGATCTGCTTTTGATTGGCTATTGATGATTCCGCCAATCCCAACTCTTTCAAACCTTTGATATTATTGATCAATACATTCATGTATTTAACCGAAGAAGGAACGATATGACTGGTACACAGCTCACCCATGATACGTGCTTCGATCTGCACCATCTTGATATATTTCTCCAGCTCGATCTCATGACGGGCTTCCAGTTCCACGTGCGTTAATACATTATTCGACTCAAACAGATGCTTGGCCTTGTCGGTAACATAGGCATCCAGTGCCAGCGGAGAAGTAGGTACATTCGGCAAACCTCTCTTTGCGGCTTCTTTATGCCATTCTTCGCTGTAACCGTCACCTTCGAAAAGGATCTTCTCACTGGCAACAATATACTCACGGATCACATGCATGATAGCGATCTCTTTCTTTTCGCCCTTCTCAATATGACCATCCACATCCTTCTTGAAATTCTTCAGGGTTTCTGTCATGATCGTGTTCAGTGTGGTCATCGCACTGGCACAGTTGGCAGAAGAACCTACGGCACGGAATTCGAATTTATTACCGGTAAAGGCAAATGGTGAGGTACGGTTACGATCGGTATTATCGAGCAGTAATTCAGGAATAGAACGGTGCAGATCCAGTTTAAGGATGGCTTCATCCTGCTCATCGAATTTATCACCCACTCTTTCCTTGATATCATTCAAAACCTTGAATAAATACTGTCCGATAAAAACAGAAATAATTGCTGGAGGCGCTTCATTGGCACCCAAACGGTGATCATTACCAGCAGAAGCGATGGATGCACGCAACACATCTGAATAATCGTGTACAGCTTTAATCGTATTTACAAAGAATGCCAGGAACATCAGGTTGGTCTTCGGCGTTTTACCGGGTGCCAACAGATTCACACCTGTATCGGTGGCCATACTCCAGTTATTGTGCTTACCGCTACCGTTAATGCCGGCAAATGGTTTTTCGTGCAACAATACACGCAGTTTATGACGACGGGCTACACGGTCCATCACATCCATCAACAGGGTGTTATGGTCAACAGCCACACTTACTTCTTCAAAAATCGGGGCGCACTCAAACTGGCAGGGTGCCACTTCATTGTGACGAGTACGCAGGGGAATACCTAATTTGTAGCTTTCCGTTTCAAAATCACGCATGAAAGCATAGATTCTTTCCGGAATGGCACCAAAATAATGATCCTCCAATTGCTGTCCCTTGGCAGGGGAGTGTCCAAATACAGTACGACCACTCATCAACAGGTCCGGGCGCGCATTTACAAAAGCCTCATCAATCAGGAAATACTCCTGCTCCCATCCTAATGTGGCGGTTACCTTGGAAACATTCTTATCGAAATAATTACAAACTTCTACCGCTGTCTTATTCAGTGCTTCCAACGATTTCAGCAAGGGGGCTTTATAATCGAGGGTTTCACCCGTATACGAAACAAAGATGGTAGGGATACACAAGGTTTTACCATAACCGATCTCCATGATAAAGGCTGGTGACGATGGATCCCAGGCGGTATATCCACGAGCTTCAAAAGTGGCACGGATACCACCACTGGGGAAGGATGATGCATCGGGCTCCTGCTGGATCAACGCAGCTCCGTCGAATTCCTCAATGCCGGTGCCATCACTTTTAATGGTAAAAAAGGAATCATGCTTTTCAGCAGAAGTACCGGTAAGTGGCTGGAACCAGTGTGTATAGTGTGTTACACCCCTTCTTTCAGCCCACTGACGGATGCCGGCAGCAATCTGGTTCGCCATCATGCGATCGATCTTTTTGCCACCACGGATCGAATGAATCAGGCTCTTGTATGCCTCATCACTTAAAAATTCGCGGGCTACCTTCAAAGTGAACACGTTCTCTCCGAAAATACCGGTGATCTTGGCTGCGCCTTTTACCTCAACACTCTTATCCTGCGTGCCGAGATCATTGATTGCTTTAAACCTTAAATTTTCCATTTTTAATTTTTTGCGTTGAGCAAAGAAATAAATAAAAATTCAAGAAGTCGGCAAAAAAAGCAAAAAATAAACAGGTGTTCGTTTAAAATGTTGAAAAATTGGGGGAATTAAAGCGATTTTCGACGATTAAACCTCAAAAATAATAATATTAAAATAAAATCATATTTGTTTTGGACGCCAGTTGACCCCCATAAATAAGGGGAATAAAAGGAAGTATTCTCCCAGGCTTTTATACCTGATGATCGCACCTGGAAAGGGTACCGTATATCCTATAAATACATATAGCAGCAGCCCGAAAAGAAATGTGTTTGTTATCAATAAGGGCCATTGCACCCGTTTCTGTCTGGATTTTTGCCAGATAAATAGCAGTACCAACACCCAAAGTAAAAGTACAGACCCTGCATACACCCATTGCAGAAAGCCTTTCGCCTCCCATACATAGGGCCGGACAAAAATGTTGGTAATTGCCTGGGGAAATAACTTTAAGAAGGAACCGGGTGTGGCTTCCAATGTATCCAGTTCAAAACGGGTTTGCCCATGCAGAGCAAAAAAAGCCGCCTGCTTTTCAACGATCAGTTGCGGCATATTGTGTACAGGATCTATCCAACGGCTACCCCAGAATAATAACCCGCTGATACCAAATACCAACGCCATTGCCTTCCATCCCTTCCATCCTCTTTGCTCCTGAAGCCACCAGCACATGAGTACAGGCAGCAGAATAAATACCAAAACACTTCGTAGCACAATCAATCCTCCCAGGGCTATAAAAAAGAGTAATAGGGGTTTGTGCCCTTTTGCCTGCATCCAGCGGGTAAAACTTAAAAGAGCCAATGCCAAAAAGAATAATAACCAACCTTCCGCCCGTATCCCCGTCATCCAGAAAAGAGGAATAGGGAAGAGGAAAATAAAGAAGAACAGTTCTTTTTTCTTCTCCGGATAATAAGGTGAAAACAAACGGTAAAGCCAAACCGAACCCCAGCAGGTCATAAAATTGAAGAAAACCACATTTACATAGTAATTTCCCCGACTGATAAAATTGAAAAAGGCCATGGGTTTGGTAAGTAGCCAGAACTCGAGATCCGACAAATAATAATACCATCCTTTCCAAAATCCTTCATTCCGTTCAAATGCCGGAAGGGGATTCAGATCTGCAAAAAACTGAACGGGATCCTGCATCAATTTTTGTTGTTCCTCCAACGATCCGCGATGAAAATACCAGGTGTCATCACCATTAAAATAACGGGCAAAAATAAACCCGTACACACAGCCCAGAAAAATGCGAAAGCCTAAAATCAGGCCACTTTCTTTCAGTGAAAAATTTTCCCGCTGCCACTTGAAAAGTACCCAGGTAAAAAGAAGAAACAGTAAGGGGATCAGCAGGAGGGTCCACATGTACAAATCAATATTTATTAAAACAAGTTACTCAATTATGTATTGTCTTTTATCTCAGGGTCGATTCCGTTGCGCTATTACCCTTTCTGCCAGATAAGACGCGAGTTGCTTGTTCATTTCAGGGGTAAAGTGACAATAGTCGGTGAAAACAGGTATCCGGCTGCTATCAAAGTGACGTAGGTTCAGAAGTATGGAATCCTGCTGCCAATTGATCTTTTCCCATCCCTCTCGTTGCGCCCATAAAAACTGATTGGTGCGGGGGTTATTATAGGCAGCGCAATAATAATTCCACAGGGCTTTTTCTGTACTGTCAGCATATTCTGTTTTACGAAAGATCAGGTGCGGCTGCAGTAGGAGTAATCCTTTTTGTTTCTTTTCGATCAGCAGGTTGCGAAAGCGTTGCAAACTTTCAAAATAGGCCTGCACCGCTCTTTCTGTACCGGCATCTGAAGGGGTAAATGTGATTTCTCCTTTTTTCTGTTTCAGCCAGTATTGTTTTCGGGGGTAGTCCTCCTTCTCATTCCTGAATGCCCTGGCCTGTGATTTACGGTGATAGGCCTGTTGTTTGATCTGGTAGGCAAAGGCGGAATGTTGTGTGAGCGGAATGATCCAGTTAAGAGGGAATTTGCCGGTTGGACGTGTATTCCAGTCGTCACGTATATACTCGAACGTAGTTTGATTTTCTTTCAATACAGGAGGTTCATTTTGTCCATCCAAACTGATAACGAAATCTATTGGATATTTAGCCGCTAATTCAATATAGCGCTGCATGCTTTGCGCTATCGTAAAACTGGTATTTGCGGCATTAAAAACACGTACTTTTTTATCAGATATCTGTTGCTGCAGGTCCTGTTGGAGATAATATGCAATGGTTTCATTCCAGGCATAATCTCCCTGTCCGGTAATATCCATCCATTCCCCATCCTTATTGGAACCCATTCCTTCCATGGCACTCGCTCCAACTAAAAACACCCAGTAATCCTGATCGGTTTTTGTTGGCATGTCGACATCCCCGGGGGCCACCCGCATTCCTTCGGCATTATGTTGAAACTTCTTCTGAAAGTCTAAATAATAGGGTCTGTTTCGAAAGATCAGTTTTTCATCTTCCATCTGCAAGGGGCTTCCCTGAATATACAAACTGGTGTGCATCCCCTTTGTTTGTATATAAAACCAGATGCGAAAGCCGCCTTCAATCAGTAGCAATACTGACCCGATAACGAAGATGCTGAACAGAAATAACTTCTTATTTGTCCATTGATTCGATAGCATAAATTCCCTGTAAATGACTCTTTTGGAGGTTTCCTTACACCTGAGTCTTTGATTTTAGAGCCAAATCTATACATTTGTACTTTATTAATAAGTAATATCCTTGAACCTTACCTCACTTAAAAAGATCGCCTTTGTTTCCAACAGCGCCTGGTCGGTTTATAATTTCCGGTTAGACGTGATCAGTTCGCTGATCAAACAGGGATTTGAGGTAATGGTGCTGGCGCCCGACGACGAATTCTCCTCTCTCCTGAAAGACGCCGGTTGTCGTTTTATTCCGATAAATTTTAATAATAAGTCTAAGAACCCGATACGGGACATTATATTTTATTTTCAACTCAAGCGGCTGTATAAAAAATTGCGCCCCGATTTCATATTTCATTATGTGGCGAAGCCTAACATTTATGGCTCGTTGGCGGCTGAGGCCGTAGGCATCCCTTCCGTGGCGGTGGTCACAGGGCTTGGCTATGCGTTTGCCCGTAAGAACTGGCTTTATCATCTTATGAAATACCTCTACCGCAATGCCCTGCAAAAAACCAGGGAAGTGTGGTTCCTGAATAATGAGGATGCCCGCATTTTTATAGCTGAAAAAATCATCAATATCGAAAAGATCCGGGTACTGCCGGGCGAAGGAGTCAATACCCATTTCTTTGCCGCTTCCTGGAAATCTGTGCGTCCGGAACGTTTTACTTTTCTCATGAGTGCCCGTTTACTCAAGAGTAAGGGAATAGGATTGTATGCCGATGCGGCACGCATTCTGCGCCGGAAGAATTATGATGTACAATTTAACCTGATCGGTTTTTTTGAAAAACAACACCCCGATTCTATCAGCCAGGACGACTTGAACCGTTGGGAAAAAGAAGGACTGGTGCATTATTGCGGGTATGCCCGTGATGTGCGACCCCATCTTGATAAAGCTGATTGCTTCGTATTCCCCTCCTTTTATAATGAAGGTGTTCCGCGTAGCCTGATGGAGGCTGCCAGTATGGAATTGCCCATTATTACCTCGATGAACCGGGGCTGTAAAGAAGTGGTACTGAATAATTCTACAGGTTATATCTGTAATATGAACGATCCCTTCGATCTGGCCGACAAAATGGAGCGTATGATCAACCTGTCGGAAGAAGATCGCCTGCGCATGGGGAAAAATGGCCGGCTTCTGGTATTACGGAAATTTGATATTGAACACGTGATCAATGACTACATGAACACGCTTAACCGGGAAATTCAGGATTAACCTCCCGGTCAAATTGCAATTCGGGAAATATCGATTGCAAAAACTCCAGCACCCCCGATTGACGGATCTGCTCCTCCCAGGTCCAATCACTCAAGTCAGGGAATTGAAAATTGAATCCTTCCAGGGCCTCCCAGGTCAAATCACTCAGGTCTTCCTTAACATAGAAATATTGTCCCCCGTATTCTTGCTGGAAATCTTCCACCCATTTATATCGGGTGCTGATAATGGGCACCCGGCAGGCAGCATATTCCAACAGCTTGGTGGAAGTTTGTCGGTTAAAGGGGATGATATCCGGAATATAGTTTAACGCATACCGCGATCGTAGTAAATAATCACGCACCTGTTCTTTTTGTACAGGCCCCTTGAACTGTATATTCGGAAATCCCTCGTATTCCTTCTGTAAGGCTTCATAGCGATGGCTTAGAATCAGCAGGGTGCGTTCGCGAAACCGGTCTTTGAACAGATTTAAAACGGTTTCTATATTACGATTGGCTGAAATATCTCCGATATAAATGAAATCGTAATCCTTTGGCCGGTCGGGATGCTTGCCCAGCCAGTCATTGGGAATACCCAATTCTCTGAAACCATATGGAATGGCATCATGAAAGTTCAGGCAATCCTTCACGAATTCATTCTGAAAAAGCCTGAAATCGGGCTGCGTATTGATAAAACTCTTGATCCAGTCTTTCCATTTCCTGAATGGGGGCAAAGACGAGGAAGGATATTCATGGATTTTATAGATCCCCTCGTGGGGGCTGCTGATATCGGTTCCCAGAAAAAACCATTCCACATTCCGATGGATCTGGGAAAGCTGATCGGGCGTAACTACTTCACATTGGATGCCATAGCGACTGAAGAATTGCCTGTAGCCATAAAGGCCAGGCAAAAAAGCTTTGTGATTGTGGATAAAGGCAATGGTCATATCGGGACAACTGGTAACGATAAAATTATAAATAAGATTGCACACAGCTTCGTACTTTTGCCATTCACCCCCTTGCGATAAATCAAATTATGGAAGTAACAGTAAAAACGGCGAAACAACTTCGTCTTACGGAAGAAGAATTTGAACAAATAAAGAAGATACTGGGCCGTACCCCCAATTTTAATGAGCTCTGCGCTTTCAGCGGTATGTGGAGTGAGCATTGCAGCTACAAAAACTCCATTAAATGGCTCAAAACATTACCCCGTGAAGGTTCAAAGATGCTGGTGAAAGCCGGTGAAGAAAATGCGGGTTTGATGGATATTGGGGATGGCTACGGCGTAGTGTTCAAAATTGAATCGCATAATCACCCTTCCGCTATTGAACCCTTTCAGGGGGCTGCTACAGGAGTAGGGGGGATTCACCGCGATATTTTCACCATGGGGGCACGTCCCATTGCCTCTTTGAATTCCCTTCGTTTTGGCAAACTCACAGAAGCCAAAACGCAACACCTGCTGGCGGGCGTGGTACATGGCATCAGCCATTATGGAAACTGCTTTGGTGTGCCAACAGTTGGAGGAGAGATCTATTTCGAACAAAAATACCATACCAACCCCCTCGTGAATGCCATGAGTGTGGGGATACTGAAGAATGGCGAAACCATTTCCGCCACAGCGAAAGGGGTGGGAAATCCGGTTTTCTTTGTAGGATCTGCTACCGGTAAAGATGGTATTGGTGGCGCTTCTTTTGCCAGTGCCGATATCACGGCAGAAAGCGCAGAAGAGCTTCCGGCTGTACAGGTGGGCGACCCCTTCCAGGAAAAGAAATTGCTCGAAGCCTGTTTGGAAGTGCTGAAAACCGGTGCTGTTGTAGGCATGCAGGATATGGGAGCAGCAGGTATCATTTGCTCTACGTCTGAAATGAGTGCCAAAGGAGAAGTAGGGATGCGGATTGATCTGGACAAAGTGCCCACCCGTCAGAAAAATATGAAGGCCTGGGAACTGTTGCTGAGTGAAAGCCAGGAGCGCATGTTAATGGTAGTGGAAAAAGGCAAAGAAGCGGAGGTAACGGCCGTTTTTGAAAAATGGGATCTTCCCTGCAGTGAGATCGGTGAGGTAACGGCCGATGGCATCCTGCGTTTTTATATGAATGGCGAACTGGAAGCGGAACTGCCGGCCCATGATCTCGTTCTGGGTGGGGGTGCTCCTCAATATTCCCGCGATTATATTCAACCCGAATATTTTAATAAGATCAAGGCCTTTGACCCCGAAAAAATCGGAGTACCCGACGACCTGCGTGAAGTGGCTACCAAACTGGTGAATATTCCGAATATCGCCAGCAAAAAGTGGGTGTATGTGCAATACGATAGCAT
Organism: uncultured Chitinophagaceae bacterium; assembly: GCA_964555605.1. Lineage (GTDB taxonomy): Bacteria > Bacteroidota > Bacteroidia > Chitinophagales > Chitinophagaceae > Endoryza. The sequence continues at coordinate 25,811 of CAZKSY010000040.1, read as the reverse complement.
GGTGGGTACCGTTAATGCCTCCACGAATGCGCCCAGTGATGCAGCCGTTGTAGTAGCCAAGCCCACAAATAAAGGGCTGGCCCTTACGACCGATTGTAACAGCCGTTATGTGTTCGCTGATCCGTATAAAGGTGCAATGATCGCAGTTGCTGAAGCCGCCCGTAATATCGTATGTAGTGGTGGTACACCGTTGGGAATTACCAACTGTTTGAATTTCGGTAATCCTTATGATCCTGAAGTATATTATCAATTTGTTCACGCTATCAAGGGTATGGGTGAAGCCTGTGTGAAATTTGATACTCCTGTAACCGGTGGTAACGTAAGTTTCTATAATCAGAACCCCGACGGCGCAGTATATCCCACACCAACCATTGGCATGGTCGGTTTGCTCGATAATGTGAATCGTAAAATGACCCTCGATTTTAAATCGGCTGGAGATATGATCTTCCTGTTGGGTACCAGCCGCGCCGATATTAACTCCTCTGAATACCTGCACAAAGTTTGTGGCGTAGAATTCAGCCCGGCGCCGCATTTCGACTTGCAGGAAGAATTCGATCTGCAACAGAAAGTGGCGGAATTGATCAGCAACCGTGTGATCGAATCGGCACATGATATCAGTGAAGGAGGGTTGTTCATCGCTTTGCTGGAATCCTGCTTTAACCGCGATCTGGGAGTAGATGTGGTAGCCAATGATTACCGCATTCGTAAAGATGCCTATTGGTTTGGCGAAGCACAGAGCCGTGTGATCGTAAGCGTGCGTGCCTCGAGAGTAGCTGCCTTCAAATCATTGATCGAAGGTTTCCCCTGTGAAGAATTGGGTGAAGTAACACCCGGCGCTATCGAAGTAGACGGTATGAACTGGGGTACCATCGGTTTCTGGAAAGAACAATATGATAACGCGATCGGTAAATTATTATCCGGTCATGAAAGTGAGCATGCTTTAAGTGCGCTTTAATGGAAAACATGAACGCTGAAAAATATATTGTAGTTACCGGGGCTGCCGGTTTTATCGGTAGCTGTTTAACTGGCTTTCTGAATCAGAAAGGGTTTCATAAACTTATTCTGGTGGATGATTTCAGCCGTGCCGATAAAAAGCCCAATCTCGAAGGGAAGTCGTACAGCGAAGCCGTGGAGCGGGAAGCATTTTTTGAGTGGCTTCAGAAAAACAAACCTGATATTGGTTTTGTATTTCATATCGGTGCCCGTACCGATACTACTGAATTTAACTATGCCGTTCACCAACACCTGAACGTGGAATATTCCCGGAAGGTTTGGGATTATTGTACGGTCCATCAAATTCCGCTGGTATATGCTTCTTCAGCGGCTACCTATGGAGCGGGAGAACATGGTTATAAGGATGACCATGAATTAAGTCATAAGCTGAAACCGCTGAATCCTTACGGAGAATCCAAGAATGAATTCGATAAATGGGTATTACATCAGGAAAATCATCCGCCTTTCTGGGCCGGATTAAAGTTCTTCAATGTGTATGGCCCGAATGAATATCACAAGGGGCGGATGGCCAGTGTTATATGGCATTCATTTAATCAGATCAATGCTACAGGCCTGGTAAAACTCTTCCGTTCGCATCGTCCCGATTTCAAAGACGGTGAACAATTGCGCGACTTTGTATACGTAAAGGATGTTTTAAATGTTTGTTACTGGCTCATGCAAACAAATGCCACCACCCAGAGTGGTATTTACAACCTCGGAACCGGTAAAGCCCGCGCTTTCCGCAATTTGGTGCAATCAACCTTTAAAGGGATGGACAAAGAGCCGGTGATCGAATACATTGATATGCCAGAAGACATCCGTGATAAGTACCAGTATTTTACAGAAGCCGACATGGGAAAACTGCAGGGTCAGGGTTACCAGATTCCTTTCCATACCTTGGAGCAAGGGGTGGAAGATTATGTACGGCATTATCTGGTGCCCGGTAAATACTATTGATTTTTCGGCAGTCCAAATTATACAGTATGGGTAAAAAAATTGCGATCATAGGTGGGGGTAACCTCGGAACTGCTATGGCAGAAGGTTTGATTGCTGCGGGTTTTTCCAAACCGGCAGAGATCCTGATCACCAAAAGAAATACGAAAACATTAGTCGCCCTTCAGCAAAAGGGTGTTCAGGTGAGCCAGGATAATGCGGCCGCCGCCGCTTTTGCCGATGTATTGATCCTGGCCGTTAAGCCCTTCCAGACACAGGAGGTACTTCGCTTGCTCAGCAAGAAACTCCAACCCAAAAAGCACCTGCTCATCTCCGTTGTAACCGGTATCACCCTGCAGCAATTGGAACAATTTGCCGGAAAGAAAATGGCTATTGTACGGGCCATGCCCAATACAGCCATCGCGATCCAGCAGAGTATGACCTGTTTGGCGGCCACTGATATTACAGCAGCACATCGGACGTTTACCGAAGAATTGTTTAATCAACTCGGAAGAGCCGTTTGGATCGAAGAAAAACTAATGGAAGCAGCTACCATCCTGGGCGCCTGCGGAACCGCTTATGCCCTGCGCTATATCCGCGCCAATATTCAGGGGGGCATCGAAATTGGATTTGACGCCGCCACCGCCTCTCTCATAGCCGCCCAAACGGTCAAGGGAGCGGCAGAATTGCTGCTCCAAAAAGGCAGTCACCCCGAACACGAGATCGATAAAGTGACCACACCCAAAGGATGTACAATTGCCGGACTTAATGAAATGGAGCACAGAGGGTTCAGTTCCTCCCTGATCAAGGGAATTGTTGCCAGTTATGAGAAAATCGCGAAAGATTATTAATTGATTATTAGCCCTTTATTTAATTTTTGGTGCGGTTTTTGTCATGCTTTATTGCAAATTAAAATAAATGGCGGTTTCTTTACGTTTATCTCAGGCGCCTCTAAACCAATACCAATGAAAAAGGAAAAGCTAAGTCTGGTAGTTCTTGCCATAGAAATTGCTTCTATCGTAGCGCTGCATTCCTATAAGTCCGAAAAAACGGATTTAACCTTTCCGGCAGCCTCAACCACCACCACCCAAATTAATGTAATGCAACCTTTACAGGGATGGCAGGTACTGGGTACCGAAAAAGACCTGACAAAAAACCTTAAATAGTACTTTTCTTACAGAAATCACTCATTTTGAGCCAATTGATTCCCATATTGGCGGTATTGAAGTATTAAACTCCAGGGCCCTCTTCCTTAACACGAATTATTTTCCCTCCAAAGCCCATTTGCTGGTAAACTTTTTCAGTAATATTTCAACCCGATTTTTCAATCTCTATATGCTGTACCGACCCTCCTGAAATGGAATTTTCTGCTCCCTAAACGAGTGGCTTCTTGAAATAATGCCGCGTATTGGCATAAGGGAACCGGAACCGATCAAACCACCCTGATTACATATTGATTAGTAACACTTCAAAACTCCGGAGCAGCGCCTGTGCCCTGCTGAATTTGCTGATTCATAAAAGAACGGAGGCTTCGCCGCTTAATAATAAAAAGAAACATGTTGTATTTCTTCCTCACCATTGATCTACCACAAAGAGTTCCGTTTTTTTCCACATCATTTCCGCATCGTTTTACCAGTCAAGAAAAATGGCTTAGTTTTGTCCGACCTCTTGGAATGACCCTCTTTTCCTTCACAGGTCAATTAGCGTTTCAAAAATTATTGGTAAGTGAATTTGGTACCGTTGGTGCGTTTGGATGGTTTTTATCCATGGCAGAAAGGTGAACGGTGGCCTTTTTCTATTTTAAAGCTCTGACAAGCAACAATTATGGCAAAATACATTTTCGTAACCGGTGGTGTTACATCTTCATTAGGTAAAGGGATCATCGCAGCCTCGCTCGCCAAACTATTGCAGGCGCGGGGCCTGAAAGTAACCATACAAAAATTCGATCCGTATATAAATGTGGATCCGGGAACCCTCAATCCCTACGAACACGGGGAATGTTTTGTGACGGAAGACGGAGCCGAAACAGATCTGGATCTTGGTCACTATGAGCGTTTTCTCAATATTTTCACCTCGCAGTCGAATAACGTTACTACCGGTCGTATATATCAAACCGTGATCAATAAGGAAAGGGAAGGTGCTTACCTGGGCAAAACAGTTCAGGTGGTACCCCATATAACAGACGAGATCAAGCGACGCATGTTGCTGCTGGGGCAAAGTAAAGAGTTTGATATTATCATTACCGAAATAGGGGGTACCGTGGGTGATATTGAAAGTTTACCTTTTATTGAAGCCCTGCGTCAGTTGCAATGGGAATTGCCCGAAGAAGACACCGTGGTGGTTCACCTTACCCTCATTCCTTATCTGAAAGCAGCAAAGGAATTAAAGACCAAACCCACTCAACACAGTGTTCGTATGCTTAGTCAGGAAGGCGTACATCCTGATGTTATTGTTTGCCGTACCGAAGAGGCTTTGTCGGCTGAGATCCGCAGAAAGATCGCCCTCTTCTGTAATGTAAAACCGGAAGCCGTGATCGAAGCAGCCGATGCTCCTACCATTTATGAAGTGCCCTTGACAATGATGCGGGAAAAACTGGATCTTATCTGTCTCAAAAAAATGAATATTACAGAATACCAGGAACCCGAACTGGGCAAATGGAAAGAATTTCTCGATAAACTGAAATATCCCAAGAGTAAGGTTACGATCGGTTTGATCGGAAAATATATTGAACTGCAGGATGCCTATAAATCCATTCTGGAAAGCTTTGTACATGCCGGTGCCATGAATGAATGTAAGGTGCAGATCGTGAATGTACACAGTGAATTTATCACGCCTGAGAATGTGGCCGAAAAACTGGGTACCCTCGATGGGTTGCTGGTGGCTCCGGGTTTTGGTATGCGTGGGGTGGAAGGGAAGATCATTGCGGTTAAGTATGCCCGTGAAAACAGTCTGCCCTTCTTTGGTATCTGCCTGGGCATGCAAATGGCGGTGATCGAATTTGCCCGGAACGTTCTGAACCTTCCGCTGGCACATTCTACCGAAATGAATCCCGAAACACCCGATCCGGTGATCGACCTTATGGACGATCAGAAAAAGATCACGGCAAAAGGTGGTACCATGCGTTTGGGCTCTTATCCTTGTCATTTAAAGCCGGGTACCAAAGCGCATGAAATTTATGGTCGTGATGATATTCAGGAACGCCACCGTCACCGTTGGGAGTTCAATAATAACTACCTGGCCCGTTACGAAGAAAACGGCATGATCGCCAGTGGCAAAAACCCTGAAACCGGACTGGTTGAGATTGTAGAGCTCAACAATCATCCCTTCTTTGTAGGCGTACAATACCACCCGGAACTGAAAAGTACAGTGGAGAACCCGCAGCCGGTATTTGTTCATTTTGTAAAAGCCGCCCGGGAATATGCCGATAAGAAAAGCTCGGTGAAGAACCCCCTTCTGCAGAGCGAAATGATTTGAGGAGTCCACCTGCAAAATTTGCTGTAAAAGGCAGGGTTTTTCACCAAAAGCCCTGCCTTTTAACCTTTTATAACTTAATACCGCCAATCGGTGCGGTCACCCCCCAATACCCTATCTTTGCAACCCTAAATATTTAGTAGATGAATCTGGATCGCAATACCATTATTGGTTTTGTTCTTTTAGCCCTCCTTCTCTTCGTTTACCTGTTTGTTTCTACCAAAAGCAGCAAAGATCTGCAGGTAGCACAGCAACGTGTGGAAGACTCCGTAAAAAATGTAAAGCGTATCGCCGACAGTATCCGTTTGGCCAATGATACCAGTGCCCGCGTGACGGCTGTTATTGATACGAATGCTGCCGGTTTCCGTAAAGCGGGTGGTGAGCAACTGCAGGTTATTGAAAATGAACTGATCAAGGTTACGTTTTCTAATAAAGGCGGACAACCCAGAAAGGTGGAACTCAAGAATTACAAATTGGAAAAAGGAGGCCCTGTATCACTCGGCGGTAAAGAGTTTGATAAATTCTCCTATACCATCAATACAGGGAACAATAATAGTGCGGCCATTACGGATATCTATTTCAATGCTACTGCTCCTGTGAAGAATGCCGACGGTTCGCAGGTGATCACCTATACCGCTGCCGGATTAAACGGAGAAGTGGTAAGCCATAGCTTTACCCTCCGCCCGAACGATTACCTGCTGGATTGGAATATCAGCTTCAATGGAGCCGACCGTTTGCTGCAGCAGGGGGCTTTCAATTTTGTATGGCAGAGCCAGCCACACCAGGCTGAGGAAGATGTGAATTATGAGCGTCAGCAAACCAATATCTGCTTTGTAGAGGGTAACGAATTCGATTATATCCAAACCAAGTCAGAGAAAAAATTCGAACAGGCCATTCAATGGGTGAGTGTATCACAGCAGTTCTTTAATACCACTCTGGTGGCAAAAAATTCTTTTGCCAGCGGTGATATCAAATTCATCCGCAGTACGGGCGATTCTGTTTCAACCATTGGCGATATCACTACCACACTGCAAACCAAATTACCTGTTGGTGCCGTAGCCAGTTTCCCGATGCAATTGTATTATGGCCCGAACGATTATAAAATTCTGGCCAAGCAACCGGTAGCGGATATGGATAGGATCATCAACCTCGGTCGTGATTTGTATACGTTTGTACGCCCCATCAACCGCTATATCGTGATGCCGGTGTTCGATTTCTTCCAGAATTTCTTCGCCAGTTTTGGTTTAGTGATCGCCTTACTGACCATCTTCATTCGTTTGGCTACCTCCCCATTGGTATATACCAGTTACCTGAGTGGCGCCAAAATGAAAGCCCTGCGTCCGGAGATCGATAAACTGAAAGAGAAATTCGGTTCCGATCAGCAGAGTTTTGGTATGGAGCAAATGAAACTCTTCCGGGAAGCAGGTGTAAACCCACTGGGAGGTTGTATTCCGGCCCTATTACAAATTCCGATCTTCTTTGCCCTCTATAGCTTCTTTAACTCTAATATTGCCCTTCGTGGCGAGAGTTTCCTGTGGGCACATAATCTGGCCAGCTATGATGTGATCCTGAAATTCCCAATCAATGTGTGGGGATTGGGTAGTCACCTCAGTTTGTTTACACTTACCGCTGCCGCCACCAGCTTTTTGATCTCTTTATATAATGCAAACATGACGCCCGACCAAAACAATCCGGCGCTCAAGTATATGCCTTATATCTTCCCATTCATTCTCTTATTCATCTTTAATAAATTGCCTTCGGCTCTTACCTGGTACTATACCGTATCGAACGTGATCACATTGATCCTGCAGTTCGTTATCCAGAACTACATCATCGACCACGATAAGATCCTGGCCAAGATCGAAGCCAACCGTAAAAAGCCCAAAGCCAAATCCAAGTGGGCTGAAAAACTGGAGGAGATGCAGGAACAACAGAAAAAGGCGCAGGGGCGTAAATAATATATTTTGTTAAAATCACCTGTTTTCAACCCGTTCTGTCGCTGTACAGAACGGGTTTTTTATTTTCTGCCCTCCTTTAGCGAAATTGGCACGTCTTTTTGATAGGAATATGTAACTTTTGACCATGAAACGGATTTATATTATTGCACTGATTGCACTGGTTCTCCCGGGAAGCCTCTTCGCCCAGCGGAAAGTGGCTGAGTTGATGCTGAGTTATGAAACACAGGTTACTACCGGTGAAAAAGAACCGAAAATGGCGGATGCCTTCGATGGCGCGGTAACTACCGTATATATCAAAGGGCCATTGAGCCGATCCGAAATGACCAGTGCGCTGTTTTCTTCCACCACCATTCATGATGCAAAGGCGGGTACAGCCGTAGTATTGAAAGAGGTTTCGGGCCAGAAATTACTGATCCGTATGACAGCCGAGAACTGGCAGGAGAAAAATAAACGTTACGAAGGGATCAGTTTTACCAATACCAGCGAGTCCAAAGTGATCGCAGGCTATCGATGTATTAAAGCAGAGGCTAAACTGACAGATGGTACCAGCTTTATCGTGTATTATACTACCGACATCGTTCCGGAGAACCGTGAATTCGAGAATGCGATGTTCAAGAACCTGAATGGGTTGCCGCTGGAATGGGAATTGACCCAGGGGAATTTAAAGATCCGTTATACGCTTTCACGTATCAATATGAATCCGATACCGGCTTCAAGGTTCGACATACCTAAAACAGGCTACCGTGAAATGAATTATCAAGACAGCCGAAAATCGGGATCTAAATAGAGCGGAAATTATTTACGCAATTTCAACTTGAGATTTACCATGTTCAGGTTGTTGCGTGATTCAACAGGTTTTTGCTGTTTCCCTAAACCAGGTAAAATATAAATGGTATTGCCCTTTCTGTATGTAAGTACAGTATTGGAGAGTACAAAACGCGTTGTGGTCTTGTTGTTCAGTGATAAGGCGCTGGAATAGCTACGGCCCGCTCTGAGTGTAAAGCCCGGAGTGGCTTTTAATTTGCTGATGCCAGGGGTTGCTACAGAAGCAGCTTTACGGCTATCTCCACCGCCACTCGATGCAATGGCAAGAGCCACTACGCCGATCAGTGCAATACTGAAAAGGGATTTTTTTAGCATGTGGTTGAGTTTTAGCGTAAAGTTTTTCTTCATTATCGGAACAAAAATATAGTTTTTTTTAGGAATCCTTTCACCGCTGGTACCAAAGTTTATATTGTCTTTAACGTATAAGACGCCGCTATGTTACAAATTCCACAAAAAAGAGATGCAATCTACCCAAAAACCGTTGGGCGAAAATTCTTTTTTTCTGCAAATGCTTGAGTTTCAGGGCAAGATTGATTTCCTTTGTCAACAATCGTGCATAAAAAAAACTTGTTAAGCCCACCGGTCTAAGGTATATTACATAAACCGCACATTATGAAGGATTCCTCTCACCATCAGGATAAAGATGAGATTCGGGAACTGGTTCGCCAGTTTCAGAATTATAAGGCTGGACGCAGTCACAGCTTCCTTGATGAGGAGGCTTTTGAGCGGATCATAGACTATTTTGATGAGGTGGAAGATCTGGCCCAGGCGCTGGAAGCAGCCGAGATCGGGACGGAACAATTCCCTTTTTCCTCCAGCCTGCTGATCAAAAAAGCGGATGTACTCATCGCCACAAGACAATATCATGAAGCCCTTCGTTTACTCGACCATGTAGCAGTGTTGGATAGCAACGATATCAATCTGTATATACTTAAAACAGATGTTTACCTCGCGCTCGATCAACAGGAAAAGGCCGTGGTTTTGCTTGAAAATGCCTTGCAGCTTTTTGAAGGGGAGGAGCGGCTGGAATTGTTATTTGAATTGGCTGATGTGTACGATGATTATGAAGAATTCGATAAAATCTTCGATTGCCTGAAACTGATCCTGGAGCAGGAACCCAATAACGAGGAAGCCCTTTACAAGATCTGCTTCTGGACCGATTTCACCGGACGTAATGAAGAGAGTATCCGTTTGCATCAGCAGATCATTGAAGAATTTCCCTACAATGAATTGGCCTGGTTCAATTTGGCCGCCGCCTATCAGGGACTGAAATTATATGAGAAATCTGTTGATGCCTACAAATATGCCGTAGCCATTGATGAAAAATTTGATTACGCCTATCGAAATATGGGCGATGCTTACATCCGCCTGCGTAAATACAAAGAAGCGATCGAGAGTCTGGAAAGGGTATTGGAACTTTCCCGACCGGAAGATGTGATCTATGAAGCGATCGGTCATTGTTACGACAGACTGAAAAATTTTGCCCAGGCCCGGTTCTATTACCGAAAAGCCTCCCATCTCAATCAGGAAGACAGTAAGCTGCAGTATAAAATTGCCTGCACTTATATTAACGAGGGCCAGTGGAATCCGGCCATGAAACATCTGGAAAATGCCTTACAGATCCATCGGATGCAACCGGAATATAATCTCGCCATGGGGGAATGCAAAATGCAGGTGGAACAGTACAGGGAAGCGATCCAGTATTTTTCAAATGTGGTTCGTCAGCGTCCGCGCAATGGTGCCGGATGGGAATCGCTCATTCGATGTCTTTACCATGGGGAATTTTTTGAGGAAGCTTTGGAACAGGTACAGGTGGCACTTAAAATGACGGATCAAAAACCCGTGTTCTTATATTATCTGACTGCTATTTACTTTGCTTTGGGCAAATCCAAAGAAGGGTTATTGCAACTGGAAAAGGCGATGGAGAAAGCACCCCGTTTGTTAAAAAAGCTGATCGATCTGAATCCCTCCCTACTGCGGAATCCGCAAATCGTGGATATAGCCGCCCGGTTTAAGCGCAACCGTTCCATTTAGAAATAATTACTGATTTCAATCATGTGTGTAAGCGGAGATTTGTCCCTATTTTTGCGCACAACCAACGGAAATTTCAGCATGAATTACGAATTATCTCAAATACCCGATCGTCTGGTAAAGCCGAGAAGCAGTGGTATTACAATGGTTATGGACAAAGGACTCAGCATTCCTGAAGTACACAATTTTTTAAGTGTAGCCGGTCCGCATGTAGATATTGTGAAACTGGGTTTTGGAACGTCATTCGTCACGCCAAACCTCCGCGAGAAAATTGAAGTGTACCGGAATTATGGAATGCCCGTTTATTTTGGGGGCACTTTATTTGAGGCATTTTTGATTCGTAATCAGTTTGAAGATTATATACGTGTTTGCCGTGATTTTGGTATTACCCATATGGAAGTGAGCGATGGTTCCATAACCATACCTCACGCCGAAAAATGTGGCTATATCGAGAAGCTCACAAAATACGGAACCATATTGAGCGAAGTGGGCAGTAAAGACGCAACGCATATCATTCCACCCTATAAGTGGATCGAACTGATGCGTGCCGAATTGAATGCCGGCTCCACCTATGTAATTGCTGAAGCAAGAGAGGCCGGTAATGTGGGTATCTATCGGGGAAGTGGTGAGGTGCGGGAAGGACTGGTACAGGAAATTCTGACCCAGATTCCGGAGGAGAAGATCATTTGGGAGGCCCCGCAAAAGGCACAACAATTGTATTTTATCGAACTGATCGGTTGCAATGTCAACCTTGGAAATATTGCCCCAACTGAAGTAATTCCTTTGGAAGCGATGCGGGTAGGACTTCGGGGAGATACCTTCCATATGTTCCTGAATAAAGATAGCGGTCAATGAAAAAATACGGACTTATAGGATATCCCCTCAGTCATTCTTTTTCGAAGAAGTATTTTTCGGATAAGTTTTCGAGAGAGGGAATTACTGACTGCGGCTATGAGCCCTATCCCATAAAAGAAGTTACCGAGCTTCCTGCCTTACTTGAACAACATCCCGGGCTGCTGGGCTTGAATGTAACCATTCCTCATAAGGAAGCGGTGGTGAATTTGCTTGATTATAAAGATCCTGTAGTGGCTTCTACCGGTGCCTGTAACTGCATCCGTATCATGAATGGGAAGTTGTATGGGCATAATACCGATGTTACCGGATTTCAGCAATCGCTTCTCAATAGTTTTGGCCCCACGCCGGGTAAGGCCTTGATCTTTGGAACAGGAGGGGCCGCTAAAGCGGTAGAATTTGCACTCAATATGCTGCAGATCCCTTTTCAACTCGTGTCGCGCAAACCATCAGCTTTCAGTTTTTCATATGAGCAGCTAACCCCCGACGTTATGAATGAGCATACGTTGCTCATTAATACCACCCCATTGGGGATGTATCCGCATATCACGGAAGCACCCCCCATTCCATATGAATGTATCAGCCAAAAGCACTGTTTATTCGATCTGATCTATAATCCGGAGCAAACCCTGTTTTTACAAAAGGGAGCGGAAAGAGGTGCCAGGGTACAGAATGGATATGAAATGCTGGTGATTCAGGCAGAGGAAAGCTGGAAAATATGGAACCTCTGATACTTCATTATTATTGAAGTTTTAGTATGGCCGCTTCTGGCAAACGGGTCAGTTTTTTGGCGCCGTAGTCAAAACAAACCATCCCGGTTTTAGCCCTTGCAACTTCAACCATTCGTTTATTTTCCAACCGCTTTTCCAATTTGTAGTATAGTTCAAATCCCATTTTGGAGAATGCTGCGGCCCGTACCGACGCAAATAATGCTTCGCCATAAAACAATTCTGCACGGAATTCTATAGCCACATCGGCCATAATCAACCCGGCACCTTCCAGGTCGAGTTCCCGGTATCCGTAATGGGCTAAAAACTGTACACGGGCTTCATGCAACAGGGTTAGGATTCGATCGTTGCCTACATGTCCGCCATAATTCAGATCGGTAATACGAACAGGAATGGGTGTAGTGAAATGAAATTGTTCGGGAAGTTCGATGCGTACCCTGGCCATGATTTTTTTTTGAAAATTACTGATTCTCTTTAAGCAGATCCTTCAATTCCAGAATATCCAGAAAATTCAGGCTTCCGGGGATGAAATCGGGCGATTGCATGATGCGGGTGCGCCATTCCTGAAAACGTTGTTTCCAGCTATTGCTGTTCCGGATCAGAAAATCCAGATACTCTTCACTTTTATTTTCCGGACCCCCCAGGTACATCAGGTATTGGGCAAATTTGGTAGAAATGCGGGTTTGCTCCCCATTGGGCCCGGTGATGCTGATGTAGTGGCCGTTGCCAGTTGTTAATAAAGACAGATCCATAATGATCTTTCCATTCGCATCCCGGATTAGCGGTGCCTTAATCCCGGCCTCCGGTGTAGCATCCACCCGAACAATGGACTCGTCATTTACAGCTTCCAGTTGCCAATCTGTTCCTTCCGAATCCAACACCTTGCTATAGGACGTATAGTTGGTTTTGGTGAAGGCCCGATGATTATTTCTGGTGGCAACTGCAGAAACCCCGGAGCCCGTTATCGCGGCAGTTGCGGCATCTGAAACGGAGGGGAAGGTTGTTGTATTTGGAGACGGTGTTTTTTTTACAGGTTCTGCTGTTACTGCGGAAAGATTATCGGTGTTGCGGTTCCAGCGGGTATACCACCAACCTCCTGTTACCGCTATAATCACTGCAGCGGCAGCTACCCATTTACGATAGCTTAATTGGCGAACGGGCACTTTTTTTATTTCAGCATTATCCAGTGCAGCCGAAATTGCTTCAAAGGTGCCGGCCGGAGGCGTCATGCTGTATTGATCCAGCCTGCGGGCAACAGATTGCTCCGTTTTATCGAAACCCGTATCCAATGCAGTGGCAATAGCATTCCAGCTACCTTCCGGAGGAGGCATTTCGTACTGCTGCATTTTATGTTGTAGAGTTTCCGGCATACAACGGGTTATCGGCTATAGTTTTTATTGGTCTCGGACAGGTATTGTGCTACTTTTTTCTGTAATATGGATTTGGCACGGGCCAGTTGCGATTTGCTGGTACCCTCACTGATGCCCAGCATTTCACCGATTTCCTTATGCGAATAGCCTTCTACTACATACAGGTTGAAAACGGTTTTATAGCCGGGCGATAATTCCTGGATCAAGCCAATGATATCTTTTTCCGCTAAATTATCCAGTGCCGAAATATCGGGATCTTCGATGGTTCCTTCTTCTTTTTCTGTTACACTGCTCAGCTCCAGCGATTTCTTACGGTAATGCTCAATGGATGTATTAACAAATACTCTTCTGATCCATCCTTCAAAAGATCCTTCTGCCCTGAAGCGGTGTAAATTCCGGTAAACTTTAATAAATCCTTCCTGAAGAAGGTCCTGTGCATCATTGGCATTTGTGGCATAGCGAAAACAAACCGCATACATTTTGGGGGCAAATCGTTTGTACAATTCTTCCTGCAGGCGGCGATCTCCGTCAATACATCCTTTTATTAAGTCGCTTTCTGAAATGCTATGGTTGCTTAATGGTTCCAGCTTTTTATGAATTGATCTTGGTTAGTAAGGTTTTTCGCTTAGTCTTGAACGCAAAAATGCGACCAGTTTCGCTGCCGCTTTCTTCCGGTGGCTGAATGTATTCTTTTCTTCCAATGTCATTTCCGCAAAACAGCGTTCACTGCCGGTTGGCTTGAAAAGAGGGTCGTAGCCAAAGCCCGCCGTTCCGGAAGACTCCTGCAAAAGGGTTCCCTCACAAATCCCTTCAAACTGATATTCAACGCCTTCCCAAATCAGCGAAACAATCGTACGAAAACGTGCATGGCGATCTGTAATACCTTTCATCCGTTGCAGCAATAGCAGGTTGTTTTCACCAGCCGTACTGTTTTCTCCCGCAAAACGGGCACTCTTCACCCCCGGAGCACCGCCCAATGCCGGTACTTCCAATCCGGTATCCTCACTGAAACAATTTTTTCCGGTAAGCGTGTAAATGGTCTGCGATTTGGTTCGGGCATTCTCTTCCAGGGTAGGGTAGGGCTCGGGTATCTCCACCTCCAAACCGGCTTCCGCTAACGATACAACTTCCAGTTCAGCTCCGATGGCCGCCTGAATCTCTGCTACTTTATGTTTATTATTCGTGGCAAATATTAATGTAGTCATAATCGGTTGATTCAGATGCCGAACAATTGGCGCAAACAATTCCAAAGCTGAGCTTTCAGGTTTTTGCTTTCAGCTCCCTCCTGATTCATACTATCAAGCGTGGGGGCTTTCAGATAGGTTATGCCATCGATCACCTGTAATTTGAAAGGCGGAAAATTTACCGGTAAATTAATGCCGGCAGGTTCCACCCCAAATAAAATGACCCGGGCAGGCGCCAATTCATTACGCAACGCTTCTATTGTTATGGCACCGGTACCGGTATTTACGATCGCCACATCTCCCATATTCTTTTTACAGGCCCCCAGCATTCTGGTCAGAAATTCCAATTGCTCCTCGGGTAAATACGGCGCTAAAGGATAGTGAACCAATAGTATGATATGCCCCCTGTTCTCACCTAAAAACCGGATCGGTTCAATATTGTTGCTGACTATTGCTGCTTCTGCTTTTTCAACTACCTGCGGCTTTGTCGCTGCGTCGTTTTCCGCACCTCCTACCAAATGCCCTTTATAAAGGGCACTCAAAACATCGGCCGGTAGCTTAATCCCTGAAAAACTGTTTGTTATTTCCTCCACGGGCAAATTGCTGTTTCGGCAAAATAACACATAAATAAGGGAAGCGCCATTGGAAAAGTAAAGGCTTTTATTTCAACAGGACTAACATTTGTTAGTAAAAAATGCCCTTGGGTTTTGGGAAGCAGGGAGTTTGTTCGTTTCTTTGCAACGAATTCAAACACATAATGATAATGCATAATATAAGCGTTAGTCGTATCGGAAACTCCCGTCTGCATAATCTGTCTCTGGAAAGCATTCCTTTTGGCAAACATTTTACAGATCACATGTTGGTGGCCGATTATAATAAGGGCAAATGGGAGAATGTAGAGATCAGACCATATGAAAATTTATCCTTGAGTCCTTCCCTGGCAGCGCTTCATTACGGTCAGGCTATTTTTGAGGGCATTAAAGCCTATCGTGACAAGGAAGGCAATGCGTTCATTTTCCGCCCCCACGATAATTTCAACCGGTTCAATATTTCAGCCCGCAGAATGAATATGCCCGAAGTGCCGGAAAGTATTTTCATTGAAGGGATGCGTCAGTTAATTGACCTGGATCGTAACTGGATCCCCCAACACCATAATCATTCTTTGTACATCAGACCATTTATGTTCAGTTCCGACGAAATGATCGGAGTGCGTCCGTCGGATTCCTATAAATTCATGATCATATTAAGTCCTACTGGTCCCTACTATGCTGCTCCCATGCGTATTTATGTAGAAGAGCGTTACACCCGTGCTGCTCCCGGCGGCGTGGGATATGCAAAAGCGGCGGGGAATTACGGGGCCAGTATGCTGGCCACTTCTCAGGCCCGCGATAAAGGCTATGATCAGGTTTTATGGACCGATGCCCAGGAACATAAATGGGTGCAGGAGATCGGTACTATGAATGTATTCTTCCTCATTGGTAACACTATTATCACACCCGATTTGAGCAGCGATACCATTTTGGCCGGGGTCACCCGGATGAGTGCCATCACTATATTGCGTGAAATGGGTTATACGGTTGAAGAGCGCCCGTTGAGTATGGACGAGGTAATGGATGCATACAAACAGGGAAATTTGAAAGAGGTCTTCGGAACCGGTACGGCAGCTACTATTTCCATGATCAGGGAATTACGCTATAAAGAATTCGTGATGACCTTTGATACCGACACCTGGAAAGCCTCTCCGGGTATGAAAAGCCGTTTAGATGATATCCGTGAAGGCCGGGTTCCGGATACCCATGGCTGGATGTTCAGAATATGATTTCAGGATTGCTGTAACGATAGTTCGGAACAGGAGCTGCCGCAAGTTGGCTCCTGTTTGTTTTAATAGTATTGATAATCATTTTGTTAGCGTTTGATTTTGCGGGGTTAGGGCAGGTGGTGGATGGGATCAGCGCGCACCTGAAAAGGCAGCAGCAGCTGAGGGCGCTGCCACCAGAAATGAGGTTGGAACAGAATGTGAAGGACCCGTGAATATTTTTTCTTTCATTTTTTTCATTTTATGGCAAAAGCCCTTACCTTTGCCGTCCCAAAATAAAAGGTCAATAATGCCTACCATTCAACAATTAGTACGTAAAGGAAGAGAAATTATTAAGGCAAAAAGCAAGTCCAGAGCGCTGGATAGCTGTCCGTTTCGCCGTGGTGTATGTACCCGTGTATATACAACTACCCCCAAAAAGCCAAACTCAGCCCTGCGTAAAGTGGCTAAAGTGCGCTTGACCAATAAGGTAGAGGTTATCGCCTATATTCCGGGTGAAGGTCACAACCTTCAGGAACACTCAATCGTGCTGGTGCGCGGTGGTCGTGTGAAGGATCTTCCAGGTGTACGTTACCATATCGTTCGTGGTAGTTTGGATACTGCCGGTGTTAAAGACCGTAAGAAGAGCCGTTCTAAATATGGTACTAAACGTGAAAAAGCTAAAAAATAATTAATCGCATTCAAATCGTTCAATAAATGAGGAAGACAAAAGCCAAAAAGATTGCCCTTGCCCCCGATGCACGTTATAACGATGTATTGGTTACCCGTTTTGTAAACAACCTGATGTGGCAGGGTAAGAAGAACACCTCCTTCATCATTTTCTATGATGCACTGGAGCGTGTGGCTAAAACAACCGGCGAAAACGGATATGAAGTATGGAAGCGTGCCCTGTCTAATGTAACGCCTGCTGTAGAAGTACGCAGCCGTCGTATTGGTGGTGCTACGTTCCAGATCCCTTCTGAAGTTCGTGCCGAGCGTAAAGTTTCTCTCAGTATGAAATGGTTGATCCGTTACAGCCGTGAAAGAAATGGTCGTAGCATGGCTGAAAAGCTGGCTAACGAAATCGTTTCTGCCGCTAAAGGTGAAGGTGCTGCTTTCAAAAAGAAAGAAGACACGCATCGTATGGCTGAAGCTAACAAAGCATTCGCTCACTTCCGCGTATAACCGGAATGTACATATTATCAGGAACCCTGCTGTAAAGCAGGGTTTTTTGTTTTACTTCTATTGTAAAATCAGTTTGCCCTGTTGGGTGGGTTTGCCCTCTTGTGTGATCTTGAAATAATAGATCCCTCTCGCTACATGAGACAGTGAAACACGGGTAATGATATCATCTAGCCGGCGTTGATATACAAGTTGTCCTTGCGGGTTGTATAATTGGAATTGTCCTTCCAGTAAATCTTTTACCACCAGCGTTAAGGCTGCACCGGCCGCCGGGTTAGGATAAAGCAGGTACTCTGTTTGGTCCAGATAATAAACCGTGGCTACGGGGCTATAAATTAGTTGTCCGTTTGCCAGTTGAATCGCCAGCCGGTAGACGTTTCCTCCTTTCCATACCTGTTTGTCGGTATAATTTCCGCTGCGTTCCAATACCGGATCGATCTGATGAATAGTGGCAAATTGACCCTGCTTCCATTTCTGTAGCTGTATAGCTTTTACCTGAAACAACGTGCCGAGGCTAAAACGGATGAATACGCTGTTATCCGCTTGTAAATCGGCCAGAAATGATTGCAGAAAACAATCCACCCCCTGATTTTCATATTGAACCGTAAACGACCGCAATCCTTGCAAACCCTGTACTAAGGGAGTTACAGCAAAATACTTTTGCGGATGCGCCTTCTTGCTTAAAACGATCTGTGTGTCTTGTAATGCCTGTACTGGTTCGAGGTAGCTGTTACCCAAAACCGACAATTGATAGTTTGTTACACCCGGTACTGCATTCCAATACAACTGAAAACTATCACTGCAGTTAAAACCTACCCGTAATTGAACCGGACTGGTTATGAGTATCGTATCAGAAAGAAAGGGAACGCTGTTTACAAACATGCGAAAAATAAGAGGACCTGCCGTAGGCGGCAGGGTCCAGTTTCGATAGCCGGTGGCCAGCGAAATGTTGTTTTCAATTAGCGTCCAGTTGCCCTCTCCGCGACTGTATTCCAATCGGCCGGTAGTGGCCCCCGATTTCCATCTTAGGGGAAGATTTTGGCCGGCACGGATAATATCTCCTGTGGAGGGCGCATACCATTCAAAATCATCGGAAGCGACACTGTCCCAGGCCAATGCAAAAGGTTGATCACTGGTTTGCAGACTGGTGGCTTTTACCCGTATTCTATACAGACCGGGAGGAGGATTCTCCACAATGATCTGTTCATTATTATTCAGATCATCTCTTTTACGTTGTGCAGACAGGGAAAGGGAATCGGGATGGGCATTCGGCACCCAGGGCAACCAGATGGCACCATTCGACAGATTTTCCAGTTCCAGATCCAGATCGTTGATCAAGGCTTTCGGGGCATTTACGGAGGCTGCCAGATCGTTCCAGCTGAGGGTTATTTTCATAGATGTAAATCCGGCGGGCAAATTGAATCCGCGTTCATACACTTGACCGTTCAGGACCGATCCGGTTTCATATCGGTTATACATTACTGTATGAAGTGCCTCTGCGGCATTCAGTTTCCCAAAGCCAGACTTGAAATCGGGCCCGGTGGTATACAAATCATCTGCACTGTTCAACAGGATGGCGCGCAGCAGGAAGGATTCGGGAAGCCGGTTATTTTTTTTCCAAAAAAGATCCTGTACCAGCAGGGCCGAACCAGACGTGAGGGCTGCAGCGCCGGAGCTGCCATCTTCGCCAAAAGCGACGAGTTCCGGTTTAATACGGCCGTCGTAAGCAGGGCCTTTGGAACTGAGAAGCGGCACTCCATAAACAGAATCGAGCGCGCCAACACTCAGAATATTCTTGGCCATTTTGAAACTGCCGGTGAGGTTGGCCCATCCGGCTTTTCCCTGATAGGTTCCCGCATCAGGGGTGAGGTGGCCCGAATTTCCAGCTGAGAAAACATGGAGCAGGTTGGGGTTGCTAATTGTACTGGCATCGTAGGCAGCAGCATCAGCACCATAATAATTTTCAATACCTGTGCCATAGGAGTGATTTTGTACCCGAATGGAATAGCGTTGATAGTCCGCATCCGATTCCGGCAGCAGGGTTTGAAAATTCGCCGAACCGATAGTTGCCCCCCAGGCGACGCCCTTGCTGCTGTTATGACTGTTACCGGCGCCGGCAGCTAAGGTAGCCATTATGGACGCATGAGTGGAGAAACCTGCAGCAAAAAGGGTGGTAGACTGATAGCGGTTTTTAAAATCGATATCCAGCGTATCAAAGCGGTTTTCCTTAACAGAGAGCACCAATCCGTTCCCATTTATCAACGGATATTTTTTCCAGGCGGCGGAGATCTGATTTACGGATGGATCATATATATTAAGCGACAGCTCTTCTTTGGGTACCCGTGGTTTGTCGGCCGCAGATACTTCCGGCCAAAACAATAGTTCATATAATTGGTCAGCCGGTCCGTTCACGACCAACAGACCAATGGTGGGGTATATTTTTTCTATGCGTAAGGAAGGTGCCTGTTGCTGAATGCGTTGTTGCAGTTTAACAAGGACGGAAGATTGAAACCACCACGATTGCTTTTCTTTGGTACGACGTAGGGATAACTCGTTCTTCAATGCCGGTGTTAGTTTCTGCACCGGCAGGGCTGGTTGCGCCTGTGTTACGCATATTGGTAATAGTGATATTAAGATAAGGAGTCGGACGATCATAGGTAAAATCGAAAGAGTAAAATACTATTTATTATCCATTTTCAGGGATACCGTATTTTATGCAATGTGTAAACGTAGACTTACTGGGGATAAAGCTTGACTTTTCCACAACGGTAATCGGATTACCCAAATACCCTGTATTAATGCAGGCACTTGCAACGGAGTTGCTATTTTCTCTATTGGGTGCTTGGGTAAAAAATATAAATTACGAACACCAAAAAACAGATGCAGTAGTTCGCCATTCCAATTAAAACACCTTAGTATGAGAAAAACTCTCTTGAAAAGCACTTTACTGATTATGGGCATCACGCTCACCATGGTTGCCTGTAAAAAATCAGGATCCATTTCAGATGAAACAACCGCGATTTCAAACGACGTTCTTGGAAAAATTGCTGAACTGGGTTTCAGCAATAAGAATGTGGTAAAACATGAAGAAGGTTATTTGGTTGAAGGTGACATTGTGATCACCGATGAACAACTGAATGCCAAACCCAGTCAATCGCTGCTGCGTGTTGGAAATGAAGAACAGTACCGCACCACCAATACGGTTACCGGTTTACCCCGTGTGATCACGGTACGTGTGGCGTCTACGCTTCCCGCCAGTTATGTTACGGCTACCGACGCAGCGCTTGCCCGTTATAATGCACAAGGATTACGGATCACTTTCCAACGCGTGACTTCCGGTGGAAATATCGTGATCAGCCGGGCTCCTTCCGGTGCCGGTTATCTGGCTTCTGCCGGTTTCCCCACATCAACCGGTAATCCTTACAATTCCGTTGTAGTGAATCGTTCTTATCTGGACACCTGGAATGCCAATACGGTTGCTTCCATTATTGCCCACGAGATCGGTCATTGCATCGGCTTCCGTCATACCGATTACATGAGCCGTCAGTATAGCTGCGGTGGTTCTCCGGTAAATGAAGGTGCTTCAACGGTAGGCGCTATTCTGATCCCCGGCACCCCATCAGGTCCTGATCCCAACTCATGGATGCTTGCTTGTATCGGCAACGGCGTAAACCGTCCGTTCAATGCGAACGATGTTACGGCGCTCCAGTACGTTTATTAAAAACTATCCTTCCGGTGGTTACTGCATCGTCCCGATCTGCCCGGCAGATCGGGATTTTTTATGCCTTTTTCCACATCTGCATTAAATTCCTGCTGTTCCTGTATATTTTACCGTTTTTTCCTACCTTTGCGCACCGAAATTGAGCCTCTCTGTATCTAAAAGGGTTGATTTTCAGTCTTTTGGCTGTAAGCAATTCATAATCAGCGACTTAATTCCGGGAAATCAAAAAAATACAACAACAATAATCATGGCAGACTTAAGATTTCAAAGAAACTTTGGTATTGCGGCGCACATTGATGCCGGAAAAACCACTACCACGGAGCGTATCCTCCGTTACACCGGTATGATCCACAAAATTGGTGAGGTGCACGATGGTGCGGCTACAACCGACTGGATGGAACAGGAAAAAGAACGTGGTATCACCATCACTTCTGCTGCTGTAAGCTGCCAGTGGAACTTCCCTACCGTTCTTGGTAAGGCAGATGCCAATACAAAAAAATATTATTTCAACATTATCGATACTCCGGGTCACGTGGACTTTACCGTTGAGGTAGAGCGTTCCATGCGTGTACTGGATGGTTTGATCGCCTTATTCTCTGCTGTTGACGGTGTGGAGCCGCAGAGTGAGACTGTTTGGCGTCAGGCAAACCGTTACAACGTACCTCGTATCGGTTTCGTAAATAAAATGGACCGTAGCGGTGCCGACTTCCTCAATGTAGTGAAGCAGGTTAAAGAAATGCTCGGTTCCAAAGCCGTACCGCTTCAGTTGCCCATCGGTGCTGAAGATAATTTCAAGGGCGTTGTGGATCTGATCAAAATGAAAGGAATCATCTGGCATATGGAAACCGAAGGAATGACCTTCGACGAAGTTCCGGTACCAGAAGATATGGTGGACGAAGTGAACGAGTGGAGACAGAGCCTCGTTGAAGCTGTTGCGGAATATGACGACAAGCTGATGGAAAAATTCTTCGAGGATCCTAATTCTATTACAGAAGAGGAAATGCACGAAGCGATCCGTAAAGCAACGATCGATCTCAGCATCGTTCCGATGATGTGTGGTTCTTCCTTTAAGAATAAGGGTGTACAAACAGCACTGGATGCTGTTTGTCGTTACCTGCCTTCTCCAGTAGATATCGAAGCCATTAAAGGAACCGATCCTTCTACCGGTGAAGAACTGATCCGTAAGCCGGATGCAAAAGAACCATTTGCAGCCCTGGCCTTCAAGATCATGACCGATCCTTTCGTGGGTCGTCTGGCTTTCTTCCGGGCTTATTCCGGTCACCTCGATGCCGGTTCTTATGTACTCAACGTACGTAGCGGTAAAAAAGAGCGTATCAGCCGTATCATGAAAATGTTTGCCAATAAGCAGAACCCGATCGATTTCATCGAAGCAGGTGATATCGGTGCTGCTGTAGGTTTCAAGGAGATCAAAACCGGAGATACCCTCTGCGATGAGAATCATCCGATCGTTCTCGAGAACATGTTCATCCCTGAGCCTGTAATCGCGATCGCTGTTGAGCCTAAAACACAGGCCGACGTTGATAAAATGGGTATGGCTATTGCCAAACTCGTGGAAGAAGATCCCACACTGCGTGTAAATACAGATGAAGATACCGGACAAACCATCCTTCGTGGTATGGGTGAGTTGCACCTCGAGATCATCATCGATCGTATGCGTCGTGAATTCAAAGTAGAAGTAAACCAGGGCGCTCCCCAGGTGGCTTATAAAGAGTGCTTCAAGCAAACCATTGAGCATCGTGAGATCCTGAAGAAACAAACGGGTGGTCGTGGTAAGTTCGCCGATATCGTATTCGAACTCGGACCCGCCGATGAAGAGTGGCTGAAAGAGAATCCCGGAAAGAATATGCAGTTCGTGAATGATATCTTCGGAGGTTCTATCCCCCGTGAATTTATCACTCCGATCCAGAAAGGATTCGAGCAGGCAATGGGTACCGGTGTACTGGCCAGCTTCCCCGTAGAGCATATGAAAGTGCGCATTTTTGATGGTAGCTTCCACCAGGTGGACTCCGATGCGATGTCATTTGAATTGTGTGCCCGTGGCGGTTTCCGCGAAGCAGGTCGCAAAGCAAAACCCACATTGCTCGAGCCGATCATGAAAGTAGAAGTTATTACTCCTGAGCAATACATGGGTGATGTTACGGGTGACTTGAACCGTCGTCGCGGTATGCTCGAAGGAATGGATAGCCGCGCTGGTGCGCAGGTGATCAAGGCCAAAGTGCCGCTGAGTGAAATGTTTGGATACGTAACACAGCTGCGTAGCTTGTCTTCCGGCCGTGCTACTTCTACCATGGAATTCAGTCACTATGCACCCGCTCCGAACAATATCGCTGAAGAAGTGGTAGCCCGTTCAAAAGGTAAAACCAAAGTGGAAGATTAATAGTCTGTTTCATCAGATACAAACCCCGGCCTTCAGGTCGGGGTTTTTTTATGCCGCCATTCATTTGCTCCGACCTTTTGCAGAAGAAATATGGAAGGATACAGGGAATCGAGTATCTTACTAGTATAAAATCTTTTGTATGTCGTTGTCATTACGTAAGGTTGTTGTACAACCGGTCATTCTCATTTTCTTTCTGTTTTTGATCTTCCCTTCTCTCTCCTTCGCACAGGGTGGGGGATTAAAATGGGCGTCTGATGGTAATGGTTATTATCGTACCGAAGGAGGCGAAATCGTATTGTACAGTTTGCCTGCCAATAACCGTACAGTAGTGGTTACAAAAAAGGAATTGACCCCGGAAGGACAAACTAAAAATCTGACTGTTCGCAGTTTCAGCTTTTCCGATGATGGCACACAGGTGTTGATTTATACAAATACGAAGAAGGTGTGGCGTTATGATACCCGGGGCGACTATTGGCTGCTGGATCTGAATACGAAAAAATTACGTCAGCTCGGTACGGAAAGACCAGCCTCTTCATTGATGTTTGCCAAACTTTCTCCCGATGGTACAAAAGCGGCCTATGTAAGTGATTATAATATATATGTGGAAGATATTGCCTCCGGAAAGATCAAGGCACTAACAACGGATGGCAACCGGAAATATATTTACGGCACATTTGACTGGGCCTATGAAGAGGAGTTTTTCTGCCGGGATGGATTCCGCTGGAGTCCCGACAGCAAACAACTGGCTTTCTGGCAAATTGATGCCCGTGCCACCAAAGATTATCTGATGATCAATAATACCGATTCGATCTATCCCAAAGTGATCCCGGTAGAATATCCGGTTTCCGGAGAAGCACCTTCTCCCTATAAGATCGGTGTGGTGAATATCAGTACCGGCGGTATGCAGTGGATGAAGATCCCGACTGATCCTGTTCTCGGCAGTTATGTGCCTCGTA
The DNA here is from genome assembly GCA_964555605.1 of uncultured Chitinophagaceae bacterium. Taxonomy (GTDB): domain Bacteria; phylum Bacteroidota; class Bacteroidia; order Chitinophagales; family Chitinophagaceae; genus Endoryza. Next base: position 1,414 of record CAZKSY010000040.1, on the reverse strand, counting down.
TGGAATGGGCCGGCAATAGTAATGAACTCATTATGCAGCACCTGAACCGCAAACAAAATGAGTCGCATATTTTGTTGGCTCATGTTGGAACTGGCGAAACCAAAAGTATCTATACCGAAAAGGATTCAGCCTGGATCGATATACTCCCGCTTTGGGATAATGACTATGCCTATGGCGGCTGGGATTGGTTAAGTGGTGGCAAGGAATTTTTGTGGCCCAGTGAAAAGGATGGATGGAGACATCTGTACCGCATTTCACGTGATGGCAAAAAAGAGCAACTCATTACCAATGGTGCCTACGATGTAATGGATATCGGAGCGATCGATGAGAAGAACGGTTTTGTGTACTTCCATGCTTCTCCGGAGAATGCCACACAGAAATATCTGTATCGTACCCGACTGGATGGGAAGGGAAAGCCGGAGCGTATTTCACCCGCCAATCAAAATGGCACACACGACTATGATCTGTCACCGAACGGGGCCTTTGCCACCCATACCTTCTCCAATTACTTCACACCGTATGCTAACGAAATGATCTCTTTACCTGATCATAAATCGCTGAACGGTGATAAAGTGAATGAGGCTGTAGCGAAAGCCGATAAAACTAAAAGCAAGGTGGAATTCTTTAAAGTGAAATCTGCTGAAGGTGTAGAGATGGATGCCTGGATGGTAAAACCCGATAATTTTGATGCCGCCAGGAAGTATCCGGTTTTGTTTTACGTATATACAGAGCCGTGGGGGCAGAATGTGCGGGATCAATATGGCGTGGAACAATCAGCACCTTATACCGGGGATTTGGCAAAAGACGGGTATATCTACATCTCAATAGATAATCGTGGCACGCCTGTACCCAAAGGACGTGCCTGGAGAAAGATTGTGTACCGCAATATCGGTATTATCAACATCCGTGATCAGGCCATGGCGGCCAAAGAGATTCTGAAATGGAGTTTTGTAGATACCAGCCGCATTGCAGTGTGGGGCTGGAGTGGTGGCGGCTCTGCCACGCTCAACCTGATGTTCCAGTATCCGGATATTTATAAAACAGGTATTGCCGTAGCAGCCGTGGGTAACCAACTTACCTATGATAATATTTACCAGGAACGCTATATGGGATTGCCACAGGAAAATAGAGAAGATTTTGTAAAGGGTTCTCCCATGACCTATGCCAAAAATCTGAAAGGAAATCTATTGATCATTCATGGTACCGGCGATGATAATGTTCACTATAATAATAATGAAATGCTGATCAATGAGTTGATCAAACACAATAAGATCTTCCAGATGATGAGTTATCCCAATCGCAGCCATAGTATTTCAGAAGGAGCCGGTACGGGCAGGCATCTGGCGACCATCTTTACGAACTTTTTAAAGACTAATTGTGCGCCGGGAGCGAGGGATAAGTAATAAGAAATAAG
>CAZKSY010000039.1:26600-35277 GCA_964555605.1 uncultured Chitinophagaceae bacterium | reverse complement strand
GCACCTGCCATATCAATGGTTTCTTTTGCGGTTATATTTACATTGTATTGTTGCTGCAATACGAGTGAACCCTGGAGTTGCACCACATAATTTCCGTCGGGAACATTGGCAAACCAGAAATCACCACAACTTTCTGTTTTCGTGCTGGCAACTACCGTTCCTGCAGTGGCATCAACCAACAGAACAGTAATGCCTGCCACACCATCACAATCGTCGTCGGGACCATTGGCCGATTTGGTAAATAAGGGATTCACTGTTTCCCGACCTTTATCTACATAAAGCGGATTAGATTTCACGGTGGCATTGCAAGGATCACACACCGTACCAGTACCTTCTATATAAATGGGTTGATATTGGCGACGACCGGTGGCCATACCGCTACCGGCTTCTCTGGATCTTCTTCCCGTAGCCATACCGGAACCCGCTTCGCGCGTGTGGATCTCGGCACTTAAGCCGTTATTATTTGGGTTGGAAATGGTACGGGCATAAGAGGCTGCAGCCGCTCCGCCTCCCGCTCCACCAGCCAGATTGCCCACGGAACTAACCGAATTGGTCACGATCCCTACTGAAGAACCAGCATGGCTCCAATGAAGTGTACCGGAAATAATATGTAAAGAGGCACCTTGTTGAATGGCACTGCCTGCAGCATGAAGACCCGCATTTACTTTTTCGCCAAAAGTGGCCCCCTGCGTTTGCTTGGGTGTGGTTACATTCATGGAAATGCGGTTAGGCATGCTGTTATTAAGGGAGTTGATCCGCGCCGAATAATTCACCGCATCTTCCGGACAGGAAAAACTAAGCTGCTCGGCCCGTCCGTCGGGATATTCGATTCGTTGGGTAACCGGTCCGCAATTCGATGCAGGCACCGCATTCGTTTCAACCGGTTGTATATTTCGTTTGTTTACAGTTGGTAATACTCTTCTTCCCGTGGCCTGTCCGCTGCCGGCTTCTCTGGGAGTGAGTACTTGCTGCCGGCGACCGGTTGCTTGTCCGCTACCGGCTTCACGGGGAGTAAGTACCTGTTGTCTTCTTCCGGTGGCCATGCCACTACCGGCCTCCCGGCTACTGAAGGTTTTGATGATGCCCACACCTGTATTCAGCAAACCGATGTTTCGGTTTTGCTCGGTGGCCACGTCAATACCCTGCTGCAGGTCGATCAAACGGATGGAAGATTTAGTATACATATAATCGGTATGGACCACAAAACGCAGGTCTTTTCCGATAGGATAGGCTAATTGAACGGCACTGGAGAATCCCGGAAAGGCATTTGTTTTGCCGCCATCAAAGCGGTACAGTGTGCGACTTACGCCGGTTTGATTGATACTTACCGCACCGGGATCGTTCAGGAATAATCCCCCCTGCAATTGCAGTTTGAACTGGATCTGTTTGCCGAACTGAAAGGTTGGGCCTGCCAGCAAATAGGTGCTGGAGGGTTTGGAGCTGTTTATGATCGCCTGATCTGCGGGGATCTTTCGCTCTGTAAGAAATGTATGGAGACCGGCATTGCTGATAGAGCCGGTACTGAACCCACCCGAAATACCCAGACCAATGAGGCCAAAACTGAAATCACCATTCAATCGGGTTCCGATACCGTTACCGCGGAACAGGTTTTTTTCGTTACTGCCCATGGCAAAGCCTGGTCCGCTGGTCAAACCAAAGTTCCAGCCACCAGTGGCTGAACGGGTATGGTTGCTGCGCGAACTGTTCTGATTGAAGGCAGGCTGCTGGCTAAAAGCAGGGAAAAGGGCCATAGAAAATGCTGCGGCGGCCAGGGTCGATTTCAACATAGGAATTGTTTTAGGTTCAAATTTGGGAGGGTGCGGGTGGTAATACCAGCCCAAAACGCAGGATACCAGCAATTAGTATATTTTACCGCACTCCACAAGTAATCCACTTTTGGGATAATCGGCTTTACTATTAACTAAAAATCAGTAGTTTCGCCTCACTTACAGTTTCTTATACTTTTAATCTTAGCTGTTTATGAAGTTTATTGTTTCGTCTTCTGCCTTATTAAAGCAATTGCAGCAGATCAGTGGGGTTATCAATGCGAATACCGTTCTGCCGATCCTCGAAGATTTTCTGTTTGAAGTGGATAAAGAGTCGCTTACAGTAGTGGCTACCGATCTGGAAACAGTAATGAAGATCAATCTGGAAGTAAAGGCCAAAGACAGTGGCCGGGTATGTATTCCTGCTAAGATCTTGCTTGATTCACTGAAAAATCTGCCTGATCAGCCGCTTACTTTTAATATCGACAAGAATTTTGGCGTAGAGATCACCAGCGATAATGGTAAGTATAAAGTGATGGGAGAGAATCCTGATAATTTCCCGAAAGAGCCGGCGGCCGATGATACCAATTCTTTCACCATGACCTCCAGTGCCCTGGTTACAGCCATCAACAAAACATTGTTTGCTGTTAGCAGCGACGATCTGCGTCCTGCCATGACCGGTGTATTCTTTGAAATGGATAAGAAAGGGTTGCAGTTTGTTGCCACTGATGCCCACCGTTTAGTGCGTTACAAGCGCAAGGATGTAAGCTGCCCGAAAGCTGATTCACTCATCGTTCCCAAGAAGCCGCTTACCCTGCTGAAAGCCTCCATGCCCGATAATGACGACGAACTGACGATCAGTTATAATGCCAACCATCTTTTTGTGAAGCATGGTACTACTCAGTTGAGTTGTCGTTTGATCGATGCCCGTTTCCCCGATTATAAAGTAGTGATCCCGGCTGATAACCCGTATAAACTCACCGTGAGCAAGGCCGATTTTCAAGGAGCCCTGCGTCGTGTGAGCATCTTCAGTAATAAAAGCACCAATCAGGTGGTCCTCAATATCAGCGGCAGTGAATTACAGTTGGCTGCACAGGATGTGGACTTCAGTTTTGAAGGTAACGAGCGGATGAAAGCCCAGTACAATGGTGAAGATCTGCAGATCGCCTTCAACGCCAAGTTCCTGATTGAAATGCTGAATGGCGCCGATAGTGCGGAAGTGAACATGGAATTGTCTACCCCCACTAAAGCAGGTTTGATCAAGCCCACCGAGCAGGATGAAAACGAAGAACTGCTGATGCTGGTGATGCCGTTGATGCTCAATAGTTGATTTCGATATTTTGTTTTGAAATACCCCGGGGATCATGACCGAAAGGAAATGGTCCCTTTTCTTTTACACGACTGCACAATTCCTGTTTTCCTTTGTAACTTACGTTTCTATAATTGATCATTATGGAATCATTGCTCCGTTTTTTTGAACACATCCAAACCTGGCAACTTTTTGTTTGGGTAGCTTTCTGGATGCTGTTGTTTGGCCTTCTTGAAAATGTAATACCGGCTTTTTCCTTTCATTATAAAAGGGTGCGTCATGCCGGCGTGAACCTGTCTTTTTTAATTACAACAGCAGTGGTGAATTTGCTTGTTGGACTCATGACAGCCGGTGTTTATGTAATGATCCGTAAATATGAGTTCGGTCTTATTTACTGGATCGACCTTCCTTTATGGGCAGAATTATTAATATGTGTGCTGCTCCTCGATTTTATCGGTATGTATTGTTCCCATTATGCGCTCCATAAATTCAAATGGCTCTGGAAGTTTCATATGGTTCATCACAGCGACCGTCATGTGGATGTTACCACCGGGACGAGACATCATCCGGGCGACTGGCTGTTGCGCGAAACCTTTGCATTGGTAGCTGTGATCCTAACGGGCGCACCACTGGCATTCTACTTTTTCTTTCGTTTTTGTAATGTCATTTTCACATATCTCACCCACGCCAATATTAATATGCCGGCATGGCTTGAAAAACCGCTCAGCTGGATTTTTGTAACACCACACGTACATAAATTTCATCATCACTTTGAACGTCCGTGGACGGATACTAATTTTGGTAATATTTTTTCGATATGGGACAGGATCTTCGGGACCTTTGTTTTTGATGATGTAAAAAAAGTGAAGTATGGCCTCGATGTGCTGGAAAAGCATCCCGATGAAAATGTATTCCATCAAATGAAATTACCGTTCGACAAAACCATTAAAACCGATTACTGAGCCAGCGGCCGGTACCCATGAAATAAGCACATGAAACGAATTTCGATACTTATCTTATCCTTTCTTTTTGCCTTACCGGTATTTGCCCAGCAAATGAGCAAAACCATCGACTCTATACGAAAATACCGGAATGTGCCGGGAATGATCTATGCTGTTTTCAGCACCGATGCCATTCTGGACAGTGGCTGCTCCGGAGTGAAACGCATCAGGGTAAAGGATCCTGTTCGCTGGAACAATCGATTTATGCCGGGCTCCAATACGATCATTGCCACCTCCTATGTTGCAGCGAAAATGGTGGAAGAGGGAAAGATCCAATGGAATACTACCATTGGCAAACTGTTTCCGGAATGGGATGGGAAGATCATGAAAGTGTATGCACGACTCACCCTGAAGCAACTGTTATCGCAGCGTGGTGGTTTTCCTCCCTACGATCATTATGAAAAATACCGTGATATACATTCCATGCCAGGTTCTTCAGCCGACCAGCGTTTGGCATGGGCTCAACTCATATTAAAACGAAAGCCGGAACTGATCGTTGATTCCTTGCGCGATGCCCGCTATTCCGTGGCCGGTACCAATATGGCCGCTATTATGCTGGAAAGAGCCGCTAAGAAAACCTGGGAACAATTGATCGAACTATATATCAACAAGCCCCTGTCTGTAAAACTTGATTTTGGATTTCCAGCGCTGAAAGATTCTACACAGCCCTGGGGACATTGGGATAATTATTTTCAACTCACCTCTCACCGTGATGAGTATTGGGCACAATGGTTTACGCCCATTGCCCCTGCCGGTAATTTAAACGGCACCATGGGCGATTGGATCACCCTCATAAGAGAGGAGATGAAGGCGCTGGAAGGGAAAAAGGCGAACCTGTCTGCCGCTTCGGCGAATACCATGATGTACGAAACCTCTTTTTATTCTGCCGGATGGGCTACTGGTCAGTGGAACAACAATACGATTGCTTATTCCAATGGGAAATCGGCTCTGTTCAGCAGTTATGTTGAAGTAATAAAAGAAAAGAAGATCGCCATTCTTGTAATGTGCAATACCGGAACAGTAGACGGTCGGTCGGCTACTGTGGCCGCTGGAAAAGCATTGCGCGAATATTATGTTAAGAAGGGAGACTAAGGTTTGCCCGAACTAAAAAATCACAACCATGCCCCGTACTGCCGCACTGATACCTGCCCGTTATGCCGCCACTCGTTTTCCTGCCAAACTCATGCAGTTGCTGGCGGGCAAAACCGTGATCCGTCATACCTATGATAATACCGTTGCAACCGGACTTTTTGATGAAGTGGTGGTGGTAACGGACAGCGCGGTTATTTATGATGAAATTGTACATCATGGCGGCAAAGCGGTAATGAGTAAAAAGGAACATGAAAGCGGCAGTGATCGTATTGCAGAAGCAGTGGCCGAAATGGAAGTGGATATTGTACTCAATGTTCAGGGCGATACGCCCTTTATAAAAAAAGAACCTCTGGCACAACTGCTGGATTGTTTTCAGGACCAATCGGTACAGGTAGCCTCTATGATGCAGGTATTGAAAAAGCAGGAAGAGATCGATGATCCGAATTTTGTAAAAGTGGCTGTCGATAAAAAAATGAACGCCTTGTTTTTCAGCCGCTCCGTTATTCCCTATCCCCGCGATAAAAAGTTTCCTACCATATATTATGAACATATCGGTGTATATGCTTTCCGAAAGCAGGCATTGATCGATTTTACCAATTGGCCCATGACCCCTCTGGAAGCTGCGGAGAAAGTAGAATGTCTGCGCTATCTTGAGAATGGGGTGCCGTTACGTATGATCGTAGTGGATTATATGGGAGTGGAGATCGATACACCCGAGGATCTGGAAAAAGCAGGCCGACTGCTTTCCTGAGGATCCGGATGGCGGCTTCATTGAATTTTCGCTACATTTTTACCTGTTATTTTCCTATCATTTTGTAGGGGTTTACCTGTTTGGTTATTGCTACGCGAATCCGCTAGTTTTATCCCGCCAACTTAATACTTATTAAAAAATCCCCCGCACTTATGAAAGTGAAGCAACACCACTATGTAAATAATCAGTGGCAGTCAAAAGATTCTTCTATTGATCCAATCAACTGTCAATTGGTACTTGTTTTTGGCGCTCCCGAACAAATTGCCGGAACCAATTGCCTGAATTATTTAAGCAAACAGTATCCACAAGCACAAATCGTAATGGCATCTACTGCCGGCGAAATTGTAAGTGGTAAATTATTCGACAACAGTATTGTGGCTACAGCCATTGAATTGGAGAAAACCAATATTCGTGTTGCCAAAACAACACTCGCACAGCACAGCAATAGTTTTGAGGCGGGCAATGCCTTGGCGAAACAACTGGATGCCGACGACCTGTCTGGTATTCTCGTTATTGCCGATGGCACGCTGATTGATGGTGGCCAATTGGTAGAGGGCTTTAATGTAAACAACACCCGTCGTATACCCATTACTGGTGGATTAGCCGGCGACGCGGCCCGGTTTGAAAAAACACTCACGGGTTTGAATGAAGAGCCCGGACAGGGAAACATTATTGCCATTGGCTTTTATGGCAGTGACTTCCATATGGGCCACGGCTCTATGGGCGGGTGGGATGAATTTGGTATAGAGCGTACCATTACAAACTCCAGCCGGTATGTTTTATACGACCTTGATGAAAAAAATGCCCTGGAACTTTACAAAGATTATTTAGGAGAATTTGCTAAAGACCTTCCTGGTGCCGCCTTGCTTTTCCCGCTGTCGATGAAACCTAAAAATGCACAAAAAGCATTGGTACGAACGGTATTGGCTATTGATGATGTATCCAAAACGATGACGTTTGCGGGTAATATGCCTGAGGGCAGCTCGGTGCGATTGATGCGCGCTAATTTTGATAAACTGATCGACGCGTCAGCCATAGCCGCCCGTGATGCGCGAACCGGTCTGAAGAATAATACGCCAGATCTTACCTTGCTGATCAGTTGTGTTGGACGCAAAATCGTTCTGGATAACCGCACGGAGGAAGAGTTGTATGCCGCTGAAGAAGAGTTGGGTAAAAATGGGGTGATCAGCGGATTCTATTCCTATGGCGGATTGTCGCCATTCGGAACCGGCACGGCGTGTGAATTACATAATCAAACCATGACGATCACGACTTTTTCGGAGTCCTGATAATATCTTTTGTGTGTGCAGGGATCAATGTATTCGCAGAATCATTGATCCCTGTTTTATTTTAGGCCACTCCCGCTGAAACGGAGTTTTCCGTAACTTCCTTGCACCAAAACATTGCAATGAATAAGAACAAGCTTCTGCTCTGGTCGCTGGTGGCGGCTCTGGCTGGTTTTATTTTCGGATTCGATACAGTTGTTATATCCGGTGCCAATCTCCCCATTAAAGAGTTATGGCATACGTCTCCACTTTTCCATGGTTTCTTTATTATGTCGATGGCTCTCTGGGGTACTGTGATCGGTGCCATTTTCGGCGGAATTCCCACACAGAAATACGGGCGTAAAAAAGTGTTGTTCTGGCTGGGGGTGGTGTACACGGCATCGGCCTTTGGTACAGCACTGGCGCCAGATCCCTACACTTTCTCTGCATTTCGTTTTATCGGCGGCCTGGGCATTGGCGTATCGAGTGTGGTGGCGCCAACCTATATTTCTGAGATCTCTACGCCGGCTACCCGCGGACGATTTGTAGCCATGTATCAGTTCAATATTGTTTTCGGTATCCTCATTGCCTTTTTCAGCAACTATTTGTTGCAGGGTTTCGATGGGGCGAACGACTGGCGTTGGATGTTAGGTGTTCTGGCGATTCCATCAGTTTTATATACCCTTCTGGTGATTACTGTACCGGAAAGCCCCCGCTGGCTGCTGTCTAATAAAAATGATCCGTCAGGAGCGGCCAGGATCCTCGCGCAATTGGGGGTTCAGGATACAAAGAAAGAGATCGAAGAGATCATGGCAGCCAATAAGCACGAAAGTGCAGGCGTGTCGGCGGCCGGCTTGTTTTCTTCCAAATACAGTCGGGTGATGTGGCTGGCTTTCATGGTAGCTTTCTTTAACCAACTTTCCGGGATCAATTTCATTTTATACTATGCGCCCGAGATATTGGCCAGTGCCGGATTGGCGGCGAAAGAATCATTGTTGAATTCGATCGCTATCGGTGGCACCAACCTTTTATTCACTTTTGCCGGACTTTATCTTATCGATCGTTTGGGCAGAAGAACATTGTTGCTGATCGGCTCTTTCGGTTATATCATCAGTTTAGCCCTGGTGGCCTGGTCGTTCTATTCGCATGCCAGTTCGGGGTTCTTATTGGTTTGTTTGATGTTGTTTATTGCGTCTCATGCCATCGGACAGGGAGCGGTAATCTGGGTTTTTATTTCTGAAATATTCCCCAATAAAGCCCGGGCCATGGGGCAGGCATTCGGTGCCAGTATTCACTGGGTATTTGCAGCGATCATTACACTTATTACACCTTTGTTCCTGGATGAAACAGATGGGATCTTAAAAGATGAACCCTGGAAGATCTTCGCCTTCTTTGCCGTGATGATGATCTGGCAATTGGTGTGGGTGATAACAAAAGTCCCCGAAACAAAAGGCGTGAGCCTGGAGGAGTTGGAGAAGAAACTGGTAGGCGGG
>CAZKSY010000039.1:0-26500 GCA_964555605.1 uncultured Chitinophagaceae bacterium | reverse complement strand
GCGTCGCTGTTCCAGATATCCTGATACATTTTCCAGGCACCATTTTCCTGTTTCCAGATCACAATGAATTTGCCATTTTCAATGGCTTTGCCGCCTTCCATCTGTACTTCATAATTGCCGGTTTCAATGGCAAATGGATCACCCAGCATCACATCCTTCGTTGTTAGCTTAATATTGCGGATGCCCATGGTATAGCCGCCACGGAAATACGCACCGATGCCCGCACTACCGCAAATCTGCGGCATTCCGGTAGGATTGATGCACGCATCTGACGTATAACGCGCCACAAAATTCACCGAATCATTCTTCGCAAAACATTCCCCAAAGGCTGCATTACTGGCCGCAATGGCAGCTTTTACAGAATCCAGGTTGATAGCAGGCTTTGCTGGCTCGGCCACTTTTGCCTCCGTTGAAGCATTATTACAAGCGGCAAAAAATACAATCACCAAAAGGCTCAGGGTCATAATTCGTTTCATGTAAAAAAGGTTTTATTGAATGTAAGGAAATTTAAAGGCTATCGGCTACCCAAAGGCGGGTATTTTAGGCATACAGGCGCAGCATTTAACTGCTACCCCTGCGCAAAAACTTCGAGAACCCCCGGACTGACGCCGCGCCCTGGAGCCCTCGCGGTTAAGCCCCCCTCTCATCTCTGACCTCTCCTCTCTCACCCCTTCTACCTATCTTTGCAAAAACGCAAACCCTTAGGTATGAAATTCAGGAACTTCAAAATGGTGAGTTATGTAGTGTATGGTCGTGGTTCATTCAACCAACTCGATGAAATACTCGCCCCCCAGCGCAAAGCTGATGCGCCCATGATCTTTTTAGTCGATCATTTTTTTGAAGGCAAGCCCCTGGTGAATCGTATTCCCCTTCGTGGTAAAGATAAAGTGATCTTCGCCGATGTTACCTACGAGCCCAAAACCACTCAGGTAGATAAACTGGCCCAACAGTTAAAAGAAGAATTCGGTACCGTGAGCGGAATCATTGGTATCGGTGGTGGTTCTACCATGGACCTCGCGAAAGCGGTAGGTTTAATGATGACCAATCCCGGCAGCAGTGCCGATTATCAGGGTTGGGACCTCGTAAAACTTCCCGGTGTATATAAGGCAGGTATCCCAACACTGAGTGGAACAGGAGCGGAGGTATCACGCACCACCGTGCTTACCGGACCCACGCGTAAACTGGGCATGAACTCCGACTTTACCCCCTTCGATCAAATTGTACTCGACCCTGAACTCACCGCCGATGCACCGGTGAACCAGCGTTTTTATACGGGTATGGACTGCTATATCCATTGTATCGAAAGTTTAGAAGGTACCTTCCTCAATGAATTCAGCAAAAGCTATGGGGAGAAGGCCCTGCAACTCTGCCAGAAAGTATTTGTAGAGAAAGATCATTGGGATGCCGAAAGCGATGACCAACTGATGATGGCCAGCTATGCCGGCGGAATGAGTATTGCCTATTCACAGGTAGGGGTAGCCCATGCCGTTAGTTATGGCCTGAGTTATTTACTGGGCACCAAGCACGGTATTGGTAATTGTATCGTGATGAATCATCTGGAAGAATACTATCCGGCCGGGGTGAAAGAATTCAAATACATGGTGGAGAAGAATAATATCGAGATCCCAGTCGGAATTTGTAAAGGACTGACCGATGAACAGTTCGATAAAATGATCGATGTGAGTATGGGTATGAAACCGCTCTGGGAAAATGCCCTTGGACCTGATTGGGAGAAGATCATGACGAGAGAGAAGCTGAGGGGCTTGTATGAAAAGTTGTAATTTTTCTTGATGGAAATCTTAACCGCGAAGGCGCAAAGGCACGAGGTTTCGCTATGTCTTCGCGAACCTTTGCGACCTTGCGTCTTCGCGGTTAAATGTATTCAAGATCTCTTTTAATAATCTGAGTAACTCGCCGCTTTCATCAAAATAATATCCGCCTTATTTACATTTTTCTCATAATACGGATTGCTGATCAGGGCTTTCCATTCGGGTGATGCTACAAAATCTTTCCAGTGCGCTTCGCGCGATTGCATATTGTCAAAGCAAGTGAGGTACATGAGATTGGGCATACGGCTGCCACTGATCACATCCGCATAAAACACGGCATTGAACCCCAGTCTGTCGAATAATTTCACCTCGCCGCCCTCATTGAACATCTCCACTTTGTTGCGGTAGTATTTTTCAGTTGGACTTTCATAGCTCCGCAATTCATACACATGTTCGCTCAACGGGGTATTCAATGCGGGCCGTTTCATTTGCGGGGCCAGGCGGAATGCATAGAGTAAAATGGTCTCCATTCTTTTGTAGGGCGCTTTGTCGTGTGCCGCCATAGTATAGGAAATGCTTTCTTTTTGAAAGATGCCATCTTTGAGCAATTGATCTCCGATGCTGATCAATTGCGTGGGGGAGGTAATCGGATAGTGAACATAAATGATCTTATCGGCAGCCGTATCATTGGCGATCGGTTTGAATACACCCACGTGTTTGATGTTCTGGCGGTGCAGCGCCGGAAGGAGGGCCTGTGACAGGTATTTGTCTAATTCCAATTCCTGTCGCTTTTCAGTGTAATGATACACCGTGAGGTTATAGTATTCTCTGGCAGGGGCTTTCTTCTGCGACCAGCTGCTGAGCGTAGCGAGAATAAAACAGGCAATAAGCAATGACTTTTTCATGATTCAAATTTAATAAGGATATGTTTAATGGAAATTAATAGCAATAGTGCTTGGTATTTTTTCACCGCAGAGAACGGGAGTTAATGGAGGTTTCGCAGAGTTATTTTATCACCTTGCATTCTCTGCGAAAAATTACCCCCTAACCACGAACCCTTACGAATATTTAAGCCCCCACACCCCACACCTCACCCCCCAATTCCTTAACTTACATCCATGAACGTTAAACTGCATCCCGAAAAATACCTCAAGTATTTAAACCCCATTAACATCTTTGGCACCCATCGTACCAAAGAGATCCTGAATGTAAATCCAACGGTTATTCCGCAGCGGGTGGAGCCGGAAGATGTAGAGGTGTTTGTGTATGATTATAATGCCGATACGGTGGAGGAACAACGCCTGAGCAATGTGGAAGGCAGTTTTCGTTATCGCGACAGCAAACGCATCAGTTGGATCAATGTGGATGGATTGCGTAAATCGGATGTAGAAAAGATCGGCGAACATTTTGTGATCCACCCCCTGATCCAGGAAGATATTCTCAGCGTGAATCAACGCCCCAAGATGGATGAAGTGGAGGGCCGCCTCTTCTGTGTATTGAACATGCTTTATTATAATGAACAGAAAAGATCAGTGGAAACCGAACAGATCAGTTTGGTCATGGGCGAGGATTTTATCATCAGCATTCAGGAAGATCCGCATCGGGATGTATTTGATCCCCTACGGCTGAAACTTCGTTCTCCCAAAAGTCAGATCCGTCAGCGTACGGTGGATTACCTGCTTTATAGCATGCTCGACCTGATCGTGGACAATTATTTTCTGGTGATGGAAAAACTGGGAGACCAGATTGAACAGGTAGAAGAAGAAGTGGTGCGTACCAGTAATAAAAGAAGTCTGGCCAAGATCAATCAGGTGCGCAAAGAGCTGATCGTATTAAAGCGGAATATTGTTCCGGTGCGCGATCTGGTCAGCGCTATTATACGAAGTGAAAGTGAATTGCTTACCGACCGCACCACCAAGTACTTTAAAGACGTATACGATCATATTGTGCAAGCACATGATCTGTCGGAGAACTACCGTGATATCATGATGAGTATGCAGGATCTTTACGTGAACAACGTAAACCTGAAACTGAATGAGGTAATGAAGGTAATGGCCATTGTTACCTGCGTACTGGCACCCGCCACGGTGATCGGTGGCATCTTCGGGATGAATTTTGATATCATTCCCTATGCCCATCACCAATGGGGATTTTATTTCGCCGTGGGAATGATGTTACTGATCCCCATCTGGATGATCATTGCATTTAAACGACGCGGCTGGTTTTAGCAGCGGTAGCAAACAGCGTTGATGTTCATGCCCGCTCCCACAGAGGCAAACAGGATGATATCGCCGGGATGCAATTCATGCGGGGCGGCCAATCCTCTTTTTACCAGATCATACAGTGTGGGAACAGTAGCTACTGAGCTATTGCCCAGCCAGTGAATACTCATGGGCATGATGTTTTCCGGTAATACACGCAAGCCATATAATTTGAACAGCCGGGCAATGATGCCCTCATCCATTTTTTCATTGGCCTGATGGATGAAAACTTTTTTAACCTGATCAATGCTTACGCCACTTTTATCCAGACAATCTTTCATTGCTGCCGGTACATGGGTCATGGCATATTCATACACTTTACGACCTTTCATTTTGATATAACGAATGTGTTCGTTTCCTTCGGGATGAAAGGAGCAACCCATATTGATGTAATAGGCTTCTTCGGAACTATGGGTTTGCACGCTGAAACCTAAAATGCCCGGGCCATCTGCACTGCCTTCCTTATATTCCAGGATACTGGCGCCGGCACCATCGGCAAAGATCATGCTGTCGCGGTCATAAATATCGATCACGCGGGAAAGCGTTTCAGCCCCGATGATCAGTGCTTTCTTAGCCATACCGGCCTGAAAGAAAGCATGTGCCTGGATCATGCCCTGCACCCAGCCGGGGCAGCCAAAAAGAATATCGTAAGCGATACAGTTTGGGTTCTTGATGCCCAGGTCGAATTTTACCCGGCTCGCTAATGAAGGCACCGCATCCGTTTGAATGGTGTTTTTTAAAACGTTGCCGAAATTATGGGCAAAAATGATCTGGTCAAGTGTTTCGGGATCCACACCACTATCCTCAATGGCTTTTTTAGCGGCCAGTGTGGCAATATCCGATGTGTTCATATTATCGGTCGCATAACGGCGTTCTTCAATTCCGGTGATCTGTTTGAACTTCTCCACTACTTCTGCCGGAGGCGTATCCAGCGGCTGTTGGTTTTCTGCATAGAACAGATGCTCTGCAAAATCACGGTTTGTTTGGATCGTAGGAGGAATATAAGAGCCTGAGCCGGTTATGATGGTGCGGAACATGGGTTGAAAAATTTTTATAAAGAAACGGAGAAAAAGGGGAAATAAGGAATAAGGAGTAAGAAATAAGGAGTTAGAAATAAGTTATAAGAATGGAGCCTGTACGCCGATGTCAGGGTGAAGGAGTGAATAGTGAATGGGGAATGGTGAATCGTGAATCGTGAATGGTGAATGGTGAATCGTGAATTGTGAATGGTACCCCGTACGCCGAAGCCTTGGCGAAGGCGTAAATTGGCTCTGCGTACCTTCGCGCCCGCCGCGCCTCTGCGCCTGCGCCGTAGCTTCAGCGCAGGGGCAGCGGTTAAGTGTATTTTCGGCTTTACCGCCAAGACGCCAGGGCGCAATGAAGCGCCAGGATTCATGATTCACCATTCACCATTCACGATTCACCATTCACCATTCACAAGTGTGAGAGTGAGTTTGAGTGTGAAGGGAATGCCCCACTACTTACCCCTCATGCACCGCCATCACCGGAATATGCGCCTTCGTAACCATACCCGAGCTTTGACTACGATGGAAGAGCCCTTCCAGTCCGGAGTGTTTTTTGGGCACCACGATCAACAGATCAAGATTGTTGATCTCTGAAAACCGGGTAATTCCCTCCACCACATTTTCATGAACAAGGAAATGATATTTTGGCTTAACGGGATGTAATAACGTATCGAGGTAGGCAGACTCGAGTGCCGTTTCATTTTGGGTGGTTCGTTTATTTTCTTCTACATTCAACACATGCAGGTCTGCACCAAATGCCACCACCATTTTCGTGATAAATGCAATCGGCATGGAATCCACCACATCTTTAAAATCGCAGGCCAGTCCGATCTTTTTGATCGCATGGTAACCGGTTCCCGGCGGAATCACCAGTACCGGCCATCTGTTATGCCGGATGGTTTGAAGGGTGGTACTGCCCAATAGTAGTCTTTCTACTCCCGACCCGCCATGTGTTCCCATCACCACCGCAAAAGGCTGTATTTGAGTACACACCCGCGAAATTTCAGAAGCTGGGTCGCCTAAACAGACTTCTGTATAAACCTTAAGACTACCCGAAGTAACATGCTCCAGTTCCGTTTTAAGCAACCGGATCCTTTCTTCGCCGATATCTTTCATTTCGGAGGCCGACAGTGCCGGCACCGGAATTTCCGTGAAACTGAGCGGCACCTGATATACATGCAGCAATAAAATACTGGCATTGATCTCACGGGCCATATCTGCCGCATAATGCATGGCATTGAATGAAGCCGGTGAGAAATCGGTAGGAACGATCAGCGTTTTCATATACGCGTTTTTAGTACTACAAAGGTACCCCCGCTGAAAAGCCTGCCTGCATGAGTAAACTCATTGTGGGCGATGATTGCTGTATGGAAATCCCGCCCGGGAGCATCTCATAAAGGCAAGACCAATTATTAATTATCAATTATTCGAATAATTAATAATTAATAATTCTCTCTAAACCAAAACCTCCCCACACATGGCAGAAATAACCACCACCAGCAGTTCCCCCAAGGCCGGAGTACCCAAATCCAAAAAACTATCTACGCGGGTAGACCTGACACCGATGGTTGACCTTGGATTTTTACTGATCACCTTTTTCATCTTTACTACGAATATGTCGCAACCAACAGCCATGGTTTTGGCTATGCCGAAAGACAGTCCTGATTCAACCCAGATCGGTAACTCAGGTGCCCTGACAGTATTCCCACTGGCAGACAATAAGATATTCTATTATCACGGAGCACTCGACAAAGCACTATCTGAAGGATTATACGGCATTACGACCTATTCCTACAGTAACGGAATCGGAAATGTTATCCGTCTCAAGCAGGCGGCTCTTGATAAGTCTGGTGTGGGAAGAAAGGAATTGATGCTGATCATTAAACCCACCGAAGACGCCAGTTTTGGGAATACCGTTAACATACTCGATGAAGTAACCATCAATGGCATTACCCGTTACGCGCTGACCGATCTGTCGGAATCGGAGAAAAAAATGGTGGCCCTTACGGTAAAGAATTTATAATTTTTCAAATACGCCTACGAAGTATTTATTGGTGAAGCCATCCACCAGTACGGAGCGCAACCGAAGGAAAAATTTATCAGGATGTTGCCAGTAATAACGCAGTAATCCACTGCGCAGGTCCTTGCTCCGGGCTTCTTTTTTCCCGGCGATCTTAAAGAACGAGTAAGGTTGCACCTGCAGCATGCTATTGATGAGCCGATAGCCCTGTCGTTCCATTAAGGCGATGAAACTTTTTTGCGTGAAATCCTGCAGATGATAGGGATTGGCGTCCATGGATGGCGTTACCGGTACCGAAGCAATAAAACGACCGCCGGTGTTTTGAAACGAACAAATATGTTTTACAAAAGCTTCCGGATCGGGGAGGTGCTCCATGGTTTCCAACGAAACGATATTCTGAAATGTTTGTGCAGGCACCAGTTCCAATAAATTGGCTGTCCGAAAATGGATAGTAGGATGCGCATACCTTTTTTGCGCATAAGCAATACTGTCATTATCCAGGTCGGCCGACTCCAATCCAGTTACTTTATCTGCATATTCATGAGCGAGCAGATAACTGCCATATCCGGTACCACAGGCCAGATCGCCGGTGTATCCCGGCAACAGATGTTGACCGGCAAAATGATAGCGTTCCAGGTGCAGGGCCAGGGTTTCTTTACCCGTGGCTTCGGCATCATTGAGTTGATCGGGGTTGATACGTTCCAGACTGCTTTGCATGTGATTATTTGGGCGCTTCGGCTTTCTTCAGCGCTTCTTCACGAATAAATTGCGTAACGGTTTTTTCCAGCCGGCGCAAACGCGCATATAGTTTCAGCACGATGAACCAGAATAAGAGTATGCTTACATAAAATATAAGATCGGCTCCGCGGCCTACTCCTAATTTATGCGCCAGTATATTCGTCGACTCCGGCCAAACAATAAAAACAACTGCCGCTGCAATTAACAGAAATAGTAAACCCAGATCAAGCAATTGCTTTTTCAACTGTATGATGAAATACAGGGTGATAAAAGCGATGCCCGTAAGCAGTACCAATTGAATTCCGGTCATTGGAATAATTTATGTAAAAGTAGATCAAATACAATTCGGAAACTGTTCCAAGCGCTTTGTCCCTTCTGTTTGCTGTAATCCGTATAATGGATGTGTACCCCTACCTCTTTCCAGCGCCACCCGTGCTTTTTTATCTCTAACAGAATTTCACTGGCATGTGCCATACGGTTCTCCTGCAGATTGATTTCGCCAAGTACTTTCGGTGCCAGTGCCCGCAAGCCGTTATGTGCATCAGTAAGCCATAGACCCGTTAAAAGACCATTCACCAAACGCGCCAGCCCCAGTAATTTCTTTCTTGATGCCGGTAACCCGTCACTGGTTTTCTCCAGGAAACGGGAACCCAAAACAATATCAGCCTCTTGTTGCAGTATGGGATCGATCAAGGAAGGGATGTCTGTCGGATCATGCTGACCATCGGCATCAAAACTGATCACCACTTGCGGATCCAGCGTTTGGGCATATCGAAAACCGGTTTGTAATGCAGCCCCCTGTCCCAGATTCACCCGGTGCCGTAAATAGTGAATGGGGAAATGTTGCAGCCGGTCTTTTAACGACGGGGAAGACCCGTCATCTACCAGTACAACAGTATACCCCAGCGGCTTGAGTTGCTGCAGGGTTTCTTCAATAACCGTGGATTCATTGTATGCGGGGATTACCACTACAATTTGCTTCGCAGGCGTATGATGGACCCTACTCATGGATGCGTGCGGCGCCAGGCATTGGTCCGGGTGCGCAGATTTGTCCGGATGCTGTAATAGTAAAGATTGATATCACCAATATGGTAGTTCGGCGTTTTCAGCATGAAACTGCCAAAGAAATGCGGGCGCGGCGTCCATAAAATACCAGCATGGATCTGAGCTCCGGCAGCGTATTTGTATTTTTTATTGAATTTTGTGAGAATGGCGCCGGGATTCGCATGACGATCAACGGGAGTGGTATCCCGTGTCCAGCTTAGCGGATTTGTTACAGGCGAGGGGGTTATTTCTTTCTGTACGAAATCGGGCACATGCGCCAACTTAAAGGTACGCCAGGCGCAAAAGCAGTTGGTTTGATCGGCCTGCTCACAGGGTTTAAGATAGGTGAACTGATTGGCTGGAATATACATCCCTACGAGATATGCCGCTACTAAAGGCGCCACCGGTTTTTCTTTATCAAAAAACTCTTTGAGCAACCACATGGCATGAGTAGTGCCCTGACTATGCGACGCAATGATCACCGGCCGCCCCTTATTATAATGTTTCAGATAATATAGAAAGGCATTACGCACATCTTCATAGGCCAGTTGAAAAGCTTTCATGGCTTTTGCAGAATCATTCAGATAGATATAATAATTACGGATATGAGCCTGCCGGTAGCGGGGGGCGAATACACGGTGCTCATTAAAAGCACTGGCCTGAAACAGAATAGGACTATAACTGGTTTTTGCGTTCAGCTCCGCATCATTCAAAGAGGCATTTGCCGCACTATCTGTTTCACTGGTAAGGGTAGTGGGATGCAGAAAAAACACATCTACAGTGGAATCGGCCTTATAGGATTTGCGGAGTGGTCGCGGAATGGAATCGGAAGGGTCCCATTTATCGGGATGCGCCGCCCAGTAAAAAAGATCACTGTAATCGGGCGTTTCAACCGTGGAAGCGGGCTTAAATCTTGGAATCAGACTTTTATACGAAGGGGCGCAGGAACTGAAGACCGTCAAAACAACCAAAAAGAAGCAAATTCCGGCTCTGACCATGTAGAAAATAGGTTTAAAGGGTAAATCTACTCCAATTTTTTCACCTTGCGGAGGTATAAAATGCGCCCATTCATCCTACCAATCCAACCAATCATCCCAAAGCCCAAGATAACTTTTCGAATGCAAAAAAATTATTAATTATTAATTATCAATGATTTGTAATTCTGTATACTAGCTTAGAATAGGTACTACCAAAAATAATTTGGTACTATGTGTTGCATAGTACATTAAAAAGCCCTTATCTTTGTGTTGTCAATGATTAATCAGCCGGCGGGCAGGGTCAGAGGCAGGTGGGTCAAAACATAGTATAGCCAACCTTATCCAAGCCAACCTGTCGCTTCCCCTAACCCCCGGCACAAAAAATAGCGCATATGAATATAGAGAACACACAAAGTCAGATGCGGAAGGGAATACTGGAATTCTGTATCCTCTCCATCATCCGTCGCGGCGAGGCTTATCCGAGTGACATTGTGGAAGAGATGCGGGGTGCCAATTTGCAAATTCTGGAAGGCACCCTTTATCCCTTGCTGACGCGATTGAAGAATGCCGACATGCTCACCTATCGCTGGGTGGAAAGCAATTCCGGGCCGCCCCGCAAATACTTCTCTCTGACACCCAAGGGAGAACAGTTCTATAACGAACTGGAGGCGACCTGGAACGAACTGGCAAACGCCGTTAATACGCTGGCCAGTAAAAAAGAAACCCTCAGCACCTCGGCGAACAGCAACGATCCTATTGAACCTCCATCCAACACCAACTAACACTTCAACCTTCAAATACCATGACAATGAAAAAGGTTATCAACATAAATTTTCAGGGCCGGGTCATTCCCATTGAGGAAACGGCTTATGAATCCTTAAAACAATATATTGACAGTCTGCGAAGGTTCTTTGCGAATGAGGATGGACGTGATGAGATCATCAATGATATTGAAGGACGTATCGCTGAATTATTCTCCGAGCGTTTGAAAAAGGGAACCGTATGTATTACCGATGAGGATGTGAATGCGGTGATCGCCGGTATGGGCCGCCCCGAGGAGCTGGAAGCTGCCGAGGTGGAGCTCAATACTATTAACGACAATGCGAGAAGCGGAAAGAGCGAGGGAAAGAGTGATAGCAAGAGTGGTTCTAACGAACAGACATGGGGAAACTATAGCGGTACCCGCAACTATAACTATGCCACCAGCGGCCGTCTCTACAGAAATGTAGACGATAAGATTATCGGTGGTGTAGCCAGCGGATTGGCCAACTATTTCAAGATCGATCCGATCTTCATGCGTATCCTGTTTGTCGTTTTGTTTGGCGCACTCTTCTGGGTATATATCCTGTTGTGGATCATCGTGCCTTCTAAATCGATGCAGACCAATATCACCAAGCGTTTATACCGCAGTGCAGAAGATAAAGTGATCGGTGGAGTTTGTGGTGGATTGGCCGCCTACTTCAATATTGATACCTGGATCCCCCGTTTGATCTTTGCCTTACCATTGATCGTAGCCATTGTATCCGGACCGTTCAACTTCTGGTTCAACGACTGGGATATCTGGATGGGACCACGTATCATTTCCGGTTCACTCAGCAGTACCCTTTTCATCGCCTATATCATTCTGTGGATCGCTGTACCGGTAGCCTATACTGCTGCAGAAAAACTGGAGATGAAAGGCGAACGTATCGACCTGAACTCGATTAGCAAAACCGTAAAGGAAGATCTGGAATCTTTCAAGACCAAAGCGGAGAAATGGGGTCATGAAGTGAAGGAATCGGCACAGCAGTTTGGTGAAAAAGCCAAAGACCTGGGTGCTACGGCTGGTCATACAGCCAAACAATATGCCGCAGAAGCCGGACCCGTTGCGAGAAGTGCTGGAAGTGGTATCGGTCATGCCATTGGTATTCTTTTCAAAGCCTTCTTCCTTTTTATTGGGGGCGTTATCGCTCTGGCCTTATTTGGAGTACTGATCGGATTGATGTTTGGGGGTTTTGTGGTATTCCCGCTGAAAGATTTCTTCCTCGAAGGATTCTGGCAGAACGCTCTGGCCTGGTTCGCCCTCCTTTTCTTCCTTGGATTGCCCATTGTAGCCCTCATCACCTGGCTGATCCGCCGTATCATGGGGGTACGCTCTAAACGTCACTACCTCGGTTTCATCTTCGGTAGTCTCTGGGTGATCGGTTTGATCAGCCTGATCACATTGGCCGGATTAATGACCCGTAATTTCAAATCACGCTCTGCCGTAGAAGAAGCAGTGGCCGTAACACAACCCGTAAATGGCAAACTGTACGTAGACGTGAATCGAAGCAATATCCATTATTACGGTAACGATTGGTTCGATATGGGTAGCGATGAGAACTGGCCAATGTATGGCATCAATCAGGATACCCTGATGCTGAACACCGTTCGGGTGAATGTAGTAAAGAGTAAAGACAACGATTTCCATATCACCAAACTCCGTCTCAGTCGCGGTAATACGCCCGACGATGCCCGCACCCTGGCTCAGCGGATCAGCTTCGATGTTACGCAGAAAGACAGCGTGGTGTTGTTGCCACAGGGATTCCCGGTAAGTCGTTATGATCGCTTCCGCAATCAGCAGGTGCTGATCGTAGTGGAAGTGCCGGTAGGAAAGAAGATTCAATTGGATCGCGGCGTGGAAGATTATGATTATTTCACGATCAACTATAACCGCAGAAGAGGATTGAATGTGGAATTCCGCGAAGAATTCAATAATACATACCTCTGGGATGCGGAGGTAGAATACACGATGACTCCCGACGACGGACTGGTGCGTACGTCTTCACTGGATAAGGATGAATTGAAAAAAGGCCGTTACCGGGTGATCGAAGAAAAAGCGGGCAATGAGGAAAACCCGGATGAGAATAAGGTAGATTCTACTCCCGCCAACGAGCCGGCCACTCCTGCTACAAAGGGTACTGAATATCGTTACAAGGGAAAAACAGATAGTACTTCGAAGAAAAATATTGATACCACCGCTCCGGCTGCCAAAGTAACGGCTTACCGCAAAGCGGAATCGGATACAGAAGATACGGAAGGGTATAGCCATGAAAACAGCTCTTCCGGTTTGATGAAGACCGTCTATGTTTTTGGAAGACTGTTCCAGCAATAAATGCCCGCCGCTTGTCCCATTTGGGTAACAGGCGGGGTTGAAGTTGGAACAAAAGGGTCCGCCTCCTGGCGGATCCTTTTATTTTATTGGTAACACCCCGTACATAGTTTATTTTTGCCCCTCAAAATTCTTGCTTGAATGAAAAACACTCCTTTCACCCATAAGCATATTGCTTTAGGTGCTAAAATGGCCGAATTCGCAGGGTATAATATGCCTATCAGCTATTCCGGTATCAACGATGAACATGCCGCTGTACGAAACAGTGCCGGTGTGTTCGATGTGAGCCATATGGGCGAATTCATTCTAAAGGGCGATCAGGCACTTGACCTGATCCAGCGTGTTACGAGTAATGATGCCTCCAAACTGAAGAATGGTCAGGCACAGTATAGTTGTTTGCCCAACCGTGAAGGGGGTATTGTAGACGACCTGCTGGTGTATTGTGTGGAAGAAAATAAAGTGTACATGCTGGTGGTGAATGCCTCCAATATTGAGAAAGACTGGAACTGGATCAGTTCTTTCAATACGAATAATGTAGAGATGCATAACATCTCCGACAAAACCTGTTTGCTGGCCATTCAGGGCCCGTTGGCTACGCAGATCCTGCAGCCACTTACGGACATGGACATCCTTAATTTAAAATATTACACATTTGCAAAGGGCGTATTTGCCGGAGTGGAAAATGTCCTGGTGAGTGCTACAGGTTATACCGGGGCAGGCGGTGTGGAGATTTATTTTGAGGACAAGGACGACAATGCTAACAAGATATGGGAGGCTATTTTTGCAGCCGGTGCCGCGAAAGGTATCAAGCCAATAGGTTTGGGTGCCCGTGACACCCTTCGTTTGGAGATGGGTTACTGTTTATACGGAAACGATATTGATGATACCACCAGTCCGCTCGAAGCGGGATTGGGTTGGATCACGAAATTCACCAAAGATTTTACCGCCAAAGATGTACTGGCTGTGCAAAAAGCGACCGGTGTAAACCGAAAGCTGGTAGGCTTTGAGATGATCGAGAAAGGGATCCCCCGCCATCATTATGAAATAAAGGATGCAGCGGGCAATAAGATCGGTTATGTAACCTCCGGAACCCAATCACCCTCATTGCAAAAAGCGATCGGCATGGGTTATGTGGAGCTGGCGCATGCGGCCATTGATAGCGAGATTTTTATAGCTGTACGCGATAAATCGATCAAGGCGAAAGTGGTGAAATTCCCTTTTGCATGATTTTTGAACGTATGGGGCACTAAAAGCCTGTTCCATGCCTACGATACACCTGACCACCTTTATAAGCAGTCCTGCAGAAAGAGTTTTTGATCTTTCCAGGAGTGTACTGGTACACCTGCGATCGCTGGATCGATATAAAGAAACAGCGGTGGCCGGTACGATATCCGGACTCATTCGTTTGAATGAAACGGTAACGTGGAAAGGGAAACATCTGGGCCGGCAACGGGCCATGAAAGTGAAGGTCACACAAATGGATCCTCCTCTTTCCTTCACCACTGAAATGCTGCAGGGCGAACTGAAGTGTATGAAACATGAGCATTATTTCAAACAGGTGGAGAATGGCACCCTGATGATAGATGTTTTTTTCTTTGAGCCATCTTATGGCTGGCTGGGCAGATTGGCCAGTCGCTTATTTTTAACCCGCTATTTCCGCCGGCTGCTGGAGTTACGAAACCGAACGATCAAAGACTATGCAGAATCAGGCAAATGGCAGCATGTGCTGAAGTAAACCGAAACGTATGGAGCAATCGAAACCCACTTTATTTACCTGTTTATCGCCCGCCTTATTACATTTATACGATCTCAGAGATGCAGTTGTGGTGATCATTGATGTTTTTCGAGCAACTTCCACCATTGCCTCCGCCCTTCATAACGGTGCCCGTTGTGTGATACCGGTGGATACAGTGGGTAAGGCGGTAGAGATCAGCAAGCGCATACATGGTATTGCCGCCGGAGAGCGTGATGGTAAAATAGCAGAAGGATTAAAACATGGTAATTCACCTCTTGAATACAGCCCCGAATTTGTAAAAGGAAAAACGCTGGTACTGACTACCACGAACGGTACCCGCCTGTTGCACATGGCACTGGAAAATGGCGCCGGTAGCATCATTACCGGGTCCTTCCCCAATCTGGATGCCGTTTGTGATTATTTGTTGGCACAAGGTAAGAATGTGGTATTGGGCTGCGCCGGCTGGAAGGATCGATACAATCTGGAAGACACTTTATTCGCCGGTGCCGTCATTGATCGGGTGCAGGAGGCATTTACCATTCATTGCGACAGCTCCCTTACCGCTGTAGAAATGTACCGCTTACGGAAGAATAATCTTCATGAATTTGCGCCCCAATTAACACATTACCACCGATTGGTAGATCGTTTTGGGTTGATAGAGGATATCCGCTTTTGCCTCACACCGGGTCTGGCTAATGTTTTACCCGTATATAACGACGGAAAACTCGTCAACGCATTGGCCTAAACAGCCCATTTAAGGTTGTAACCACCGCTTTTGCCCTCTGGAAGCCGGTTTTCGGTCCTATTTTTTTTGCTTTTTCCATTTTTGTGGTAATATTGTGGTGGAATAAGGCTGGTAAGTGCATTCCGCTAATCTCTCTGACTCATCAGTTTCTCTCGTTCCGTTCAAAATAAATCACCCAATTCTTTTCATTTTTTAAGATCGCTCGTTGATCACGTGTTAAACTTTCAAGCACTTTTATGTACGACATTCTCCAATTGAACGACATGCTCGTTCCGGAACTGCTCGATATTGCTGAGCAGTTAAAAATCCCACAAGCCAAAAAGCTCGATAAACAAGAGCTCATCTACAAAATTCTGGACCGCCAGGCCGTAATTGCCAGTGCCGATAAAGCCGGTGCTGCTGATGATAAATCAAAGCGTAAGCGCATTATAAAGACCACCACTTCTAATTCAACCGAAGAAGCCGATGTGGTGAGTGGTGATGTAGAAGAAGAAAAACCCAAAAAAGAAATTAAAAAGGAACTGCCGGTTCGCAAGAAAGCAGCCGTGGAAAAACCCGCTGCCGCTCCCATTGTGAAGAAGCCCCGCCGCAAGCAGGAAGATGAGGATGAAAGCGCTGATATTCCTGAGATCAACGAGCAGGATATGATCGCTGCTGATGCACAACCCAATGAAAACAGCACTGCAGAGGCCGTACAACAACCCGAGCAGCCTGCACAGTCGCCACAGGGTGGACAACAACAACGTAATTTCCAGCAGCGCCGCGAGCCGGTGTTCAACATCGAATTTGATGGCGTGATCCTTGGTGAAGGTGTACTGGAAATGATGCCCGATGGCTATGGCTTCCTCCGTTCTTCCGACTATAACTACCTTTCTTCTCCCGACGACGTATATGTATCGCCTTCGCAAATCAAATTATTCGGTTTAAAAACCGGTGATACTGTGCATGGTGCGGTGCGTCCTCCCAAAGAAGGAGAAAAATATTTCGCTTTATTGAAAGTGGATTCTATCAATGGTAAAGGCCCTGAAGAGGTACGCGACCGCGTTCCATTCGACTACCTCACACCGTTATTCCCCTTCGAAAAGCTGAACCTGTTTACCACACCTTCGCAATACAGCACTCGTATCATGGACCTGTTCACGCCTATTGGTAAAGGACAGCGTGGATTGATCGTGGCGCAGCCCAAAACCGGTAAAACGGTATTATTGAAAGAAGTGGCCAATGCCATTGCCGCCAACCACCCGGAAGTGTATCTGATCGTGGTACTGGTAGATGAGCGCCCGGAAGAGGTGACCGATATGGAACGCAGTGTGCGTGCTGAAGTGATCGCGTCTACCTTCGATGAACCCGCTGAAAAGCACGTGAAAGTTTCTACCATTGCCTTGCATAAAGCCAAGCGTTTGGTAGAGTGCGGTCATGATGTGGTGATCCTGCTGGATAGTATCACCCGCCTCGCACGCGCTCATAATACTGTGGCTCCAGCCAGCGGTAAGGTGTTGAGTGGTGGTGTGGAAGCCAATGCCATGCAGAAGCCCAAACAATTCTTTGGTGCGGCCCGTAAAATTGAGAACGGTGGTTCACTCACCATTCTGGCCACCGCACTGATCGATACTGGTTCTAAAATGGATGAGGTGATCTTTGAAGAGTTTAAAGGTACCGGTAACATGGAACTGCAGCTCGACCGCCGACTGGCTAACCGCCGCATTTTTCCAGCAATCGATCTGGTAGCTTCCTCTACCCGTCGCGATGACCTGTTGCTGGAGCGTGATGTATTACAGCGTATGAACCTGCTCCGCGTGTATCTGAACGACATGAATACAGAAGAAGCCATGAATGAATTGCTCAAGCGTATGAGGGGTACCAAGAGTAACGAGGAATTCCTGGCATCGATGAATGGTTAATAATCGTTTCCCCTGAATAGGGAATCGTTTTAATAAAATTGAACCCGCATCAGCGGGTTCTTTTATTTTTGCAAATTGATAGTATGGCAGTACAACGCTTGAATATAACATCCTTTCTGGAACTGGCGCAACAGCACCTCGTGCTGGATGTACGCAGTCCGGGCGAATTTAACCAAGCGCATATACCCGGTGCTAAAAACCTGCCCCTTTTCACCGATGAAGAACGGAAAGTAGTTGGCACGGCCTATAAACAGCAAAGTCGTGAGATCGCTATAAAGGTGGGGTTGGATTATTTCGGCACCAAAATGCGCGCCATGGTAGAACAGGTGGAAGTCTGGCTGGCCGAGCGGGAGAAAGAAACCACCAAGGCCGATAAAACGGTGCTGGTGCATTGCTGGCGCGGTGGCATGCGCAGTGCGGGAGTGGCCTGGCTGCTGGAACTGTATGGATTCAAAGTGTATAGTTTGGTGGGCGGCTATAAAAAATTCCGCCATTGGGTGATTGATAGTTTTCGGGTGCCCTATGCGTTCAGGATTTTGGGTGGATATACCGGCTCCGGTAAATCCTATGTGCTTCGTACCCTCGGTGAACGCGGCGCCTCCATAGTAGACCTGGAAGGAATTGCTTCTCATAAAGGTTCGGCATTTGGTAATATCGGATTACCTCCTCAACCCAGTCAGGAGATGTTTGAGAACATGCTGGCCTGGCAGTTGCGCAAACAAACCGGTCTGCTGTTTGCGGATCTCAGTCATCCCGAAACCCTTCGGATACCTGAAACCATTATATGGCTGGAAGATGAAAGTCAGCGGATCGGACTGGTAAATATTCCACAGCCATTGTGGAATCATATGCGGCAATGTCCGGTTTATTTTCTTGATATTCCTTTTGACGAACGACTCATTCATATAACTGCCGAATACGGTCCCCTGGATAAGCAAAAAATGGCCGATGCCATTCAGCGCATTCAAAAAAGATTGGGACCCCTGGAAACTAAAACGGCCTTGCAACATCTGGCGGCGAATGAGATCGCTGATTGTTTCCGTATTCTTCTCAAATATTATGATAAATGGTATTTGAAAGGATTGCAAAACAGGGAAAACCTCAACGCACTATTAAAAAACTTGCCGGCTGAATGCGTGGCGCATGAAGCGAATGCGACCATCGTTCTGTCGGCCAACTAAATGAATAATATGGAACAGGAAAATGTGATCCGGTTAACCCAATTTTCTCATGGTGCCGGATGCGGATGTAAGATCGCGCCAAAAGTTCTGGAAGCGATACTCACAGGTCATCTGGCCATGCCGGATAATAAAAACCTGATAGTGGGAAACAGCAGTCGTGATGATGCAGCAGTATATGATCTGGGCAATGGAACAGCCATGATCTCCACCACCGACTTTTTCATGCCCATAGTAGATGATGCGTTTGAATTCGGCCGTATCGCAGCGGCCAATGCCATCAGCGACGTATATGCGATGGGTGGCGACCCGTTAATGGCGATTGCTATCCTTGGTTGGCCGGTGGAAAAATTGCCGGTGGAATTGGCGCAGAAAGTTATTGAGGGCGGACGTAGTATTTGTATGGAAGCCGGTATTCCATTAGCCGGTGGTCATAGTATAGATACCACAGAACCCTTATTTGGATTGGCTGTATCAGGCATAGTGCCTACCGATCGTATCAAGCGAAATGATACCGCGCAGGAGGGTGACCTGATATTCCTGACCAAGCCTCTTGGGGTTGGGGTATTGTCTACGGCTCAAAAAAGAGGTCAATTACAAGCGGAGCATCAACCCGCAATGATCGCACAAATGGCTACGCTGAATAAAGCAGGTGCGGCATTGGGAAAGATTGCTGGCGTAACAGCTATGACCGATGTAACCGGATTTGGATTATTAGGTCATTTGGTAGAAGTGACCGCCGGTAGCGGCCTGGGTGCCGAAATACAATACAGCAAACTTCCTATCGCCGCAGGCGTTTCACAATATATTGCGCAACGTATCTTCCCCGATGCCACCACCAGAAATTGGAACAGTTATAGTGCTGAGGTGAAATTTGAAAAAGGCGTCAATGTAATGGAAGCCTTTACTCTATTACCCGATCCGCAGACTAATGGCGGCTTACTATTTACTGTAAAGCCTGAAGCCGTGGAGGAGGTAAAAACCGTATTGAACGCTCAGGGATTAGAAGCCCATGCCGAACCAATTGGTCGTATCACAGTCGCCGGAGAGAAACGGATCCTGGTGCAACCCTGATCATTTTTTAGGAAGAAAAACTTCTGCCAGCATACAGCGTACGCTGCCCCCTCCCACCATTTCAATGGTGGGTACCGTGAGCGGAACTAGTCGCCCGGCTTCAGCGATATAACCTTTTTGCTCCTCATTCAAGGCGTCGAAAGCGGTTTCACTGAGAAGGGTAAGCGATTCGTTTCGGTTATTTCGTACAAATAAAATATTCCCTGCAAAGGCACGCATTTGATCGAGCGTGATGGGTACCACCCGATGACCGGTGCTGCGTAATAGTTGTGTCACTGCGATCCATTCCATCTCTTCTTCAAACACATCCTGACAAATTACTGCTATATTGGGCCCGATGCTCATCATCACATTCGTGTGATAGATGGGATGCCCCTGTCCGTCATTGGTATGGAAGGTAATGGCATGATAACCGTTCGCACGGGCCCATTTATCAAGTGCGGCCGGATGGGTGCGTTGTGACAGACCGGCGAAGATCATTTTGTTTTCATGATCCATGACCATGCTACCGGTTCCTTCGAGAAAGAAATTCTCTGCTTCCAGTTCACTCAGATCTAAAACATCGGTAATAATATGGTCGGTTCGCAACAGATCAATAATGTCGTCTCTTTTTTCGGGCCGGCGGTTGGGAGCCATCATTGGAAAGAGGGTTACACGGCCATCGTGCCCCATGAAGATCCAGTTATTGGGAAAGATGGCATCCGGCTTCGGAGGCACATAGGAATCTTCGGCGATGATGATGTTGAGGCCGCAGTTTGTAAGTTCATCGGCCAGATAATCAAATTCCATGAGGGCATTGGAGGCGAGAGAAAACACATCCACCCCGGCATCGGTATATTGAAATGCGTTATCGGCGGCTGTTTCGTCATTGTAGGCAAAGGCGGCCGGGCGAACGAGCAGAAGGGTGGAGGTTTGTTGTGGGCTCATGAAGAGTAGAAAATAAGTAATAAGAAATAAGTAATAAGAAATTTGGGTGAAATGCTTGAAAATACTCTGCGTTACCTCTGCTTCTCTGCGGTTAAAGAACTTTTTTCACCGCAGAGAACAAGAGACCGCGGAGGAAGCGCAGAGAAATCACCAGTTCTTTGTGAATCTTTGTGCCTTTGAGTCTTTGTGGTTAGTCATTAAAAAATCAAGTGCCCTTTATTTTTGATCTTCTCACCCGTCAACTCCACTACCAATTGCACACCGGCTATCGAACGCACATCAGTCATCAGGTTTTGCAGGAATTCGCTACTCACCACATCGCCCTTTAATAACCACAGATAATCGAGGTGTTTGAATTCGGGCAATAGATATTCCCCATCAAACTGATTGTTATATAAAAAATGACAAAGGCTGCTGTTCGGTTGCTTGTATTCGTAAATACTGAAATAATAATTCCGGTTCTTTTTATGCAACTGTATCTCGATCTCATTATTCACCCGGAAATCAAAGCCCAGTAAATGATTCAGTTGCCTGCAAAACTGATAGTCCTTCACAGGCGCCACTAATCCGAAGAGTTGGGTTTCTTCGAAAAAATCATCCGTCAGGTCTTCGAGGTCGAGTTTTAATTTCATGTTCAATAAAGATCCATCATCAGAATTGCACTTCCGATTCCAGGGTATCGTTGCCCCGCTTGTATTTCACTTTTGCACGGTCTCCTTTTTTGAATTTACCCAGTGCCTGCATATACGATTCAACAGTGGTAAGCGTGTGTTCGCCCAATTGGATCAGTACATCACCTGTTTTGATTCCGGCACGCTGTGCAGGACGTCCCTCGGAAACACCATCTACTTTCACCCCGTTGCCGGCATAGGTATAATCGGGCATGATACCCATGCTTACGCTGAAGCGGGCAGAGGTAGTCGTTTGCGTTTCACGTGTTTTGGTGAAGGGGATCTGTTGGCCGCGGCTTTTTTCGATCACAGTAGCCGCCAGTTTCACGATCGTGAGTTCACCCATATAGTTGATGCGGTCGAAATCGTCGGAGGGGCGGTGGTAATCGCCATGCAATCCTGTAAAGAAGAATAATACGGGTATATCTTTGCGATAAAAAGAAGTATGGTCGCTGGGCCCGGTGCCGCTGCTATCGTATTTCAATACCAGCGATTTTTTCAGGTTCAGTCCGCCAAAAAGCTGTCCCCACCAGGGTGAAGTACCATAACCGCCTACGGTAAGTACTTTGGTAGAATCGTTCAATCGACCCACCATATCCATATTGATCATGTATTTTACAGATTTCAAGTCGATCGTGGGATGTTCGCTGTAATATTTGGAACCATTCAGTCCTAATTCTTCCGCAGAGAAGGCGATAAAGAGGAAGTTTTGAGATTTGTCTTTGGAGGCTTTCATCAATCGGGCGATCTCCAGTAAGGCTGCGGTGCCGCTGGCATTATCGTCGGCGCCGTTGTGAATGAGTTTTTCGCCTGTGCGCAGCATAGAGTTGCCATCTTCTCCATACCCGAGGTGATCAAAATGCGCACCAATCACAACAGTGCTGGCAGCACCGTTATCGAGGTAGCCAACTACGTTATGGCCTATGCGTTTTTTATCACCGATTTCCACTTTTACTTTCATATCGAGGGTGGCTTCGGTATCAGCAAGGAATTTTTTACGCGCGGGATCGGTAACATAGAGTACAGGAATGGATGCACTCTCTCCCCGTTCTTTAGAATTGAAACGGAGGTTATCGGGCAGTGAGGAGCTGTTGAAGAGGACCAATGCGGTAGCGCCCTTCTCGGCCACTGCCTTCGCTTTTGCTTTCAGGGTTTCGTAGATATCGAAATGCGGGTTGGTTTTATTCTCTTCAAGAAGATCTTTCAGATCAAAAAACCAGGGAACGCCGCGTTCGGCAAGAGCTATCGAAACAGCCGCTTCGGTGCTTTTATTGGCACTGAAATGCAGGGGGAAATAGTCTTTTTCGAGTTTGAGATCAGACCCGTTAATGATCAGGAAGGAACTGGGATTTACCTGTTTGCCGTCGTTGATATCAAAGGGTTGGAGCCATCCGTTTTCACCTTTGGCTTGCAGTCCGATGGCTTGCATTTCGGCACTGATATAATCGCTGGCGAGTTTTTCACCGGGGGTGCCGGCGCGGCGGCCTTCGAGTTTATCATCGGAGAGAAATTTTACATGTTTTTGGAGGTTTTCATAGGTTGCCTTATCTGCCTTCTTCAATTTCTGGGCAACAGCGGCGGGGAGGATGAACAACACGAGCAAAACGATAAGCACTGAACGGAGCTGCATAGATTGGTGTTTTATGAATGTAAAGGTAACTAGGAATGGTGAATAGTGAAAGGTGAAAAGTGAATCCGGGGGGCTTGTGAAATATTTTTACCGCAGAGAACAGGAGACCACAGAGTTTACGCAGAGTATTGCCATAACTCTGCGTAAACTCCTTTTTCTCTGTCTCTCTGCGGTAAAAAACAATTATAAAATCAATGCAACTTAATTCTATAAGGGTTTTTACTTCTTCAGTTTCAAATCCCCGAATACCGAAGCATCGATCCAGCCACGGTTTTTATCGGGGTTGGGTTTCACCTCCACACTGCCCATCATGTTTTCCCGGGTAGGTTTGGTGTCATTGTCATTATATGCAATCGCAAAGCCAAGGATCTTACCTTCATTCAATTTTACAGGAATATTAACGGCACTGTCTTTATAAGTAGCCGGAAACAATTTCAATTTTACTTCCCAGGTAGTCAGTTTTTCCTTTTGGGAAATAGCCACTTCTCCGTGGTCATTATAATAATGCGCCACACTATCGGGACCGATATCTACAAATTTCCCATCAAGAGAAATATGATAGGCAAAGGCAGAATAATTATACTGGTGATTGCCGCCCCGGCGGTCCTCATCTACAAAGATCTCCAGACAGTCATCATCCCAATATTGTACCAAACCATCAGGGTGTGTGTCTACCAGCGAGTCGTCAAACACTTCCGCCAGAACATACAGGTACGCACTGTCCCAGCTTACTTTATACCGACCCATATAATCCATGGCATGGGGTAGTTTGCCCACCCAGAGTTTGTCCATCAAATACATATTGGCAGATTTCCAGCAGGCGTCATCATTTTTGCCATCAATTACCGGGGCTGTGGTGGCCATTTTGGCTTCTACACCAGAATCGGAGGAGGTGGGGTTGCCACCGCAGGAATACAGTATAACGGCCATAAAGGCCAAATAAAGGGTTGACTTCATGCAGCTAAATTAATTTGAAATTTATTAGTTTATTCTTCCTGAACTCATCTTTTTTCCTTTACTTTTGACGATTGCCCTTTTCGCAACCAGATAGTGAAGAACTTCTTTGCTGCTGCCAACCAACAGATTAACGAATACCACCCGAATGGCTTTACCGCACCTCACCAAATACGTTTATACCCATGGAACTGATGAAGTGATCCGCAGGGGAAAGAAGATACATGCGATCGGCTATGTGGAGCTTGTTGACTTCGATGAGTTACTTGATGCAGTTACTTTCCGTGTGAAAGACGACAGCTATGCCACCTATTACAAAGTGCATATCTCTAAGTTCAAAGATCCGAAAGCGCTTTCACTCCGTTGTGCCTGCCCCTATAATCTCGGGGATATTTGTCGCCATGAAGCGGCTTCACTCATACAGTTGCAGGAGATGATCGACCGCAATATGTTGAAGTCGGAGAATGTGGAATACGACCAGAAGCATACGGTGGTGAAGATGAAGCATATCGACCTCAAAACACTTCGGTTGCTTTGTTCACAGGAAACCTATCAGGCTGCGGAGCAATATTTACGCACGCAGAAAGCACATATCGAATCAGCCAGGGAAGAAGTGGTGAAAGCCAAAGTAGAGATCGATGGAGTGAGTTATCCGGTAGTGATCCGCAAGAATGAAGAGCGAAATTTTGATACCAGTTGCAGTTATGAAGATAAAGCCCATCCGCTTTGTTTACCCAAAGTGATCATTTTTATTCAGTTGCTGAATGCACACGGACCTTATTATTTCGATACGATACGCAACTGGGATAAGGAAAAGAATAAATTACTGGAAGCTTATGGCTACTCCTTGAGTGATGACCTCAAAGGCAAATTCGAGTTCACGTATAAAGAAGGGAAGCCCTTCCTGCGGGTACTGGATATGAAGATCAAACGGATCTCTCCTCAGGAATCGAGTCGACCCAAGCCGCAGCCCGTAGAAACAGTGGTAGAACAAACCAGTGAGGCGGGCATCGAAGAGCGAAAGATCACTGATTCGCGGGTACGCGTTGGCGTGGTATTTAATTTTAATTTCAAAGGATATCCGGGATTTTCGGTTGACGCCGTTAGTGGAGAAGTAAACGATGATGCCACAGCCTATGTAGGCAAAGTAGAGAAACTCGACCTGAGCAAGTTTGTGCCCCTCGAGGGGTTTTCTGAAACGGATCAGTTATTGCTGCCGGCCCTACGGAAAATGCATGAAGCCGAGATCACCAAGTACCTGAACCGGAACTCCCCGTTCAGCGGTATATGGGAGAATATCATTCATCACGAAGAGGACGATTTACCAGAGGATACCAAAAACCTCATGGTGGAATACCTGCATCCAAAGTTGCGTAAATTATTTGCAGAAATAGCGGCCAGTCCCTTCGTGTTTTTTCTGGAAGAGAAAAAGGCATTCAAGACCGAAAACCTGAAACCGGCAGGCATGGTAACAGATCCGATCCTACCGTATTTCAATGTGCGGAAGGAAAAGAATAATTACGAAGTGGAGTGCAGGGTAAAATTGAATGGGGAAGACGTGGCAATTACGGACAATGCAATAGACAGCAGCCTGTTATTTTTCTATAAAGAGAATCTGTTCCTGTGGCAAAAACCGGAAGAAGTGAATTTGGTAATGAAATTTCATGCCAAAGGCAAGATGGTATTCAATAAGAGCGACTGGCCGCATCAGTTATTGCATTTTGTTTTACCGTTAACAAGGGAATATCATGTAGACTTTGATAAAGCATTGATCAGTGAAGTAAAAGATGGAGACCCTGAAAAGCGGGTGGTGTTGCAGGAAAAGGGAGATTATCTTGTTTTTCAACCCCTGTTTTCGTATAAAGGATTCGAAACCCGGCCAGGCGGAAAAGATGAACTGATCATACCTGATGGCGACAAAGTGATGGTGGTGCAGCGGGATCGGGCAGTGGAAAATCATTTCATGCATCAGTTAGAAAGTTTGCATTCAAATTTTATCAGACCAGAAGGCGGCACACAGTTGGCGCTGAAAGGTGGCGATGTATTGCGTAATAACTGGTTTTTCCTGTTTGTGGATGCCATGCGCGACATGAAAGTGCCTGTGTTTGGGCATGATGCACTAAAGAATTTCCGATTCAATACCGCCAAACCACAAACGAAAATACATATCAGCAGCAATACCGATTGGTTTGATGCGCGGGTGGATATCGAGTTTGGCGATCAGAAAGTAACCATTGCGGATGTGAAGAAGGCCCTGGCCAATCGACAGCAGTTCGTGCCATTGGAAGATGGTACACTCGGTATTTTGCCGGAGGAGTGGATCAAGAAATATTCCTTGCTGTTCCGAGTTGGGGAAGGCAAGCAAAATCAATTGAAGCTATCGAAATACCACATGAGTGTGATCGATGAGTTGTATGAGAATAGAAGTGAAGAAGAGTTGGTGTTGAAGCTCGAGGAAAAATATGAGCAATTAAAAGGATTCAATAAGATCAAAGAGATCCCGGTACCCGAGCATTTGAAACCCGTGCTTAGACCCTATCAGGAGCATGGATTCCATTGGTTGAACTATCTGACAGAAGTAGGGTGGGGTGGCATTTTGGCCGATGACATGGGTTTGGGAAAAACCGTACAGGCATTGAGTTATCTCCATTATTATAAAGCCACCCACGGTAAGTTGCAGGCGCTGGTGGTTTGTCCGACCACGTTGATGTTCAACTGGGA
>CAZKSY010000038.1:28166-35335 GCA_964555605.1 uncultured Chitinophagaceae bacterium | reverse complement strand
GCTCCGCCAATATTTGCACGCTGCGTGATCAACAGGTCTAAACCGGTATTTTTCATTGAAGCAACGTTAGAGAAGGGAGGGTTGGAGCTTGGACCGGCACCGGCTGTAGCTACCTGAGACAGACGGAAGAGCAGATCGTCGGTTTTCTTATTGTAATACTCTACAATCACCTCGGTTTTACCGCCAAACAAAGTGGCTTCAAAACCTACGTTAGTAGTTGTATTGGTTTCCCATTTACCATTGGGGTTACCCACAAATGATAACTGGAATCCACCCACAGTAGAGTTTTGGCTACCATTGATATCATAGTTAGAACTACCAGGACCAGAAGCGTATTGGCTAAAGGCGTTGGAAGGACTGATACGCTGGTTACCCATTTGTCCCCAGCTGGCTTTCACTTTCAGGTCGGTCAACCATTTGATACCCTGCATGAAAGATTCGCCGGAAACACGCCAACCCACTGAAGCAGAAGGGAAGGTACCGTAGCGGTTGTTACCACCAAAACGGGAAGAACCATCACGACGTACGGTTACACTCGCCAGGTATTTGTCTTTGTACGTATAATCGGCTTTACCGAATACGGAGAACAAAGCAGAAGGCGTATAGGGAGAACCACTGTTACGCATACCTGAAGCGCTACCGGCATCCAGTGAACGGAAGTCTACGTTGTCAACAAAGTATCCCAAACGGATACCCTGACTGGCACGACCCCACTCTTCAACGGCCTCAGTACCTGCCACAGCAGTAATACCATGGTCACCGAATGTATTCTTATAGGTTAACTGATTGGTCCAGGTCCAGGCACGGAAGAAATTGTTTCCTTCAGTGAATGAAGTACCGGAGTTGTTCTCAGCCAACTCATAGGTTTGATAGGTATAGCTGTAATAGTTATCCTGGCTGATATTACCACCAAAGCTGGAGCGGGCAGTAAAATGTTTCAGGAAGTCCACTTCAGCATACATGTTTCCGAAGATACCATAGTTATTACCCTGGTTATCTTTAGAACGGTAACGCGTAGCTACAGGGTTGTTACCCTGACCGAGGTTGGCACCACGGGAACCAGCCCAGTCACCATTGATATTATATACAGGAACGATCGTTTGCGCACGATAGCTGTTGGCGATCTCTGTTCCTTCGTCGTTCAGACCGGCACCATTACCCTGACTGGTAGAGATTTGGAGGTTCTGACCGATAC
The DNA here is from genome assembly GCA_964555605.1 of uncultured Chitinophagaceae bacterium. Taxonomy (GTDB): domain Bacteria; phylum Bacteroidota; class Bacteroidia; order Chitinophagales; family Chitinophagaceae; genus Endoryza. Next base: position 34,140 of record CAZKSY010000038.1, on the reverse strand, counting down.
GAATATTCTTTTTAATGTTGAACTCAGTGTTCACACGTGCTGTATAACGCTTGAAGTAGTTGAACAGTACGATACCTTTCTGATCGAAATAATCGAAGCTGAAGAGGTAACGGCTTCTGTCGGAACCACCTGAAACGTTCAGGTTATGGTTCATGATCGGAGCTGCTTCTGTAACTTCTTTGAACCAGTTCGTTCCGGCCTTATTAGCGCGAACGATCAGATAGGAAGCAGAAACGTTATCCAGATTCAGGTTATATAAAGCGGGGTTGGCAGCAGGATCGCCTTCCATTACACCACTCTTTGTACCAGCCAGAATATAATCCGGCAGACGGGGTGATGCACCGGTACCGTATTGGGCACTGGTAAGAGGTAATCCCTGATTCTTTTTTGCTAACCAGGCCAGATCCGCCATTTCGGTGGGGTTCAGGAGATCAGTAAATCCTTTTCCAGGTTGGGCGCTACCATAGTACATGTTGTACGTTACTTTGGCGGAACCTTGTCTACCTTTCTTGGTTGTAACGATGATTACACCGTTAGAGGCACGGGAACCGTAGATAGAGGCTGAAGCCGCATCTTTCAGTACCTGCATAGACTCGATGTCGTTCGGGTTGATTCCAGTAAGGCTTCCGGGAACTCCATCGATTACTACCAATGGCTCGTTACCACCAAAGGAAGCAAAACCACGGATACGAACAGTAGCACCATCACCGGGACGGTTGTTCGTAGTAACCGTTACACCCGCTGCACGACCTTGCAATTGAGACTCGGCGTTCGCAGCAGGAATAGATTTCAGGTCTTCTGCTTTTACAACAGAAACCGAACCGGTAATGTCCTTCTTCGCTTGGGAAGAATAACCGGTTACCACCACATCGGTGAGGGTGGTAGACTTTTCTTTCAGAACGATATCCATACTGGCTTTTCCAGCAGTAGATATCTCCATCGTTTCAAAACCTACGAAAGAAACGATCAGCACAGCATTGGGGCTGGGAACGGCAAGCGTAAATGAACCATCCGCACCGGTTGAGGTTGCATTGGTGGCTCCTTTCACACTTACTGTTGCTCCAAAAATTGGCTGCTTGTCCTTGTCGCTCGTTACCTTACCGGTAACCACTCTGTTTTGGGCAAAAGAAACTGTGGTAAAGAATAGCAAACATGCTATTAACCACAACCTGACGGCAGTTAGCTTTGAGGGCATAATGATTGAATTTTGATTAAGGTTGTGTGACTAAAAAATATGGCGACTAAATTTAACGATATTTTAAACTGACAATCAAATTTTTTGACTAAAAAAATAAAATAAAACGAAGGCTTTTTCCGGATCCAAAAAAAATAAAACTTCATTCAATCTTCTGAAATCCTTACCAGTAAAAGGTTTCAGCCAATTCATTAAAAATCAAAAACTAACACTCAAATGTGTAACATCTACACATACCATTTTTTCTTCCGCAGCAGAAAGAGTTAAAATCTTAACAAAACGCTGCATTTTTTTGTCGGAAAATTTAAGTGCTTTTATGTACCAAGGGCACGCATTTAATGCGTAAAAAATACACATTCCTTAAAGGCCCGGATGCGCTCCCCTTCGCACCACAAAAAATTCAAGTGCCCACCCCGGTAAACTCTTCCAGTCGAAGAAACAGTCAATTTGTCGCAGGAGGGGGTATTGGCAAAATAATTGACACCCCTACCTTTGCGGTCAATTTTACCGAAGTGAAAGATAAAAACTGACAAAATGAATACGCAAGCCAACGAACCTGTGAATGGAAAGGAAACAGCCCCTGTGATGGACATCAATACAGATGAATCAATGAGTGGTTCCAGTCATCTGAATGAGCCCGTAGCCAATGAATCGGAATTGGAAAAACTCAGGGCAGAGGTAGACATGCTGAAGGATAAATACCTCCGGCAGGTTGCTGAGTTCGATAATTTCAGAAAACGTACCGCTAAAGAACGGTTGGAGCTGATTCAGACAGCCGGCAAAGATGTCCTTATTTCCATGCTGGAAGTACTGGACGATTGCGACCGCGCTGAAAAACAATTGCAAACGGCTACTGCAGGCGACCCCATTCGTGAAGGCGTTCAACTGGTATTTCTGAAATTACGAAATACGGTGGCCGCAAAGGGAGTAAAACCCATGCAAACAATCGGTACCGAATTCAATCCTGACCATCACGAAGCGATCACAGAAATACCTGCTCCTACAGAAGACCTGAAGGGTAAAGTAGTGGATGAAATTGAAAAAGGATATTTACTGAACGATAAGATCATCCGTTTCGCCAAAGTAGTGGTGGGAAAATGATCGGATCGATCTGTTCCCCTATGACCTTAACACAAGTGCATTTATGAAAAGAGACTATTACGAAATACTGGGTATTGGAAAGTCTGCCAGTGCAGATGAAATAAAAAAAGCCTACCGCAAAGTTGCGATGCAATACCATCCCGATAGAAATCCGGGTGATAAAGCAGCGGAGGAAAAATTCAAGGAAGCCGCAGAAGCCTATGAAGTATTGAGCGACGCCAATAAAAAAGCACAATACGATCGTTTCGGTCATGCCGGGATGGGTAATAGTGGTCGTGGTGGCCAGGGTGGTGCTTCCAATATGGAAGATATCTTCAGTCAGTTCGGCGATATTTTCGGAGATGATATTTTCGGCAGTTTCTTTGGAGGTGGCGGACAAACCCGTTCCCGCGGTGGGCAGAGAAGTCGCGGCACCCGTGGCAGTAATCTGCGCGTGAAGATCAAACTGAATTATGAGGAGATCGCAAAAGGGGTTACGAAACAAATCAAGGTAAAAAAATATGTTCCCTGTTCCTCCTGTGGTGGTCATGGAGGAAAAGATAAAAACAGTTTTCAAACCTGTGGTACCTGTGGCGGTAGTGGACAGGTTAGAAAGGTTTCCAATACATTTTTAGGACAGATGCAAACGGTGACCACCTGCCCAACCTGTAATGGAGAAGGCAATGTGGTAACTTCTAAATGCGGTAGTTGTAAAGGCGAAGGAAGAACTTATGGAGAAGAAACCGTTTCAATTGATATCCCCGCAGGTGTTCAGGAAGGAATGCAATTGAGTGTAGGGGGGAAAGGAAATGCAGGTGAAAGAGGTGGCAGCGCTGGAGACCTGCTCATTCTCATTGAAGAGGAGCAACATAAAGAATTGCACCGCGATGGATTGAATGTAGCATATGAATTACATCTCTCCTTCCCCGATGCGGTGTTTGGCACACAGGCCGAAGTACCTACTATCGACGGCAGGGCCAAGATCAAGATACCGGCCGGAACACAGAGTGGTAAAATTTTCCGCTTAAAAGGCAAGGGTTTTCCAGCGATCAATTCATATGAGAAAGGTGATCAGTTGATCTATGTAACGGTGTGGACACCGCAAAACGTTTCGTCTGAAGAAAAAGCCATGCTGGAGAAGATGAGCCAATCGGGAAACTTTCAACCCAAACCTGAAAAAAGCGAAAAAGGTTTCTTTGAAAAAGTGAGAGAAATGTTCTCCTGATCAAATCAGTAAAATGAAAAATCCCCGGGCGCTATTCTTTAGCGCCTTTTTTCTTTTTATGTAATCTTCCATAGATCTTTTTTGCCTTTTCGATCTGCAGGAGATACTCCTTTTGTATAGCGTCATTGGGGTTCACTGCGTTCGACGCCACCTGGGTGAGATCGGCCCAATTGATCCGGCGGGTAAACCTTGAATCTTTCAGAATGGAAGTAAACATGGCCAGTGAAGCAGAAAGCCGGTAACAAGCAGGCAACTGATAAAATTCGGTATAGAGGGCAGGAATTTTATACCCGGTATATTTTACGAGAGAATCACCAGGCATTTTATATTGTAATTGCACCTGTGCCAAGCCATCCATATCCTTAAAACTATCTTCACCGGGAAGCAGCAGTGGTTTCACTTCAAATAAAGCCATTAAGGAGTGGCCAGATCCTACTTCTCCCCCTTCCACTTCACTGGACGAGTCGGCCAACGCTTTCTGCTTATTATCATAACCGATCAGCCGGTATTGATGCACGAGGTCTTTATTGAAAGAAACAGACAGAAAAGCATCGTCTGCAACGGTGTAAAGCGTTTGCGTCAATTCTTTAACAAGAACTTTTTCAGCCTCAAATTCATTATCCAGATAAGCAAAATTTCCGTTCCCTTTTTTTGACAGCACTTCCAGTTTGGAGTCTTTGTAATTCCCCATGCCAACACCCAGGCAGGTTAAATAGATACCCAACTGCTGGTGCTGGGTGATCAGCTTATCCAATTCATCCTCTGATGCCTGCCCCACATTGAAATCACCATCCGTTGCCAGGATGACGCGATTATTACCTCCTTTGATATACTGACTCTTCGCCAACTGAAAAGCGGTACGAATCCCGCTCTCCCCGGGAGTGGATCCACCCGGTGAAAGTTCCTCAATAGACTTCCGTATCTTCTCCTTGTCCTTTCCGGAAACCGGCGGCAACCACACACCTACCGTACTACCATATACGACAATGGACACCGTGTCTTTTTCCCGTAAATTTTCAACCAGTAATTTGAAGGCAGATTTTAGTAAAGGAAGTCGGTTGGGCATATCCATTGAACCCGATACATCAATGAGAAAAACAAGATTACTCGGGGGTATCAGCGCTTCTTCGATCTTACGGGCACACACATGCAAGAACAATAATTTACTCTCGGCATTCCAGGGGCAATCAGAATAATACGATTGAAACCCAAAAACGGAATCGCGCGGTGGTGTCTTATAACTGAAATTAAAATAGTTCATCACCTCCTCTGTTCGCACCGCATCGGGAGGAACAGTGGTATTCATATTGATGAAACGACGGATATTACTGTAACTGGCTTTGTCCGTATGCATGGCAAAGCCTGTTTCAGGATAACGTTTTGCTTCTATAAAATCATTCTCCAGCAAACTACTATAGGTTTCACCACCTACCGACCATTTCTTCCGGTCCTCAGGGCGAAGGTCTTTGGTAAAACTGACCAGTCGGCTTTTAATGACATTCGATGTAGCATAAAGCGCTTTTAAAATGATGTGCTGGTATTGCGACGCTTCTACTTTAATCGTTTGTGTTTGATAGCCATCGAGTGAAATGGTAATACTGTCGGCTGCAGTGGTGAGCATGATACCAAAGGCCCCGCCACCGCCTGAGCTGTAGAGATATTTATTGGAATGCAGTAATATTCTTGCATTGGGAAGTGGGCTGGAACGCTCGTCCCGCACTTCTCCTCTCAGGTAGTGCTGAGAAAGAGCAGGCAGGCCGGCTAAAAGGAGTACTAATATGACAAGCCAGTTTTTCAATTGGATCAGCGATATATTTTCACGGCTTCACGTTAAGCCGGTAATGACGCATTGGATATTATTCGCAAAGGCGATAGATCTCCCTGATATTTCTGCCCAACCCATCATAATCCAACCCATAACCCAGCACGAACTTATTGGGGATCGTAAAACCAAGATAGTCTATTTTCAACGGATACACCGTAGCCTCCGGCTTATGCAGTAACGCAGCAATGGCTACCGAAGCAGGTTGCTGATGATGTATCTGCGGCAGGAATTCGCTCAGGGTTTTCCCGGTATCAACAATATCTTCCACCAGAATGATATCACGGCCAATGATGTCCATATCCAATCCAATGGCTGTAATTACGTGCCCGGATGATTTGGTTCCCTTATAAGAAGCGAGTTTAATAAAGCAGATCTCTGCGTCGATATGGACTTCTTTAAAAAGATCTGAGGCAAACATGAACGAGCCATTCAGGATCGCAATAAACAAGGGTTTCTTTCCCACGTAATCTGCATTGATCTGCTGGGCGATCATTTTGACACGCTGGGCAATTTCATCTGCAGTTAAGTACGGTTCAAACTGTTTATCATGTACCCGAATTACTGGCATAGCTTAATTTTTAAAAATAAGGAGTTTTTGTCCGGAACGCAGATCATTTGCCCGCAACCCATTCCACTCTTTGATCTGTTC
>CAZKSY010000038.1:0-28066 GCA_964555605.1 uncultured Chitinophagaceae bacterium | reverse complement strand
TGCTTCACTGTATGAAAAGGAACCGCTCCTTTTTTGCGTTTCCGCTGCAGGAAGATCAGTTGACTTTGCAACAATACTTCCTCCTGCCCGAGTTCATTAAATTCGTATAGGCGCGCCAGTGGAACATCATACTTTTGCGCAATCGAAAGAAGTACCGTTCCAGCAGGCGCAAGGACTACCTTAGTATTGTTGATCATAAATATCCCTGCGGGATAATCGGGCAGCGGGGCCGTTTCTTCCATAATGGGTGCTACCGGAGCGGCTGGTCCACTGCTTGTTGAGGCATTGGTCACACCCCCAGACGCCAGCATGTCATCAGGAGGGGCTACACGACCCAAGGCAATCAGCGAATACTGTTGCAGGTTATAATCCTCGATCAGCTTAATAAGGATCTGGGAGTATTTGATATTAGTAGCATAACCGGCTTTTTTCAATCCGTAGGCCCACGATTTATAATCTGTGGGATCCAGGTCGAACAGGAATGCATAACGCTGGTTCCCCCGAAGGAAATTGCTATGATCGCTGTATGAATCTTCCGCTTTATCATAACTACGGAAGCACTCCCCACGGGCATCATCATCATGAAATACCTTATTGCCCTGCCAACCGGTTTTACATTTAATTCCAAAATGATTATTAGAGCGGCTAACCAGATCACTCTGACCGGCTTCTGTTTCATGAATTCCCTGTGCCAGTTTAATAGAGGCTGGCACGCCGGTACGAATCATTTCATCTACCGCCAACTGACGATAGGTCCGGATATATTCTAAAATAATCGGATTGTCCTGCGCGGATACGGCAGAACCACCTAAAACAAGAATCAATAAAAATATCCAACTCCGCATGAAACTATTTTTTACGAATCAACATTAAACCATCCCGCAAGGTTAGCAATACCTGCTCCACCCGATCATCCGCAGCTATCATTTCATTAAAGGCGGCCAGTGCCTTGGCATTTTTACCTTTAACGGGTTCCTCCAGCACTTCTCCGTGAAACAATACATTATCTGCCAGGATCACTCCGCCCGACCTCACACGCGGAAAGATCAACTGGTAGTAATCGCTGTAATGCACTTTATCGGCATCAATAAATACCAGATCCCATTGTTCCTCAAGGGTTGGGATGATATCTAACGCATTTCCACAATGTAAAAGTATCTGACCGGCCTTTTCCGATCGACTGAAATAACTTTGGGCAGTTTGGGCATCTGCTTCCCGCAATTCGATCGTATGTAATTGGCCATCAGGGGTTAAACCGGCTGCGAGGCAAAGCGCACTGTAACCTGTAAATGTTCCCAACTCCAACACACGGGCAGGGCGCACACAATGGCTGATAAAACGAAGAAACTGGCCCTGAACCTTACCACTGATCATATGGGCTTTGGGATGGTTGGAAAGCGTATCGGCCTCGAGTTCATCCAAAAGCGCTCCGGAAGCGGACGTAAACGTATGGGCATACATCTCTGCTGCCGAAAGGATCATTTCCATATCCAGGATTTCGGCAAAGATAGCAGGAATAGCTCTAATCCGGTGAAAATTAACCGTTAAAGCTTATTACTCCCACTCAAAAACCGGCGGTGGTAATTTTAGAAATTAGGCTGCAGGGGATGCTTATGATAAAAATCGAGCACATGGGCGGCCACTTCTTCAGGTGTATCTGCAATTTTTAACAGATCCAGGTCCTGAGCTGAAATATTATTGGCCTGCTGGTGCATGGTCTCTTTCATCCAGGTCATCAGTCCACCCCAATAACTGCTGCTCACCAAAATCAGCGGCACCTGCAACATTTTTCCCGTTTGGATAAGGGTGGCTACTTCAAAAAACTCATCCATGGTACCAAAACCACCCGGCATCATGATAAAGCCCTGAGAGTATTTGGTAAACAATGTTTTTCGAACAAAGAAGTAATCGAAATTCAAACTGGCGTCTCTATCAATATACGGGTTGGCATGCTGTTCAAAAGGAAGTTCAATATTCAATCCCACGGAACGTCCGCCGGCCAGTTGAGCACCTTTATTCGCGGCTTCCATAATTCCGGGCCCCCCGCCTGAAATAATTCCAAATCCTTCTTCAGCCAATCGCTTAGCGATTTCAGCGGTCAATTCATAATGCGCATGACCAGGCTGGGTGCGCGCAGAACCAAATATGGATATACAGGGACCAATTTTTGCCAGGGCTTCAAATCCATCTACAAATTCCGCCATGATTTTAAAAATCTGCCAACTGGAATGCGCTTTTGATTCTGACCAGCGGCGTTGCTTCGACATTTTAATCGTATCATTCATACACAACAATATTTAGGGTCCATCCTCTACAAAACGGCAATAATTAGTTCGTTTTCAGCAGTTGGGAGGGTAATTAAAAACGTACTAATGCCTTATTTAGTTTGCAGGGCTACCCCTTTTTTGGAAATACTTAACAGGCCCAGGAAAGTGATCACTCCGTTGATTATCAGCAGCTCCAGACCAATTTCGAAGTTACCGAACAACTTTTTCTGATTGGTATCGATAAGGTAACAAATCAAGGGCGAAATGATGCATACGATCGGAGCAAGCCGGTCGTTGATCTGCCTTTTGGTGATAATCCCGAAGGTGAACAATCCCAATAATGGCCCGTAAGTATAACCGGCCACTTTTAAAATCACACCGATCATACTGGGGCTATCGACCCATTTGAAGAAGAGAACAAACAACAGAAACAAGCCGGCAAATCCCAGATGGATCCGTTGCCGTAGTTTTTTCTTTTCAGCATCATTCCAGTCGTTCCGGCGTTGCATACCCAGAATATCAATGCAGAAGGAGGATGTGAGCGCTGTAATCGCTCCATCAGCACTTGGAAACAGGGCCGAAATAAGGGCAATAATAAAAATGATTCCAAACGCCTTGGGCATATAATGGATGGCAATACCAGGGAAGAGTTTATCGGCTGTTAAATTCCGTCCATCGAGCATTAACCGGGTTACTTCTTTTCCATTTTCGGTTACAGTTTGCCATACTGCTCCCTGCTTAAATGCATACAGGTGCAGCAGACCACCCAGGAATAAGAATAATAAAATAACCACCAGCATGATCAGTCCCAATGTGAGTACATTCTTCTGTGAATCGCGAAGGGTACGTACACTAATATTCTTTTGCATCATCTCCTGATCCATACCGGTCATGGTAATGGTAATAAAAGCGCCTGCCAGAAATTGTTTCAGGAAATACAGTTTACTACCCGGATCTCCGAAGAACACTTTGGAATAGGAATAATTTTGCGGTGTTTGCAACGCACCCAACTGATCCATAGTACCCCCAATGCCGGTGTGGAGTTGCGAAATGATAAACACCACACAAATCACCAATCCGGCCAGCATACAGGTGGTTTGGAGAGTATCGGTGTATACGATAGTCTTTACACCTCCTTCATACGTATACAGTAATATCATCAACAGGATGATAATGGTGGTGGCCCAGAACGGCACATTGAGATCAGTAAGTATTACATCCTGCAAAATATTCACGACAAGGTATAAGCGAGCAGTGGCCCCCAGGGTACGACTCAATATAAAAAACCCGGCTCCTGTTTTATACGACCGAAAACCCAATCGTTTCGATAGGTAATCGTATATAGAAGTAAGGTTCAGTTTATAATAAAGAGGCAATAACACAAAGGCAATTACTGCATAGCCCGCCAGATAGCCAAGGGTAATTTGAAAATAGGCAAAAGACTCTTTTGCCACACCTCCCGGCACGCTTACGAATGTTACCCCGCTTAAGGAGGTTCCGATCATACCAAAAGCTACCAACATCCAGTTCGAATTCTTATTTCCGATGAAGAAAGAATCGTTATTCGAACCGCGGGATGTATACCAGGCTACACCCAACAAGATGATGAAATATCCAATGACAAATCCAAACAGCAGTTCCGGCGACATAATATGAATTTATAAATGACTACATTCGTTCAGGATTTCAAAGTAAAGAAAAAAAGCATTCACTCATCGAGTTTACCTTACCATGAAGATCGAATCTGTTGCGGTATTTTGTGCTTCCAAAGAGGGGCAAAACCCTGTTTATATGCAGCACGCAGGCGAATTAGGAAAATTGATCGCCCAATTAAACCTCAAATTAGTATATGGCGGCGGTAACAAGGGCCTTATGGGTGCCGTAGCCAACAGCAGTATCAAACAGGGGGGAACAGTGATCGGTGTCATCCCAAAAGTACTGGTGGAATGGGAGCATCAGCATAATGGACTCACTGAATTGATCGTGGTAGATGATATGCACGTGCGTAAGAAAATGATGTACGAGCTTTGCGATGCTGCGATTATTTTACCAGGCGGGTTTGGCACACTGGACGAATTGTTCGAAATGCTTACCTGGAATCAACTGAAGATCCATGATAAAAAGATCTACCTGCTCAATTCCGGCGGGTTTTATCGTCACCTGATCAATCACCTCCAATTGCTGGAAAAAGAAGGATTGCTTTACGACGCCCTCAGCAGTCGTATTATAGTTTGTGAAAACCCGGTGGAACTATTTAACCGCATCCATTAAAACCGGCCTTTCCCCTGGAACAGGGGAATCGTGAAACCGGCACGGATCACCGGAACAGAACGTCCATAGCCGTCTGTATAAGGAGAATTCGAATTGCCCGATACATCCCACAAAACCGACATATAGAAAAAGGCGCTGTTAAAATCACGGGCCCTGCCTGAACAATAGCCCCCACCCACTAAAACACTATTGGCGGAGGTGGTTAACGAATAGGTTTGAAGAGAAGAATTCGCAGCAGGCTTGTATTTCTGTGTGATAAAGTTGTGTTCGTACTGTGCCTGCGCAAAAAGAAAATTGACTGGATACAGGCGGGTGAAAACACCTCCCCCATAAGTGGTTTGGCGAAGGCGATCATCGAATGTCCTGAAATCCCTGATAGATGTATATTGAATATTCGCCACGAGGCCGGCATCTACAAAATTAGCAATGCGATACCCTAATACAGGGCTGCCCCCCACCAAAAATGTATTATTAAAAAAAGACAGGGACAGATTACCCCCTGTAAACATATTCTCTTTACGAAAACCACCCTCCTTTTCTTCTTCCTGACCAACAACCACCAGGAACTGTCCAAATAACAGCAGGGATAATAATAGCTTTTTCATAGTATGCAATATTGATAGAATTTAAACAATAAAACCAGCTTCCGGTTTATTCCACCACCCATATTTCAGGGTCCTTTTGATGCACCAATTTTAACCGGCCTTTAAATGCCTGTTGCAAGGAATCCATATAAGCTCCGGAAGTACTCAGGTATTTACTATTGATCTCCGGTAACAGGAAAATTTTACCGCCTTTATCCTGCACCGAATTGATCCGCTCATCCACCTGTTTACGGGCAGAATCGGCTTGCTGAATGTCAATGTAGGGAACTTTAGAAAAATACTTCATAAAATCCACCAGTATCCATCCATCCCGAATCACTACCAGATCCTTTTCTCCCGCAAATTGCTGAATTGTATTGACTTTATCGAAATACCAATCATTTTTAACATCCTGCATCCACTTCATGCTTCCCCAGAAGTTGATGGTAAAAAGACATGCCGCCAGAAAAAAAGCTGTGCCGATACGGACTGGTTTCGACAAGGAAGGTCCTGCCAGGAAACTGCCCAATACCAATAACCAGAAAAGAACGGTTTGCAATAACCAGAATTCAAGAATTTCAGGTATCCAGAAAAGAAAAAAGCCGGTGTAAATAATCCAGGTTAATACCAAAAAGTCAATCAATAAACCAAAACGTTGTCGCAAGGAACGCCACCGCAAAACAAAGCGTATCAATAACAGGAGCATGACAATACCTAAAAGACAGGTAAGTCCCACCAAAAAACCAGCCATGTCGGAAGATATATTTCGGGCGATAAAGAGTTCATCCCCGATAGAATGGGAGGCCAATGACTTATTCAAATGTTCCCGTACAGGAGGAAAGCTGAAGATATAATGCCCCCCGATAAATGCATGTCCATACCCATAGGCTACCTGAACAGGTGTTTGCGTTGAAAGCGGTTTCCAATAGGTATTTTCAGCGGTGTACCCTTCCACCCAACGTTTCCATTTGGGAAAACTATTCTGCCCTTCCACAAACCAGCCCATTATAAAATACGCCCCGCCCACCAACAGGATACCTGCCAAGGCATAGCGCAGTGTCCAGGCTTTGAGCGAAAGATTATTCCGGTGTCGCCAGAGCGCGAAAAGAATGACCGGCGTGAATAAGATATTCACCTGATGGAACAAGATGGATAATACATGTAAAGCGATTATGAGCCACCAGGTCCGGGCAGTTATTTGTCTATCAGTAAGGCGGTATAAACAATAAAGAATCAGGCAGAGAGGGGGCGCATATACTTCAATGTTGGTGCTATAAAACCAGATGCCATAGGAAAAGAGTACCGTACCCAATGAAAGCAAGGAGGGCAGTATTCCTAAATGGAACCGATTCCGGAAGAACAAATAGATGACTGTGGCGGATCCCGCCCCCCAGATGGCCGTAAATGATTCTACGATCACATAATCTTTCAGTGAAGGAAAGAGGTTACTGACCAGATGAAGCCATCCATACACCACATATTTATAAATCAGGTGGTGCTGGTTTCCCAGCGGGTAGCCGTCAATGATACAGTTCAGGTAATGTATGGAGTCGTGAGGTCCTGAAAAATTCTCTGCCAGCGTCAGCAAAAAAAACAACAGGGCACCTGCATAAACCCATAATGATTCAGGAATTTTCTTCATTAAGATAGGTATAGATACGAGGCCGGGTGATGGGTTATTTTTTTTCCAATACCTCTTCAATCGGAATACCGATCAACCGTTCAAGCTCCAGTTTTGAAACATTGAGATCACGTTGTGCTTTCAGCTTTCGGTCCTGCTGCTCCTTATAGGCGGCAAATGCTTTATTATACTCTTCTACAGTAATGGCATCTTCTTTAAAATCGCTTTCCCGCTGACGGTATTGTAAATAATAATCCTGTGTTACCCGGTTCTGCAGATCAAGTAATTCCTTATACATGAGGTAATCTTCATAGCTGGTCAAAACAGCTAAACGAACTTCGCGGAAACGCTCGTTCTTTTCTGCTTCAGCTATATAATAGTTCTGACGTGCCACCTTAACCTCATTCTTATTTAAGCTGAAATAATTTAATGGCATCGTTACGACCACATTATACAGTGGCAGGAACTGGTTGCCACTGGACTTGGTTCCCACTGTAAATTTGTTCAGGTTTAATGAAGGGGAGATACCTGAAAACCAGTTACCCTTTGCTTTCGCAATCTGGTACCTGGCAACCGAAACCTTGCGATCAGCAATTTCAAAAGTGGGGTTTTGTAAGGCCAGTTGCACCAAACGCTCTCTGATGTCCAATACTCGGGAGGTGTCGTTGGCACGAAAATAAGTTGACCCATTCCCACGGGAACCATTCCCCCCTTGTGCCCATAGGGAGGCGCTTGCAACGATCAACAGGACCAGGAGAAATAAATATCGTTTCATTTTTATCATATTCGTGATTATCAGGAGTCTGCAGCCCCGTTTGGAGCGTCAAAATAATGCATCTTCAACAGTAATGCAAATGCCGAGAAAATTAGAAACACACTGGGATACATGGGTATTGCCATTTGAGAGAACATGGCCACCATCATTGAGAACAGAAATATGAGGTATCCCAGGTAGTACTGTTTTATTTCATGGGTTTTAGACCGGTAAAAGTACTTGATGCCCGTTCGCAACACCACATAATAGAGGATCAGGACTAAAATCAGACCTATAAAGCCTTGATCCATAAGAATCTGCAGATAACCGCTGTCTGGAGGGAAATTATTCAGGTAGTGGCCGGGATTATAACTTTCGCCAATATTACCACTGGTGAAAATGCCCCCTCCTATGGGGTGAGAATAAATATAGGGCTGCACCAATTTTCGGTTATAGTCCCGGATCAGAGCCGAATTATCTTTCGACGGCTCAAAAGTACTACGCACCCTATTGATAACAGAATTATCATATATCGGCACCACCATAATGGCGACGATAAGCAGGGTAAATCCAATTAGTAACATATATGTCCTACGCTCGAACAGGCAAAGAATACAATAGAAGGCTACCCCGGCTACGATCATCAGCGTGGCCGTTCTTGTTCCGGTATAGCTGGAAGCCAGCAGATTAATGACGGCCCCGGTATAAAACAATGCACGTTCCTTATTTTTCTTTGCCCAGAGGCCAATGGCTAATAAGAAATTACCCGATGCTGCATACAGGATACCTGCCGAGGCGGGGTCTGATAATAGTCCGAATTTTCGCAGATAGTTCCAGTTGATAAAAAGGGTTATACGCAGCGGATCGCTCAGCAGCCAGGTGTTTTCAAATCCGGAGAGCCCGAACCATTGTTGTTTACACGCATACAAGGCGTGCAAGGTGGAATAACCCAGCCAAAAATAAGTCAGGAACCGGATGGCCTTTAGCGAATTGAGGATACAATAGGAGGCATAAAAAAAAGCAAATAAGCTGAGCTGCTTTCTGATAAAATTAAACCATCCCATTTTATTCATCATATTGGGATTAACCACCTGAAACAGGTAATAGAACATCAATATGAGCAGCATAATGGTGATGCTGTTATTCCAGAAACGCTTATCAATTTCTTTGCGGAACTGCTGTTTGGTAATCACCCCTGCAAGGGCAACATAAGAGAAATATTCAGGGATCAACCCTGCTGGCAGTGGTCCGGAATTAATGATCTTCTCCGGAAGGGTTGTAAACCCTGATACAAAATAGGAAAAGTAAAATCCAAATACAGGATTCACCAAACAAAGTACGATCATTAAAATACCTGCAAGCCCAACAAGTATAATTACAGGAATCTTATAATCAATCAGCACCGCTGCATAACTCATAGCAATAGCACTAAAAGCCAGCAGGGCAATACCAAATCCGGAATTCAGTTTTTTAGTCACAAAATGATATTGTGCCCAATCCTGAATCGCTATCCTGGTTCTATATAAAAAATTGCCTTCCAATTTTAAAAAAACATGAATTTAAGGAACATAGCTATTACGAATCCGGCTGCGAATACGGTGCTGATCACTTCAAAAGCCTTGTAATCCTTTTCTTCACTTCGATCATTATTTGTCATAAACGATTTTTTCAATTAAAGGATACTTGTT
Organism: uncultured Chitinophagaceae bacterium; assembly: GCA_964555605.1. Lineage (GTDB taxonomy): Bacteria > Bacteroidota > Bacteroidia > Chitinophagales > Chitinophagaceae > Endoryza. Next base: position 18,881 of record CAZKSY010000038.1, on the reverse strand, counting down.
TTTTTAAGCAAGCTGCCTGGTCCGCTTTCATTTGGAGAAACGGCAGCCGGACGTGCTGGCTTTTTAAAAGTGAACAACCACCAGCCACCTAAGCGTATAATTATATTGTATGCCATTAACGGCAAAATTACACCTGCAATGGTTCCTATCAATAAAGACCATTCCAATGGAACAAAAGATAAGTATTTTGTCATTATAATACGAGTGCCGGCAGTAGCCAATAAATTCATAACATAAATGAACAGGGAATGATACCCGATCACCCGCAGAAATTTAAGTTTACCTGTATATTGCAATAACAAGGATAATCCTACAATAAATGCTCCGCCGATGAGGGCACAAAGGGCAAAAAGATGTGGAAGTTGCTTTTGCACATAATAATCATCCTGGTGTGAAAGATTGATCTCCGTAAAAAAATATTGAACCAAAACAAAAACTGCCATCAGCGGTAACAGTACTTTCCCGCTACGCAGCATATGGAATTTTTCCGGATTCAATACCCAACGGCTGATGGCATCCCCTACTGCAAAGAATAAATAAAAGAAGCAGATGTCGGAAATAAAGCCGGTATTGATCTGAGCCCGGTGAAGCATTGCGGCCAAAAAATACAGTATCACCCCAACCAGTAGTTGATGGATCCATGTAAACTTTAAAACTTCTGAAAAAAACAGGTATAACATGCTAACAAAAAACAAGGCATTGAGATACCAGAACTGTTCAATATAACGGGGCGCATACAACAACCGTAAATAATCTAAAGGTGTTCTATCCGCATTTACCTGATCGGCAAAAACCAACTGCAGCGTTATTTGAATGCTACCCCATATCAATAAAGGATATAAAAGGGTAGCAACACGGTCGGTAATATAATTATTCCGCCCCTTACGGTTTAAACTCATGTGAAAAAACACTCCGGAAACAATAAAGAACAAAGGCATCCGGAAACTGAAAAAGAAAATATTAAGATACTTTAATACGGGATGGTCCTGCATGGCTGCAGTATCCATATTGGATAAGCCTTCGAACATATGCCGATAGCTTACCAGTATAATGATTATCCCGCGGGCATAATCCACCCACGGATAACGATCCCTGCTCAGGATCTTTTTGTAATTAAATAAAAAATCCAACACATTGGTAGGTTTAAGGTCAGGTTCCTTAAGGCCCATGCCTTACAGGTCCAGATAATCGGGTTCAACCTTATTGAAAACAGCTCCCGCAAATTGATCTCCGGCCTCCTTAAGGAAATCCATAGATTCCCTATCAGTAGGCTTCGATCCGGATTTAGCGGAAACTACTAAGGCCACAGATTCCACATACTTCATCAATTCCTTGGCATCTGTATGCACATTCAACGAGGCTGCTTCAATCAAAATGATATCATACGAAGATGATACCGTGCCTAAACCATCAAAAAAGTTTTTACGGGGAAGGATTTCGCTGGGCGTGTAATGACCCTCGCCACAGCCGATAATATCTACATTAACTACACCCGTAGGAGTAGTCCAATTGGCTAATTTTTCATCGTTAAGATTCGCCGCATCCGACAGACTGATCTTTTCCAACAGGGGTTTTGCATTGAATTTTTTTGTCAGCCCATTATTGGAAAAGTTCGCATCCACAATCAGTACTTTCTTTCTGGCCTGACTGAAACTATGGGCCAGTGCTTCGATCACTAATGATTTACCTTCGCCATCCCGGGTGCTGGTTATCAAAAATGTCTTTTTACCGGTATCTTCCAACTCAAAGCGTAATTTTCTGAATCGCTCTACAAAGAGTTCAGCTTCCGCATTTCCATTGTTCGCTCCGGCCTCGGCAAAAATTGTCTTAACAGGATTCTTCTCCAGATCGATAGCAGCAATCGCACTTAATAAAGGAAGCTTGGTGTTCCGGGTAAAAATCGTTGGCGTTTTATAAGAGGAGTCCAGAAACTCTAATAACAATATGATAAAGGCCGAGAAAAAGAACATCAGGAATCCGGCAAGCCCCATAAAGAGTGGTTTGCGTGACGGACTCGGTTTTTCGGCGGGCACCCCTACCAGGATTTGCTTAAAACTATTCTCCGGGTTGAGTTTCAGGTCGAGTGACGCTGTCAAACTTTGGCGGAAGGAGTCATATTCTTTGATGGCCAGTTCCAGATCACGCTCCATTTCTTTCACAAATACATCGGCACCACCTCCCTCTTTGATCATTACCTCATATTTGTTTTTTTCGCGGAGAAACTGGGCCACGTTCGATTCGGTCGCCAGAATCTGATTCTGCAATTCGATCTTTCTGGATAACAACTCATCGCGTCTGGTATTCTTTTTCTCCGTTTCCTTGGTGCGATCAATGCCGCGAACGGGAGCCAGCTTGATGATCTTATCAGTATTATCATCGATCTCCTTTTGAATACGCTTTTTCTCCTCGTCCGATTTTCCGTTCTTGGAGTTTTCAAGATCAATATTGCGGTTTTTCAATCGTAGTATTTCATCATTGTTACTCACGGGTTTGGTAACCGTTTCCTCACTGCCCAGATTATTGATCTGTTCTTCAATAGACTTCAATTCAGCTTTCAGTCGATTCAATTCCCGGCTCTCTTCCTGATACTTACCATACAATTCGGTTACCACAGCCATGGCTGCCGTGGAGGCTTCGCCCTTACTCATGGGCCCCATCTGCTCCTTGAATTCACGCAGCTTCTTCGTTAAACTATCCACCACATTCTTTTTCGCGGCAGTTAAACTATCCAGTTTGCCGGTTGCTTCCTGGTTGCGGAAACCATAAATGGAGTTGAAGAATCGAATGAACTGGTCTCCCGCCGTATTTACCATGAAGGCAGACAATTCAGGGTTCTCTGAATTACCAAAAATGTTGATAAAGTCGGTTCGCTCTGCTCTTTCAATGCGCATACGACTCATAATGGACTCCACATCATATTCATATAATTTGATGAGATCCATTACCATTTTTTCATCCGGGTTGTAAGAACTCAGCAGTTCGATATCATTAATCTTCTTACGTAGGATCTGTTTGGCTTTTTCAAAATTAGCCTGTGCATATTCTTTTTTCTTCTTTTGATCGTCGGTAAGTTTCCGGAACGGGTTCACACTTTCCAGGTCATGTAACATTAATTTAGAAGAAAGCATGCCGATCACTTTATCGGAATTGAACGCCACCATCAGGTTACTGAAACGTATGTCGATCTCGTAGATATTAAAAGATTCCTCCGCCTGGATCTTTACCTTTTTCTCCATGGTAAAACCAGTGGAATACTGTGCCAGTGAAACAAATTCTTTGGGTCGGAACAGGGTAAAAATCAAACCCGCAGCAAGTCCTACAACTGTGCAGATTATGATTACCCATTTTTTACGCAGCAGGGAATACAATAGGAATAAGAGGTCCATTGTGGGTCATTTTTGTGTTTCAGGGTGAAAAAGTACCAAAAAAATCCGGGAATTTTTAGTTTCCCGGATTTTGCACTGATATGGGGCTTTTCATTAAAGTTATTTCTTCAGCAGTTTGGAAACAGCTACAGCCTTTCCGTTCACTTTCAGGGTAACCATATAAACCCCTGTTGAAAGTTTACCATCTGCGGCATTTAAACGAAGGGTGTGAGCCCCTTCTGCCATTTTACCGAACTGTTGACTCATCACCAAACGGCCACTGATCTCATACAGGTCTACGCTCACTCTGCCATCGGCAACGGTATTATTAAAGTCAATATTAATATAATCAACAAATGGGTTCGGATACGTGCTGATTTCCATCAACCGCTTCTCATCAGCCACCAGTTGGGCATCATTGGCTTCCTGTGCTACATTCTGCACCAGTTGATTTTTATTAGCCGCATTCAGCACGGCACCACCAGCCAGATCATCATAGGCTTCAATGAGAATACCATTGGAATAGGCATTAGCCGCGGCCGCAGTAGTTGAAATATCCAGCACTAATTGACCGTTGGAATCCGGTATCAGGTTTCCGATATAAACGATCTTACTGGTATTCTGCCAGGAGTTGATATAAACCGTCCGGCCATTAATGGTAAGCGTTGCGGTAAGGTTTCCACCAATCCAGTTGATACTGCTGATATAACCGATCCGGTAACGCTTCGCTTGATTCAATCCGCTGATCACAAATTGTGATTTCTGCTCGTTATCCATCCAATACGCAGACTGCATGACAACGTCTGGAACCAATCCCCCCATGCCGGTATTATTACCAGTTGACATACCTGCGTTATTCTCACCATTGAATTGTTTGGTGATCTCCAGATTCAAGCCAGAGTTAATACCCGTATTATCCTGAAGGTTTACATATTTCACACCACTTGCCGGGAATTGGGCCAGGTTGTTCCATGGGTTGCTGGCCGATTGAACGTTCTGATTGAAGTTCACCAGTACCATTGTTTCGGGAGTGATTGTTTTCACTGCATTACTCCAATCAGAGAAAGTAGTGCCTGCTTTTGAACGCACACGGTACCAGTACTTGGTATTGGCCGACAAACCGGTATTTGTATAGGTAGTATTGTTACCACCCAGGTTAATGGTAGCTGTTCCCGTCGTGAATAAGGAGTCGGTGGCACGCTGGATCTGGAATCCATCAGCGCTGTTCTCATTACCAGAACGATCGGACCAACTCAAACTAACAGTAGTCTTGTCCTTCGGTTCTGCATAAAGATTCACTGGGTTCAAGGGTTTGGTAGCAATGAGTGCCGGAGCAAATTCCTCAATGATCATACCATTCAGGAAGATGAAATTACTTCCTGTCAGCTTGGTCATGTTCACGGTGATTGAACCAAGGTTTGGCGTCAATCCATTAAGGTTACCGGTTTGATTGGTATTATACTTTGCATTCACCGTATCACTCTGTGCCCCCACGTTGGTCGTTAAACGCATTACCGCATCGTAGCCTTCATTCTGAGAACTGATCACTACGATATTATAACGTTTTGTATTATCCAATCCATTGATCGTAATGGTTCGGGCGGTTGTACCATCAAAGAAGATACCACTTTGTAATACCGAATCTGAAACGGCACCACTATGATTACCGGTCATGTGACCCGTTGTAAACATACTGTTCCAGCCATTACCCAGCGACATGCTGAAGTTGGTATTTACGCCTTCCTCATCATTCAGATCGGTTATAAGACTACCTGAATTACCATAGTGCAGGAAGTTGTTCCAGGGTTCCGGAGCCGTGGCGCCGAATACACCAAAGTTTACAAATACCGACCGAACGTTCTTATCCGTTACCGTGAGAACAAATCCTTTTGTGGTTATACCACCTTTGTTATCGCGCGCTTCCACAGTAAGGAAATGCTGTCCCAGGTTATCGATGGTAGGTGTCGCAACGATTCTATAATTGCTGCTGCCTAAATCGGTGAGGGTTACAAAAGAAGGTTTATTCAAGATAGACACCACAACATCATCACCTGCAACATCTGTCACCGTGAAATCTTCCTGTACAGTAGCATCTGTTTTAACCTGAAGCGAAACCAGACCGGAGATCACCGGTTTGTTGTTCTCTGTGATCACTTCGATCGTATCGCTGCTGGCGCCTAAGCCTCTGTTATTAAACCCTGCAACATAATAATAATAGTGTGTGTATTGAGCTGCAGTGGCATCAGTATATCCAACACTGTCCTTATTGCCACCCGCCGGGTTAATGAGGCTGTACGGACCACTACGTGAGGTAGAGCGGTACACGTTATAGCCGAATTCGTTATACGAGCGATCTACCCAGCCTAAACGCACACCCGAATTCTCAATAAAATTACCTGAAATATTCAGTGGCTTGGCCGGAGCGGTACCATCATCGTAAGCGGCATCGATAACGAGCGCATTGAGCATACCGCCACGAAGACTTTGAGCATCACCCACCATGGTAATCACCACTTCCCCTGCGGTGTTGGGCTTCACCTGATAAATCGTATCTGTTTCTGTACTGTTCAGGTAGTAATGGACCTGTGCGATATCATTACCGATCAGGTAGCTGGTTACGGAAGAGGCATTTACGCCACAACAATTATTGGTAGAGCTGGCCATGAATGTAAAGTTGTATCGACGGGCTGTATCCAGGCCATAAACACGCAAACGCAGGGTATCATCGGTACCAAAACTATACAATCCCCATTCTATATAACTCTTCAGAACATTATCCGGATATACACCACTGTTATTACCGGTTTCCACCCCATATCCTGCACCATTATAATTGGTAGACAGGGCGCGGATACCAACTGTAGAGGTATCTCCTTTCAACGTAATCAGCTTTTGCTGATTGAACGGCGCTGTGGAAGCAAAGAGATCCACATCATTCCATCCCGGTGTGAAGTTGGAGAAGTATTTGAAATTAACACGAATGCTTTCATTAGGATCTACCTCATTAACGGTGATCTTAAAGGTACGGCTGGTCCAGGCACCACTTCCATCATCTACATAAGCTGTCATATTATATTCACCAGAGGCCGCGAAGCCCGGTGCCAGTGTAATAGACCCTTTCCCATTACCGCTATCAACGAAGCTGGCGAAAGATGGTTTATCGGCGAAGAACCATGCCATATAATTATTTCCTTCTTCATCATTCGCGTTCAGCGGAACCACTAAGGAAGCGCCCTCATTAACGATCTTATCTGTTATCGCAGCCAGGGTTGGCACCGTATTATCGTTTATTACCATGGAGAAGAAGGTAGTATCTCCGCCATTCTGTCCATCACTAACGAATGCTGTAATGGTGTATACACCCTGGTCGCCAATGGTGGGAGTGAATACCACATTAATATTACCATTGCTCACGGTTTCGATCGTGGCAAATGAAGGCAGGTTTTCAAAGCTGAAACTGAGCGCATCACCATCAGCATCTACCGCATTTACGGGTAATGCATAACTGGTACCATATTTCATGGTAAAGTCCAGGATATTAGTCAATACCGGAGCTGTATTTAAAGTAGTAGCATTGGCCACATTGGTAAAATTGGATCCACCACCAATACCTACTGCCTTCACCATATAATAGTAAGTGATATTCGCAAACAGGGCCGTGTCGGTGAAGGATGCTGTTGCCGTTGCATTGGGATCCATTTTTTTGATCAAGCGGTAATTGTTGGTATTTCCAACAGAACGCCAGATTTCAAAATAGGCTTCATTACCTGAGTTATCGTTCCAGGTAAGCTGAATGGCATCCTGCGACTGAGAAGCGGCCGTTAAACCGGTGGGCGCCGCAGGCGTAGCAGGTGCTACTGCTGTGGTGTCCATGGATTGACCATAGGTGAAATTCTTAATAGCGGTAACTTCTGTTGCGGAGGCCATTTCATTGGTGAGGATGGTAATTTCATCCATCAGTCCTGAATAAACTGTATATCCGGCATTATCATTGAAGGCATTGCTGGTTGCGTTGGATCCCAGTGCAGAAGGAGACGTACTGGATGCTGCAATGGAACTGATCGTTAAGGCCAGGTTAGAGGCCACCTGCACGCCATTCAAGTATAAACGAACCGCATTGGTATTGTAGGTAACGGTTATATTATTCCAACCCCCTGCCACCCAGTTAGCGTTGGTCGCAAAATTGAGCAAACTGATTGTGGCACGGGTACTGGCACTGGCAATTCCGAATTCGAGGGCATTACTATTGAATCGAAGCGCCATACCATTATCAGGGCCACCGAAATCAAAGATCATGCGCTTACCGGTAGTTACCGTTGGCTTGATCCAGAGGGAGATGGTTCGCTGATTGTATCCACCATCGCTGGGGAAATTACTGGTACTGTTGTTAATATTTACAAAGTCGTTGGTGCCATCAAAAGAAAGAGAGGCGGATCCGCGTACCTTATCACTTGTATTAAATGTAGGACCATTCGCGCCCGCGAGTGTGCGGGTAGTACTACCCATGGCGTCATTATAATTACTGTTCAAATTCCAGATGGTTTCAGCAACCGTGAAAGCCGATTGGCCAAATGCTCCTACGGCACGCACCTTATAATAATAACTTGTGTTGGAACTGAGGGCTGTATCGAGATAAGAATTCGTGTTTACTGTAGCGATCGGAGAATAGGTTCCTCCCAGGGTTGTAGATCGGGTGATCTCAAAACCGGTTTCATTATTGCTGTTATCGTCCCAGGTCAGTTGAATTCTGTCGTAAGAAGTGGCTACAGCGGAAACAGCCGAAGGTGCAACAGGAGCTGAACCAGCAGGTGTGTAAGCCGTAAATTCCTGGAAAGCGGAATTCGGAATGGCTGTAAAGGTTGTGGTACTATTCAGCGACCAGGTTACCGTGATACTATTGCTACCCGTTCCGTCAAAATAACTGATCGAAATAGGATAATAGGTTCCGGCCGCTAAAGCAATACCCGCACTGGTTGCGCAGGTGGCATTGCTGTGTATGCCATCGTTATTCGCGATTGGAGTAGCCCCATCATTGTAGGGTTGATTAAAATAGATCTTAGAGCCATCGTCGGAACAGCTACGGAAACGGTAAGTACCAGCAGTACCAATATAAATATAGGCGTCCCACACATATCCAAAGTTATCGGTACCACCCGCAGTAAGGGCAATATTTGCTGCAGACCCCATTAAGGCGGGTGTCATGGCATTATAATCGGGCAACTCTGCTAAACCTGATGGATTATTATAAAATTTATAAGCAACCCCCTGGGCAATGGTATTGGCTGTTACCTGATTGCTGGGCTGTGATTCATTACCACCGGCATCACGCGCTTTTACGGTGAAGGCATAGGTTTGGCGCGGGGTAAGGGCATTAACAGTATAATTGGTGGCAGAGGTGGTATACGATTTCACCCCATTCACATAGATATCGTATGCTACCACTCCGATATTATCCGTAGCGGCTGTCCAGCTTAAATTAACAAAGGTACGACTGGCGGCCACCACAGCTAAACCTGCAGGCGTAGCAGGAGCCACTTCATCTTTGGTGGTTTGCGCAAAAGCTTCATTACTGGGCGCTGCTGCACCAAATGAACCTACGGCCCGTACGATATAATAATATTTTGAATTCTCGGTAAGTCCCATATCCATATATGTGATCACATTCGGATTGGTGATCGCAATAAGCTGGTAGGGGCCTCCGCTGTTGTTGGAGCGATAAATTTCAAAACCCGTTTCATTTTCACCTGCGTTAGGGTTTTCATTCCAATCCAGTTGAATGCTGTTGGCAGAATTCTGCAAGGCACTTAAGTTTTTAGCACCATCCGGTTTGGGATTTCCAGAAGCACTAACCACCGTGAATATGGGGGAAAAATTACTTCCGCAACCAAATGTCTCCAGGATCTTTGCTTTATACTGACCGGTGGTGGCCACGAATGTATTCGTGTTACCCACCACAACATTATCACTTACACGAACCCACTGATAGCCGGCATAACCCGTAGGTAACATGAGTGGAGAACTGGTGGCTCCATCCAGGGCGGGCAATACTTTACTAAACATACCATTTACAGTAATGGGAGGTGTTTGTGTAACTGTTTTGGCGCGGATGACAGCTGGCTTGGGCGACCAGGCGCTCCAATCAGAGGTAGCCGTTCTTTTAAAACGAACACGATAGGTTCCGAATGATTTAACCACCAGTTCATTTCCGGTGAAACTATTCAGGGAACTACCATCTACAATGGTATTCACACCGTTTACACGATTGGCAATATCAACATTATCTTTTTGCCATTCATAGGCATAAAATCCGGCCGTTATACCAATACGGGCATTAATAACCGAATCGGGGCAATAGTCGGTTCGTTGAAAATAAACAAGTGGATTCGCCTTATGCATATCATTCATGAAAGGCACAAAATCGGGTTCAGCCCAATGGGTGGTCCAAACGGAGTGGCCCAGATCGGGATACAAGGTCCAACGGATATCGCCCCCTGTATTTCTAAATCCATCATAAGAACTCTGTGCATAGGATGGAGAAGGGTTGGTATCTTTTCCTCCGGTAGCAAACCAGATGGGGACGTGTACGTAATCGGAATAATTTGTATGTACAGTAGCGGCAGATGAAGGCGCCGCTTTGGTTACACGCTGGGGATAAACTGCGGTGAAAGACCAGGTGGCCACACCACCATTGGAGAGACCATCTGCAAACACCCGGTCAACATCCAATCTTTCGTATTTAGCCAAAGAGTCGAGAATGGCAATGATCGCATTATAATTGGGCGCAAATCCTGCCATACCCCAGTCGCTCCAGCAACCGGTTGTAGGAACTACAACCTGGGGGTAAAGAAGAAAGCCATCAAACTGGTTATTCTCCACACGATTGCGGAAAGTTAGACCGCCATGTACCAGTTGCTTCTCATTATTATATATACCGCCATTGGTAGGACAACCCGGTTCACCGGCTCCATGGAAAAAGAGCATTACCGGATATTTCTTATTGCTGCTATCGGGATTCAGGAAACTTTTGGGGAATTTTAAACGGAAAGAAAGCTGCGTACCATTGAGATTAATAAAGTAGGCTTTATAATCTTTTCCCCAGGCATTACTATCAACACCATTGGTTTTAACAGAAACCCATTTCTGCAAACCAGCAATTGCCGGATTGGGATTGGCCGTAAGAAGGGTACTGTCGTTAGAGTAGGTGGTACCGTTATTCACCCAACGACGGTTGAGGTCATTCGGGTTGAATACATCCTGTGCTTTCGTGAGGGTAACGAAAATGAGCACTCCAATTGTGGTAAGAAGCAATGCTTTCTTCATAATAAGCGAAAATTATAGACGTTATTGTCGAACTACCTTATAGCCTAACTACTGGTCTTAAATCAGGATATTAACACGAAAAAAAAGTGTTAGGGAATGGGCATATTGGAGGTGTTAAACCGGACGGTTTTCTCGAAGAATAATAGAGGTAATGCACGTGGGAATTTGCAGGGATGTTGGACAGGTTTAAGAGAAGATGGGTCAAAAATAATAATAATTTTCAAAAAGTGAAATATTTGTGCAAATAGTTTCGGAATTGTGGGTATTGGGTATTACACATTGTTTTTCAATACTATTTGATTTAAATAAAGTTTTCATTTCCTTCGCATGCAGAAGCAATTGAACGCCTGACTTACATTATATATATGAATCACGAAAACCTTATTTCTTTACTCTCCTGGATCTTCTGGACGGCAGCCGTAATTGTCTTTTACAGCTATGCGGGTTACGGTATTTTAATGGTGGGAGTTGTCTTTTTAAAAAAGAAAATACTGAAGCCTAAGCGTCTGTATTTTAATTATGACGAGTTGCCGACCCTTTCCCTGGTGGTAGCCGCCTATAATGAAGAGGAATATATTGAAGAAAAAATTCATAACAGTCTGGAACTGAACTACCCGGCCGGAAAACTGCAATTGGTATTCGTTACCGATGGTTCCAACGACCGAACGCCTGAAATTGTAGCCCGGTTTCCGCAGATCCGTTTGCTCCATCAACCGGAAAGAAGGGGCAAGGTAGCCGCCATGAATCGTGCTAAACCCTTGTTAACCACTGATATACTTGTTTTTTGCGATGCCAATACCCTGTTGAACAAGGAATGTCTTGTGGAAATAGCCAAACATTATGCGGATCCACGGGTGGGCGGCGTTGCCGGAGAAAAAAAGGTAGTGGCCATGGGAAGTTCCACTGCCGCAGCGGTGGGAGAAGGCGCCTATTGGAAATATGAATCCTTCCTGAAAAAACTGGATTCAGACCTGCATTCTACCATGGGGGCAGCAGGCGAATTATTCTCCGTACGGCGGGAATTGTTTGAAACAGCACCGGAAGGTACCATTATAGAGGACTTTGTACAATCCCTGAAATTATGCATAAACGGATACATACTTCGTTATGAACCAAATGCTTATGCCTGCGAAGGCCCCTCTGCTTCTATAAAAGAGGAGATGAAAAGAAAGGTTCGGATTTGCGCAGGAGCTTTTCAGGCAATGGTATTATTGAAAGATCTTTTCAATGTTTTTAAATATCCTGTACTGTCTTTTCAATTTATTTCGCACCGGATTTTGAGGTGGACCATCTGCCCCCTCCTGCTTTTGCTGGTATTCGTAAGCAATATCTTTCTGGTATACCTTGCCGGCGGAACTTTTTACACGATGGTACTGATACTTCAGCTCATCTTTTATACGATGGCTCTGCTGGGATGGGTCCTGGCCAGCCGGGAAATCAAAGTTAAAACATTGTATATCCCCTTTTACTTCCTTTTTATGAATTATGCTGTCATTCTGGGCTTTCGACGCTTTATTCAAAACAAGCAAACAGTGCTTTGGGAGAAGGCTGAAAGGCAGAAGAAATAAAAATACCACCAAAAGGGTATTTATATATCAGTTGTTATTCAGATATTTGTATTCTTAAAAAATGTAGGTCGGCGGATTTGGTTTTATGGATTAAGTTATTACTTTTACGCTGCGATCTACGCACTACTCCATTCAACATCCTCTGAACACATACAGGTTTTCTCTGATTAGCTTATACTGAATTCTCACAAATCCTTCGAATTTCCACTGCTGTCTATTTCATGATCAGCGATCCATTTAGCCTTGGTGAATAGCCGGATGAACTGTCTATTATTTACCATTCATAATGAATCCTGATTCCTTTGCAGAGCCGATTGTCCAAACGCACGCCTGTTGAAAAATTGCGATTTGTTCAACCTAAATTTTTTCTGCCCATGAAAAAGCTCGTTCTCGCAATTGATGACAGTAAAGCAATTCGTTTTTTGCTTCAAACTGTATTAGGAAAGGATTACCAGGTAGTCACTGCTCCCGATGGATGCTCTGCTATGTATTGGTTATCGAAGAAAAACTTTCCTGATCTGATCATTACTGACGCCCAGTTACCGGATATGGAAAATTGGGAATTAGTGGAACAACTTTCAACCAGTGGATTATATAAAAATATTCCGATGCTGGTGTTGTCGTCTTTAAATAAAAATGAAACCATGGCCAAATGTGAGCAATACGGTGTTTCTGCTTTTTTCAATAAGCCATTTAACCCAATGGAATTATTGGAAACAGTTAACCGTGTATCTCAAGCGCAGGAGGAAATGGCTGGAACACCCATATACTAATTATACCGTACACCCTGAAAATAACAGAACCCTTAACCTAACCTTACTTTATGGAACTGGCATTTACCACATCTGAAAAATCGCTCCGGAAGACCTACCGGCATTTTACGATACCTTCAGACATAGAATCAGGAAAAAGCGCTTCTACCAGATCCGACTTTTTTTATATTGGAAAAAAGACGTCCAGTATTGATACCCTGATTCGTGTTTTTGAAACCGGCTATGCTGCTGAGAATATCGAGAATGCCCAATTTATTCTGCAGCGACTTTTTAAAGCAAACAATGTTGTTCCCGGTATACTCATCATTGATGGCAATTTCAACAATGACGAGATCCGTTCCTTCCATAATTTTATTGTGGCTTCCGGTAAAATGGCCCACACGCCTTTTGTGGTGGATGCCACAGATGCCTCAGACAAGGAGATCGATGCCATTCGTAAACTCGAATTCGTAGACGAGATCCTGATGCTTACAGAACAAACAGAGCAGCATCTGTATTCAAAGATCCGTTTTCTGAAAAAGGTGAAGCTTCAGGGGCATTCCGATTTGCACCAGTCTATTGAAACCTCTGTAAGTAAGGTTTGTGCCACCAAGTGCTTCTTCAAACGCAGTTTTGATATCGTGGTATCTTCCTTATTGCTTTTGCTGAGCAGTCCGGTTCTGATCCTGATCGCTATTGCTATTAAAGTAGAATCAAAGGGTCCGGTTTTTTATATTTCCAAAAGAGCCGGTCGCGGATACAAGGTTTTCGACTTCTTTAAATTCCGTACCATGTTTACGGGGGCCGATCTGCAACGTGCCAATTTCATGCACATGAATCAGTACAATGCAGATGCAAAAGAAGGTCCTGTATTCTTCAAGATCAATAATGACCCGCGTATCACCAAGGTGGGACTTTTCCTTCGCAACACCAGTTTGGATGAATTGCCCCAATTACTGAATGTATTGCTCGGCGATATGTCGCTTGTAGGTAACCGTCCGCTCCCTCTTTATGAAGCAGCTACCCTTACTACCGATGAGTGGGCGAAGCGCTTTATGGCTCCTGCCGGGATCACCGGATTGTGGCAGATCAAGAAAAGAGGTCAGGAAGACATGTCTGTGGAAGAGCGTCTGAACCTGGATATTGATTACGCTGAAAAGTACAATTTCATGTACGATCTCTGGATCATGGCCAACACGCCTTCTGCACTGATCCAGAAAACAAACGCTTAAGAATTTTCCTAAAAACACGAATAACCAGTGATCCCGCTTTCCGAAGCGGGATTATCTTTATATTATTGTGCCATGCTTACGGATGCACCACTCATATCGATCATAACACTGAATTATAATCAGTCGCATACCACGGTCGAATTCCTGGAATCCTCCTTACAACTCAGCTATCCCAATTACGAGATATTGGTATGTGATATGGCTTCGGCGGAAGACGTAAGCGCCATCATTCATCCTGAAAAATACAAGCACACGAAGCTGCTGCTGAGTGACAAAAACCTTGGTTTTGCCGGAGGCAATAACTGGGGGATGAATCAGGCCAGGGGAGAATATTTTTTCATTGTTAACAATGATACCATTCTCACCCCCGAAATACTGGAGCGCCTGTTACAGCCATTTTTAGATGACCCGACAGTGGGCATTTCCTGCCCCAAGATCCTGTATTACGACCAGCCAACTTTAATTCAGTATGCAGGTTTTACCCCCATGAATCCTTATACAGGCCGTACCTATATTATTGGCGAAAAGGAAGAAGATAAAGGACAGCACGATCTGCCCGGCAGCACCAATGGCGCCCATGGGTGTGCCATGCTGGTGAAAAGATCCATTGCAGAAAAAACAGGACGTTTCCCGGAGCGGTTCTTTTTATACTATGAAGAATGGGATTGGTCGGCCCGGATGAAAAAGGCTGGATATAAAATTTGGTACACTCCTGCTGCCAGCATATTTCACAAGGAGAGTGTTAGTGTAGGAAAAATGAACCCGCTGAAAACCTACTACCATACCCGAAACCGGATTCTTTATATCCGCCGCAACAGCAGTTGGTTGCAAACCCTGGTTTTTGGCGTATTCTTTTGCCTGTTTACGGCCCCCAAATCCATACTACAGTATCTTCTTAAAGGAAACTGGAAGCATTTGTCTGCTTTTTTAAAAGGGGCCTTCTGGAATATGTCGCATAATAGTGAATCCCCCCTGTGAACCACAAAATAGAATTCCCTTAAATCCGTTATGTACACATCATGATCGTTGTTATTATACATTTTATTCTTTGGGTATTATTCGCCTATGTGGCGATCAATGTGCTATACTTATTTATCTATGCACTGGTGGGTCGTTTTCGCAGCAGCCGTCGATTCACTGCACACCCGGAAAAGAAGAAAATTGCCGTATTGATCCCCTCCTATAAAGAAGATGAGATCATTTTACATACGGCACGGGCAGCCCGCACGCACGATTATCCCGCCGATAAATTCGATATATTTCTGGCAGCAGACCAATTAAAACCGGAAACGATCCAGGAATTGCGGGCCATTCCGGTACACGTACTCGAAGTTTCCTTTGAGATAGGCTCCAAGGCCCGTTCGCTGAATAAACTGCTTAATTCAATTACAGGCGACTACGATATCGGGATCATTCTGGATGCTGATAATATAATGATGCCGGGCTGTCTGGAAAAAGTAAATGCCGCCTTTCAGGCCGGTTACCGCGCCGTTCAATGTCATCGTATAGCCAAAAACAGAAATACACCTGTCGCCGTACTGGATGCCATGAGCGAAGAAGTAAACAACCACTTCTTCCGGAAAAGCATGCGCGCAATGGGTTTTTCATCCACTGTAATCGGCTCCGGGATGGCCTTTGAATTTGAAAAGATCAGAACCATTTATAATAAACCCGGGATACTGGGTAATCCGGCCTGCGACCGGGAGGTAGATTTTGAAATAATGAAATCGAATATTGTGATCGAATACCTCGAAGAGGCCTATGTAATGGACGAAAAGGTTTCGAGTAAGGCAGTATACGAGCGCCAACGCACCCGCTGGCTCGAGTCGCAGATCATTCACCTGAAACTTTTCTTCGATCGGCAACAGCAAGGCTTTAGAAAGGATAAAAACTACTGGAATAAATTATTCCTGAATCTGATTCCCCCACGATTGATCTTTCTGGCCTTCTTTACACTGGTGCTTTTCCTGGCAGCGGTACAATATCTTTCGGGCATAACCATCCTTTATCCCGACCAGCAATGGTGGCTTTTATTAACCGCCCTTTACTTGCTCACTTTTCTGATCGCGATTCCGCCAGGTTTTTACAAGCGCGATACATTTCTGGCATTTTTACATATTCCCGGATTGATGTTATCCATGCTGAAAGCTGTATTTAAAATGAAAGTGAGCCGCAAAGAGTTCCTGCACACCCCTAAAACGTTTACCCAAAAGCCGCAGCAATAAAATAACATCCGTTAGCAATTCCTCCTACTTTCTCACATTTTTTACACCTGAAAGAGAAACTCTCCTTTTGGCCTTTACTTTGTTGTTTATCAATGCTTCCGCAACCCGTTGAAAAAAAAGGTTCCCGCAATGCTTTTCATAAATAACTGAAAATCATTGCAATAAAATATTTCATTCAACACATACAGAAAAATGCAGTTGCGACGTTTTTTGGTAGGGTTCTTGTGTACGGACACGTATGCGTTTCTGTATCTGTACATGGCGAATCCAAAATCCGAAAATCCACCCGTATGAAAAACTATACCTATTCGATTAGGAAGTTACTTTCTGTTTTTGTCGTAGTTCTTGCCATTTCAACAATGGTTACCGGGCAGCAGGTTGCCCGAGGGCTTACAGCGGCCAACAGCCAGTTCATAGGATTCTATGAATACAAGCCAACCGACTACGACGCCAATCCCACAACAAAATATCCATTGATCATCTTTCTGCATGGAATTGGAGAAAGAGGTAATGGCACATCGAACTTACCATCGGTATTAGCCAATGGTATTCCCCGTTATATCAATGCCGGGCATCCCATGCGTTTCTTTTGGAATGGTAAATGGGAAACCTTCATGGTGCTTTCGCCACAGTTGAGTACCAGCTATGGCGACTGGCAGAATTTCTATATCGATGAAATGCTGAATTATGCGAAGAACAACCTTCGTGTAGATACCAACCGCATTATTTTAACCGGGCTGAGTTTAGGCGGGGGCGGTACCTGGAAATATGCGTCCACCTCTCTGGCCAATGCCAAAAAATTTGCGGCCATTGCTCCTGTATGCGGAACCTGTAATATGATCAGTGCCTGCAACCTGGCCAATGCCAATCTTCCCGTTTGGGCCTTTCATGCCCAGGATGATGGAGTGGTTGGCGTGGGATGTACCACCAGTTCCATTCAGAGTATCAATAACTGTAACCCGGCGGTGAAACCGCTGATGACTATTTACTCCAGTGGTAATCACTATATCTGGGACAGGGCCTTTGATACCGTTTATAATTATCAGAACCCTAATATTTACGAATGGTTTTTGGGACAAAACAAAAGCAAGCCTGTCAATCAGGCGCCTGTTGCCAATGCCGGACCCGACCAAACCATTTCTTTACCAACAACCAACGTAGTTTTAAATGGTAGTGCTTCGTATGATCCGGATGGAAGTATCGCTCGTTATTCCTGGAGAAAATTATCAGGACCAGCAGTGGGAACCATCCAAACACCCGGCAATGTTACCTCGAATCTTACCGGATTGATCACTGCCGGCACCTATGTTTATGAATTAAAGATCTCCGACGACAGAGTAGCGATTAAATATGATACCGTACAGATCATCGTGAATGCAGCGCCTCCGGGCACCAACCTGCCACCGATCGCTGTAGCCGGTGCAGACCAAACTATTTCCACTTCCAGTGTAACGATTACTTCCTGGGGCAGTTCGGATCCAGATGGCAGTATCGTAGGTTATTTATGGAAAAAAATATCCGGTCCTGCTTCATACTTCATGCAGTATAATATCTATGCAAGCTGTACCATTGATAACCTCGTTGCAGGAACCTACCAATTCGAACTACAGGTTACTGATAATGCCGGAGGTATTGGAAAAGACACCGTTCAGGTAACCGTTAACCTGGGCGCCCCGGCACAAAATACAGCGCCCAATGCCAATGCAGGCAGCGATATTACGATCACTTTACCTACGAATAATACCAATCTCATTGGTTCCGGATCCTCAGATCCGGATGGAACCATTTCAACCTATAGCTGGGCACGTATCAGCGGACCTACGCAGGCCACCATTACAAGTCCTGCTGCCGCCAATACAGCTCTCAGTAATTTGGTTCAGGGAATCTATGGTTTCGAGTTAACCGTAACCGACAACGGTGGTTTGACAGATAAAGACACGGTATTGGTTACCGTAAACGCAGCGCCGGCACCCAATGGAATGCCTGTGGCGAATGCGGGTACTGACATTGTACTAACACTGCCCGCCAACAGTACCACCCTAAATGGAACAGGATCAAATGATCCGGAAAATAATATCACCAGTTATACCTGGAGCAAAGTAAGCGGACCCACACAATATTCAATCGGGAATACTGCTGCCGCCAGTACAGCTTTAACGAATCTGGCACAAGGCACCTATGTATTCCGGATTGTTGTATTCGACAATATCGGACAATGGGATGATGATAGTGTAACCGTAACCGTTAATGCGGCCCCTCCCCCACCGAACGTGGCCCCCAACGCCAATGCCGGTGCGGATATCAGCATTACTCTTCCTGTAAACAACAGTACGCTGAACGGATCTGCTTCCAGCGATCCTGATGGTACGATTGCATCTTATAGCTGGACACGCATCAGCGGACCAACACAGGTAACCAT